>JBAULP010000115.1:0-12222 GCA_049578265.1 Acidobacteriaceae bacterium
GCCCCAACGACGACCCCGCCACCGCCACCGCCGCCCTCGCCGAGTTCCGCGCCGCCCTCGCCACCTCCGCTTCCCGCATCCGCGCCCTCGACCCCTCCACCTTCGCCACCCCCCGGGGCGTAGGCCGCGCCCAACTCCCCACCACCGTTGGCAGCCTTCTAGTCCACTGCGCCGACCACACCCAGCGCCACACCGGCCAGTTCGTCACCACCGCGAAAGTCGTCATGGCCTCCGCGAGTTAAGACAAAAGAACGGTCGCATCTCAGCGACCGCTCAGTCTCGCAAACCCCCCCGCCGTCCGCGCAGGACCGCAAGACTACAACTCCGCGGCCTTCTCCCACTCCGCAAACACAAACTCCCCCAGCCCCTTCCGAGTCCGCGGAGCCTTCTCCATCTCGCGATACGCCTCAGGCAGCGCCTCCGGATCGCCGAGATATCCCAGCGCCCACGCCGCACCCACCTCGTAATCCTCAGGAATATCGAAATTCTTCCGCGCACGTTCTTTATCCACGCCGCCCATGCCATGCGTATGCAGTCCCAGCGCGGTAGCCTGCAAGCTCATCGTCGCCGAAGCAGCGCCCGTATCATGCAAGCCATACGGATTCGGATATCCATTGTTCGTAAAGATCTTCTTACCCACAGACAAGATCAGCACCGGGGCCGTCTTCGCCCAGGCCTGGTTAAACTCCACCAGCGAATCCAGGATCTTCGCGTACGTCGCGTCACCCTTCTTGCCCACCAGGAACCGCCACGGCTGCTCATTGAAGCTCGAAGCCGCCCAGCTAGCCGCCGTAAAAATCTTCACCAGATCTTCACTCGGCACCGACTTATCCGCATACGACCGCGGACTCCACCGCTTCACAATCACATCCAGAACTCCAACATCCAAGGGCCCAGCCTTCACTTCATCCAGATCCATCGCCATAGTCTCTCCTCATACCTTTGATGCAACACGCCGCCACAAGCAAGCTCATCAACCACCCGCTTATCACCACCCACTAACCACTAACCACTAACCACTAGCATCACCCCACCAGGTGCCCCATCTTCTCGCGCTTGGTCTCCAGGTACTTCTCAAACGTAGGCTCCGCCGGAATCGTAGCGGGCACGCGCTCCACCACGCGAACCCCCGCCGCCTCCAGCGCCGCCACCTTCTCCGGATTATTCGTAATCAGCCGCACCGCCGGAATATTCAGCGCCTTCAGAATCTCCGCCGGCAGCTCAAACTCCCGATAGTCCGCCCGAAACCCCAGCTCCAAATTCGCCTCAATCGTATCCCGCCCCTTGTCCTGCAACTCATACGCACGCAGCTTGGCCATCAGCCCAATCCCGCGCCCCTCCTGCTCCTCATACAGCAGGATCCCCGCACCCTCCTTGGCAATCATCCCCAGCGCCAGGTGCAACTGATCGTGACAATCGCAGCGCAGCGAGTGAAACACGTCCCCCGTCAGGCACTGCGAGTGAATCCTCACCAGCGGAGGTGCCGCCGACAGATCCCCCATCGTCAGTGCCACCACATTGTCCACGCGCTTCAAAGACGACGACCCCGGCTCTGCCACACCTTCAAACCCAAGAATGCGAAACTGTCCCCATCGGGTAGGGAAGTCAGCACCAGCGACCTTGCGAACATGGCTATAAGGCATACCCCATTATAGATTCCCACCCCCAGCGCGACGATTCAACCCACCACGTCCAGGTTTCCTCAACAGGGACTTCGGTTTACTGTATGCCCATGACCAACGTTAGACACGGCAGAGAACCTATATATGAGAATTAGATTTGGTCTAGCTACGGCATTGGCTATACATTGTGGAGTTTTCACAGCGATAGCTCTTGGGCAAACCGTGAATGCTGAATTCGTAAATGGAGTAATAAACGCATCTCTTGTGCCAGGAACTGGCGACATCGGCGCCAAGATAAACTCTGCGATGGGACTGGTTGCTGGTGGCACGATCATGGTTCCGAACGGAATTTACCAATTCGATACCACAATCCAACCACCCGCAAATATCGGAACAGGAGTTACAGTTGATTGTGGAAGTCCGAATACTGTACTGGAATACAACGGAACGGCAGACGCGATTTATATCCAAGATGAACGCGCAGCGAGCATCGTTTTTCGCAACTGCACGATTCTAGCGTCCAGCACAAGCGGTCCCTCTGCAAATGGTGTCCACATACAGGCATCGGCGGGAGTTTCATTCCAAAATTGTGTAGTCGAGAATTTCAAGAAGTACGGGATATATAACCAAGGAGCTATCGGTTCTTCTTTTTTGAACGTCAATGCTATTTCGAATGGAATCAACTTGGTAAATTCGCCTGATATCTCGAGCAGTATTTCAACGAATGCGATGAGATGGGTTGGCGGTAGCCTACAGTATGGGGTGACCACAAACTACTGGGAGTCGCCTAATTCGGGCGGAAGAGACCAATTGAATATCATTGAAAGCGTTTGGGAACTCTCATCTGCGGTCCCACAAGCTATTATTGAAGCGTGCGATTCGTGTACCATTAAGGACTCGTACATCGAATACATTGGCGTATCAGGCGAGTCATTCCCGACAATGATAGTTGGAAATGCGCTCGGTTCGGGATATGGCTCGGGAACCAGCCAAAGTCCCAAGCACCTTCGTTTTGAAAATAACCTGACGTTCTTCCCGGGCAGTAGCTTGGGATATGAAGTTTTTAATGTATCCAATCTGACGCTCGATGATCTAGACGAGCAAGGACTCCCTAAATATATAATTGATTTCAGCTCGACGCCCACTTTGGGAATTACCAATGTCAACGTAATTGCTGGCCTATTTAACTGGAGCGTGATGGCTTATTTAAACTCCCAAAGCACATATTTCGGCCCGTTCAATAATTGATATTCTCGCAAGTACTTGAGATCACTGTAGATTTGCTTTTCCCTGTGATCTTTCTGAATGAACGGCGTCGGTCGGCTCAGGGCTCGACTACGTCACATTAACCTAAGTGGACTCGATTACGAGAGGATGTCCTTGAACTACGGTACAGATCTGGATTGGGAAAAATGGGGCAAACAGGATCCTTATTTTGGCGTTTTGTCCGACCCAAAATACTTGTCTGCAAATCTCAATAACAAATCTCTTGCAGAGTTCTTCGCTACCGGTGAACGCCATGTCGAGCACGTTCTTGAGTTGATTCGCCACAAGCTAAAACGCGACTTCCAACCTGTTCGTGTTCTTGATTACGGGTGCGGGACGGGCAGACTCTTGATACCGTTTGCGAAGCGGGCGCAAACCGTGGTTGGTGTCGATGTCTCCCAAAGCATGCTCGCAGAAGCCCGTGAAAATTGCCAAAAATTCGATGTCAGCTCTGCCCAATTGCTGCATTCCGACGAGATCGATTCGCTAGCTCCTGCCAGCTTCGACCTGGTGCATTCCTTTATCGTTTTCCAACATATTCCGGTCGCGCAAGGCGAACTTGTGCTTCGAAAATTGATCGGCTTGATTGCCGAAGGTGGTATCGGTGCGCTGCACTTCACCTATTCCAATCCGCGTCCTTTGACTGACCGCCTGGTAACCGGTCTGCGAAATAGGGTCAAGTTAGTCCACGGAGTGCTGAACCTGATGAAGAGGCGACCGTTTTCCACCCCAGCAATGCAAATGAATTGCTACTCCATCGAACGCATATTCGACATCCTCCTGGAATCGAATTGTTCAAATGTGTCTGTAGAGTTCTCGCACCACGGCGTCACGCATGGCGCAATGCTTTATTTCCAGAAAACGCATAAATCCACTTTGTAACATTCCTTGTCCGGATTAGCGTAAATAGTCGTAGCGAGTCCGCTTTCCTCATCCCGGCTTCACGCTCACAACCTGTGTCCCACAACCGCGTAAAGTAGAACCGTGCACGCAAGCGACTCCAAACTCATCTGGATCACCCTCCTCGTCGAGCTAGGCGTCGCCGCGGCGGTCGCCAGCTCACTCGCTCGCTCCACGGCCTTCAAGCGTCTGCTTCTCCTCAAGCACCGCTCCACCCGCGAAACTCTTCACCTCCTCGCCTGGATCTGCGTCCCGCTCATGCTCGGCGTGCTCGTCCGCGTGCGCGTCTCCAACTTCCTCGCCGCCGACATCTCCTTCCAGGCCACCGCCATCCTGGGCCTTCTCCTCGGCCCCTGGGCCGCCATGGTTGGCGGCGCCGCGCTCGCCCTCCCCGCGCTCGGCCATCACGAGTTCTTCGCCCTCCCCGTCAACCTCGCCATCGCCGCCATCTTCGGAGCCTACCGCCGCGTCGCCGGCGAAGAAAACATCTGGTCCTTCTCCCCGCTCATCGACCTCAGCCTCTACCGCTGGATCCGCCGCACCGTCACCTGGCCGCATCTCGACCGCCAGATGCTTCTCCTCGTCCTCATCATGGCGACACAGTTCGCCGCCAGCCTCTTCTCTCACCTCTATCCGCACCGTTACTTCGCGCTCTACTCCCATTCATGGCTTATGGAGCTAGCCATCTGCGCCTGCGCCCCAGTCGTCGTCGGCATCCCACTAAAAATCTGGAACGCCGTCCGCATCGAGCACAAGCTCGAAGAGCAATCCCGCCTTCTCCTCGAAGCCCGCCTCGAAGCTCTGCAGCGGCAGATCAACCCGCACTTCCTCTTCAACACGCTCAACTCCATCGCCTCGCTCGTCCGCTCCAAGCCCGACCTGGCCCGCGACATGATTGTGAAGCTCAGCCACATCCTTCGCGTCCTCCTCCGCGACCGCGACGCCTTCGTCCCCCTCAGCGAAGAGCTCGACTTCACCGACGACTACCTCGACATCGAGTGCGTCCGCTTCGGCGAAAAGCTCCGCGTCGTCAAGGAAATCTCCCCCGACACCCTCGACATCATCGTCCCCAGCATGCTCCTCCAGCCACTCATCGAAAATTCGATTAAGCACGGCCTCGAGCCCCGCATCTCCGGTGGCACCATCACCCTCCGTTCCCGCATCGCCGACGACCGTCTCCTCCTTGAAATCGAAGACGACGGGGTCGGCATCGAACCCGGTGGCCCCACCACCGCTCCCGTTAGCGGACTCGTCCGCGAAGGCTCCGGCATCGGCATGCGCAACGTCCGCGAGCGAATCCAGGTCCTCTACGGCGACGAAGCCCACGTCGACATCATCAGCCGCCCCGGTCGCGGCACCCGCGTCAGCCTTCGCATGCCCCTCGCCACCCGTGAAGAGGGCGACGAACTCCTCACCATGCTCGCCGACACCGTGCGGCAATCGCTCAATACCATCGAAGTCCAACGCCAGCGCTTTGCTAAAATGAGGCCGGTGGGCCGAAGAAACGACGGATGACAAGCTGGCTCCATGATCGACCCGAATGACTGACCTGATCGGCACCATCTCCGGCACCTCCGGCAACCCCATCGCCGTCGACCGCCGCCCCTCCCTGCAGGAACGCCTGCAGCATCGCATCACGCGCCCAACAAGCTCCCGTAACCGCAACACCAAAAGATCGAGGACCGAAATGACCGAAATCGTCTCCATCCACGCCCGTGAAATCCTGGACAGCCGCGGCAATCCCACCGTCGAAGCCGACGTGATCCTCTCCGACGGCGCTCGCGGCCGCGCCGCCGTTCCCTCTGGCGCCTCCACCGGCGAGCACGAGGCCGTCGAGCTCCGCGACGGCGACAAATCCCACTACCTCGGCAAGGGTGTCCTCAAGGCCGTCGACAACGTCGAGTCCGCCATCGCCCCCGACCTCACCGGCATGGACGCCAGCAACCAGCGCCTCATCGACGCCACCATGATTGCCATCGACGGCACGCCCAACAAGGGCAACCTCGGCGCCAATGCCATCCTCGCCGTCTCCATGGCCTGCGCCCGCGCCTCCGCCGAAGCCCTCGGCCTGCCGCTCTACCGTTACCTCGGCGGCGCCAACGCCTGCATCCTCCCCACGCCCATGATGAACATCATCAACGGTGGCGCCCACGCCGACAACAACGTCGACTTCCAGGAGTTCATGATCATGCCCGTCGGCGCTCCCACCTTCGCCGACGCGCTCCGCTGGGGCGCCGAAGTCTTCCACACCCTCAAGGGCGTCCTCAAGAAGAAAGGCTACAACACCGCAGTCGGCGACGAAGGCGGATTCGCCCCCTCCCTCAAGTCCGACGTCGAAGCCGTAGAAGTCATCCTCGAGGCCATCACCGCCGCCGGCCTCAAGCCCGGCCAGGACGTCTGCATCGCCCTCGACCCCGCCTCCAGCGAGTTCTACGACAAAAAACTAGGCAAGTACGTCTTCAAGAAGTCCGACAAGACCGAAAAAACCTCCGCCGAGATGGTCGACTTCTACGCCAACTGGATCCGCCAGTACCCCATCATCTCCCTCGAAGACGGCTTAGACGAGAACGACTGGGACGGCTGGAAGCTCCTCACCGAAAAGCTAGGCAGCAAGCTCCAACTCGTCGGCGACGACATCTTTGTCACCAACACCGAGATCCTCCAGCGCGGCATCAAGGAAGGCGCAGCCAACTCCATCCTCATTAAGCTCAACCAGATCGGCACCGTCTCAGAGACCTTTGACGCCATCGAACTCGCCCGCAGCAACGGCTACACCTCGGTCATCTCCCACCGCAGCGGCGAAACGGAAGACACCTTCATCGCAGACTTCGCCGTAGCCACCAGCGCCGGCCAGATCAAAACTGGCTCGGCCAGCCGCACCGACCGCATCGCCAAATACAACCAGCTCCTCCGCATCGAAGAAGAACTAGGCCAAACCGCCCGCTACCTGGGCCGCGCCACCATCAACCACGCCCTCTAACCAACCATCCAACCCAAAGCCCGGCGCTCCACGTACGACACCACAATGTCAAGCGTGGGGCGCGGGCTGCTTCTCTCCCACCTTCGCCTCCAGCTCCCCAACCCCCTTCACCGTGACCGGCGGAAACTCCACAATCGCATACGTCCCTGAAGCGATCCCAATCCCCGCCGCCTCCAGCCCCGCCAAAATCTGCCGGCTGATCCGAT
The DNA here is from genome assembly GCA_049578265.1 of Acidobacteriaceae bacterium. Taxonomy (GTDB): domain Bacteria; phylum Acidobacteriota; class Terriglobia; order Terriglobales; family Acidobacteriaceae; genus Granulicella. Next base: position 6,975 of record JBAULP010000115.1, read on the forward strand.
CCTTCAGCCCCCGAATATCGTGGGTCCCACAAAGAAACCGCACGGCCAGCTCCACCCAGTTGTCGGTAATGCGCAGGTACACGCGCGGCTTCAAGTCCGCGGACTCAATAAAGAACTCCTGCTTCAGCCGCTCCAGCTCCGGCTCTGCCAGCTCCGCAATCTCCTTCGTATGTTCCTCGACGGCCGCCAGAATAATCTGCTCCGCCTTCACCCGGTCATCCTTGTACGAGATCGGCAGATGCATCTCCTCCCAGATATACGGCAGGTCGCGCGTGTAGTTGTACACCGGATCATCGAAGATCTGCGCATTCGAAATAATCACAATCCGCCCCGAGTACTGCCGGCTCCGCACCCACATCCCCGGGTCTTCGCTCTGCACGCTCGGCGGTTCACCCATCTCCATGATCACCGTCTGGATAAAGTTCAACGCAATCACATCCCCGCGAACCTCGCCCATCTTGATGCGGTCGCCAACATTGAACGTGTTCCCGCGAAGAATCACAAAGTAGCCGGCAAAACTCGTAATCACCTTCTGCAGCGCAAACGCCAGCCCCGCGCTGAACAGCCCCACTCCCGTCGCCAGCCGCGTCGGATTATCAAACCATATCGAAACAAACCCAATGATCGCCAGCAGGAACGTCACCAGGCTCACGCCCTGCCTCGTCCAGAACGCCCTCTTCTCCCGCTTGCCTCGAGCCTTCTGCGCCGCATACCGCAGCACCTTGCTCAACCCATACAGAAACGCAAACAGCAGCAACGTAAACAGCAGCTTCTCCGCATCCTTGGCGTCGAAGCCCAGCAGCTTCACCCCATCGATCTGCACCACATGATTCGGACCAACGATCTGAACAAATGGACCTGCCATAGCTCTGTGATGCGCCGCGCCTCAGTCGAGTCACCACCATCACCCTCGCTTAAAAGAAAAAGGCCGCGCCGGCAGATTCGCAGGCGCCGGATCTCCTGTCTTCGCAAATGCAACCCAATAGCTATGCATGTCCTCCGCAACCTTCTCATCGTTTGGCGCCAGGTCCTTCCCATACTTCGCCTTCACCGTGTCAAACACAAAAGGAATCTCCGTTGCATGTGGAGCCCCTGGCCACTTGCTGCGCATCGATTCCGCCACATACGAAAACCGATACACATAGCTAGGCATTCCCTCGGACGCGAACACCCCCGCCACAAACCGCGCCGGCTCTGTCATAAAGCGGTCCATCGAAACCATGTACGCCAACTCGCGCAGATCCGCCTTGCCAGTCGGATCATAAGCTGCCATCGCCTTCTCCTTATCCGCGCCAAACGACGCAAACAGCGCGTCTTTACTCGCCGCAAATCCGAAGCCAATATCCATGCTGTTGGTCCCAATCATCACCGGAACCCTCCACCCCGCGCCCGATAGATACACCGACTGCGGATCCGTCACCACCACCTGGCCATCAATCATCGGCCCGCAATATCCGGGGTCATTCATCGACGCCATGTTCAACTTCCCGCGCACCGTCTCCGCCGGCAGTTGCCGCAGCTTCTCCAACGCCTCCTTGCCCGTCCCATCAACCCCCACGCTCTTCGCAAACGTCACGCCAACCGAATCCGCCGAAGCCGGCCCATTCGGCAGCGTCGTATCCAGATACCGCAGCCCTCCCAGGTTCGTCCGTCCACCACCCGACTCAATGATCGCCCTCGCAAACAATCCTCCCGATAGCGGCGACGTCAGCAGCATGCTCACCGAAAACCCGCCCGCAGACTCACCAAACACCGTCACATTCGACGCATCGCCACCAAACGCCCCGATATTCCGCTGCACCCACTTCAGCGCAGCAATCTGATCCATGAACCCATAGTTCCCAACCATCCCATCGGCATCTTCCTTCGTCAGCTCCGGAAACGCGAAGAACCCAAACCGTCCCACCCGATAGTTCGCGCTGACAAGGATCACGCCCTTCTCCGCAAACTTGCTGCCGTCGTAAACCGCCGGCGAACTGCCGCCATTCACAAACCCTCCGCCGTAGATCCAGAACATCACCGGAAGCTTCGCATCTGCGGGCGTCCCCGCAGGCCGCCACACATTCAGATACAAACAATCTTCCGCAGGAGCCGTCCCCAACGGAGCAGCGTCGCTAGGGAAGGGCACCTGCATACAATCCGGCGAGTACGTATCTGCCTTCCGCACGCCCTTCCACGGCTTCACCGGCTGCGGAGCGCGCCACCGCAGCTCTCCCACCGGCGGCGCAGCAAACGGCACGCCCTTGAATGACTCCACGCCGCCCTGCGTAACGCCCTGCAGCTTGCCCGAATCAATCCGCACCGGCCCCGCCTGCGCCAACGCCACCTGACCCGTCACCGCGACCATCGCTCCCAGCACCACACCCTTCATCCAAATCATTCCGCCTCCTGAAACGCCTCTTTCGCAACGGCCAAGACTATACCAACCCACAACCTCCCATGTACAACTCCCCGAAGAAAAACCTTTGTCCCTCATCTGCCCCCCGCAAATCTCCTTACCCCCAGCGAACCAACGGGGAAGTCCTCCTGCCCAACGCAACGCCCCGCAATCCACCATCGCCTCCCCATCTTTCGTTTACTATGGCGCATGGCTCCGCGACGACCGCCATCTCTCCAGTCCTCGCACTTCGATCTGCCAGTCGTCTGCGCCGTCACCGCGGACAGAGACTTCGTCGACGAACTCTTCCCCGAACTCGTTCCCTGGTTTCAAGTCGTCCTTCGTCCCACCTACGACGACCTCGCCCGCTGGACTCGCGAAGCCCACGTCCAGGCCGTCATCATCGATATCGACACCGATGGCGACCCTCCCTTCGGCGGCCTTCCCGTCCTCAACGAGCTTCGCAAGCTCAACCCCGAATTCGTCATCCTCTCGATCAGCGCCTCCCGCACCCGCTCCGTAGAAAAGCAAGCTCTCGAAGCCGGCGCTGACGCGCACTTCCGCAGCCCCGTCGACATCTCCGAACTCCGCCTCTCCCTCGCCGACCTCCTTCGCACCCGCTCCGAGCAATCCTCGCGCGAGAAGCTTCGCCGCCAGGCCCACGAGAGCAGCCGCTTCCAGGACTTCATCGGCGTCAGCGAGTCCATGCGCACCGTCTACGACGCCATCCAACAGGTCGCCGGCAGCAGCGTCAACGTCCTCGTGCGTGGCGAAAGCGGCACCGGCAAAGAGCTCGTCGCCCGCGCCATCGTCGCGCTCAGCCCGCGCTCCTCCAAGCCCTACATCCGCCTCAACTGCGCCGCACTCCCTCAGGACCTCATCGAGTCCGAACTCTTCGGCTCCGAGCGCGGAGCCTTCACCGGCGCCACCGAAGCTCGCCCCGGCCAAATCGAACTCTCCGACACCGGAACCCTCTTCCTCGACGAAATCGCCACCCTCACCCTCCCGCTCCAAACCAAACTCCTGCGCGTCCTCGAAGACCACATGGTCCAGCGCCTCGGCGGTCGCACCCTTCGCAAAATCGACTTCCGCCTCATCTGCGCCACCAACGAAAACCTCGAAGAGATGGTCCACACCGGCCGCTTCCGCGAAGACCTCTACTACCGCATCCACGTCGTCCCCATCCACCTCCCCGCGCTCCGCCAGCGCTCCGGCGACATCCCTCTCCTCTGCGAGCACTTCCTCCGCACCCACTGCATCGCCAACGACCTCCCCATCAAGCGCATCGACGACACCGCCCTCTCCGCCTTCGAGCAGCACCCCTGGCCCGGCAACGTCCGCGAGCTCGAGAACCTCATCCAGCGCCTCGTCATCACCGTCCGCGGCCAGGAGATCCAGTCCTCCCATCTCCCCGTCCAACTCATCGCCACCAACCTCGCCGCCAGCGAAGCAGCTCTCCTCCCCGAATCCGGCGCTGACTTCGACGCCGAAATCCAGCAGATGGAGATCGCCCTACTCTCCGCCGCCCTCAGCCGTACCCACGGCAACAAAGCCGCCGCCGCCCGCCTCCTCCGCATCGACGGCCAGCGCATCAAGTACCTCTGCCGCAAGTACTCCCTCGCCTAAACCGCTCATGGGTGAAAAAGTAACCTATACGCGTTTATTTTTTCACCCATCACCTTTCCGAGCCCCCGTAACCCCTATTCCAGCGCCCTCGCGCAACCCCTGCAATTTCAGAGACATTAACAAATCTCACCGCGGCCACCAACTTTGGCACACAGCATGCACTAACAGAAAGCGTTGAACGAACCACCAAATCCCACACGAGGTAAACTCCCATGGCCGTGACCAAGAAGTCGATCACCAAGTCCTCCACCGCGCGCAAGCCAGTAACAACCAAGGCGCCCAAGTCCACTGCTGGATCCACCACCGCACCTGCAGGCAAGATGGTCACCGCCCTGCGCATGGCCAAGACAGTAACGGTCGCGCGCACCGCCTTCTAGGCCCACCCCCAGGCACTACCAGGCCCCGCCGCTTCAAAATTCAAACGCGAGGAACGATCCAATGGCCGTCTCGAAAAAGTCCATCACCAAGCCCGCCGCTCCCAAGGCCAAGGCCGTCAAAGCTCCCAAGAGCGCAGCAGCCCCTGCCGGAAAGATGGTGACCGCATTGCGCGTCGCCAAGAACACAAGCCTGGCCAAGAATTTCAGTGGCCTCGGTCACTGATTGCAACAACCGCATGGCCCAATGCATCGGCAGCCTTCAAGGCTGCCGATGTTTTTTGCTCTACCAGACGTGCGCCCGCACCACATCCACCACCACTATCGCCGCTCTCTCCGCCAAACTCCTCCGCGCCCCAAACACCTTCGCTACCCCCGCCGTTCCCAGCGCCATCCGTGGCGTCTCCTCCGGCAGCATCACGCGCGCCGAGTAAAACGTAGGCAGCTCGATCCCCTTATACTGCTGCCGCGCAATCAACCCCTGCGGCAGCGTCGCCGTCTCACCCTCCACCGTCTTCAATCGCAGCCTCAGAACAGAAAAACTTCCCGGCGGCACAATCGCCACCTCATCCCCTGCGCGTATCCGGTTCATCTCTCCCGCCGGCAGAAACAGCCGCACACTCCGCTGCACCACACTCTCTCCTCCACCATCGCCCGCCAGCGTAAGCAGCGTCTCACCCGATCCCACCCTCTGTCCCGCCAGCGATCCAGGCTGCGCCGTCAGCACTCTCCCATCCACCGTCGCGCGCACCAGCAGGGAAGCCGCCGCCTCATCCGCCAGTCCTCGCGATCGCCGCGCCGCATCTTCTCCCGCCGCCGCCGCGCCAATCGACTCACCCGCAGGCTCCGCCGCAAACGCATCATAATGCGC
>JBAULP010000116.1:0-20997 GCA_049578265.1 Acidobacteriaceae bacterium
CCCGCTACTACGAAGACGCGCGCACCCTCGCTCGCCTCATGACCGAGTGGTCCAAGAACCTTCCCGGCCGCCGCCACCGTTTCGTCATCACCTCCGGCGGAGGCCCCGGCATCATGGAAGCCGCCAACCGCGGCGCCTGGGAGGCCGGCGGCAAAACCATCGGCCTCAACATCATGCTCCCGTTCGAGCAGCTCCCCAACCCCTACATCACGCCCGCGCTCAACCTCAACTTCCACTACTTCTTCATGCGCAAGTACTGGTTCGCGTACCTCGCCAAAGCCCTCGTCGTCTTCCCCGGCGGCTTCGGCACGCTCGACGAAATGTTCGAGCTCCTCACCCTCGACCAGACCCACAAGCTCTCCAAGCCCATCACCATCGTCATCTACGGCAGCAGCTATTGGAAAAACGTCATCGACCTCCAACTCCTCGCCGACAAAGGCGCGATCGCCGTCAAGGACCTCGACCTCTTCCAGTTCGCCGACACCCCCGAGCAGGCCTTCGCCATCCTCAAAGAAGGCCTCACCCGCAACCACCTCGACGTAGAAGCCTCCCGCGTCGACCCCTGGTCCCCCGGCGCGCCCATCCCCGAATCCCCAGCCCCCGACGCCCAGGAACTCCTGGGCCCCGACATCGCCCAGACCCGCAGGTGAAGCAAGTTGTCCGTTCTCAGTTCTCCGTTCCCAGCAAAAGCACCTCTCCTGACAACCGAGAACCGAGAACTGAGAACTGAGAACCGAGAACTCACACCCCTGCAACAAACCCCTGCTACCATCCATCGCGATGCCCTCCTCGCCACGCATCGCTTTTTTCCCCGACAGCTTTCACGAGGTCAACGGCGTCGCGCACACCAGCCGCAACTTCGCCGCCTACGCCCGTCGCCACGACATCCCGATGCTCTGCGTCCGCGCCGGCCAAACCACGCGCCGCTTCCGTCCCGAAGGTTCCGTCAGCGCACTCGAGCTCGGCCGCAGCCCGCTCGCCGTGCAGGTAGAAAAAGATCTCAGTTTCGACCCCCTCTTCTTCCGCTACACCAACCGCATCTCCGCAACGGTTCGCAGCTTCCGCCCAGACATCATCCACATCACCGGCCCCAGCGAGCTCGGCCTCTTCGGCGCCTACTTCGCGCACCAGCTCGGCATCCCTCTCGTCGCTAGTTGGCACACCAATCTGCATGAGTACGCCGCGCGCCGCATGCGCTGGCTCTCCCGCCATCTCGGCCGCGTGGGCCCGCCCCTCGAGCGCACCGTCGAAGCCGCCGCGCTCTCCATCGCCTCAGCCCTCTACCGCCGCGCCGACGCACTCTACGCTCCCAACCCCACCCTCTGCACCCTCCTCGAGCGCACCACCCACCGCGCCTGCCACCTCATGCAGCGTGGCGTCGACACCACCCTCTTCACCCCCGCCCACCGCGCCCTCCCACCCTCGCTCACCGAGTCCACGCGTGATCCCGTGCTCGGCTACGTAGGCCGCCTGTCGGTAGAAAAAAACGTGACCCTCCTCCCACGAATCGACGCCGAGCTTCGTCTCCGCGGCATCACCGCCCGCTGGCTCATCATCGGTCACGGAGCCGAGGAAGAACACCTTCGCCGCAAGCTTCCCACCGCGCATCTCCCCGGCGTCCTCCGCGACGAAGCCCTCGCTCGCGCCTACGCCAGCATGGACCTCCTCATCTTCCCCTCCCATACCGACACCTTCGGCAACGTAGTCCTCGAAGCCCTGGCCAGCGGCGTCCCCGCCATCGTCACCCCTCACGGAGGCCCCGCCCACATCCTCCAGCGCGCCACTGAATCAGCCTCCCAACCCGCAACGCAGCACGCCGCAACCCCAACCGCGCACGCAGCGTTTGAGTCGTTCTCTCCAGCCTCGACGCCATCATCTCCACCGAACCCCTCGCCCACCTGCTGCGAAAACTGCCACGCCGCCACGCAGCCCACAACCCCCGGCCGCATCGTCCCCGACGAGGCCTTCGCCGCCGCCATCGCCGACATCTTAGCCGACCCTCCATCCCACGCCCGCATGCGCACCACCGCCCGCACCTACGCCCAGCGCTGCTCCTGGGACGCCGTCTTCGACCAGGTCCTCGCCGCATACCCCACCACGGCCTAAGCCCAACCACGAACAGGTACCCCGAGGCTTCAGCCTCGGGTCTCATAGCTCCTATAAAGAAGGGGGCTTTAGCCCCAAGGTTTGCACGTACCGTCGCCGTCGCATCTGCTGTTGCACGTTCCACGCCGTCAACCGAAGCGCCAACGCCGCAGGCGCCTTAGCCGCCCAACAGCTAGAAGCTAGAAGCCACAACTGAGAACTGAGAACTGAGAACCGTAAACTCAACTCCCGCCGTCCGCGCAGGACCTACCGCGTCTCCCCCACCATCACCATCCCCGGCATCACCTTCATCAAATCCCCCGACGCCGGCTGCAGCAGCGACCGCATAAAGTTCACCGTCACCTCGCCCATCCCACTCAACACCAGCGGCCGGTCCGACAAGTTGCACGCGACCACAACGGTGGTGGAGGTTCGCGAGCTAGCCGGCGCCCTCCGCACCCACACCAGCGAGTCCTGGTCGTCGTGGTTCAGCACCTCCATCGACCCGCTCCTCACCGTCGCATTATCGTGGTGCAGCGCAATCAACTGCCGGTAGAGATTCAGCAGCGATCCATCCGGATAATCCTCCACCGCAACGTTCGCCGTAGCTCCATTCGGAGCCGCCAGCGCCGCGTCAAAGTTCCCGGCCGTAAATCCCGGCAACAGCGCCGGGTCTACCGGCGTCGGCTTGTCGCTCTCCTCCACCACCGGCATCACCGGAGGCGGAAACAGCCTGCGCGGCAGCGGCTTCACCCACGGCAGAAATCCTTTGTACTGCGACACCGGCGGCGGCGCAGGCTTCTCCACCGGCGGCGGAGGCTTGCGCGTAAGGTTCGTCGGCGTCCACTGCATCAGCGGTGCATTCTTCCCGGCCCTATCCAGCCCCAGCTCCTGCCCATACTCCAGCAGCACGGCGGACTTCGAAGCCAGCATCATCACCGCCAGCGCCCGCTCCATCGCCATCTGCTGCGCCGCATTCTTCATCATCGGCACGCGCACGGACACCAGTAGCGGATTCGCCACGCCCTGCACCCCGCTCCGCGCCGCACTCCGCTCCACACTCCGAGGCCGCGACCACACCCGCACCGTCTCCGTGATCACGCGCTTGCGCCCATGCCGCACCACCGTGCGCTTCACCTTCTTCGTCACCACCGTGCTCTTCTGCGGCACGTTCACCGCGCTATCCGAGCCTTGCCCGAGATCCGCCATCCACGCCGTGCGCAGCCCCGCCACTGTAGGCGGCGCGCCATTCTCAAGGGCGCCCAGCGGAGTGCTCGCCGTCAGTTGCGCATTCTTCGCCAGCGCGTCTTCAATCTCCTCGTCAGGCACCGCAGGCGCATCGGCCAGCAGCACGCGCTCTCCCGGAAACCCATCCGTCAGTGAGCGCAGTTGCTGCAGTAGCAGCGCAATGTGCTCCGCGCCGTCCACCTTCTCCAGCGCCTGCGTCGGTACATAGATTCCAGCAGCGCCCTGGTTCAGCCACGCTCGCGCCATCTCCAGGTATTGCGCGTCGGCCTGTTGCGAGGCAGGCGCCCCCAGCTCCACCAGCACGCGTATGTGTCGCCCAATCGCGTCTCGCACCAGCGTGTCGAACGCTGAGCTCACCTCCGCGGTCGGCTCCAGCGCAACAGCCTTGGCGGCAGCCTTTGTCGCAGTCGTTGCCACTTCAGGGGTGGTCCTCAAAATCAACGCATCCACGCCCAGCGTCTGCAGATACATCAGCCGCTGATCCAGCCCCTCCAGGTCGCCCCACCCATCGCCATTCGAGTCCTGAAACCGCGTTGGATCCACGCGATAGAACACCGCGCGCTTCCACCACAACTCCACCGTCACGCCGGACCCGGCCCAGTTTTTCTGCGCCAGCACCTGCGCCCGCGCCGGCCGCACGCCACAAACCACCAGGCTCATGCTCAACAGAACAAGAACAGCCGAGCCGAATCGTTTCCGCTTAACCAAGCCGAATGGATTGAATTCAAAGAGAGGTCGTGTTGGAGGCAGGTAGGAGATCCGCATAGACAAAGCTGTCGCGCTCAACAACCTCGCCGGGCGACACTTCAATGCTACGCGAGAACATCGGTCCAGCGCTTACATAGGTGTGGAACTCGCCACGCTCCCCACAAGGATCCACCGTCCCCGGCAACTCGGCCAACAAGCCCTCGTCCAGCATCCGTCCCGCAAACCGTTTGTCCAGCTTGCGCGGATCCACGCAGACAATGTGCGCCCGCACACCCGCCGAAATCATCGAGTGCGCCAGCTCGTCCGTGGGAAGCAGCCAGCAGGGAAAGATCGGCTCCAGTCCCGACCCCGACATCTTCTCCACCCGGTAGGCGCGAATGTCGTGCAGGAAAAGATCGCCGTAAGCGATCCCATACAGGCCTTCTCTGGCCGCTCGCTCGCACACCTCGGACATCAACTTCTCATACACCGTGTTCGCGCAGGGCCATGGCAGGGACACCTTCCACAGCGGCAGCCCAGCCGCCTCGGCCTGCAGGTCCAGCAGGTGCTCACGGAACCCGTGCATCGCCACCCGATGAAAGTGCTGGTTGATGGTGGTCAGCAGTCCGACCACCTCGAACTCCGGATCCTGACGCAGCAGGTGCAGCGCCCAGGCGCTGTCCTTACCACCCGACCAACTGAGAAGAATTGGTTTCTTGGACACACCACATCCTATCCGGAGCACGTGTGCAGAAAAGCCTGCTAGAACTGCCATCCAGTAACACATAACCCAGTTGAGAGTGCAATGAAACTCGCAAGGTTTACGAGAAAAGCCTATTGCTGACCCAGGTACGCCCGATACCGCGTCTCCACCACACCCGTGTTCCGCGCCAACTGCAGCTTCGCTACGTTGTACTGATATAAGGAGTTAACCAGTTGCGCCTGCGCGCTAGCCAAGGAAGCTTCCGCATCCACCAGCGGCAGATTATCATCCACCCCCGCCGCGAACCGGTCCCGCTCATCCGACAACTCCTGCTGCGCCAGCACCACATTGCTCTGCGAAACCTTCACTAACTCGTTTGCTGCGTTCACATCCAGCATCGACGTGCGAATCTGAGCGTCGATCGTCACCCGCAAATCCGCCAATTGCTGGTGCAGCGCCGTCAACTGTGCATTCACAACATCCTGCTCCCCGCGCTGCGCCGCCTCACGAAATACCGGCACACTCAGCGACCCTTCCGCAGCGAAATCGCCGTGGTATGAACCCCCCGTGAGGCCAATGACGCCGTAGTCTCCGTTGAAGGCAAGTGTTGGCAAACGCTGATACTTAACCGCCTTGAGTTCACGCTGAGTGAGCGCGACTTGCTGCAGTAGGCTTAGGTAGTCCTTGCGGTGACGGTAAGCCGTAATCTTGGCCGCTTCCAGCGGCATCTCCGCCAACTGCGAGAAGGGCGCTGCATCCGTAAGGTCCAGCTTTTGCCCCGCCGGCAAGCCAAGAATGCGGGTCAACTGAATCTTGTCCTTCTCAAGCTGAGACTGGGCAGCGACCACATATTGTTGACGCTGTTGGTATTCCACCTGCCCGCGCAAGGCATCGAGGTCCGTCCCAACGCCAGCTTTGTGCTTCTGCGTCGCCTGATCGAACAACGTCTTCGCGGACTTCTCCTGGGCTTCCGTATTCACCACGTTCGCCTGGTCAGCAAGCACCTCAAGGTAGGTCATTCCGACGTCGAGAACAAGGTCGCCTTCATCTGTAAGTTCCGTCAGGTCAACAACTCTAGCTTCATTAGTCGTTCCACGATATAACTCATAATCGGGAAGATTGAAGAGAACCTGGCTGGCATTAACGGACGCCTGGGTAGTGTCCACCTTCACGATCTCGGAAAAGGCATATCCGGGCGGGAGAAGACCCAACGTTGCGAATCCAGAGATGAGCGACGGCTTAAACCCCATGGCTGCAAGGTTTAGCTCCTGCGCGTCGCTGCTGGCGTTCACGCTGAGGTTAGGCACAAGAGCGCTTAAAACGCCGAGAGTATCGCCTTTTACAGCCCGCTGGTTTCCTCGGTCATACTTCATGCGCACGTTGCGGGCGAGGCCAATGGAGATGGCGTCATCGAGCGTCAGGGGCAGAGCCGCGTCGCTGGCGCGGTCGACGGCGAATCCGCCTGGGGCGGTAAAAACGCCAGGAGCGTGGAAGATATATCCGGAGCCGGTAGGGCGCGCAAGTGCCTCATTATGCGCGGCAATCAAGGCGCTCGGGTCCGTAGGGAGCGTGCTCGTGCTCTGCGCCGAGGCGGCGAGAGCCGCCATCGATCCGAGTGCAACGAGGAGCACTCGGATCGTTCGCTGGTGGGTCTTCACTTTGGGTAGGGTTCTGATCACGCTTCTCTTAGATTGCCATGCCGGGCGCAGCGATGCGAAATCCTTGCGCGACTACCGTTCGCTTTCAAGGGTATGTCCGGCCTGCTCGAGAGTGTCGTCGGGGGAAGGCTTCCACTCGGTTTTCACGTCGTCCTCCTGCTGGCCGATGGTTTTGAAGAGGAGGGCGTGGCCGCCAATGTGCACGTGGGTTTCAGTAATCTGCCAGCGTCCATCTCCGACGATGCGCCGTTCCACATCGAAAGTCCCGCCAGCGAAGAGTTTAGCGAGAAGGCCGAAGCCAATGAGGACGTTATGCGTCAGGGTGCCATGGAGGGAACGGATTCGGTTGCCATCCCTTGCGATCACCATCTCACCGCTCATCGCGCTCATCACGCGCGCCTGCATGTCGGGCGGGTCGAAGCTCGGGTTGGGCCGGTATCGAACGGTGATATATTCCGGGGTCTCATTCGCAATCGACCAGATGAAGGCGTTGGGAAGCATCTTCAGCATCTCCGCCGCCTGCGCATCGTCATGGGCACTGTTGCGCCGCGCTCTTGCCTGCGCGTACGGATCATGCACGTAGTTATCAATGCGACTGGTCTCTGCCTGGGTCTGATCTGAGGAGAGCGGATGTCCGTTGAGCTCGATCATCCTTCGGAGCGTGCCCTGGCGAGTCTCGATGGTGAAGTAGGTCGCGTTCTGTTCCGGGGTGACATCGTGATCGCGATACATCCAGATGCTGTGGTCGGTATGGCTAGCCTGCATCTCCGCTTCCACGGCGGCACGGACAGCCTGCAGGGCATCGGTCTGAGAGGGCTGGGCGGAGAGCTGAAGGGCACAGGGGAACAGGAGCAGCGTCGTGAGAGCAGCAATGGCAGGTCGGAGAGCAGTACACATAAAGGCCTTGGATGCACTGAAGTGCGAGAGGTTTGCGTTGCGGGCCCGGAGTCATAACATGTAGCAGGCGGTTGTCTCAGAAGGCGATTCCCGCGGAAATCGGCGACTACTCAGGGATGATCTTCACAAACACTCCGTCAGGAAGGACGGCACCGCCGAGCAGGTGGATGGCGCCGTCACGAGTAAACCCACGCAGCGTGGGTGGTGCGCTGACTGCTGCTGGGCGGGAAGACGCCGGCGATGCTGGAGATCCCGGGGATGGTGAAGCGGACTTCACGGGCGGAGCGGAAACGTTCACAGGGCGAGAGCGTCCGGTGCCGCGATCCATGGCGTCATTTGCGAGTTGGTCGGCCGCCTTGTTCTTGTGGCGGAGGGCGTGGGTAATTTCGAAGCGCTCCAGCCTGGCAATGCGCCGGCGAGCTTCTTCCCAGAGGGGCCGGAGGTCCGGGGAGTTGACCTTGTACTTGCCTTGAATCTGCTTGACCATGAGCTCCGAGTCGGAGACGACGCGCAGGCGCGGATGGGCGTGGTCGAGCGCCCACTGCAGGCAGCCTAGGAGGCCAGAGTACTCGGCGAAGTTATTGGTGCGGTTGCCGAGGAACTCGGAGAGCTCGGCGAGGATGGCTCCCGACTCATCCTGCAGAATGGCGCCGTAGCCGGCGGGGCCGGGGTTGCCGCGGGCGCCGCCGTCGCAGTGGGCGATAACCCATCCGTTTTCAGGGTGGGAGGAGGATGGGTCAGGGAAGAGGCTCGCGGAGGAACGGGGCATCGGCACCAGTGTACTGCCAGCCGGGAAAGTTTTGAGTAGGGTGCTATCGTTTGCGGACGCAGGTCCGTCTATCCGGATGTAGTTACCCTGACTCCGGAGTCAGAACCAGTATGAGCAGCAGCGATGCGATTGTCCTCGCCGGCGAAAGCCGTCGGCGTACCAGCCCCTTCAACGTTGGATTGAGTGAGGGGGCAGGCGTTGGCGCGGTAAAATCGACGGTAATGATGCCGAATGCCGCCGCCCAACCCGGAACTCGTACCAAGCTTACTGCCGAGCAGATGGATGCTCGACAGCAACAGAGAGCTGAGGATGACGAACTCATCCGCGCAGCGCAGAAAGGCGAACGCCAGGCGTTCGACGCGCTGGTTCGAAGATACGACCGCAGCGTTCTGCGCCTTGCTCTGCACATGCTGGGCAACGAGCAGGACGCACAGGATGTGCACCAGGAGGCGTTTCTTAAGGCGTATCGCCACCTGTCGAACTTTCGGTTCGAATGCTCGTTCTACACATGGCTGTATCGGATTGTGACGAACCTTTGCCTGGATCAGTTACGCCGCCGGAAGAGCAGGCGTGAGGATCCGTCGACGGCACTGGATGGAGCAGGAGAAGAGATTGATCTGCTGGCGAACTTGACGGACGGACGTGCCAGCGCGAATCCGGCCCGTGAACTGGAACGCAAGACGATGAACACGGCGATTCAAGAGGCTTTAAACGAGTTGACGCCGCGGGAACGCACGGTATTTGAGCTCAAGCACTATCAAGGGCTGAAGTTGAGAACCATTGGCGAGATGCTTTCGACGACAGAAGAGACAGCAAAGAACACGCTGTTTCGAGCAACCCGGAAGCTGAGGGCAAGGCTCGCAGATGCAAGGTAGCAGGTGCAGTTGATTGTCGGGCCATTAGTGGGCAGGCAGGACTAGAGACCCGCAAAGGCAAGAATAGCCGTAGGACTTAGAGGCCGTAGAGGTACGCAATATGAAGTGTGAAAACGCACAACAAAACATCATCCTCGCGCAGTACGGCGAACTGGCCGATGAGCTGCAGTTTCCGCTGGAGCAGCATCTTGGTATCTGCGAAGACTGTCGTCGAGAGTGGAACGCGTTACTGGCTCTGAATGAGGAACTGGCGCTGACTCCGATGATCGAGCCGTCGCCGAACTTGCTGGCAGCGTCTCGTATGCGGCTCGATGAAGCGCTGGATAGCCTTCCACCTCGTTCTGTGTCGCAGCGGTTTTTTGGGAACGCGTTTCGCTGGCTGGGATTTCTGCAGGGTGCTCCTGCGCTGGCGACGCTGCTTTTGGGCGTTGGATTTTTGGGTGGGAATTTCATTGCGAGGTACCAGGCGGCGCATGCTCCGCAACTGCCTCGGCCAGTAATTCTTTCGAATGCGGCAGATGGGGCGATTGCGAGTGTTTCAGGGATCGTGCAGACTCCAAACTCCGAGCTGGTGCAGGTGAAGTACAACCGCCTGGTTCCGGAGACGGTGCAGGGTTCGTTGGATGATCCCCAAATTCGTCAATTGCTGTTGTTGGGAACGAAGCTGGCTACGAACAATGATGTGCATGCGGATTCAGTGACGTTGCTGGCGAACGAGTGCCGGTCGGGTCAATATTGTGACGGGAATGAGGATGGCACCAACGCGATTCGCTCCACGCTGGTTTCTTCGTTGCGGTATGACAAGAGCCCTGCGGTTCGCCTGAAGGCGCTGGATGGTTTGCAGCCCTATATTGCTCAGGATGAACACGTTAGAGACGCGGTGCTGGATGCATTGCTGTATGACAAGAGTGCCGATGTCCGGTCGCAGGCGATCTCCATGCTGACGCCGGTGGAGGCGGATTCCAGCGTGCGGCAGGTGTTGCGCACGGTTTCTTCGCAAGATGCGAACCCGGCGATTCGCAATGCATCGTTCCAAGTTCTTCAGGGATCGGCTGATATCCAGTAGATGCGAATGCTGCGAGTGGCCATGAGGCACACGATTGAATCCGGTGGGTTGGCTGCGGGGCGGCTGGCGTTTGGGCTTGCGCTTGCGTCGATGTTGATCGCTTGCTTTCAAATTGCTCATTCTGAGGAGTTTATGTCGCGACCAACGCGGCAAAGCGGGTCTCTCTCAGGGGGTGGGGCGCATGGTGTTGAACCGCGGGGAATTCCGCCCCATGCTCCGGGATACTTGGGGATACTGTTTCAAGATCTTTCGGATGAACAAGTTACGTCGTTGCATCTGAGCGCGCCGCGGGGCGTTGAGGTTGTAATGGTGGACCACGATGCTCCGGCTGGGAAGGCCGGATTGCAGCCGCATGATGTCATTGTGCGGCTAAATGGGCAGGTTGTGGTGAGTGCCGAGGCTTTGCGGCGGATGATTCATGATGCGGGGGCGGGGGCAGGGATCTCGTTGGTGGTGTTGCGGGGTGGGAGACAAATCACTGTAAATACACAGCTTGCGTATCGTGGAGAGGTAGAGCGTGAGGCTGTGGCGAGGATGGTGGCGACGGATCCTCCGACGGGGGAGGATATGCCGATTTCGGATGGCTCCGACGACGCGGATCTGGTCGATCCGGTGGCCCCGGGAAAGCCTTCACGGAGTCGCGACTTCTTGATGCAAATGCTTCATACTACGCCATTTACAGGGTTGATGGTGGAGGCCATGGAGCCTCAGTTGGCGGGGTTCTTTGGGGCGCCTACGGGGGTGGGATTGTTGGTGGAGTCGGTGTCGCCGAATAGCCCGGCGGCGGCGGCTGGGCTGCGGGCGGGGGATGTGATCTTAAAGGCTGATTCTATTGAGGTTAAGTCGACGAGCGCTTGGGTGCGGCGGCTGCATGAGAGCCGCGGGCGGGGGGTGGAGCTGGTGGTGCTGCGGAATAAGCAGGAGCAGACGATCATGCTGATTCCAGAGCTCAAAAAGCACTCGAAGGTGGAGTGGCCGGTGTTGTTTGGGGTGCGGCCGCAACTCGCTTGAAGCGAAAACATGTGAGTTTGGTGCTGCTCCGAACCCGGTTCTGTGTTGCACTGGGGCCGTTATAGCACGGTTCTCGGACACGCGTTCTGGACGCGAGGCGGCCGAAGGTAACGGACGCTTTACGCTGCATACGACCTTGGTGCCTGGGGCTTACTTAAAGATACATAGCTGAAAGATAGGTCGGGGTACCGTCGGCGAGATTATTGTCCGAGGGGCTATTTTTTGACGGCGGCGGGCTTGCCTTCTTGAACGTAGTTTTTGTTCCAGGAGGGAATCTCGGCGACGTAGGTTCCGGGCTTTTCGATGACGCACTGGCAGCCGAGGCGGGAGTTGAGCTGGAGGCCGGGGGCCATGTCGAGGCGGTCGAGCTCGAGATCTTCGGCTTCGGAGACGCCTTCGGCGCCTTTCTTGAGGAACATATGGCAGGTGGTGCAGGCGGCTACGCCTCCGCAGGCGTGATCCATAAAGATGTCGTAGTTCTCGGCGACGTCGAGGAAGCTCATGGGCTGGCCGTGACCGTCGTAGGGCATGGAGCCGTAGGGGAACTCGACGGTTTTGTCTTCCGGCTGGAAGGTGACGCGGACCATGTTGGGGGCGGGAGGCTTGGAGAGGTCGACTTCTGGGAGGGTGTTCTCGTGATCAGACATAACCTCTCTAGTTTAGTGCTTGTGGGTGGGTTGTGCAGGGGCGGGGATGTTTTGGGGCTGGGGGAGTCCAGAGCGATCGGCCAGGGCCTGATCGACGGCGCGGAGGTTTTCGGTTCGAGGATCGGCGTGTATTCTGGCTGCGCTCTCAAAACTACATCTCAGGCCAGTTGAATGAAACTACTTCGCCGCACCGGCTTCCGGATCCTCGTTTTTTGCATCGTCCCCTGCAGTCTTTTCTTTGCAGCTTTAACGGGTTGTTCAGGTGGAGGGGGTGGCTCGACTCCACCTGCGGTGACGCTTCAGTCGATTGCGGTGAGTCCGGCGAGTGCGTCGGTGGCGGCGGGACTGACGCAGCAGTATGCGGCGACGGGGACGTATTCGGATGGAAGTACGCAGAGCCTTACGAGCTCGGTGACGTGGACGTCGGGCACGGGGAGTGTGGCGACGATCGCGGCGACGGGGCTGGCGACGTCGAAGACGCAGGGAACGACGACGATCACGGCGAGTTCGGGTACGGTGAGCGGGTCGCAGACGCTGACGGTGACTACGGCGGCAGTGGTATCGATTGTGGTGAGCCCGGCGGGTGCGTCGGTGGCGGCGGGGCTGACGCAGCAGTATGCGGCGATGGGGACGTACACGGATGGGAGCACGCAGAATATTACGAGCTCGGTGACGTGGACCTCAGGAACGACGAGCGTGGCGACGATCGCGGCAACGGGACTGGCGACGTCGAAGACGCAGGGAACGACGACGATCACGGCGAGCTCTGGTGCGGTGAGTGGATCGCAGACGCTGACGGTGACGGCGCCTCTGCTGGTGTCGCTTGCGGTGAACGCGGTTACGGTGCAGATGGGAGCCACGGGGCAGTTGACGGCGACGGGAACGTATACGGATGGGAGCACGCAGAGTCTTACGGACTCGGTGACGTGGAGCGCGGCGAATGGATATGTGGTGAGCGTGGGGACGACGGGTGTGGCGACGCCGATTGGGTTGGGGTATTCGGTGGTGACGGCGGCATCGGGAGGCGTGTCGGGGGCTGGGTCGGTGACGGTGCTGGGGACGCCGCGGTATCTGTATGTGGCGGCCGATGCGGGTAGGAGTTTGACGCGCATGGCGGTGGATGGGCCGAGCGGGCAGCCGCGGTTTGAGGGCTATAGCTTTACGGTCCAGTCGAATGCGGTTGGATTTCCGTGCTTGAGCGTCGATCCTTCGGGGACGCATGCGTATCTGACCGACCAGGTGACGAATACGGGAGGGTCGGGGTACTCGGGGACGGTGGAGATTTATACAGTGAATGCCACGACGGGCGCGCTGCAGCCGCTGGCGGGGAATCCGCATCCGGTGAACTATGCGCTGGGCTGCCTGGCGTTTGATCCGTCGGGCAAGTATGCGTATGCGGCGAGTGGGATCGATGAAGTGAGTGGCGAGCTGGGAGAGTTTGAGGTGAACTCCGATGCGACGCTGACGCTGAACAACACGATTGGGTATCCCTATTCGCCGACGGGAGTGGTGGTGGATCCGATTGGGCGGTATGTGTATGTGAATGTGGTGGACATACCGGAGGGGACGTTGGGGAGCAGCGAGCTTTATGGATACAGCCTGGATGAGTCGACGGGCGGGCTGACGGCGCTGAACCACTCGCCGTGGGCGCTGCCGAATGGGACGTATGGTGGGCTCGCGATCCATCCTTCGGGAAATTATCTGTACGCAGCGGACTTGAATGGGACGAATATTTTGGAGTTCACGCTGAATCGCGGTACAGGTGCGCCAACGCAGAGCGGGACGGTGGACTCGACATGCATCAATCCGGCGGGGCTGCAGTTCTTGCCGAATGGCAGCTACGTGTATGGGCTGTGTGGCGAGAGTGGAACACGCAGCGTGATGAGCGCGCCGGTGGTGGAGTTTGCGGTGGGGAGTGATGGAGGGTTGACGACGGCGGGTTCGGTACTGGCGGGACCGGGGGCGTCGCACATGCTGGTGGATGGTGAGGGGAAGTTTGTGTATGTGATGGGGTCGGGTAGCGATGCGGTATCGAATAGCAGCGGCGCGACAGCGGAACAGAACGTGGTGCTGGTGTACCAGGTGCAGAGTGACGGCTCGCTGAAGCAGGTGAACCAGATTGCCGGACACTTGCAGGAGAACTCGATGGCGTTTGTGACGGGGACGACTCCGGTGACGTGGACGACGACGAGTGCGTATGTGCTGACGGCTGGCGACGACAAGATGACGGGGTATGCGGTGGGAGCAGGGGGCACGCTGACGGCGGGGGCGAGTTTGTTGACTCCCGCGGGGCCGTTCTCTGGAAGCATGCTGCCGTGGGACAACAACCTGGTGTTTGCGACACAGACGGCGGCGCCGAATCTGGACGCGGTTGGGATCAGTGGAGCCTCCAGTTTTTTCGGGAATATTCCGTTTGGAACGACAGATGTGGCGGGCGGGATCGTGATCGATCGGCGAGCGAACTATGCGTATGCGACGGACCCGGGCGCGGGAGTGGTGGATGCGTTTCTTGGGAACGGTGCGGGGAACTGGTCTCCCCTGTATAGCGCGCCGGGGGTGTACGACACGTTCGCTGCAGGAGCGGGGGCTCGGCCGATCACGATGGATCCTGCGGGGAGATACATTGTGGTTGGCAATCAGACGGCGAAGAGTGTGTCGTTGATTGAGCCGCTTGGAGCGCAGCCTGTGCCGGCGACGGCATTGGCGTACACGCCACTGACCGTGACGGTGGATGCGACGGGCAACCTGGTGTTTGTGGCGGGCGATGATGGCAAGCTGCATATGCTCTCGAGCAATGGGATGGGCGCGCTGACAGACGAGGCGGATGGTGTGCTACTCGGAACGAATACGGTGTCGGTGGCACTGGATCCGCTGAGCAGGTTTGCGTATGCGGCGGGGCCGGCGGGGTTGAATGCGTTCAGCATCAACGCGACGGCGGGGACGCTGACGCCGATTACGCTGAGTGTGCCGTACTCGCTGTTGAATGCGACGGGAGTGTTTGAGGATCCATCAGGACAGTTTCTCTATGTGGCGGTGAGCAGCGGTACGACGAATGCGCTGTACCTGTTCACGATCAATGCGGATGGGACGTTGACGCCGAGCGCGACGAACCCGGTGGCGACTCCGAAGGATGTGACTTCGATGGAGTTCAACGCGACGATTCAGTAAGGCTGGTGCTCGCAGAGTTTCCGTCGCATCCAATCGAAGATGCATACGGAGGGCTTGCGATGAAGACGGTTGGGTTGGAAGAGCATTTTGTTTTGGCTGAGGTGGAGAAGGCGTGGGAGGCGGTGGATCCGGCGTGGGCGGATTTGGGGTTGAGGGCTTCGATGTTGCCGGGGGTTCAGGAGCGGCTGCTGGAGATTGGGCCTCAGCGGATTGCGGCGATGGATGAGGCGGGGTTGGATGTGCATGTGCTGTCGTTGACGACGCCTGGGGTGCAGAATCTCGATGCGGAGTTGGCGGTGGAGTTGGCGCGGGCTTCGAATGATCGGGTGGCGCTGGCGGTGAAGGAGTATCCGGAGAGGTTTCAGGGGTTTGCTACGCTGCCGACGGGGAAGCCTGAGGCTGCGGCGAAGGAGTTGGAGCGCGTGGTGCAGAAGTTGGGATTGCAGGGTGCGATGGTGTTTGGGCGGACGCGGGACAGGAACTTTGATGCGAAGGAGTTCTGGCCGGTGTTTGAGGCGGCTGCGGCGTTGCGGGCGCCGCTGTATATGCATCCGCAGACGCCGCAGAAGGGGGTGCTGGATGCGAACTACTCTGGGTTTGAGGGGCCGGTGGGAGCGCTGTTTGGGCGGCCGGGGATTGGGTGGCACTACGAGGCGGGCGTGCAGATTTTAAGGATGATTCTGGCGGGGGTGTTCGATCGGTTTCCGGAGTTGAAGATTGTGACCGGGCACATGGGTGAGGTGGTGCTGTTTTATCTGGACCGGATTGATCTGATGAGCGGGCCGGCCAAGTTGCCGCGGAAGATTTCAGAGTATGTGCGGGAGCATGTGTATGTGACGCCGAGTGGGTTGTTCAGCCAGCGGTATTTGCGGTGGGCGATTGAGGTGATTGGCGTGGAGCATGTGATGATGTCGACCGATTATCCGTTTGCGCCGGCGAAGGATGGGAAGGTGCGGAAGTTTCTGGAGGAAGCGGAGTTGACCGAGGAGGAGCGCGGGTTGATTGGGGCGGGGAATTGGGAGCGGATGTGCGCGGGGATTCGGCGGTAGGTTGTGCGGGCGTGAGGTGTTGGGGCGCTGGTTATTTTTGGTATTCGGAGTCGGAGACTTGGTTGAGCCATTCAACTACTTTGTTGTCGAGGCGTTCCTGGATGGCGATGTGGGTCATGGCGGTGGTGGGCGTGGCGCCGTGCCAGTGCTTTTCGTGGGGAGAGAAGAAGACGACGTCGCCGGGGTGGAGGTCTTCGATGGGGCCGCCTTCGCGCTGGGCCCAGCCGGCGCCGGCGGTGATGATGAGGGTCTGGCCGAGGGGGTGGGTGTGCCAGGCGGTGCGGGCGCCGGGGGAGAAGGTGACGGAGGCGGCGTTGACGTGGGCGGGGTCGGGGGTTTGGATGAGGGGGTCGATGCGGACGTCGCCGGTGAAGTAGTCGGGGGAGCCGGCGGTGGAGGGTTGGGTGTTGGGGTGGTGGATTTGCATGATGGCCTCGGGGTTGGGGTTGTCGGTTGTCAGTTGTCAGTTCTCAGTTCTCAGTTCTCAGTTCTCAGTTGCCAGTTCTCAGTGCTTCGTTGTCCGGTGCGGAACGTTTCCTTGCTGCTGGTTGGATGATAGAGCGCGCGGTGGGGTGCGTGCGGGGTAGTCTAATGGGATGACGGCTGGGTTGCGGACGCTCGGTGGGTTGGTGTTGGCGGTGGTGGTGGTGGGGCTTGTGGTGCAGGCGATTCGGCCGGGGCTGGGTGAGCCGGCGGGGCCGCAGGTGGAGGTGGCGGTGCCGCCACAGGTGCGGGAGATTCTGGTGAGGCGGTGCTACGCTTGCCACTCGGATTCGCCAAGGCTGGTGTGGTGGGATCATGTGGTGCCGGCGTATTGGGTGGTGGCTTCGGATGTGAAGCGGGCGAGGGCGGTGTTGAATTTTTCGGAGTTGGGTGCGAAGCCGGTGGGGGTGCAGCGGGCGGAGTTGTATGAGAGTGTGAATCAGATTGCGCTGGGGGCGATGCCGCTGCGGTTGTATTTGATTGGGCATCCGCATGCGGGGGTTACGGCGGAGGAGTTGGCTACGCTGAAGGAGTATCTGGCGCCGTTTGCGCCGAAGAATGGTGCGAGTGGAGAGGCGGCGGTTGAGGCTCCGAAGCATTTGATGGAGCCTGTGTCGGCTTCGCTGAATGGGGTGCCGTTTCTGCCGGGGTTTGCGGATTGGAAGGTGATGAGCACGACGGATCGCGGGGACAATGGGACGCTGCGAATTATTACGGCGAACGATGTTGCGATTAAGGCGATTGCGGAGCATACGCTGCCGTCGTGGCCGGAGGGCGCGGCGTTTGCGAAGATTACGTTCCAGGCGGTGGATGATGGGCAGGGGCATGTGACGCCGGGGAAGTTTGTGCAGGTCGAGTTTATGGAGAAGCATCGCGTGCAGTATGCGGGGACTGGAGGATGGGGGTTTGCGCGGTTCAAGGGCGATGCGTTGAAGCCGTATGGGAAGGGCCCTCATTTTGATAATGAGTGTTTGGGGTGTCATGAGCCGGTGAAGGATAACGATTATGTGTATACGTTGCCGCTGCCTCGCGCTGGAGGTGGACGATGAAGAGATTGCTGGTGGTGTGTGCGGTGGCGGTGATGTTGTGTGGGTGTTCGGGGAAGAAGATTGCGGATGCGGATTTGTATAACGTGCAGGCGGGGTTGGGGAGTGGGTTGCCATATCCGGTGATGGAGTGGAAGGCGATTACTTCGGTGGTGGATCGGGGGGAGGAGACTACGTCTACTTTGTTTGGGAATGAT
Organism: Acidobacteriaceae bacterium; assembly: GCA_049578265.1. Lineage (GTDB taxonomy): Bacteria > Acidobacteriota > Terriglobia > Terriglobales > Acidobacteriaceae > Granulicella. The sequence continues at coordinate 17,590 of JBAULP010000116.1, forward strand.
GCGGCGGTGGCGGCGGCGCGTGCGGGAGATGCGTATCCGATGGGGGCGGTGCTTGGGTTGGTGACCTGGAGGGAGAGGGATGATCCGCATTGGTTTGGGGCGCGGATTCCAGGGACGCCGTTGTCTGCGGAGTTTGTGGTGGTGGGGGTGCAGGGGGAGAGGAAGTTTGTTGGGGCGCCTTGGAGGGAGATTGCGGGGGATCAGCAGCGGGTGGGGGAGATTTTGGGGATGAAGGCGGCGGTGGCGCCGTAGTTTGATGGTTCCGGGGCGATTGCGAAGGCAAACCTCAGGGCTAAAGCCCATTTCATTCCATGGCCTATGAGACCCGAGGCTGAAGCCTCGGGGTACCTTCGAGCAAGGGAAACAGCAAGAGCAAGAGCAACAGCAACAGCAACAGCAACAGCAAGTGCAAGAGCAACAGCAACAGCAAGAGCAAGAGCAAGAGCAACAGCAACAGCAAGTGCAAGAGCAACAGCAACAGCAAGTGCAAGAGCAACAGCAAGAGCAACAGCAAGAGCAACAGCAAGAGCAACAGCAAGAGCAAGAGCAACTGCAACTGCAGATCCCTGCGGGATGACAAATAAAAAAGGCGGGTGTGTTGGCTGGGAGGTTAATCCTCGGTGGATTCGCCTGGGGTTTCGGGGTCCTGCTCGGCGCGCTCTAGTTCGTTGGTGGGGGTGTGGGGGGTGGTGGGTTCTATGGTGGCTTTGGCGAAGACGTGGGGGGCGGTGGGGGCGGCGCCGAGGCTTTGAGAGAGGGAGTCGTTGGCGGCGGACATGGTTTTGCCGCCGATGGCTCCGGTTACGGCGGCGTCCATCATGAGCTCGGCGAAGCGGCGGGTGGATTGGTCGAGGTAACCGATGGCGTCGCGGATGGCTTTATGATTGCCCTCCTGCATGATGCGGCGGAGCTCGGTGGCGTGGGATTCGATGGAGGCGTGCTCGGCGGTGGTGAGCTGCTGCCAGGCGGGAGATTTTTCGCCCTTGGTGACGGCGTCGAGGATGGTCTGGGCTTCGTTGCGGGCTTCGATGAGCTGGCGCGCAGTGATGTCGGACTCGGCGTTGTCGAAGGAGTCGAGGATCATGGTTTCTACCTGCTCGTCGGTGAGGCCGTAGGTGGGTTTAACTTCGACCTGGGCCTCCTGGCCGCTGCGTTGTTCGCGCGCACTGACATGTAGGATGCCGTTGGCGTCGATGAGGAATTTGACCTCGATGCGCGTGAGGCCGGCGACCATGGGGGGAATGTTTTTTAAATCGAAGCGCGCGAGCGAGCGGCAGTCTTTGGCTAATTCGCGCTCGCCTTGCAGGACGTGAATGGCTACTGTGGTTTGGCCGTCGACGCCTGTGGTGAAGTGCTCGGTTGCAGAGGCGGGGATGGTGCTGTTGCGCTGAATGATTTTGGCTACTACACCGCCGAGGGCTTCGATGCCTAGTGAGAGGGGGGTTACGTCGAGTAGGAGCAGATCGTTGGTGGCCGCGTTCTCTGTGCCGGAAAGGATTTGAGCCTGGACGGCGGCGCCTAGCGCTACGACTTCGTCGGGGTTGAGTTCGGTGTGGAGCTTGCGGTTGCGGGCTTCTAGGTCGAAGAGCGAAGTGACTAGCGCGCGGACGGCGGGGATGCGGGTGCTGCCTCCTACCATCACTACTTCGTTGATGTCGGCGGGGGTTAGGTTTGCGTCTTTGAGGGCTTGCTTTACGGGGGCGGCGGTGCGTTGGAGGATGGGGGCTATTAGCTGCTCGTATTGTTGGCGCGTGATTGCGCGGGCGTAGGTGGTGGGGCCGCTGGCGGTGGAGGTGGTTCCTCCCACCTTAGCCGACGATGAGACCGTCGGCGAAGATGGGTCACCCGGATTTGTGGCGGGGATGTTGAGTTGGAGGCGGGTGGTGTCGTTGTGGCTCAGGGCTATCTTGGCTTCGATGACGGCTTTTCGGAGTTGCTGAATGAGTTCGGGGCTGGTGGTGACGGCCTGGTAGGCGTCGGCGCCGAGGTCGCCCTTGATGTCGTCGAGGGCTACGGCGAGGAGGAGGTTGTCGATGTCGTCGCCGCCGAGGTGGGTGTCGCCGCCGGTGGCGATGACTTCGAAGATGCCGTCGTGGAGCTTGAGGATGGAGATGTCGAAGGTGCCGCCGCCGAGGTCGTAGACGGCGATGATGCCGTCTTTGTTTTTGTCGAGACCATAGGCTAGCGCGGCCGCAGTGGGTTCGTTGACGAGGCGGAGGACGTCGAGGCCAGCGATGCGGCCGGCGTCTTTGGTGGCCTGACGTTGCGCGTCGTTGAAGTAGGCGGGGACGGTGATGACGGCTTTGGTGACTTCTGCGCCGAAGAAGCGGGCTGCGTTGTTTTTTAGTTGGAGGAGGATGTAAGCGGAGATCTCGGGGGGTGTTACGGTGAGGCCGCCTACGTTTAGCTTGAGGACTTCGCCGGGCTTGAGATTGGGGGCGAGGCGGAAGGGGAAGTGGGCGAGCTCGGGCTGGACGTCAGCGAGGTCGCGACCCATGAGGCGCTTGACGGAGTAGACGGCGTTGGCGGAGTTGGTGAGGAGGACGTTGCGCGCGGCGTTGCCTACGGAGAAGCCGTTGAGGGTGTCTTGATCGAAGGCTACGACGGAGGGGACGATGGCGCTGCCGTCTTCGCCGGGGATGACGGCGGGCGTGGAGCCTTGCATGAAGGCGATGAGCGAGTTGGTGGTGCCGAGGTCGATACCGACTACGGGCGCGGTGGTGCGGGTTTGGGGCGTTTCGGACACAGCTTCCTCTGCTTTCGTGCGGCGCGTAGAGTCGCTTCTGGCGCCAACTTCCATTGTCCTACATTGGATGCGGCGGGTGTAGACGAAGCAGCGCGATGAAGCTCGCAGCGTCAGGGGATGAAGACGAGGCGGGTGGTGGTGGAGGGTTCGGTCCAGCGGGGGGTGATTTCGCTTAGGGGGTGAGTGGCGTAGTTGAAGACGGGGCGGTTGGTGGAGATGTGGGTGAAGAAGTTGCCGATGGCGGAGCGGATGGCGCGGAGGTCGGCACTGCCGTAGCCGCTGCCGAGGAGCTCGATGTCGGTGGAGCGGAGGAGGTGGGCGCTGAGGGGGATGGTGGCGCCGGCGAGGTTGCCGATTTGGATGTAACGGATGCGGGCCTTGGGATGGGAGTTTGCGATGGCCTGGAGGGTGGCTTCGGCGGGAAGGCCGTAGAGGTAGTCGAGGACTACGCGAATGTTGTTGTCGGCGATGGCGGAGGTTAGGTCGGCGAGGAGCGCGCCGGGGTCTTGGGTGAGGGAGATGGTGCGGGTGGCGCCGAGGTCGCTGAGAGAGGCGAGGGCTTCGGGGTTGCGACCGGCGGCGACGATGTGGCTGGCGCCGCGGGACTTGGCGATCTGGACGGCGAGTTGGCCGCTGGTGCCGGTGGCGCCGAGGATGAGGAC
>JBAULP010000117.1:0-5125 GCA_049578265.1 Acidobacteriaceae bacterium
GGTTCTGCGCCCACACCTCGCCCGCTAACACCCCGGCGCACATCATGAGCAGCGCGAACCACACGCCGCTGCGCACCAGCCGTCTACTCTCGGCTCGTTGCCTCATCCCGGATTGGCCTGCGCGTAGCATCATCGCCCTAGAAGCTCTGTCCTATGCTGAAGAAAAAATTGAAGTGGCTCGCCTGCCCCACATACGGAGCTGCTCCCGTGTAATCGTCAAACACCGGGTAGATAGGCGGGTCAAGGTTATAGCTGAAGTCCAGGCGAATCGGTCCCACTGGCGTTCCATAGCGTACGCCGACGCCCACAGCGTGCGAGTAGTAGTTGAAGTTGCAGCTTCCCACCGCATCCTTCGGATTTCCTCCCGCGGCAGCCAGCGGCCCTGCCAGGTTTCTGCACTCCGCCTTGTCCGGCTGATGAAAGTGTCGAATGCTTTTGAACATGTCTCCCGGATACTCGAACGCATTTCCCATGTCATGAAACAGCACAAACGAGATGCTGTTGCCCACCAGCGGCAACGTCGGCGGCGGCATGCGCAGCTCAAACGTATTCACCACCGCACCAGACCCGCCTACTGGAAATCCTGTCGTAAGATCGCGCGGCCCTCCATCATTGATGCCGAATCCACGATGCGACGTGGCGCCTCCCACGTACAGCCGCTCAGGCAATGGCACCGCGTTGCATGTCGGATTGGTCTCCAGCAGCGTTCCTGCGCAAGCCGTCGGGGGCACGCCAATCTGGTCCCCCGCGTTATAAGCATTCGGATTCGGCCCCCACGACTTCTCAAATCCAACGCGCAGGTTCCGCGCAAATACATACTTCCGCTTTCCAAACGTGTAGTACGTCGACTCCGTCGCATCCACTTTATTGAAGTCCGCATCCGATCCAAACTTCGAGGACGCCACGAACTCCTGCAGTGAAAAATACTGCCCCTTGTATGCATTCAGCGGACTCGGGTCGCGCGTGTCATGGATATACGTCACCTGCGGCCCACCCACAATCACCGGCTCCGCCAACTGCGGGATCAGGTTCGGCGTAATCTCCAGCGAACTCTCGTCAATCGAAACCCGTCGATACTCAAAGTCGTAAATAAACGTGTCCGCGCGCTTCACCTTCTGCGTCACCCGCAGATCCCCCTGCAACGTCGAAGACGCAAACGTAGTAATATCCTGCACGTTCGAGTAGCCGCCCGACACCGACCCCGTCAGCCTCCGATTCCCAAACAACTGCGGCACGTTGAAGCTCAGCGTCGCAATCTCTTCCAGCAATCCATACGTCGTATGCAGCGTGAGCGAGTCCTGCGTCCCGCGCAGATTGATCCTCGCCACATCCAGCGACACGCGTGGACTAACTCCCGCCTTCCCATTCTGTGCAGCCGTCTCTCCCCGCGTCTCACCCGTAGTAATTCCTGGCGTCCCCGACTGCGCCTCAATCCCGAACCCATACGTCACATCCCAGCGCTTCGCCTCGGTCACCTGCACCAGCACATTCTTCTCCGGCGAATTCCCCATCGGATCCTGCACCGCCGCATTCACCTCGCTGAACAGCGCCAGGTTGTACAAATTTCTCTGCGTCTGCAGCAGTGCCGATTGATCCAGCGGATCACCCGCATGCACCAGGATCTGGCTCTCCACTATCTTCGGTCGCGTGTGCACAATTCCCGAGAGCAGCACATTCTGCACCGTCACCTGCTGCCCTTCCGTCACCTTCAGCGCCACATCCGTCCTGGACTTGTCCCCGCTCTCAACCTTCTGCGCAATCTCCACTCGCGCGTGGTCAAACCCATGCGCCAGGTAGTACGTCAGAATCGCATCGCGATCGCTCGACAGCGTAATCAACGAAAACGGCTGCCCCATCTGCGAACTCAGCAGCGCCTTCACAGCCTTGCGCCGCTCCGTCGCCACGCCTGTCAGCGCCACATCGCCAAACTTCTGCTGCGGCCCTTCATCGATCGTGAACGTCACCTGGATCTGTGCTTCTTTCAGCGGCGCGCCATTCGGCCCGTTGTCCATGTCCTTCACCGCCGACGTCACCTTCACCTCGCTGAATCCGTTCGCACGATACAGCGCCTCAATCGAGTTCACATCCTCCGCCACCAACTGCGCGCTGTACCGCCCGCTCTTCTGGTACGCGTCCGCCTTCTTCACTCGCAGCAAGTCATCCAGCGTGCTCCGATCAAAGTACTTGTTCCCATGAATGTTCACCGCGGTCACCTTATGCTTGTGCCCCGCGTCCACCGTGTACAGCACCTTCACATGCCCCGTTCCCTTACCCAGCAGTTCCACCTTGTCCGTCACATCGAAGTAACCCTTCTGCTGCAGATAGTCCTTGATGTTGAACGCGCCCTCATTCAGCAGGTCATGATCCACCGCCCCCTCTTCGTACACCGGCACCAGCAGCTTCGTCCGCGACTTCGAAAGCTTCGCTCCATCCACCACCACCTCCACCACCGGCCCCTGGTTTGCCGAAAAGTCATAGTCCACCTGTTTCCGCGGCGTCATATAAGTCGACGTCTGCAGGCTGATCGTTCCCTCCAGCCGATCCTCCTTCTGGTAGTACGACCGCACGCCCGACAAAGCATTGCTCACCGTGTCGCGCGTCACCTTCAGAATGCAGGTTTTCTTAAACGCCTTATCGAACGTCGTCGTCAGCCAGCCGCAATCCAGGTGCCCCTTCTTCCGAAACGTCGTCACGTCGATCCCGGGATCAGGCCCACCCACCGCAACGTTGCCAATGCGCGCCTGAGGTCCCGTCTGGATCGTGAACGTTGCGTTTACCTGGTGATTCACGTTGTCCACGTCCGTCGCCATCGCCACCTTCGGAATGAAAAACCCATTCTCCGCCAGCGACTCCTTCACCGCCTCCACCGCCGTCGACAGGTCCGCATTCGTAAACGCCGCCCCCGGATCAAGCCGCGTCGCAAACTCCAGCAACGACGCCAGCCGTTCGTCCTTCACCCCATCAATCGTCACCCGCCCCACAAAATATCGCGGCTGCCCCGTGTACACCACCGCCACGCCACTTCCGTCCGCCACAAGGTCCACGCCAATGTCCACATACAATCCGGTAGCAAACAGCCGCCGCTCATCCGCGCGCACGTTCCCGGGCTCTAAAGGCTCTCCATCCTTCTGCTTCAACTCGGAAAAAATCGCATCCTTGGCAGGAAACGTCACGCCTGCAAATCGCACCGCCGTCACCTGCACGCCAGCCTTCGACCACAAGCTGACCGGCAACGCCGTCAGAACATTCGTCACCGCCTTCGCACCTTGTTCCTTTGCCTGCGGCTTCGCAGGCTGCCCTTGCGGATTCTCAACCACCACACTCTTCTTCGGTGGCGCCGCGCTCAATGATGGACGCACCGCCGCCTTCGGCTGAACCTCCTGACCGCACGCCATCCCCACCGCGCACATCAGCATCAGCCAAGCCGCCCAGCGCGTCCCTCCTCGCGCCCCAAACCCAACCTCCACCGGACGCGTTGGGAGTCGCTTTCTCTCGCGCTCGCTCAACCACTCGCTCCGCGCCAACGCCGCCTTCCTCTCAGCCTTCAAATTCGCTCGCCGCCATCTCTCGCTTCAACCCATCATCTCGCGGCGTCCTGTCCCCGCAGAGCCTCTAAAAGCACGGCGTTCTGCGTTCCCGTATGGCTTTCATTTTACAGATGCAATCCACGCCACACAGGTTCGCTCCGCGCTTGCCCGACTCCCTCCAGATTCCCCTTCGCGAACCGTATACTGCGCTTATGCCTGCGTTTCCCTCCACCAACCCCATCGCTCCCAACGCAGACTCCGCCACCGATCCAATCTCACAGCCCGTCACGGAACCCATCTCCGATCCCATCTCCGATCAAGACCGTTACTCCCGCCAAATCCTCTTCGCCCCCATCGGCAACGCCGGCCAGCAACTCCTCGCCCGCGCCCATGTAGCCGTAGTCGGAGTGGGAGCCACCGGCGCCGCAACCGCCAGCCTCCTGGCCCGCGCCGGCGTCGGCCACCTCACCCTCATCGACCGCGACTTCGTCGAGCCCTCCAACCTCCAGCGCCAGATGCTCTTCGACGAAGACGACGCCCGCGCCTCCCTCCCCAAAGCCGAAGCCGCCCGCCGCCACCTCGCCCGCATCAACTCCTCCGTCCGCGTCGACGCGCACATCGCCGACCTCATCCCCCAGAACGCCCCCGAACTCCTCACCGCCGACCTCGTCCTCGACTGCACCGACAACTTCGAAACCCGCTACCTCATCAACAACCTCTGCGTCCGCGACCACCGCCCCTGGATCTACGCCGCCGCCGTAGGCGCCTACGCCGCCACCATGAACATCCTTCCAAAGCAAGGGATAGAGGAGAAAGGGATAGAGGAGAAAGACCGCACCATCGGCAACCAGTCTGCTTTACTCCCTTATCCTCTATCCTCTATCCCTTCCTCCCCCATCCCTTCCTTCCCCCCCACAGCGTGCCTAGCCTGCATCTTCCCCGCCGCCCCCTCCGGCAACGTAGAAACCTGCGACACCGCCGGCATCCTCTCCACCGCAGTCAACCTGGCCGCCTCCATCCAAGTCACCGAAGCCCTCAAATACCTAACCCACCAACCCGACCGCATGCGCCGCACGCTCATCTCCTTCGACCTCTGGCCAACCGCAGGCCAGGAGCAAATGGCGCGCAGCGAAATCTCGACCACCACCCCTCGCGCCGACTGCGAAGTCTGCGGCCAAAGAATCTTCCGCGCCCTCTCCGGCGACCAGCGCCCGCACATCACTCTCTGCGGTCGCAACTCCGTGCAAATCCACCAGCACCACCACCCCCTCAACCTCGCCGAGCTGAAGTCCCGCCTCCAACCCCTCGGCCCCGTCCAGGCCAACGGCCTTCTACTCCGCTTCACCTACAACCCCTACACCCTAACCATCTTCCCCGACGGCCGCGCCCTGATCCAGGGCACCACCGACCCCGCCCAAGCCCGCAGCCTCTACGCCCGCTTCATAGGCAGCTAAACCATCTCCGTCGCGGGACCCACCCCGTCAGCTCTGTTCCCCGCCCACCGCACGTCTTCTCGACCGAAGGCGCGCCCTTGCGCCGCAGCGCGGAGACCCCTGTATCTTCCCCCGCCCTTGCCCCGCCGTTGCCCGCCCCTGCCC
>JBAULP010000118.1:0-31294 GCA_049578265.1 Acidobacteriaceae bacterium
GTACCTTACGATGACGGGTATGGGAGGGGAGGGGGGTGGGGGTACCTCCATCGCAATCAAGCCAGAAAACGCCCCTGTGCGACTATCGGAATTCCCGCTCAGCAAGCTCGCCTCCTGAAGTGCGAAAATAGACCTCGTTTCTCCCTCCGTTTTGAGGTTAAATTTTGCTTCGTTCGTTCTTCATTGGTCTCTCGACCAACAAGTCCTTCCGTGCGTTCTCTGAACGCTCCTCCATTGGCCAACGCGTCTCCCGCCGTTTCGTCGCCGGCATGTCTATCGACGAGGCCATCCACGCCGCCGCCCAGCTCAACGCCGAAGGCATCGACGTCACGCTCGACTCCCTCGGCGAAAGCGTCCTCGAAGTCGCCCAGGCCGAAGCCAGCGCCGCCATCTATCACCAGCTCCTCGACGCCATCGAGGCCCGCCATCTCCGCGCCAACGTCAGCGTCAAGCTCACCCAGGTAGGCATGGACATCGGTGGCCCCGAAGCCGGCCCTATCCTCGCCGAGCGCATCGTCGGCGAGATGGTAGCCCACGCCGCCCACTACAACAACTTCGTCCGCATCGACATGGAAGGCTCCGAGTACACAGAGCCAACCCTCCTCCTCACCGAGCGCCTCCACACCCAGTACCCCGGCGCCGTAGGCACCGTCCTGCAAGCGTATTTATTTCGCACTGAAAATGATGTAGAACGCCTGTTATCACAGGGGATTCGCATCCGCCTCTGCAAAGGCGCCTACAAAGAACCCGCCGAAATCGCCTTTCCCGCCAAGGCCGACGTAGACGCCAACTACATCAAGCTCATGAAGCGTGTCGTCACCAGCCCCGTCTTCTGCGGCATCGCGACGCACGACGAAACCATCGTCCAGCAACTTCGCTCCTACGTTGCCGATCACGGCATCGACAAGCGCGCCTTCGAGATCCAGATGCTCTTCGGCATCCGCCGCGACCTGCAGCGCAAGCTTGTCCAGGAAGGCTTCGGCGTCCGCGTCTACGTCCCCTTCGGCGCCGAATGGTACCCCTACTTCATGCGCCGCCTCGCCGAGCGCCCTGCCAACGTCTTCTTCCTCGCGAAGAATTTCTTCCGCAGCTAAAGCGACTTCCAGTAGGAACGAAACTCTAGCCTCAGCGCGTAAGCCAACCCTTGGCGCGCGCCGTAACCACAGCGCACGGAAAGATCCAGAACAAACAGAAGAACGAAAAGTAGCTGAACAGCACTCCATAGACGATGTCGAAGGAGCGCTCGCTGTGCAGGTAGTAGAGCGAATAGATAAACGCAACAATACCGATCACAGCCAGCATGCGCGGCAACACCAGTGGATCAATCGCCAACGCAGCGCCCATCAGGCCAACAGTAAGCAACGCAGCCGGATAACGCAGATCGCTGATCATGCAGTCGATCAGCGCGATGAACCGAAACAGCGGCGGCCGCTTCCACACAATCCGCGCAAACCGAATCTCCTCCCGCACAAAGCTCCGGTCCCAGCGCAGGAACATCCGGCAAAGTTGCCGATACGTCGTCGGCACGATCGTAAGCACCATCGCCGCACGCTGGTACACGCTGTCATATCCCAGCCGCATCAGGTCGTTGGTCAGCGCGCGATCTTCCCCAATCGTTGCAGGCGAACCAAGGAAGCTCTGTTCCACCCACTGCGGCATCACCTCGCGAACAGCGCTCGCACGATACGCCGACAACGCTCCCGGGCTGCAATACACCGTGCGAAACGTAGACTGGCACGCGCGCAGGAAGTCGAAGGAGAGCGCAAACCTCACATGCAGCATGCGAGGAATCAGCCCCTCGCGCCGGTTATACACCAGCACCCGACCCGCGACCACCCCAATCCGCTCGTTGGCAAACGGCCCGGCCAGCGCCAGGAGCGAGTTCGGATCCACCACGCTATCCGAATCCACCGTGACAAAGATGTCGCCAGTCCCGCGCGCGAACGCCGTCGCTAACGCCTTGCGCTTGCCGCTATTCTGCTCCAGGCGAATCGCCTCAACACGTCGGCCATGCCGCGCGACAGCATGTTGAATGTGCATCCACGTATCGTCGGTGCTGCCATCATCCACCACGATGATCTGCAGCTTCTCCGCGGCATAGTGCGCCCCGGCCACCGAGTCGATGGCCTTCGCGACCATCGCACCCTCGTTATAAGCAGGAATGACAACCGTCATCGGCAGAGCGTTCTCAACCGTCGCAACCACCGGCGGCCGATAGAACAACCACAGCACCGTCCGAAACGCCATCAGCGTGGACCCGACGGTAAACCACAGGATGCAAGGTCGCAGCAGCACGGCGCCCAGCCCATGCCGCGCCGCCGCCGCATAGATCGGCGCAAACGTCTGCAGGTGATAATTCACAAGGATCAGCGCAAGCAGCCCGCTGATGATCAGCGCTTTATGAAGAAGATCTCCGGCGATCGACGTCGAGACGGAGGGAAACTCCACGCTCTTTTGCGAGAGCGGATAACTGCAGTCACTCATGGGAGAACCACTTTCTGAGTCATCTCGAGGCCGTAACCGTAGCCTGCAAAGGCCTTGGTGTTGTGCAGGGGGAGATCACGCAGGATTAGACGGCATTGCCCAAGTAACGTCGCTGACATCGAGGTGAAAAAACACGAACATCTCCACGTCCGCAGTCTTGCACGTCCATGTTCCATCGGGTCGCGATGCTCAGCGTCACTGCGGCGGAAGCATGGGAGCAATCTGAATCAGGTTCGTAAGCGTCGTCCGCTGCTCGTAGTTCAGCCATCCGTACTGCGGAGAAGCCATCGCGCCCATCCGCTGTTCCGGTGGCAGCATGCGCAACTGCCGGAAGCAACGCACTACCTGCCTCCGCTGGTCCATCGGCAGCGACCCAAGCTGCTGCAACGCTCCCCTCACCTCGGAACGCTGCACCGGATTCAACCGCTCCATCGCCTCCGTGTGCTCTAACGTTCGCTGCCGCTGCTCCGGCGACATCGCATTTAACTGCGCCAGCCGCTCGTGCATATGCTGCTGCGTCTGAGGTGGTAACTCCCGAAAGCCAGGTTCGCGATCCAGCGCCTGCTGCTGCTGCCCCAGCGACATTCCACTGTGCTGGTTCATCCACTCGGCCAAGTGCTCACCACCGCGCCGCCCATTCGGTCCCACCAGTTGGTGTGCCGCTCCTCCGGGACGCACCATGGCCCCCGGTGGTGGCCGTCGAACGATCGGCGCCGGCCGAGCTTGCTGTCCACCAAAACCCCTGTTCTGACTCGCGTACATTCTTGAATACCGAGGCGCGCTCCGAAATCCCCCTTGGCCTTCCCGTTGCGCGCACAGCATCCCGCTCATGCCGGCAAGCAAGCCCAGCACCAGCACCCGAATCACCGGGCCGCGGAATGTCTTAGCGTTACGCATACGTCCATCTGCTCATCAATCGTTCTGTGGGCAGTCCCCTTCCGTGGTCAACTGTTGCATTGGTTGTCTTCGGGCCTCATGGTACCGCAGTTGCATCACCCAAGCGTCGAATCCCACCTCGGTCCTTGCCGTCCATCTTCCCTCAGACGTCATTCAACTCCTCCGCCTTCTGCCTAGCTGCTCGGCGGTGCAGAGCCGTCATCGCTGGAATCCAGCAGCTGGTCCATCTGTTGCAGAGCCTGCGCATTATTGTCCATAATCTTCAGATCGTTCACCGTCGGCGATACCTGCACAGCCGCCGTCGAGCTATGGCCGCCATACAAGTCTACAAATGTCCCGCCACCGCCCAGCGCCACCACCAGCACCAACGCTCCGGCCAGTACCGGACGCAGTCGATGTTCCGTGCTGTACGTCAAAAACGCCCGTGTCCGGCCCCAGAAGCCCTCCGGCTCCGCAGCCTGCACCTCGCGCAGCCGCGCGTGCAGCTTCGTGTCGAAGTACGCCGAAGGCTCCGGCGCCTTCCACTCATCCAGCAGCGCAAAGGTAGCCTTCAGCTCTTCCCACTCCTTGTGGCAATCCGCACACGCAGCCATATGCTCCGCCACCTTCGGGTGTGCAGCAGCGTACGACTCATCCAGCAACAAATCAGCGAGAGCTGTGCGGCAGGTCTTGCAATCGGTCTTCATCTCTATCTTCTTCATATCATCCCCCGTGGGGTCGCGCCATTCTTCCAGCGCCAACTCAAACTTCCCTTCTATACAAACTCTTTCAGCTTCTCCCGCAGCGTCTGGTACGCGCGAAACAGAAGCGACTTGGTCGCAGACTCAGAGAGCTTCAGCACCTCGCCAATCTGCTTGTAATCCATCCCTTCATACTTGTGCATTAACACGGCGGTCTTCTGCCGTTCCGGCAACGCCATCACATACTGCCGGATGGCGTTCATTCGCTCCTTCTGCAGCAGGTCCGACTCGACCGTCGGCGTATCATCGGCCACATCCGGCGTCGTTCCAGTCTCTGCATCGACCGCATCCAGGTACACCGTCGAGGCCGAGCGCTCGTGCCGCGTATCCCGCGCGTGATTCACGCCCAGGTTGGTCGCAATTCTGTACAGCCAGGTGCTGAACCTGGCTTCGGCGCGGTAGGTCTCGCGAGACCGGTACACCCGCAGGAATACCTCCTGCGCCAGTTCCTCGGCCACGGCCTGATTGTGCACCATGCGGAACATAAAGTGCACGATCGGCTTCCGGTACTTGCCCAGCAGCACGTCGAAAGCGTCCATGTTCCCCGCCTTCAGCTCCAGCATCACTTCGGCATCAGTCAGCTGGGAAAAATCTCCCCTAGCCACCGCAGCCCGTCGAGCCTCGACCTGTTCAGGCGTCAAATCTGTGGCCACCAGGGGCGCATTCTCGGTTCCGCGAGCCGGATCCGGCGGCGCAGCATCCATCAGCCCGGGGTGGAGAGCCAGGGTACCCATATCCTCTGGAACCCCATCCTGCCCCTCAGGTTGCGTTAAATCCTCCTCCAACGGCGTTAAATCCTCCATTTCGCCACTTTTTGGCGAAACTGGGGGATCATCTGGCCGCGATCTGCTTTTCGGGGTCATCAGCCCGTAATTGTACCTTTCAGAATCCTGTTCTTGGACGCAAACCCCGGCCCCGGCGTTCCAAGTATCGGTTGGCGCACCTGCCAGCCAGTGTTATTCTGTCAAGACTGCATAGGCCCAGTGGCGCAAGATCCCAGCCATTATCCCCAGGCCCGCGGGCGCATAACTCAGCGGTAGAGTGCCACCTTCACACGGTGGAAGTCGTAGGTTCGAATCCTGCTGTGCCCACCAATTCTAAATCAAACTAGATAAGTACTTTAGGGCACGCCGACGGCGCCAAAATCAGGGCGTCTCGATCATTCCGGCCTCCGTAAGCAGCGGCCTGATGTGATGCTGGAGAACAATGTCAGGCCAATAGGGATTGCTCCCGTTCATTTTGCGCGAGGCCAGAACCCTAGCATGAGGCTCACACGGATACAAGGTAACGCATAGAGGCCCTCTTTAGAAAGCCAAACATGGCAGATTCCGACTATGATTCGGGTAGCCCGCGATATTGCTCGATTTGGTTGAGGCTGAGGGCGTGCATGTCTGCCCCAGATTGCCAGGCGCGGTACCATCCGACGAGAAGTTCGAGGGCCAGTTGCAGATTTAGTTGCGGATGCCAGCCGAGTTCGGCGTGGGCGCGGCTGGAGTCAAGCTTGAGGTAGCCGGCTTCATGGGGAGTGGGCGCGCTGTCGAGAGCCCAGGAACTACCGTTGCCCCAAAGCGCAGTCATCTGCTCGGCGATCCAGGAGACGGGACGTGCGTCGGTGTCGGCGGGACCAAAGTTGTAAGCAGTGGCAAAGCGTGCGGCTTGTTGCGCGTCTGGGGCGAGGAGCTTTTCGGCGAGAAGGATGTAGCCACGCAGCGGCTCGAGCACATGCTGCCAGGGGCGGATGGCGTGGGGGTGGCGGATGGGTACCGGTTGGCCGGAGAGAAAGCCTTGCACGAGGTCGGGAAGAAGGCGATCTGTGGACCAGTCGCCACCGCCGATGACGTTGCCGGCGCGGGCAGTGGCGATGGCGACGTTACGGCCTTTGGAAGCACCGACGGCATGGGCGGTAAAGTAGGACTGGCGGAAGGCGGCGCTGACAATTTCGGCGCAGGCCTTGCTGCTGGAGTACGGGTCGTAACCGCCGAGGGGATCGGACTCGCGGTAGGGCCAGAGCCATTCTTTGTTTTCGTAACATTTGTCGGTGGTGACGGAGACGACGGCACGAACGCTTGGGGTTCTGCGAATGGCGTCGAGGACCTTGGCTGTTCCGACTACATTTGTTTCGAAGGTCTCGATGGGAAAGTCGTAAGAGTAGCGAACCAGGGGTTGCGCGGCGAGGTGGAAGACGAGTTCGGGGGCGAAGTCTTGTAGGGCGCGCTCGAGGGTAGTGGTGTTACGGATGTCGCCGCGGATGTCATCGACTACAGACCCGATGCGAGCCACGGTAAAGAGGTTCGGCTCGGTGGCAGGATCGAGTGAGTAACCGCGCACAGTGGCGCCGAGCTGCGTGAGCCAGAGTGTGAGCCAGCCGCCTTTGAAGCCGGTGTGGCCCGTGACGAAGACACGCCGACCTTTCCAGGAGAAAGACGTGGAAACGGTGGAGTCGATGCGGATTACCATGTCTTCCAAGGAGCCTTTCCGGAGCTCCAGAGTTCTTCGAGTTGCTGGCGATCACGGAGCGTGTCCATGGCCTGCCAGAAGCCGCGGTGGAAAAACGCCTCAACCTGCCCGCGGGCCACAAGGTCGCGAATGGGTTCCTGTTCGAACATCTGAGAGTCATCATGTATGTCGGCGAAGATGTCAGACTTGAGGACGAAGAAGCCACCGTTGATCCAGCCTCCTTCTTCGGTGGGCTTTTCCCGAAAGGAGAACACACGCGTGTCTTCAAGGCCGAGAGCCCCGAAACGCGCGATGGGTTGAACGCTGGTCATGGTGACGCTCTTTCCATGTGCCGCATGGAAGGCGATCGAGGCGGTGATGTCCACGTCGGCTACGCCATCGCCGTAGGTCATGCAGAACGAATCGTCGCCTTCTACGAACTTTGCAATTCTTTTGAGCCGACCTCCGGTTCCGGTCTTTTCGCCGGTGTCGACGAGAGTAACGCGCCACGGTTCGGCGACGGAGTTGTGGACGCTCATGGTATTCGCTGATACGTCAAAGGTTACATCGGAGGTATGCAGGAAGTAGTTGGCGAAGTATTCCTTGATGACGTAGCCCTTGTATCCGCAGCAAATGATGAAGTCGTTGATGCCGTGGGCGGAGTAGAGCTTGAGAATGTGCCAAAGGATAGGCCGACCGCCGATTTCGACCATCGGTTTGGGGCGGAGCGAGGTCTCTTCGCTGATCCTGGTACCGAGGCCACCTGCAAGAATCACTGCTTTCATCCGATGGATCCCTTTGAACGCAATTGAACACGATTATAAGCGAGAAGTTCGAATGACTTACGGGCGGCCAAACGGGTGCAGGACGTTGTGTATTCTGGAGAAAGTATGACAGAAAAAGCAGCGGCCCTTCGGCGACAAATCCTCGAGTTGACAGCGCAATTTCATGCGGAAGCCTTTCCACGGACGGAGTTTGTTCCGGGGGCGTCGAGCGTACCCGTGTCGGGGAAGGTGATTGGACCTGATGATATTTGCTGCGTGGTGGATTCGGCTCTGGATGGATGGTTTACGACGGGGCGGTTTGCGAAGGACTTCGAACGCAAGTTGGCTCGCTTTTTCGGTCTACGGTCGGCGTCCCTGGTGAACTCCGGGTCGTCGGCGAACCTAGTGGCGCTCAGCGCCTTGACGTCTCCAAAGCTGGGGGAGCGGGCTCTGAAGCCGGGAGATGAAGTGATCACGGTGGCGGCCGGATTTCCGACGACCGTAAATCCAATTTTGCAAAACGGGTTGGTGCCCGTGTTCCTGGATGTAACATTGCCGACGTATGAGATCGACGTGACTCAACTGGAGGCGGCGTACAGCGCGAAGACGAAAGCGGTGATGATTGCGCACACGCTGGGGAATGTCTTCGACCTAAATGCGGTTGTGGCCTTCTGCAAAAAGTATCAACTTTGGCTGGTGGAGGATTGCTGCGACGCGCTGGGCTCGACATACAAGGGGCAGAAGGTGGGGACGTTCGGGGATATTGCCACGGTCAGCTTCTATCCTGCGCACCACATCACGATGGGCGAGGGGGGGGCGGTGTTGACCGACAAACCCGCGTTGCAGGTGCTAATCGATTCGTTCCGCGATTGGGGTCGGGACTGCTGGTGTGAGCCGGGAGTAGACAACACATGCGGCAAGCGGTTCGATTGGCAACTGGGAACGCTGCCCTGCGGGTACGACCACAAGTACACATACTCGCATGTTGGCTACAACCTGAAGGCGACCGACATGCAAGCGGCGCTCGGAGTGTCGCAGATCGAGAAGCTGCCGCACTTTATCGAGCGCCGCAAAGAAAACTTTGCGTATCTGAAGAAGGCTCTGCGGCCGCTCGAAGAGTTTCTAATATTGCCCGAGGCGACGGAGCACTCAGACCCGAGCTGGTTTGGATTTCCGATTGGGGTGAAGACGGACGCTCCGTTCACTCGCGACCAGCTGACGCGCGCGCTGGAGGCGCAGAAGATTGGAACGCGCCTGCTGTTTGCAGGAAACCTGCTGCGGCAACCAGCGTATGAAGGCTATGCGTATCGCGTGGTGGGAGAGCTGGCCAATACGGATTTTGTGATGAACCAGGTGTTCTGGATCGGAGTGTATCCGGGACTAACAGAGCCGATGCTCGACTTTATCGCGAAGACCGCCAGAGAGTTTGTCAGCCAAGCCGCAACACTTCCGATCTCCGAATGATCCTGCATGATGCGGTGCCCGGAGTTGGGCTTGGAGGATGCTCTTATGCGCCGTCTGGTGAAGAGATCTACAGGATTTCTGGGTTTATGGTTTATACGCCGACTGGTAAGCGAGAGTCATCCAGTTGCCCTAGGTCACTCGAGCGTCGAGTGACCTAGGGTGGATTGCGACGTGGGCAAGCGAGTTCACGAGCATCCGAGGCGATCTATCAACGATGTTCGCCGCCAAGGCGTAAAGGCGTAAATCGAGGCATTCGCGCCGGAGGTGCCCAACCAGCTCTTTAGGATGCCACGCGATTGAAGAAGCAGGCAGCTGTGTGGTTGGTTTTCGCTGTCCGAGGACGTTCACGTTGGTGCACTGACATTGGTCCAAGAGCTGTGAATCATGTCGAGCTGCTCGAGTCGGCGGTCTTAACCTGCGCAGAAGGAATCCACAGACGAAGAATCCCTTGAAGGGGGTCTTCTCTTGCGTTAGCTCTAGTTAGACGTCTTGGGTCATCGGAGGGTGTAGCGTTCTTTCAGCCGAAGAAAAGGAGCCTCGAGGTATCGAAAGCTTAGGAATGAAAGGACGAGCGTGCAACAAAACGCGACTGGGATTGTGAGGAGGGAGCGATGCATCAGCCTTATTGCTAGCTTGGCGTAAAACGTATGAGGGATGTCATGGAAGACATAAAATCCGTAACTTATCTGTCCCAATCTGCGCAACGGCTTGATGGTGAAAACCTTGAATAGCAGCCCGCGTGGCTGGATCAGTACGAGGATGAGGATGGCGGCAAAAATGTCGATCAGTGTGTACCCCACGGTATCCAGGATCGGGGCGCCGGACACCGGCCGATATGCGTGGTGGTTAAACAACTCATAAGTGGCTTCAAACACAGCGAAGCCCGCTATAAAGGCAACCGAGGCTGGACGTGCAAGTCTCATTAGCTTTGCTGCCTCCGGCCCTCTCATCATCAACGCGATTAGACCACCGAAGAGGAGGGCGTCAGCCCGGAGGGGCGTGATTCTGTAAAGAATCTCTGCTTTGATGTAATGCTCAGGCAGGTAGAGCGCACATGCCACCCGAGCGACAAGGCAAACCGCGCAGACAATTACGCAAATGTCGCGCAGCTTGATACGATCCCTGACTATGTACACCACAAAAGGCCAGATCAGATAGAATTGCTCCTCAACGCAGAGTGACCAAAAATGCCCGAGGTAAAGAGTAGTCCCATGACCCAGAAGCGCCCCGCTCGTCTGGAAGTCTCCCAACGTCCGATAGCTCGAAATGAAACGGGCGTAGTTTCCGAGGTACAGCGGCCACACCCAAAACTTCCAGTTCCAGTCCCAGTGAAGTATTGGCTGGCTCAGCAATATCAGGATCAGTATCCCATAGTAAAGCGGGAATATACGCAAGGTGCGGCGAACATAAAAGTTGTGGAATCGGTGGGGCTTATCTCGCGTGTCAAAGAGGATCCCTGTGATAAGAAAGCCTGAGAGGACGAAGAAGAGGTCCACCCCAACCCATCCCCAGTTCATGGCGGAGTAGGGATGCATGTTCAGGTAGTAATGCTGCCAAAATACCATCAAGACGGCAATGGCTCGAAACCCATCAAGGGCGGGGTAGTTTTTCTTGTTCTCCGGTGCTGGAATTCCTTGCGCGACGTCGTCTAACTGGATCTCCGCGGATGTGCCATTCATCGCGGAATTATACCTCCTGCCTCGTTACGAAGTGGGGGATCGGAGCAGTTTGCCAACCTCCAAACGTTTAGCCAATGAGAAATCGAACTTGCGTCGCCAATAAAAAACTACCAGCGGTTTCATTGCCTCAATTTACTTGTTGGAGCGAAGCGGCACCATATAAAAGCGGATGGGTCGCCAGCTTTCTCAGAGGAGATAGCAGGTCTATCTCCTCCCAAGAGCCTTGTCTAGCGGTCGTCGAGATCTGACGATGTACTACGAAATGAGATGCGCTTGTGACCGAAAAAGCTAGCTACAACTGTGAAACACATAAGCAGTGCTCCAGCTACGTAGGGAGCTTGCTGCGCATGTTGGGGAACACGCGACGCGGGATTGAGGTGAGCGGGGCTATCGCGATGGCGTCGATCACCAGGGTAGGAAGATAACCTAGAAAGCTTCGCGCGCCCTCTCGTAGGAAATTAGCTTTTGTCTTGAAGACAAGAAACTTATAACCAATAAAGGCCACGGTAATATTAGCGGATGTCGCGACTAGCGATGCAATACTCGCCGCAAGCGAGGGATGCAATGGCATGAACCTCACAAACAACCAGGCAAAGGGAAAAAACAGCCATAACCAAAGAGAGTGTTCTATGCTCCGACAAGGAGATAGCGTGTTACTTGGCCAGCTGGAATATGACTTACAAAACGCTTCATTGAGCTATGCAACTCCTGATTAAATGGAAGTATTACTAGAAGTTGATTCGCTCCTTTTCGGTGACGAGTGGACGGTTCTGAACAATGGTGTGGATTGAACCGACATATTCGCCGATAATTCCCAAGGAAATAAGCTGCACCGAGCCAAGAAAAAATAATCCGACCATAGTGGGAGCTAGGCCCAGCTCGAAGGAATTCCAGAAGATCAGCTTGGCGATCAGATAGGCCAACCCCGCAAAAAGGCTCAAGCCAGCAAAGATAAAGCCTACAAAAACCACCAGCCGGAGGGGAACCTTGGAAAGGTTAGTGATGCCGAGAGTGGCCATGTCATAAAGGCTGTAGAAATTATTCTTCGTAATTCCGCGTGTACGCCGCCGTTGGTTGTAATGGATGATCTTGTGAGGAAGTCCGATCTCGGCGACCTGCCCGCGGAAGTACGGATAGGGATCATGAAAATCGTTGCGTAGAATATCTACGACCTTGCGATCATAGAGTCCGAACCCTGTAAAGTGCTCCAAAACCTTAACGTCTGTCAGACGCGCGATTGTTTTGTAGTAAGCGGAACGAATCTTATACATCAAACCGTTCTCTTCGCTAGTGGATTTGACGGCTGCGACGATGGCGTAGCCCGCCTCCCATTCTCGAAGGAACTCGACAATAAGTTCCGGGGGATCCTGTAGATCTGAGAGCAACACCACGACTGCATCGCCCTGAGCCTGAAGTAGGGCGTGCTGAGGAGAGCGAAGGTGTCCAAAGTTGCGCGCGTTGACAATCACTTTGACATTGGGATCGCGGGCTGCAATCCCGCGCAGGATGTCGACGGTGGCATCCGAGGAGTTGTTATCGATGATGATGTGTTCGTATCGGTACTGCGGCATTCCGGCAAAGAGATCGCGAACTCGATCAGTCAAAACCTCAACGTTTCCCTCCTCGTTATAGCAGGGACTTATGACGCTGATTAACTTCATCCTTCCTCCGATTCGTTTTGGTACCACGCTGCTGTCCGGCTGATTGACTCCGCTAAATCAACTGTCTCTGCGAGCCCTAGCAGCTCGCCTGCACGCTTTACAGACGGCACGTAGCGCGTAAATGAAGTCGCCGACGAAAATTGGTTGCCGACATGAATGGCAGCGCGAGGGTTCAAGACTGCTGCCACTGTCTGCGCAAGCTCCAGGATACTGAGGTCGTTAGCCGAGCCTACGTTGATGGGGACGAGAGAAGGCGCGCGAAAGAGCATCGTCCACAACCAAATAGCTAGATCCGAGCCGTACAGGTAAGATCGGCGCGAGGTGCCATCGCCCTTAATTTGGATCGGCAGTCCCGAAAGAACGTCTCCGATAAAATTGCCTATAGCAAAATGTGCGTCGAGCGGGAGGTGCGGTCCGCAGAAGGCCCAACAACGAGCGATGATGCACTCGAGTCCTGAGTTCTTGCTATAAAGCGCACACATCAATTCGGAGGCGCGTTTACCTTCGGAGTATACGTTGGACGGATCTAGTGGGTCAGGAGCGCCCATGTAAGACTCTGAAATGTGCTCCACCTCCTGGGGTTGTCTGCCATAAACAGCGCCGGAACTTGTCAACAGGAAACGAGCGGTACCATGGCCGGCGGCAAACTCAAGCGTGCGCTGTGTTCCGGCGAGGATGGTCGTCAGCATTTCAAGCGGAGCTTCCGCGGCCTGCCGGGCGCTCGCCTCGGTTGCTGCATGGATGACAAAAGGAAAATTGCCGCTTGGAAAAGAAAAGTTGCGAACATCACCTTTGAGCATCACCACACTCGCATCCGATACCAGATGGGGAGCTTTTGCCGCAAAGGCCAAGGGAGAGCGCGTTAGTACAGTGACGCGAGCGTTCAAGGCCAGACGTCGATTGATGTGGCAGAAGGTTTCCAGCAGCCAACAGCCAAAGAAGCCGGTGCCGCCGGTAATGAAGATCTGGCGGCCTCTCATTTCCTCCCACAGATGCGCTGTATGTTGGAGCACGTGTTCCAGGTCGGCGATAGGAAGAGGTCTCTGTGCCATGATTGGACTTCGTTTCGCACCAGTCTCGATCTATAGTATGACTGGATGGATAGGTCTAAGCGAGTTTTTAGGACGGTGTTGATGCGAATTGTACTTTTCGGCACAGGGAGCGCACTCAGTGATTTTCTGAGCATCAAGCCGGAACACGTGGAAGTGGTGGGACTCTCTGACAACGATGCAAACAAACAAGGAAAGATGATTCTGGGGCACCGCGTGTACGCTCCGGAGTCGCTCCGGGCACTTACCTTTGACTTTGTGGTGATCACTTCCAGATCCGGTGAGATTATTCGAAACCAATTAGTGGTTATGGGAATTGATCGACAACGAATACTCTTGTACTCTCCAAGCTTCGACAAAGACCTAAGAATTGCCGTAAATCACGATATCGTGGCGCTCAACAATAACCTAACACTTGGGCTTCATCCTATTGCACTCTGCACGATGCCCGTGTGGCCAGAGAAAACGCTTGAGATCATGCCTGCTGAGGACGACTTCTGTCGGATCATGGCCATCAGGCTCGCGGCCGAAAGAATTATCAGAAAGAACATCCCCGGTGCGGTCGCAGAGCTGGGAGTATACCGTGGGGATCTGGCATGCGCCTTGAATTGGCTCTTTCCCGACCGCACGCTCTACCTTTTTGATACCTTTGAGGGCTTCTCCGAAAAGGATCTCTCTGTAGAGCAGAAGGCTAATCATTCACAGGCCGCCGTCGGTGACTTTCAGAATACGAATGTAGACCTAGTCCTTTCACGCATGACGCATCCCGAGAAAGTTGTCGTCCGCAAAGGGTATTTTCCGTCAACCTTGAAGGGCCTGGAGGACAGCTTTGTTTTCGTGAGTCTAGACGTGGATTTATATCAGCCGACGGCATCAGGGCTCGAGTATTTCTATCCGCGTCTAATAAAAGGCGGCTGCATGTTTATCCACGACTACAATAATCGCCGGTACATGGGCGTCCGAAGTGCTGTTGACGAATTTGTCGATGCAACCGGAGCATCTCTCGTTCAACTTCCTGATTTTGCTGGGACTGTAGTCTTGGCAAAATAGGGATATTGGATAATATTCAAAAGTCCTATATCCTCGGTTCCACGCTAAGGCCGCGATTATAGATTCTTTCGCGCAGTGAAGTGACGTTTGAGTACGGACTGTCGATGTCATCGATGAAAAGCGCCGCGTCTTTCTGAACGGCCCTAGTCAACACCTCTCCGCGCATCAACTCACGGCACGAAAGCTGACCTTTTTGAAGCGGAATTGCCAAGTAAACATCGCTATCGGCTAATGAGTGGCCCACTTTAAGGTCCGTCTTCGCGTAAACACCGCGAACCAGTGCGTCAAGATATTCAATTTCCCGCTTAGGAGGCTGGCGCTTCTGACTACCCGGAGCGCCGCACATCTCTTTAGCTTTTTTGAAAGCGCGGAACCACTCGTCGACTTGATGGGGAAGGCTGCAATATGGACTTACTTTCACGCCGTCCGAATCGATGTCGACGTGGCGTTCGAAGGTCCGTGCACCTTTCGCATAGGCTATCAACATAGAGTTCGACCAGTCAGAGTATTCGTGCGTGGAGTATCCAATGGTGTTGGCCGGATAGCGACTGCGGAGGAAATCGATTTGATTGATCTCAAGCTCAGAGTCTTCTGACGGATAGATCGAGACGCAGTGGTTGATAGCAAGCGGGATATTTCGATTTGCGAAGAATGTGACGATGTCGTCCATATCTTTCAGCGATGAGCCGCCAGTAGAGACGATTACAGGTTTCTTTGTTTGGGCTATCGCTTCAATAAGCATCCAGTCATTTAGATCGGAACTCGCGATCTTGATCATTGGAATACCAAGCTCGACGCAAAGTTGCACTGAACGCTCATCGAACGGCGTGGCCGACGGAATACATCCCGCCTGGCGAATGGCCTTGACGAGGGTCGCGTACTGGTCGTCCGTGAGGCGCGTGTCAAGTGTCTTCTTCACGTATCGAAGGTCCGAGCGATTAACAAAATCCTTGTGGACGAAGTGGGCGACGTCACGAAACTGAAGCTTGATCATGGCGCGCATGTTGTTAAAACGCACCACCTGCGAAAACTCATTGATGATCTTGATTCCCCGGTCCACACTGCCGAGGTGGTTATTGGCCATTTCCAGCACAAATAGGTCTTCAAATATATCGTTGTCAATCACTGGGTAAACTCCCTGGTGAGCATGGGCAAAAGTTCTGAGAAGGATTGGATCTGGTACGCGATCGATTGGTTAGGGGATAGCTCTCCGTAGCCGTGAGCTACCCATGTAAATGATACCTGCGTTGACGCCGCCGCCTGTGCATCTTCCATGGTGTCTCCAACCATAACGCAGCGCGATGGGTTGAGCTCGAAGGCATGAATAAGGTGCTCAATCATATGTGCCTTGGTGGGGTAAAGCGGCTCGCGGGAGTCGCGAGTGACAACCTCAAGAAACAACTGAAGAATTCCTTCGCGTTCCAAGATTTTGATTGATACATCACGTGGTTTGTTTGAGACGACGAAAAGCGGAATTCCCAACGCAAAAGCTTGCTTGAGCATGGCGTTCGCGCCCGGGAAGGCCAACGTCTTCTTCCACCCTTCCGAGTCATAGCTAGTACGAAAGATACGTTCGAGCAAATCGCGCTCAAGCTCAGTTGCTTGAGGAGCAGCGAGAGAGAGGATTGTGGCGATCGGCGGTCCAATCGTCTTGAGCAGATTAAGTGGTTGCATCTGTAAGCCGCATGATTTGAAGGATTGTTCAATTGAGAATGCGATTCCCGGCAAGGAATCGAGCAATGTGCCGTCGAGATCGAAAAACAACCCTTGTGGAAGATTGGAAGCTGATTTTGGCATGGCTTTTGGCGTCAGGGCTTGTCCTTGGTCAACATGTTATCCGCGAGCTCTTCGGGGGACATGAACGGATACATATCTTCCAGGTTGGGCGTTTGAATTTTGCCATCCGGTAAAAGGCGTGAGCGCAGACGCGGTTCAAACTCTTGATCCACATCGAGGAACACTTCAAATAGAGCGGGGCCAACTTTATTCAATTCGCTTTGAATAATGGCAAGGTCGTCCAACTGTGTGATGCTGAAAGATGGGATACCGTATGCTTTCCCTATCTTTACCATGTCTGGGAAGCTGACACCGCTGGTTTCGCCGGTTCCTATCAGGCGGCCTTGAAAAAATCCCGCCTGTGTCTGACGAATCGAAAGATAACCGCCATTATTGAGAACAAATATCTTCAGCGGAAGGTTGTTATGAAAGACCGTCTGCAGCTCCTGCAAATTCATCTGTATGCTGCCATCTCCCGCCAAACAGATTACGCGACTGCCTTTAGCGAAGGCGACTCCAATGGCGGCTGGCAAATCGTATCCCATCGACGCAGAGCCGGAATTGGAGATCAACCTCTGCCCAACCTTAAGCTTTCCGGCCTGAAAAGGCACGATGCATGCTGTAGCGTTGCCGCAGACGATTGCATCGTTCGGTTCGAGCAAATCGAACAGCTTGTCGATGAAATAGTACGGATTCAACGTTGGACCAGGCTTCTTCTGGCGCTCCTGAAGCACGGGATACTTCGCTTGTCGTTCTTTGCACCACGCTAACCAGCTTTCGTGAGCCGGATTCGCAGGGGCCGAAGAAGCGTCAAGCTGACGTTTCATTTCGATCAGGAAAAGCTTCACATCACAATGTATTCCGATTTCCGGCTTTACCGTAGGCTTCATCAATTCCGCGGCGTCGATGTCAACCTGGATCTTAGTGGCGAACCGCGCGAACGATCCCCAGTTGTAGCTGGTCTGGCGGATATTCAGACGTGAGCCCAGCACCAACAGCAAGTCGGAGTTCTGCACAGTGAAGTTTCCGGCGCGATCGCCGATCGTACCTGGGCGCCCGCAGAACAGATCATCGTCCGAGGAGATAAGGTCATGGGTCCACGCTGTCACAACTGGGATGCGAAGAATACGTGCGACTGACGTGAATTCTTCCAATGCGTTGGCCAGGCGAACCCCCGTTCCTGCGAACAGCACAGGTCGCTCAGCTTTCGCGATGCGCGCTAGCGTGTCTGCAACCTGAGCCGCGACCTGTCCGGCCGGGAAAACCAGATCGTCCTCGGAAGGATCGTAGTGGCGCAGGTTGTCGGGATCGATCTGCGCAGACTGAACATCGACGGGAATATCAAGCCAGCATGGCCCTGGACGCCCCGTTTGCGCAAGATGCCATGCACGCTCCAAATGATAGGCGATGCTCTCCGGCTCGTTAACCCAAATCGCATATTTCGTAATGCCTCGGACCATCCGGATAATGTCAACCTCTTGATCACCAAGCTGCCGCATATTGGTGATCCCATAGGTTGCCATGCCCGTCTCACGCTTTACTTGGCCAGAGAGTACAAGCATTGGAATCGAATCCGTCCACGCACCGAAAACACCGTTCAGCGCATTGATACCGCCTGGCCCGGTAGTCACGTTTAGAACCGCGGGGGTATTGGTAATCCGGGCATAGCCTTCGGCGGCCATTGCTGCAGCCTGTTCGTGGTGAGTACAGACGTAAGTGATGCCCGATGTACCAATGGAGTCATTAAGGTGCATAGCACCACCGCCGGTCACTAAGAAAACATGCTTCGCCCCCCAGGCGGTAAGCTGAGCGAGGATATAATCAGAAATTTTAATAGCGACTTCTCCTTCCGAGATGCCAGTCAATCGTCGGATACCAGACAAGGTTCGATAATTGTAAATGTACGATGCGGGAGCGCGGTTGAGGGCATAGAAGTCGGAGGCGGTACGCTCATCTCATCTGTTGTAGAGGGGCAGATTCCTGGGACTCTGGTTTCAAGCCGGGTGATCTCGCGAAGCGAATGGTAGAAGTGGCCGTAAACGCAGAGATAAGGTCATTTCGGGCCTGCAGAGACGGACTCGCGTATTGTTGACATCGTCTATCAAGGATAGCAAGGGTGGACGCTAGGGCTTTGATGAAGGGGTGTAGCGGACGACATAGAGAGTACCGGGCTCGGAGGCCAGCCACCGCGAGTAGTGCACGGGAGCGAAGGGTGCGGGACCGGCGCAGACGTTGGGTTCGAAGGAGACGCCGTAGACCGGTTGTACATGCGGGGTATCGCCGCGATGAAACATGGTGCAAGTACCGTCGGGAACCGGAGCAGGCGGGACGTAAGGATTGGCAGCCGTTGCTATCGAAGGGTTATTGATGTATGGCGTGTGTCGAAGTTCCACAACGAGGTTGTATTCCCATCCGTTGTCGACCGAGGTTTCGGGGATACGTGCGTCGCGAAGTTCAGCCGCCATGGCCACGCGTGCGCGATAGAGCGCAAATGTGTTGTGAGTTATGGCGACGCCATATGCGGCGATAACCGCGATGAACACGATACTCACGAGAGAGAATCGAGGCTGGACTCGATCCTGGAGTTGCCGAACCAGGCAAATGAGGACGACGAGAAGAAGTCCCAGCGAGTAGCGATCAAATAGCACGCCTGTGTGGTCGTTTGCTACAGCTGCTGCTCGGTAAATGAGAATAAATATGTATGCCGCCGCAAAAGGCCCTAGCAGAGTCCCAAGTTGCTTCCAAGAGGTGCTCACGGCCTCCGGAGCGAGTTGCTGCACGCGCCGGGGAGCGAAGAAAGAGCAGATGAGGCCGATCATACCGCCGAAGGAAACAACACTCAGAAGTCCCTGGATCCAGAGCGGTAGGAAAAGGTGTGGCGTTCCGTGGCTTAGACTCTCATATGCTCCGTGGATCGTTATGAAGTCGCAACCTGGGTAGTCGCGAAGAGTTGGCTGCAGAAGCGAGCTGAAATGGCCGCGTAGGTGGCTTGGGTAGACGGCGAGAAAGAAAAAGGCGCCAAGCAATCCGCAGATCGCCACGATGGTGCGCGGTCTGCGATTACGGATCGAGAGCAGAAATAACGCGGAAACGGGCAACAGAAGAAACGGAAACTCCAGGAAGAAACCGGTGAACTGGGCAATGATATACCGCCAGGGAACACGACTGACCCCGTAAGTTCCAGGGGTTGTATAGGGTTGATGGCTGAGCCAGATCAAGCAGCCGCCGATGGCCAGAAAGCCCGCAATTGTGGCGGCAGCGCCGGCGATCAAGACACGACGACGGGTTCGCAGCAACCAAAGCGTGGACGGGATCATCACCAGGACTCCGAGCCACGCGAGTTGGCGCGACGTTCCCACAAGTACGTTGGCGGCAACAGCAAAACACAGCCAATTTATGGAAACACGATCGTTCGACGCCTGTAGTGCACGAAGGCAAGCATACAAGCAGATTATGATGCCGAACAGACCGTGGATGTCACTCATGAAGGTGACGGAGAGCAAAAGATACAGCGGCGAGAGAACGAGCGCGAGAGTTCCGATGACGGCGTTTCTTTCAGAGATGCCGCAGCGCACCAGGATTCGTTGCAGGAAGAAAGCGGATGCCACGGATACCACCATCGTGCTCAAGCGAACGGTAGTAAACGAGAAGCCAAAAATCTTGATCAACGCCGCGCCAAGATAGAGTTGCCAACAAAGCATTGCCGCCGACCAGCCGTTGTAGTGGATGTGTCCGGTGGCAGCTAGGTTTTTTGCGACGAGGATATAAGGGCCATCGTCGCCGATACCCATCGCGGCGTAAGGACGACTGATGAGTTCGCAGAAGAGTACTGACAGGGCGCACAAGAATGCGGGTGCTCGATATTTCGTCACGAGTTGCAAGGAGTCTCCAACAAGTTGGAATCGGTCGATATTGCGGCGTGAATGTTTTATAGAGAATGTCGAAGGAAGCGCGGATCCGATCGTATCCAGATCATAAAGCACGACGCTATTGAAAGGGGCATGGCATGAAGGGACAGTTAAAACGAAGAATGCTGCAGCCTCCTTCGCGCTGCCGGATTCCACACTCAGACACGAACCGATTTAGTTAGCTCCAACCCGCTGATCGAGGCTAAAGCAGCCGAAAGTGCCGGAGTTTCTTGCGCGTGACTTCTCCTTCCTCCGCTCTTTTGGCATTTCGAGGCTTACTTGCCGAGGATACCGCTTTCGCTGAAGCGTTGTAGTGCGATCCGGAAGTGACCCAATAATTCGGCGGCATAATGGCCAGAGAGCAAGCCGTGCCCCGTTGGAACCGCGATCAGCTAAACCACCGTTTTTGCTGGGAAGGCGCCCCTGTGTGTGCCGCAGGAATTCCGAATCACCAGCTCAACGGGAAGTATGATGTGTTTTACCTTCTCCATTGGCGCACTTTCGTTGAGCCGGGAGAAAAGCAGCTCCGCCGCGGTGCGTCCGAGCTCATCGGTCGGCTGCCGAACCACCGTCATCGCTGGCTTGATAATGTCGGCCATCTCGAAGTCGTCGAAACCCAGGATCGCAATCTGTTCCGGAATTCTTACATTCAACTGCGAGAGCGCGTGCAGCGCATTCCTCATCACCAGGTTGTTAGTACAAAAGAAAGCCGTCGGGCGGGTCGCGCCACCCAGCAGTCCGCGGACCGTCTCCAGCATCTCGCTCTGTGAGTCCGAGATTGCGTAGAGAGCTGCCTCCAACCCCGCAGCCTTCATTGCAGCGCAATAGCCCCGCAGTCGTTCGTTCTTCGTCCACACGGAACCGGCAAGGCCCAGGCACGCGATCCTCCGGTGTTTATGCGCAATGAGATGCTCGACCCCAAGTCGCGCGCCCCGCCGGTTCTGGACCACCACGCTGTCGAACGAACTTCCCTTCACTGGACGGTCCAGCGTCACAATTGGCGTTCGCTCGAACTCCGGATCGCGAAGCTGAGACTTCCCCGGAGCCGGAACAATAATCAGGCCCTCGATATGTCGTCGTAGCATCCTCTTGGCTTCGATCGATACCGTCTCGGCGTCTTCATCCGACGTCGTAATCACGGTCGAGTATGAGCGCTCTTTGGCCACTAAATTGATCGCATGCGCGCACTGCGCAAAAAAAGGATCCTGCAGGTTCGGGACAATAATCCCAATCTGCCTCGTGCGCTGGTCACGCAGCGATCGGGCCACCTCATTCGGCACGTAATCCAGTTTCGCGATGGCCTCGCGCACACGCGTCCGCGTCTCCTCGCTCACATGCACGTTACCATTCAGCACCCGTGAAACTGTCATCGTGCCAACGCCAGCCAGCTTGGCTACGTCGCTCATTCGGGTGGGACGGTTCAATATTGTTCTCCTGTTTCGAAGCGTTTTTCGTTGTGTGATTGTTTATTCCATTTGTCCGTGGCCGACTCGTACTACTTAGTCGTAACTTCTATGCGTCGACGGAACCCGCTCCGACGTGAACGTCGATCCCGGTAGCTCGGCCCGGTTGTAAAACCAGGAAGTCACCACATTGCTCCAGCCGTACCGCACATAGCGTGGATCCTCCAGCCCCGGTGCCGACACCACAATCGTGTCGCCTTCGATCTTCGCCGTCCCCGGCACAAACTGATGGTCGCTGCCCGCGACCTCGAACCCGCCCAACATTTCGCCCTTCGAGTTCAGCCCGTTCGCGTGATCGAACCACACCCGGACCGCTCCCGGCTCCAGCGTGGCCTCGCGAAATGACGGAGACTCATACTCCACATGCTCGCCATACACCATCCCCAGCGCAGCAAGCGCTAGGCGCTTCGCCACCGTCTGCTTATCGGCAGGATGCACGTTCTCAGGGTTCCCCACGTCCAGTGAAACAGCCATCGCGGTGTTCGCAATGAACAGCGTTCGCCGCTGCGCGTCACGAATCACTCCCCACTCCTCGTGCGGCGAATGAAAACTCGAGATCTGCACATACAAAAACGGCAGATTGCCCTGCTGAAAGTGGGCGCGCCAATCCTCGATCATCGCTGGGAAAAGTGTGCTGTAGTAGGGCGCACGCTCGTACGAACTATTGGTCTCGCCCTGGTACCACAGAAATCCCTTGATGCTCTCGCTGGTCAGCGGCGCAATCATGCCGTTATAAAGCCCCGCCGGCAGCCATGAATCTTGCTCCGGATGCCACGGGTGCACTGGCTTCGGCCTCCCTGCAGCGAAGGCCGCCGCATCGGCCGCTTTCTCCGCGGCAATCTCTGCAGGCACATCCATCTGCTCATCCGCAAAGCTCGCCCGCGCGCGAAAGGCCGGCAGCAAGGCGGCATTGTTCCCAAAACTATCCATCGAGATCCACGAAGAGATCGGCGTCCCTCCCCACGTCGCATCAATCAACCCAATCGTCACATGCTCTTTCGCTGCAATCTCTCTCCCAAAGAGGTAAGCGACCGCCGAAAACTCCTTCGCCGTATCCGGCGTGCAAAGCGACCAACTGCCGCGCACATCCGCCAGCGGGACGTCCGAGCTCTTCAACCCCACCATCATCAAACGCAGCATCGGATTCGTTGCCGAAGCAATCTCCTGAGCCGCATTCTTCAAGAACGCCGTTGGCGGAAACCCTTCCAGGGGCATCTGCATATTCGACTGCCCCGAAGCAATCCACACGTCTCCCACCATCAAGTCCGTGATCTGCTTCGTGCCCTCAACCGCACCGCCATCGATCGTAAGCGTATACGGCCCACCGGCTCGCTCCGGCATCAGCCATGCAGACCACGCACCCAGCTCATTCGCCACAGCCGGTATCGTCTGCTCATGAAAACGAATCGTCAGCTTCGCGCCCGGCGAAGCCCATCCCCACACATGAATTGGTCCACCGCGCTGCAGCACCGCGTGGTCGCTCAGCAGGCCGGGAAGTTTGATCTCAGCATTTACTCTCTGCGCTGCGAAAAGTCCTGAAACCGCTATAACAACCACCGCAAGGAGGCTCTTTCGAACATTGATGATGTTGCGAATTCCATTCATATCGTTTCATCCCCTGAAACATTTCTTTAGCGCAGATCGGACCTCTTGCCCAAGCCATCGACTACAAATACCCGAACTTCAACTCCATGATATCGTTGTCACGAAATCGCAACGTTTCGCTCTCAATATCCGTTTACTTTGTTCGCACCGTGTTGAGCCCCTTATTCGAAACTGGAATCCGAAGCCCGAGTGCTGCTTCATCTGCAAAGTCCGGTACGAGTCTTCCGGCCTCATGAGTCACTAGCCCAAAGTTGCCGCTCCAGTCCCACATAGCCCATCCAATCCCATTTGCTTCCAACGCGCTCCGCACATCATGCAAATAGCGGGTACGCGAGTCGGACGGAGCCGTATCGCGGTACGCTCCAAACTCATTGCAGATCACCGGAACCTTCCGCTCGCGCCCCCATTCGGCAGCGAAGGCAATGCGATCGCTGATTGTCGATCCATTCCATCCGCCCGCGCCATAGAGATAAAGTTGATAGCGTGCAAAGTCTGTCGGAACAGCCTTCATCCGCTCAGCAATCTGACTCGGCGTCGCCGGATATGGAATGTCCTTAAAGTAGTTCCACTCAGTCGAGCCCCACGTCGCACCCTGGTGCGTGAACGGATATGGCTCATAGAAATGAAATGTGTAAATCACGTTCGCATCGTCGATCGGCTCGGTCTCCAGCAGGTCGCCGAGGCTGTCATAATGCGCACCTGAGGCAATGATCGTGTGCTTCGTATCGATCTCCCGAATCGCATGGATTGCTGAGCTCTCGACCCCCACCCACCGGTACGGGTCCTGCTCCTCCGACTCGTTCATCAGCTCGAAAAAAAACTTGTCCGGATCGCGACCGCTCAAGTGCTTGGCCAGAACCTGCCAGAGCATCACGAACTGATCCACTCCGGCCTGCGTCTCCAGGCGCCGCTTATAGTCATCGCGCGGAAACACTACGAAATCCACCGCCATCCCCGCATTCATTGCCATATCGAGCGCGCTATCAATACGCTTCCACACCTCCTCTTTGTTCTGAGCGAGTATTCCACCTTTCGCGATCAACATCGGATCCAGCGGGAAGCGGACATATTCAACGCCCATTGCATGCATCAACTTAAAATCAGACTCCGTGATGTACGTTGACGTGTGTTCCTCCGAGTAGTCGCCCCAGCCTCCAAACCATCCCGACAGGTTCATCCCACGCGTCAGTTCACTCGCCCTCGTGAAGGCCAGTGCGTCATGCTTGTGCGCCTCGACCTGCTGCCCCCGCGCCAGGCACACGCAAATAACCGCAACCATCAGCGCGCTCATCATACGAGTCCCGCGTGAACCGATACCCATCGCAAACTCCCTCTGCCTCGTCGATCTCAGATCGCCGGGATCACCAGCAATGTAATCGACTGCGCGGGGAAAGTGGCCGTGATCGTGCTAGTCGTTCCCCCCGACCCAGGAGGCGTAATCGAAACCGCCGGTTGCGCCACAATCGCGTTGAGATTGGCGCTGCTGTACAGGAACTCCTGCGCCGTCGCGCCCGTGGTCGCGGAGTAGTTTGACAGAGAAAGCGTCGACGTCAACGCCCCGTACGTCTTATTGATCACAACTACGGTGATCGAACTATCCGAAGAACGCACCGCACCATACACAGAGAGCGTTCCCTGGTTCGCACTGCTCGAAGCCAGCGCCGTCTCCCCGAACGTCGACTTGTTCCCGTCGTAGTTCCGGTAGATCTCAAACGCCATGTTGCCCGGCACCTGGGTCGTGTAGTTCGTCGTCGGCCAGAGCGTCGCCATATCCAGCCCATACTCGCCGAAGATGCCCAAAACATCGGCCTGCGTCACCGCTCCATTAATCGACTCATTGCCGCCAAAGTTGTACTCGTCAATTGAAGTCTTCGTGCCCGGATAATCATTCGTCACCCAACCCTGCATCCGCGGAATGAGCTCTGGCGCAACGTCAGGTTGCGTACAGCTGGTGGTGGCGCCTGGGCTCCCCGGATAGTTCGGCTGCGGCAGATTCGGATCCGTATACGTCGGGTCCCACAGAACACGCGTCGAGTTCATGCGCGCCTGCTGCTCGCCTGTATCGCCTGCCGTTGTCAGTCCAACTGAGCTTCCGTTGTACGTGGCCGAAAAATACGCATGAACATCCACGAAGTCGAGCAGCCGCACCCCATAGGTAGCCGAAGCAGACGCCATCTGCTGCAGATAGTACTCAATCAGCGGAATCCCTCCATGCACCTCGCGATCCAGCGGATTGTCCCAGGGCTGATAGCAAGGCCCCTGGCTATATCCGTCGTTCACATCCTCCTGCGAGTAGAAGTACTGATACCAACCCGAGATCACCGGACCGCTCACCAGCGCGGACGGGTCGGCCGTCTTGATCGCCAGCGCCGTTCCTATCCCGCCATTGGTGATCTCGTCATACGTCATGGGGTTTGGATGCACATCGCGGTGCACCGCCGACCAGTACTCTGGCTCGTTGTCCAGATCCCAAATCGTAACGTCCTTACCGCCTGCTCCAGAACAGTACGAGCTGCTCGTCAGAAGGCATTTCACCCATCCCCCCGTCCACGTCGCATCGGCCCAGGCAGTTGTCGCATTGCCTGCTCCTGGCGCGGCCGGGGGAGGTGTTGAATAGCTCGTAACCAGCGCGACTGTATTGTTGCCAAAGATGCTGCATCCGCTCGCGTTCGTGCAGCCACCTGAGCCGTTCGCATAGACACCGTTGCCGCAGTTGTCCCCGTTGTAACTCGTTTGCCCCGGATACGTCGCTTTAGGAAAACTGCAAGCTTTCACCGTGCTGTTGGATACCCACCCAAGTACAGGCGCTGTCCCGATCGTCGCAATCCCGAGACCGTCGGCTGTCGAGACAAAGCTATTAAACGTTCCCCCGCCCAGCATCCCCGATGAGCCCGTGAAATTTTCGAAGTAATAATCGTTCGCAGAGTTCACCACGTTCGTCTGGTAGTTGTAGCGCGAGGTATCATCTCCGCCCCAACGAGCAACTCCGATATTGGCGTCCGCAGCCGTCGTCGAGTCAAGCAGATAGGCATTCATCCCATAGATATAAGGGCTGATCGCGCGAGTCTCATTCCCTGCATCTACGCTCAGCGCAGGCCCAGCAGCCGTCGTAGGAGCTGCCAGCGTTACGGTCACCGATCCACTCTTGGTCGTATCCTGCGTGCTGGTAGCCGTAATCGTAACCGTGGCCGGAGCCGGGTACGGTGTCGTGTAAAGTCCCGTGGAGCTCAACGTCCCCGGACTCAAGCTGCTGCCGGATGGCGCGGACAGGGACCATGTAACCGTATTGCCACTCAGTCCCGTTCCACTCACCGTAGCTGTGAACTGCTGCGTGCTTCCAATCGTCACTGTCGCCGGATTCGGACTCACCGCAACCGAAACAACATTAGGCCCGTTGTAGTTCGCCGTCACCGTGGTATTGGCAGTCAGCGTAACGCTGCAGGTCTCCGTAACCGGTAGCGAGGTACATCCCGTCCAGTCATCAAAGCTATAGCCTCCGCCGGTTGTCGCCGCACTCAGCGTCACGCGGGCTCCAGCATTATAGGTTCGGGTAAAGATGGTCACACCATTCGTCGACCCATTGTTATCAGCCGGTGAAACTGCAATCCCCACACCCGACGATGGCCCTGCCGAGTTCACCGTGAGAACATACGTCGTGCTCACAGGCGTTACATAATTCGCTGCCACTGTTGTGTTCGCGGAGAGCGATACCGTGCACACCAGGCCACTCACTGTGCTGCAGCCAGTCCAGGATGAGAAGCTGCTCGTCCCTGCTGTGGCCGGGGCCGTCAACATTACCGCACTCCCGGCGTTGTAGGTTCGTGTAAAGCTCGTCGTCCCATTGCCCGCGCCGTTGTTATCGGCGGGTGCCACGCCAATCGCGACGCCCGACGATGGACCCGTCGAGTTGACGGTCAGCACATAGGTCGTCGGCGGTGGCGTATTCACGGTGTAATTCGCGCTAACAGTAGTATTCGCGTTCACCAGTACTGTGCAGGACGTCGTACTCGCCGTCGTGCATCCGCTCCATGACGAAAACGTGTTCGTGCCTGACGTTGCTGGCGCCGTTAGCGTAACCGTCGTTCCCGCGTTGTACGTCAGCGAAAAGCTAGTGGCTCCTCCATTCGAACTGTTGTTGTCAGCAGGCGAAGCTCCAATCGTCACGCCGCTAGCCGGGTTCGTTGAATTAACCTTCACAACGTAGGTAGTCGGGGCTGCCACACTGTAGTTCGCTGTAACAGTGGTATTCGCACTCATTGTTTCGGTGCAAGTCAGGGAACTAACAGACGTACATCCGGACCAGGATGCGAATGAGTTAGTTCCTGATACAGAAGGCGCAGTAAGTGTCACGACCGCCCCAGAGTTATAGGTGCGCGTAAAACTCGTCGTACCGCTCGTTGCACCACTGTTATCCGCAGGGCCAACCGTGATACTTACACCGCTGGCAGGATTACTCGAATTAGCCGTCAGAAGATACGTTGTAGGCGGCGTCGGCGAACTACTACCACTTCCACCGCACCCGACCAGAAACATACTCATCCCAGCTACCAGCCCAGCGGCGGCACAACGCACCCTGATCATAGAAGTCCCTTTCGGCTGATAAGGTTATCATAAGTATTATTTGCCTGTTTAGGACCGTTGACTTTAGACGGTGGTTCTTTTCCGCGAAGACAATACACGAGCTCTGCGCGATCGATATCGGGCCACGCCTCGAGCGGATGGACACAATCCCGACTGACTCTATTTATTCCGCGAACGAGCACTTTGATATTTATTCAATTTCTGATCCATTGTTCCGGCATGTACTTGCTTGTCATCTCAAAACCCTCGCTTCTCTCGGTCAATCATTGTGCCGGTCCTTTCTATGGTCTTCGCCAGTGACACTACCTCCGAACATGCCAATCAGTTCTTGACGTTGCTGCTGCAACCTATGTATAAACACAGGTTATGCTATTGAAGCGATTCAATCAGCACTTTCCTGCGTTTTTGACTACTTTTTGATTGCGACAGAAGCGGCGATGCAGCACTCGAACACATTTGGTCGGTTAGGGGATATTTTGTGAATAGACGAAAGTTTCTGCAGACTACAGGGCTTTCGTTTGGCCTTGGATCTTTAGCCCATTACGTCAGCATCAAAGCCTCCGGAGCCACGATCCTCGATAAGTCGAATCAGTCTCTATTTCCGAATGATTTTCTATGGGGTGCCGCTACAGCTTCTTATCAAGTAGAAGGAGCCGCACGTGAGGGTGGTCGAGGCCCATCTATATGGGACACATTCTCCCATACGCCCGGCAAGACCTTTCATGGAGATACGGGAGATATCGCAGATGATTTTTATCATCGATTCCCATCTGATATTGAATTAATGAAACAAGTTGGCCTGAAAACCTTTCGGTTTTCAATAGCCTGGTCGCGCATCTTTCCAGATGGCGCGGGGAAACCAAATCAGGCAGGAATTGATTTTTACAATCGACTTGTTGACGCTCTAATTGCGGTAGATATCCAGCCTTTCTGCACGCTTTATCATTGGGATCTACCGCAGACGCTCCAAGACGACGGGGGTTGGGAGAACCGAGACATCGCGAAGATTTTTGCTGATTATGCGGGATTTACCGCAGGATTTCTCTCCGACCGCGTCAAGCACTTCATGACAATGAACGAGATGCGCAGCTTTGTCGAGCTTGGTTATGGACAAGGAACTCATGCGCCCGGACTCAAGCTCGACGCCAAACGATTGGCCCAACTAAACCACTTCGTAGTCCTCGCCCACGGGTTGGCAGTTCAGTCTATTCGCGCTCACGCGAAGCCCGGAACTAAAGTCGGAATAGCAGATAATGTGCAGGCAGCCACTCCTGTAATAGAAACTCCCGACCATATTGAAGCAGCGTCGCGCGCAATGCGCGAGCAAAATGCGATGTTTCTCACGGTTCTGGAGGAAGGCCGATACACAGAACACTACCTGAAGACGCTCGGATCAAACGCGCCAGTATTCACCGATGAGGAAATGGACGCGATTAAGAGTCCAATGGATTTTGTCGGTCTTAATATCTATCAGCCAACTTACGTGCGTGCCAGTGACTCCGCATCAGGATATGCGCTCATAAATCCGCCTCTTTCTTTTCCTCACATGTACAGCCCCTGGCTTTATGTTGGACCAGAGGTCCTTTATTGGGCGCCGAAGCTCGTGAGCAAACTATGGAACATAAAGAATATTTACATCACAGAGAATGGCGCATCTTCGGATGATCAACTCGCGACGGATGGCCAGATCTATGACAGCGATCGGGTCATGTATCTAAGAAATTATCTATCGCAACTCAATCGCGCGACCGCCGAAGGAATCCCAATTAGAGGATATTTTCTTTGGAGTCTGCTCGATAACTTCGAGTGGGCGGATGGGTACTCCAAACGTTTTGGAATCGTGCATGTGAACTTTGCTACTCAGAGGCGGACACCGAAATTAAGTGCGTCATTTTACAAACAGGTAATTCGCGAAAATAAGGTAACGTAGCGCGATGGCGATTCCCTAGATCAAATTCTACGAATATAGGCGCCTGAGTTATCGTTGCTCCTCCTCATCGACCGCATCTGGCGGGTCTCTTTTACTTCGCGCGGAAACTACTGGACCGTTAGTACCAACGGAAGACTCCCTATCACTTGAGTAGACTGCGTGCCGGCGGGCGCATCGACCGGCAAGCTGCTGCCTGAGCCGTTAATTACAATCTGCGAAGAGTTTGGGTAGGACGAAGAAGTAGTTGTACAGCCAGTGAAGGTACCTAAGCCAACCAAGCTGATCACAAAAAGAAGTAGCATCTGTAGGCGCCGCCTCTTCCTCAATCCAACAAAACATAGTAAACCCGCTAGCATTGAGGCGGCTAACACGGTATCCGAGCTACCGTGCGACACAACCGCGCTTGTAGCCGGCACGGTTACCGTGAGCTTCGCGGTTCCATTTGCCAAGGCGGCCACGGATACAGAGGTTGGGGAGAATGCACATGCCGCGCCGATGGGCATAAACCCGGAGCAGGTAAACGAGACGGTGCCATTGAAGGCTGCGTTGGCCGTGACAGTTAATGTCACACTTCCGGTCCCTCCGCTAACCAGGACGGTATCACTTGAGGAAGTAATCGTAAAAGCTGCAGGCGGCAGATTGATCACATAGGCCGCGGTGGCTTCAGCACTATTGTTGTAGTCCGGTGGCGCCACGGCGATCGCGTTGATCGTCGTGGACACGGGCACCGTGATCGCACCGCTGTAAAGAAGAGACTTTGTTGTCGGAACTGAGCCGTCGAGCGTGTAATAGATCGAAGCCCCTGTGGTCGTGTCCGAAATGCTGACTGACTGAACGGTCGTGTACGTACCAGCAGCTACCGAGAACGCCGGAGTCGCTGCGGCCGGCAGATTGATGGTGTAGGTTGCCGACGCAATCGCGCTGTTGTTGTAGTTGGTCGCGATCGCAATCGCATTGATGGTTTCCGTCGACCCTACCGTGATTGGACCCGCATACAGTGTCGAGCTCGCGGTGGGTGTAGAACCGTCCGTGGTGTAGTAGATTAGCGCACTCTTCGTGGTGTCCGCAATGCTTACGGTCTGCGGTGTAGTGTATGTTCCTGCGGCGACAGACAGAGTGGGCGTCGCTGCAGTCGGAAGGTTGATCGCGTAGAGGGCCGTTGCAACTGGACTCGTAGCAAATCCGTTGCCCGTTGCAATTGCATTGAGAGTCTCTGTCACACCAACTGTGATCGGCGCCGTGTAGAGCGTCGAACTGCTCGTGGGAGTAGATCCATCGGTCGTGTAATAGATAGAAGCATTGGTTGACGTATCGCTGATGCTGACCGTTTGAACAGTCGTGTACGTACCAGCGGCAACTGAGAAAGCTGGCGTCGCAGCCGGTGGCGCAGGCGTGCCTGTCCCGGAGACAAATGCTACGCCAGTATTACTGAGCGAGTCGGTTGCAGTTAATGTTGCGCTGTTCGTTCCCACGCTGATCGGAGAGAACGTAAGCGTCGTCGCAAACGACGCGCCGGTTGCAGTCGTCGTGCAAGCACCCGTCGTTGCAGCAGTGAAGGCTGCAGCATACGTCCCCGTCGCAGTGAAGGTGACGGTGGGCGGAGTGGACGTGCAGCCACCATCATTCAGGAACGTCGTAATGTTCGTTGCCGTAATTGGATTCTGCTCTGGGGAGGTCGGCGCCGTGAGGTTATCGACGGCGATCTGAAACATATTACCGTTATCGTCGGACTCATAGAGGTTGCCGAGGCCGTCGCCAGTCATCAGCTTTCCACTCTGGGTCGAGACCAGGTACATCGTCGAGCTGC
>JBAULP010000119.1:0-4903 GCA_049578265.1 Acidobacteriaceae bacterium
GTCACCAGCAGCCGCTCGCGAAACGCC
Source organism: Acidobacteriaceae bacterium (assembly GCA_049578265.1). Lineage (GTDB taxonomy): Bacteria > Acidobacteriota > Terriglobia > Terriglobales > Acidobacteriaceae > Granulicella. The sequence continues at coordinate 28 of JBAULP010000119.1, forward strand.
GGAGGCTGTCGCCGCGCTCCCTCCGCGCCATTCGCCTGCGCAACCACATCGAAGGCCACGCCCGCCAGATCGCACCAGCGCTCACGGTCCTCCACTGAAAACACCAGCGGCACCAGCCCCGCGCGCGGCTCCACAATCGCGTGACCAAACGCCCGCGCCACCTCATAGCCAAATCCCGTCGCACCCATCGCCGGAATCGACAGCCCGCCCGTCGCCACCACCACCGACGCACACTCCACCGCGCCCACGCTCGTCTCCACAACAAACCCCACGTCCCCACTCCCACTCCGCACCGCACTCACCGCCACACCGCAGCGCGTCTCCACGCCTGCCTGCGCGCACTCCTTCTCCAGCATCGTCACAATCTGCCGCGCGGAGTCATCGCAGAACAACTGCCCCAGCGTCATCTCGTGATACTTAATCCCGTGCTTCTCCACCAGCGCCACAAAATCGCGCGGCGTAAACCTCGCCAGCGCCGACTTCGCAAAGTGTGGATTCTCGCTAAGAAAGTTCTCCGCCCTTGCACCCACATTCGTAAAGTTGCAGCGCCCACCGCCGGAGATCAAAATCTTTCGCCCCACCTTCTCGCCGTGTTCCAGCAGCAGCACGCGACGCCCACGTTTGCCCGCCTCAAACGCGCACATCATCCCGGCCGCACCCGCGCCCAACACCACCACGTCGTAACGCAACGCCGCCATCTACGCGATCACCGGCAGCGCATCCAGCGGCGTTCCCTGGTGAAACACGATCTGCCAGCGCCCATCGCGCCGCACCCACAGCGAACTCCGCAGCGCAGAGATCGCCTCCGCGCCCTGCACTGCCCGGTGGCTGCGATACGTGACCAGCGCAACATCTTCCGCCACAACGCGACACGCAAACTCCGTCATCGCCATCTGCATCTCTACCTCATCGCGTAGCAGCTCCAAAACCTCCGCCTTGGAGTAAACCTGGCCTGACCGCCCAAACTCGCAGAAGTCATCGGCGAGCAACTCTGCCACCCGCGCCGCATCTTTCCGCACGGCGTCCGTCAGCAAACTCGCCTCCAGCGCTCGCAGTGTCTCCGCAAACTCCATCTGCCCATTCTATGGAACCCAACGCGACCGGGCCGCCGTGCATCCAAATGCGCTGAACGAAGTGAGAACAAATCGCACCACGAACCAAGCACCCCAAGAACAGGAGCATCTCATGAAAGCATTCCCTTGGATTCTGGCGGCCGTGGGTCTCGGCGTCGCCGCGTACGTTGTGGCGAACACGCCCGGCCCCGAGTACTCAACCGGCAACGACAGCATCGAAGACGCAGCCCGCAAGACCGCACGCTGGGGCTCGAAGAGCCGCCTCTCCGGCGTCGGAGGCAATATCGCGGGCAAGCTCAAAGAGGGCGTTGGCAACCTCACCGGCAACGCCGACTTAGCCAATCAGGGCGCGGTCGATCAGGTCGCAGGCTCGTTGAAAGATGCGGCCGGAACCGTTGCGCAGGCCGCCGGAAAAACGCTGCACGACTTCAACCGCTAACTCCGGTACCTGCCGCTACCGTCGCCGGTACGGCAGGTACACCGGCTCCCACACGTTGGTCTGCAGCGCCTGCGTAAACGCCTCGCCCTTCACTGCCGCGAGCCCCTCCGCAGCGGCCTGCCGTCCCACCGCAACCGCCACGCTCATCGAAACCCCACGCAGCGAATCGAGCGGCGGCAGCAACGCACCCTCCGCATCGCGCACCGTCGGACTCAGCGCAGCAAGCGCTCGCGCCGCGGCCATAATCATCCCCTCGCTCACGCGCCTCGCCTGCGCACTCACAATCCCCAGCGCCATGCCCGGGAAGATATACGAGTTGTTCGTCTGCGCAATGTGCACCGCGCGGCCGCCATACTCCACCGGCGCAAACGGGCTGCCCGTGCCCACAATCGCTTGCCCCTCCGTCCAGCGCATCAGGTCCGCGGGCGTAGCCTCGCAGCGGCTCGTAGGATTCGACAGCGGAAGAATCACCGGCCGCGTCGCTCGTCCCTCCCGCTGCAATCCGCGCTGCATCGCACGCACCACCTCTTCGCTGAACGCGCCCGCCTGTCCGGAGACACCAATCAACAGCGTCGGCCGCGCGCGTTGCACTACCTCCGGCAACTCCACACCATGCGTGCCGCGCGTCCATTGCTGCACCTCGCCTCGCGGCCGCGCGAAGCCCGCCTGATCGCGACCCACACCCTCCATTCCCTCAATCAACAATCCCTCTTTGTCGACCGCGTAGAAGCGCGATCGCGCCTCAGCCTCGCTGAGCCCCGCGTCCACCAGCGCTCTGCACAACAGGTCCGCGATGCCCAACCCCGCGGATCCAAATCCAAAGATCACGAAGCGCTGCTCAGTGAAAGGAACTCCGGTGACCCTCACGGCCGCGAGCAACGTCGCAACAGCCACAGCGGCCGTTCCCTGGATGTCATCGTTGAAGCTAGGCAGCACATCGCGATAGCGCTCCAGCAGCCGCGCTGCGTTGTGCCCGGCGAAGTCCTCCCACTGCAGCAGCACATGCGGCCAGCGCTTGCGCACCACGCGCACAAACGAGTCCACAAATTTGTCATACTCCGCCCCGCGCACTCGCTCATGCCGCCAGCCGATGTACAGCGGATTCGCGACGCGCGCAGCATTATCCGTGCCCACGTCCAGCAACACCGGCAGGCAAGTCATCGGATGAATCCCCGCCAGTGCCGTGTACAACGACAGCTTCCCAATCGGAATCCCCATACCGCCCGCGCCCTGATCGCCCAACCCAAGAATGCGCTCACCATCCGACACCACGATGCAGCGCACGCGGTCATAGCGCGGATGCCCAAGAATCGTCTCCATGCGCGTACGGTTGGGATAGCTCAGAAAAACTCCGCGCGGCCTGCGCCAAATCTCCGAGAACCGCTGGCAGCCCTCGCCCACCGTTGGCGTGTAGACGATCGGCAACATCTCTTCAATGTTCCGCGTGATGAGCGCGTAAAACAGCGTCTCGTTCACATCCTGCAAATCACGCATCATCGTGTAGCGCGCAAAGTTGTCTGGCAGGGAACGGAAGGCCCGCAGCCGCCGCTCAATCTGTTCGTCAAGCGTTCCCACGTGCGGCGGCAGTAAACCATGCAACGAAAACTCATCGCGCTCCGACTCCGGAAACGCCGTGCCCTTGTTGAACATCGGAGAGTTCAACAATCCCAAACCCGCCAACGAGGTCTCGATAAACTTCGGCGTTCGTGCTCCAGCCATAGCAACATGATAGGGGAAGGGGACGTGCGAGGGGACAGGGAGAAGGGGACAGGGGAGAAAATCAAAAGGGATATCAGTACGCTGCGGGCACCTTGAGTTTTTCTCCCTATCCCCTCAACACCTATCCCCTGCCTTTCTCCCACGCCTTCAACGCCAGCCCCGACGCCACCGACGTAAACTCATTCCCGCCGCGTATCCGTTCCTCGCCAAACCGCTTCACAAAGATCCGCCGCACCGCGGGCACGAACGAACTTCCGCCAGTAAGAAATACGCGGTCGACATCGCGAGCGTCCACGCCGCTGGTCGCAAGCAGGGAATCGATCGATCCCTCAATCGCGCGCAACTCGTCTTTGATCCAGCCTTCAAACTCCGCGCGCGTCACCGGAATCTGCAGCTCCATGCTGCCGTCGCGAAAATGAAACTCCGCACTCTCTTCCTGCGACAGCTCAAACTTCACGCGCTGCACCGCGCGATGCAACTGGTAGCCGAGGTCCTCTTCAATCAGCGCGCTCAGCACCTTAATCTTCTCCGGCTCCAGCGCCCGCAACCTCGCACTGCGCAGAATCTCCGTCACCTCGTGCGTCCGTAGAAACGACAAATAATGCCAGCGCTCAAGGTTCGCATAGATCCACGCCGGAACCGCCGGCAGCACCTTGTTCAGCGAGCGCGCATACGAGTCCGAACCCAGCGCCGGCGATACCAGCTTGCGCACAATCCTCGCATCAAACGAATCGCCCGCCAGCCGCAAGCCACTGTTGCCCAGCACATCCTGCGACGTCCGTCCGCGCTTGCGCACTCCCGGCCCCACACGCAGCAGCGAAAAATCGCTCGTGCCTCCGCCGAAATCCCCAATCAAAATCAGCTCATCATGATCCAGCGTGGCCTGGTACGCATACGCCGCAGCAACCGGCTCGAGCTCTAACTCGACGCTCTCAAACCCAGCCTTCGCAAACGCCGCGCGCAAACGCTCCACCGCATACGCATCATCCTCTTCCGTCTCGGCTCCAACAAATCTCACCGGCCGTCCCACCATCGCATGCCGGATCGGCCACCCCAACTGCCGCTCCGCCTCCTCGCGCAGATCCGAAAGAATCCTCCCCACCAAATCCTCAAACGTATACTGCCGCCCAAAAATCCCAGTCCCAGTAAGCGTGCGGCTAGGCAAATACGACTTCAGCGACTGAATCAGCCTCCCCTTCTCCTCCGCATCCAGGTAATGCTCAATCGCCCGCGGCCCCGTCCACGAGTGTACGCGCCGCACCCCACTCGCCTCGCGCACCTTCTCCAGATACAGCACCGAGCGCGACGAAAACGTCTCGCCCTCGCGCGCAGCAAACCGCACCAGCTTCAGGCGTCCATCCACATCCGCCAGCGCCACCGAACTATTCGTCGTCCCAAAATCAATTCCAACCGACGGCGCCGCGCCTCGTCCATTCCCCATTCCATCTATTTTCGCAGGCCGCGCGCTTCGCTCTTCCACACATCCGCGCGACAATAACCCATGGCCTCGCTCATCCCCCGCGCGCCGCTCCTCGCCGTCGCCTTCGCGCTTGCAACCATCGCAGCACACGCGCAGCGCCCCAGCCCCATCGTCCCGCTCGACACCGGCCGCATCCAGGGCATCGCCCCACCCTCACTCCCGCAC
>JBAULP010000120.1:0-19822 GCA_049578265.1 Acidobacteriaceae bacterium
GGGGATGGAGGGGGGTGGAGGCGGCGGGCATGAAGCCGGTGGGGCGGACGAGCGAGGCAGAGGGGGTGGGCTTGACGGGGTCGATGGTGGCGCGCCAGGCGGCGGCGTAGGCGGGGTTGGCCATCTGGTCGAGGGGCATCTGGTTGAAGTCGGGGTCGCCGAGATAGTCACCGCGATCCATGTAGGCGCGGCGGAAGGCTTCGGCGATGGTGTGGATCTGGTCGGGGGAGCGGTCGGGCGTGGTCTGGCCGTTGAGGTGGGGGAGGTTGTACCCGCTGAGGATGTTGAGGATTTCGATGAGGACGATGCCGCCGGAGCTGGGAGGGGGGGAGGTGAGGACGTCGAGACCGCGGTAGTGGCCGAGGAGCGGGGTGCGCTGCTTGACCTGGTAGCGGGCGAGGTCCTGAGCGGTGATGAGGCCCTGGTTGGCGGCTTCGAAGGCGGCGATCTGGCGGGCGAGCTTGCCGTGGTAGAAGTCGCGGGGGTGGTGGGCGATGCGGGCGAGCGTCCTGGCTAGCTCGGGCTGCTTGAAGGTATCGCCGGGCTGGTAGAAGTTGCCGTTGCGCTGCGGATCCTGTTGAAAGATGCGGCGGGAGGCGGGGAACTGGCTGAGGTTGGTGGAGTGGAGGTCCTGGGCCTCTTCGGCGGAGAGGACGTAGCCGTCGCGGGCGAGGCGGATGGCGGGGGCCATGTCCTGGGCGAGAGAGAGGCGGCCGAAGTGGCGCTGGGCGTAGGTGAGACCGGCGACGGTGCCGGGGACTCCGGAGGCGTGGGAGCCGGTGATGGAGGCGTGGGGGATGAGGTTGCCGGAGGCGTCGAGGTACATGTTAGCGCTGGCGCGGGCGGGGGCTTCTTCGCGGTAGTCGAGGAAGGCTGGCTGGCCGTGGTTGATGGCGTGATGGCCATGGGCGCCTGAGGGACGGATGAGCATGAAGCCGCCACCGCCGATGTTGCCGGCAGCGGGGTAGACGACGGCGAGGGCGAAGCCAACGGCCACGGCTGCGTCGACGGCGTTGCCGCCTTCGTGGAGGATTTCGAGGCCGGCGTCGGTGGCGTCGTGGTGGATGGTGACGACCATGGCGTGGGAGGCGGTGACGGGGGTTTCGGAGAGGTAGTTGAGTGGGGCTGAGGAGGGGACCTGGGCGGCGGCGGTGGAGAGGACGAGCAGGGATGCGGTGATGAGCGCCGGGGCGGAACGCATGGGCAGGGGCCTCCTGGGGCGGAAAGGTTTGAGTAAGGATAACGCCCGGGGAGGGTGGACGTTGGGGGCTTCTGGCTTTTAGCTTCTGGCTTCTAGCTTTTAGCAAAGGCAAAGGCAAGAACGGGCGCGCGCTTCGCGCGCTGGAAGCGGGTTCCTCCCCTTCGGCTACGCTCAAGGTCGGAATGACAGCCAGGAGGGCAAGGGCAAAGGCAACTGCAGATCCCTTCGGGATGACAAAAAAAGGGCAAGGGCAGATACAGGGATCTCTCCACTTCGATCCGCTTCGGTCGAGATGACGGGGTCGGGGGTGCGGTGTAGGGTGGACTGGGTGCGGGTGAGGCGGTCGATTAGCGTTGTAATATTAGTGAGTCTCTATCAGGTTTTATGCAACCCTTACGCTCTATGTGCGTCTAAGTAGGTGTCGGGCGCGGATACACCGGCCCGTCACCCAAAAGAATCAAGGAGATGGAGTTATGACATTGACTCGGTTTGTTCCGTTCCGCAGTGGGTTGAATGATGTGGCCGTGCTTCAGAATCGGTTGAACTCGATATTTCAGGATTTTGCGCGGCCAGATGAGGCGTCGGATTCGTTGGCGCTGGGGAATTTTGTGCCGGCGGTGGATGTGTATGAAGACGCTGAGAAGCTGGTGTTGAAGCTCGAGATCCCGGGGATCCGTCGGGAGGACCTGGACATTCGGGTGGAAGGACGCACGCTGACGGTAAAGGGCGAGCGCAAGTTCGAGAGTGAAGAGAAGGAAGAGAACTTCCATCGCATCGAGCGCCGGTATGGGAGCTTTGTGCGGAGCTTCACGCTGCCTTCGACGGTGAACACGGAGAAGGTGGATGCAACGAGCGCGGATGGGGTGCTGAGCATCTCGTTTGCGAAGAAGCCCGAGGCTCAACCGAAGCAGATCCAGGTGCAGGTCGCGCCGGCGGGTCAGAAGCAGGTTGAGGCGAACGCGAAGGCGTAATCTGGTTTGAAGTTTCAGGCGGGCCGGAGAGGGATTACCGGCCTGCCTCTTTTTGTTCGCGGAAGTTAGCGGAAGGCGGCGGCCCTGCTTTTGGTGAGAACGACGACGATGACGAGAACGAGGAGAAGGTCGGCGAACCAGAGCGTGTGATTGAAGATGCGCGGGGAGAGGAAAGCAGCGGCGATGGCGCCGGCGAGGAAGCTGAGGAAGATGATGGCGAGTTCGCCTGCTTTCTTTCGGCCTTCGGGGCGCCTGGAGGGTTTCAGGAGGTCGGAGAGGCCGTCGATTGCGGAACGGAGATCGGCGGTGACGAAGGTGGAGTTGTACTTCTCGCCGTCCTCCTTGCGAAAGCTGGCGACTTGATAGGCGACGAGGAAGGATACGAGAGCGACAAAGGCCATATCTGGAAATGAGGCTGGGAGGAGAGAAGCGACGAAGAGGCCGGCGGTTTCGATGATGAGGCCTAGCGTTACATATTTTCGCGTCGCGGTTAATTGCAGGAGACGTGCACAGAAGAGACCGGTGAGGAAGGACACGATGGGCACGGCGTTGTGGGCGGATTGGGAGAGATTGTTTTTGAGAAGCCCGGCGCCGAGTAGGACGGTATTGCCGGTCATGACGGCGGCGAAGACGTGGCCGTGATTGAGATACACGAAGGCGTCGATGCAACCGCCGGCCATGGAGAGCATGACGGCTACGGGCAGTGAGGCGGCGTATTTGAGCTCGGGCGAGGTGTTGGCGTAGGGCTTGTTGGGATCTGGAGAGGGATGGACTGGAGTGTTTGGCATGGGATCGACCATGACGGTTCGATGAGGATTGAAGACGAAGTGATGGATGAGCGCGAAGGAATTGAGGCGTGCTGCGGGTTGACGGAAGATTGAGGTCGAGGAGAGACGAGATGGCGATTAAGTGGGACAAGTTTACGGTGAAGTCGCAGGAGGCGCTGCAGGTGGCGCAGGGGAGTGCCGCGGAGAATGGAAATCCGGAGGTGCTGCCGCTGCATTTAATGGCGGCGCTGCTGGAGGACAAAGAGGGTGTGGTGCGGCCGGTGCTGGAGAAGGTGGGTGTGGTGGTGCCGCAGCTTGAGGCTGCAGTGCAGGCGGCAATTGCGAAGCTGCCGAAGGTGCAGGGTTCGTCGCAACAGCCGGGGTTGAGTGCGGCGCTGACGAAGGTGTTGGATGGCGCGTTCAAAGAGGCCGAGAACTTTAAGGACGATTATGTTTCGACCGAGCACTTGTTGTTGTCGCTGGCGAAACAGAAGAATGAGCCGGTGCAGATGGCGCTGGCTGCTGAGGGTGCAGACCACGACGCGATTCTGAAGGCGCTGCAGGCAGTGCGTGGGTCGCAGCGGGTGACGGACCAGAATCCTGAAGGGAAGTTTCAAGCGCTGGAGAAGTACGCGAAGGACCTGACGGATATGGCGCGGCGCGGGAAGCTGGATCCGGTGATTGGGCGCGATGAGGAGATTCGGCGCGTGATCCAGGTGTTGAGCCGGCGGACGAAGAATAATCCGGTGCTGATTGGAGAGCCGGGCGTGGGTAAGACGGCGATCGTGGAGGGACTGGCGAGAAGAATTTTTCAAGGCGATGTGCCGGAGGTGTTGCGGGACAAGCGCGTGATCTCGCTGGATCTGGGATCGATGCTGGCGGGCGCAAAGTTTCGCGGCGAGTTTGAAGATCGGCTGAAGGCGGTGTTGAAGGAGATTGAGGAGTCGAATGGGCAGATTGTTTTGTTCATCGACGAGCTGCATACGCTGGTGGGTGCAGGCGCCGCAGAGGGGGCTATTGATGCGAGCAACATGTTGAAGCCTGCCCTGGCGCGCGGCGAGCTGCGGGCGATTGGCGCTACGACGTTGAACGAGTATCGGAAGTACATCGAGAAGGATGCGGCGCTGGAGCGGCGGTTTCAGATTGTGTATGTCGGCGAGCCGAATGTCGAGGACACGATTGCGATTCTGCGCGGGCTGAGGGAGCGGTATGAGATGCACCACAAGGTGCGGATCAAGGACTCGGCGATTGTGGCGGCGGCGGAGCTGAGCCATCGGTATATTTCTGACAGATTTTTGCCGGACAAGGCGATCGACCTGGTGGATGAGGCGGCGGCGGCGCTGGCGATCCAGATTGGGTCGGTACCGGTGGAGATTGATGATTTGGAGCGGCGCGCGACGAACCTGGAGATTGAGCGCAATGCGCTGAAGCGCGAGGACGATGTGAATTCGCGCGAGCGGCTGGCGGAGGTTGATCGTGAGCTGGCCGAGGTGCGCGAAGAGGCGGCTGGGTTGCGTGCGCGGTGGCAGAAGGAGAAGGGCGCGATCGGCGAGATTGCCACGCTGAAGGAGTGGTTGGAACGGCTGCGGTTTGAAGCTGCTGAGGCTACGCGCAAGGGGAATCTGCAGAGGGCTGCGGAGTTGCAGTATGGCGAGATTCCGAAGACGGAGAAAGAGCTGGCTGCGCTGACGGCGGAGCAGGATGCGAATGTTGAGGATGCAAAGTCGGGCGATAGCGCGTCGCGGTTACTGAAGGAGGAAGTGGACGAAGAGGATATTGCGAAGATTGTTTCGAAGTGGACGGGGATCCCGGTGGCGAAGATGCTGGAGGGTGAGGTCGAGAAGCTGACGCAGATGGAGCAGCGGCTGGGCGAGCGCGTGATTGGTCAGGAAGAGGCCCTGGTTGCGGTAGCGAACGCGATTCGGCGTTCGCGCGCGGGGCTGAGCGATCCGAAGCGGCCGATTGGTTCGTTTATTTTTCTGGGGCCTACGGGCGTGGGAAAGACGGAGACGGCGAGGGCGCTGGCGGAGTTCCTGTTTGATGATGAGCAGGCGATGGTGCGCATCGACATGAGCGAGTACATGGAGCGTCATGCGGTGGCGCGGTTGATTGGAGCGCCTCCGGGATATGTGGGCTTTGATGAGGGCGGGCAGTTGACGGAGGCGATTCGGAGACGGCCATATGCGGTGGTGCTGTTCGATGAGATTGAGAAGGCGCATCCGGATGTGTTCAATGTGCTGCTGCAGGTGTTGGATGATGGGCGGCTGACGGACTCGAAGGGAAGGACGGTGGACTTCAAGAACACGGTGCTGATCATGACGTCGAACATTGGTGCGGGGCAGTTGGCGACGGCGTGGGCTGAAGGCGAAGATGGATTTGATGATGCGAAGGTGCGCGTGATGGAGGAGCTGCGGAAGCATTTTCGGCCGGAGTTTCTGAATCGCGTAGACGACATTGTGGTGTTTCATCCGCTGGGCGAGAGCCAGCTTACGCACATCGTGGATCTGCGGTTGGCGGACCTGCAGAAGTTGCTGGTGGATCGGCACATTACGCTGGAGCTGACGGATGCGGCGCGCGAGGCGATCTTCAAGGCTGGATACGATCGCGCGTATGGAGCGCGACCGTTGAAGAGAGCGATTCAGAGGATGGTGCAGGACAAGCTGGCGATGAAGATCCTCGACGGCAGTGTGCTGCATGGAGACAACGTGGTGGTGGATGCGGGTACGGAGGGGCTGGAGTTCAAGGTGCAGCACGCCGCCGAGCCTGCACGGATGGCGGGGGTTTAGAAGCGGGCGTTGTGAGGGCAGGGAGGCGCTGGGTGCAGGTTGAGAGTGTTCGCTCGATCGGCGCTGGACTATGGAGTTGGGGTGACGGCGGGAGAGAGCCTGGGCTGCGTCCATTCAACGGAGACGGCCTGACCGCCGAAGGAGGGGCCTAGTGGGGTGACGATGGCGTGGGCATCGGCGGCGGCTTTGTCGGTCCAGTTCCAGCCGTCCTGCCACTGGACGAGAAGGTGTGGGCCGGGTTGGTGGAGGAGGGTGTCGTAATCGGCGGTGGGGAGGTTGGTGAAGTGCTGCAGGTTTGCGGCGGAGATGGAGTAGGTGTCGTGTTTGAGCCAGAAGAGTTCGCGCTGGGCGTTGTAGAGGAGGGTGATGCGGGCGCGGAGAGCGGGGTTGGGGGTGTAGAAGGAGTCGACGAAAAAGTTGCCGAGGCTCTGCTCGTAGAGGGGTGCGGTGGGATTGGCGGCGAGCGCGACCGCTAGCGCAGGGGAGGGGTGGAGGCTGGCGAGGATGGCGGTGGAGTCGCTGTGCTCCTGCGCGATGTTGTGGACGTTGATGGCGACGGCGGCAACGGTGATGACGGCGAGGGTCGCGTAGAAGAAGGCGTTGCTGCGGAGACGGCGTTGGAGCACGATGCCGGAGATTGCGGCGAAGGCGATGAGCGCGGCGATGACGTAGCGCACTTCCATGGTGTGGGTGACGAAGCGGCCAAAGAGGTATCCGAAGAACGGCAGGAGAGCCATCGAGGTGAGGGCGATCCAGGTATAGGCGTGCTCGGTGGGCGGGCGGCGCTTGAAACGCCGATAGCCGGCGACGGCGAGGAAGACTGCGAAGACGGCGAGGAGGGCGGCGGTGAGCTTCTGCAGGAGCATGGGCCACGCGCCGTATTGGACGAAGAGTTCGCGGTAGCCCTGGCTGATGTCGTGGATGTTGACGCCGGTGATGTAGTAGTGCTGGCGGTAGACCATCAGAGCGTGTTTGAAGGGAAGGATGAGGAGGATAGAGGCGAGGCCGAGCGCGAGGGCGATGAGGACGCCGACGTCGATACGCTTGCGGATGAGGATGCGTGAGAGCTCGCCGAGGGATACGGGGATGAGGATGAGGACGCCGAAGTAGTGGCTGGTGATGGCGAGGACGATGGAGAGCGTGAGGCCGGTGAGAGGAAGGATGCGGGGTCCTGCGCGGACGGCGAGAGGCTTCGCGTGCATCCCATCGAGCAAAGAGCGCTGGGCAGGGGTGGGTTGGGGTGCGTCGTCTGTAGTGGCGATTTGCCAGCAGAGGAGAGAGAGGGCGTAGAGGCCGAGGAGCAGGCCGTAGGGACGGCCTTCGACGGAGTAGCGGAAGCTTGCGGTGAGGATGGGGAGCGCCGCTGCGACGACGGCGGCGCGAGAGCTGGCGAGGCGGCGGACAAAGAAGAAGAGGCAGAGTTGGAAGAGAAGAAATCCGGCGAGCGCGGGGAGGCGAAGGGCCATGGCGTTGCGCCCGAAGATGTCCATGCAGAGGTGGGAGAGCAGGTGATAGGTGGGTGGGTCGAGTGAGATGGGGTGATGGAGCTGGACGAGGACGACTTGCTTAAAGGAGGCGACGCCGTCGGTGTAGAAGGAGAGGAACTCGTCGTTCCACATGAGGCGGACGTGGGACCAGATGAGCGAGAGGGTCGCTGTCAGGAGAAGGAAGAAGGTGAGGAGAACGTAGGAGGACCTGGACTTTTCCTGGGGATTGGCCGGGCTCATGCGGGGTGGATCTCCGGGCCGGGGATAGGAGAGTCCGTGGCGGAATACGGGAATCTCTCCACTGCGGCGCAAGTGCGCGCCTCCGGTCGAGATGACGGCTTGGTGGGTGGAGCGAAGAGTTGAAGAGTGGTGGAGGTCTGAGGGGGTACAGGTTGGAAGGTGGGTGCTGGCGCGGAGGAGGGTGGGAGTGTGGGCATGAAGAACCGCTCGAGGTGTGGCATGCGGATGAAGAGCAGGAGGCCCATGACGAGGACGGTCGAGGCGAAGGAAGCCATGAGGAGAGGCTCGCGGTAGAGCTTCTCGGGATTCTGGACGGCGCTTTCGGGCTTGAACGAGAGCTTGAGATAGATGGCCATGGTGAAGGCAACGAAAGGAAAACCCAGGATGAGTTCGATGCGGTAGCGGATGATGAAGGCGCCGAGGAAGAGCATGGCTGTGGAGGCGTAGAAGACTACCGAGACGAGAAGGGACTCCGGGGTGTAGCGCTTGAAGGAGGCGCGGTAGGAACCGGCTAGGGAGTGATCGCCGGACTTGTGCAGCTCGGAGAGTTCGCTGAAGCGCTTGAGGGCCATGAAGTAGCAACCGATCATCCAGTAAGCGATGAGAAGCGAGATGGGCGGGATAAGGATGCTGGTCACTGCGTACCAGCCGAGCAGCATCCGAAGCGGGTTGTTGATCGATTCGGTGAGGACGTCGAGGTAGGGAACGTCTTTGGTGCGGATGGGGGGGAAGTTATAGACGCAGCCCATGATCCAGAGGATGAGCGCCATGAGTGCGAACATGCGGGAGATGGTAAGGCCGATGGCGACGCCGGCGATCATCATGAGGAGCCATTGGGCATAGGCCGCAGGGATGCTGACGAGGCCGCGCGCGGCGGGACGATTTTTCTTGATGGGATGAAGGCGGTCGAAGGGGGCGTCAAGGACTTCGTTGATGACGTAGTTGCTGCAGGCGACCAAGGTGATGGCGACGAAGGCGAGGACGAGGGTGCGGATGAGGTGAGCGTTGAAGAGGGCGGGGTCGACGCTGAGGGGAACGATGACGCCGGGAAGAACGAAGAGATTTTTGATGGAGTGATCGAGCCGGGCGATGGCGAGGTGGGCGCGGAGCCGCTCACGGAACGGGACTCTGGTGCGCTCGCTTTGAGACATCGGCTGGGTGCTCCCGGGGCTGCGGTATCACAGGCTACTTATAGGAAGAGTATAGCGTGGGGTGGAGGGGCGAGGGCTCGCAACTGGATAGACAATACCGTCGCGGGAAGCGCAACAGGTACCATGAGATAGCAAGGTCATACTGCTTTCACAAAGGGTGACAGAGACGATACATGGTTTCATCGCAGCTCAAGGAAGAGAGAGACCTCGGATCACGCAGGTTTCGGCTTATGGGGATGCCGCCGATCGCAATTGGGTTTCTATTGCTCTCGGCCGTGATTGCTCTGATTCGAGCGCACTACCAGATTCTAGGGATCGATGAGTATGGATTTGGCTTGCTGGACCTGTGCAGCAGGTCGAGCTTTGCGCACTTTGTCCATATACAGTTGACGGCACCGATTTCGTTCGATCCGATTGGATATAACGCGCTGATCTATGGCGTGATTCATTACTTTGGTACGGGCGCGATGACGATGCGGCTGCCGTCGATCGCGGGTTACCTGCTGATGCAGGTTTGCCTCTATTGGATTGTGCGCAGGATTGCGAACGAGTGGGCGGGGACGGTGGCGCTGGCGCTGCCGGCGCTTCTCGGGGTGGTGGCGTACAGCCTGGAGGCACGCCCGTATGCGGTGATGCTTGGGCTGGCTGCGTTGGCGATGCTTTGCTGGCAGACGGCGTCCCGACGCAATGAAGGACGAACGTTGGCCCTGGTGGGACTGGCGGTCTCGCTGGCGCTGGCGATCAACATGCAATATTACGCGGTGTTGTTGTTCGTGCCGGTGTGTGCTGCGGAAGCAGTGCGGACGATGAAAGCGAGAAGGGTCGACGTACCCATGGTGGGGGCGATCGCGGGTGGGCTCGCGGGGCTGATTCTGGTGATTCCGTTTGCAAGGGCGCTGTCACAGTTTCAAGCCAACCACGGTGATTTGAGAGTGCAGAATTTTCACTTCATTACGCACTCCTATCTATGGCTGCTGATTGGGTATGAGAATCTGAGCGTGGGTCAGCAGCACCTGGTTGGAGGTTGCTGCGCGTTGCTGCTGCTGGTGTTGGTTGCGGGCTTTGCGAGAGCGCGCAGGAATCTGGGATTGCGTTTGCCAACGGCGGAAGCAGTGTTGCTTCTTCTGCTGGCGGCAATCCCCGTTTTTGCTTTTCTGTTGGCCGTTGCGGTCACGCACTTTGTAGAAGCGCGCTATGTGTTGCCGGCGGTGATTGGATTGTGCGCTGTGATAGCGATACTGCTCACGCCGCTATCTCAGAACAGAGTTCTGCGAAGGCTTGCTCTTGCACTGTTGTTTGTTGGGATCACAGTTGCGGGAGTGGAACATGTACGGTCAGATCGCAAGAGTGCGGAGGAGTATGCGGCGTTGTTGACGATCTCTCCGGAGATGCAGCAAGTTCTCGACAAGCATCCGGGAGAACCGATTTATGTGATGAACCACTTTGTGTTCGAGTTTATTCATTACTACGCGCCAAGCGAAGATATTCGCTCGCGCGTCGCGTTGATCTACCTGGAGCCCCAGGACTTTGGCAAAGAGGGAGTGGTTGCTGACGTGAATCGGCAGATGGCGAACATGGAGGCGGATGGAGTTCCGGAGGTCTACTCTTATGAGTCGGTGGCGAAACCTGGCACGGAACAGTTGTTTCTTCTGTATTACGGGCCTTGGGAGTGGACGGACCGAAGAATTGCGGCTGCCCATGCGGAGGTCACGAAGGTTGGGCGCTTCTTCGGAGGCGAGGTGGAGCTTGTCCGCTTTCCGTAGGCATGGAGCGAGGAGAGTTCAGTAGAGTTGTAAAGGAAGTGTTCGCGGCTGATGATGAGGAGAGCGTTGAGGGTTGGGTGAGCGACCTGGCGCTTCGGTGTGTTGGATGAAGAAGGCGATTGTGATCGGAGCGGGACCGGCGGGCTTGACCGCAGCGCTGGAGTTTCTGCGCAAGACGGGCGTGCAGCCGATTGTGCTGGAGGCGTCAGAAGAGATTGGGGGGATCTCGCGGACGATTCGGTACAAGGGCAACCGGATGGATATTGGGGGGCACCGATTTTTTTCGAAGAGCGATCGGGTGATGCAGTGGTGGATGGACCTGATGCCGGTGGAGGAGATTGAGGGTTCGGCTGCGCCGGTGGAGATCAGTTATCAGGGCAAGCAGAAGACGGTGGCTGTGCCGGTGGCAGTTGAAGAGGAGCCGCCGCTGCGTGGGATGGGGCCGCTGAAGGCGGGAGTTGGCCGGGACGAGGTGAGCGCGGAGGAGATTGCGGAACATGCGCCGACGGTGACGGTGGTGGGTGCGGCTGCTCCGGAGAGCGATGATCTGGTGATGCTGGTGCGGCCGCGGAAGAGCCGGATCTATTATCTGCGGAAGTTTTTTGATTATCCGGTCAAGCTGAATGGAACGACCGTGTCGAATTTGGGACCGGTTCGGATGGCGAAGATTGGCGTGAGTTATGTGATGAGCCGGTTGCGGCCGATCAAGGAAGAGAAGAGCCTCGAAGATTTTCTGATTAACAGGTTTGGGCGCGAGTTATATTTGACGTTTTTCAAGAGCTATACGGAGAAGGTTTGGGGTACGCCTTGCGATACGATCTCGGCGGAGTGGGGGGCGCAGAGAATTAAAGGGCTGAGTCTGACTACGGCGCTGAAGCACTTTGTGAAGAAGATGTTTTCTCCGCGCGCGAAGAGTGAGGATGGGAAGGACATTGCGCAGAAGGGGACGGACACGTCGCTGATTGAGCGGTTTCTTTATCCGAAGTTTGGGCCGGGGCAGTTGTGGGAGCACGTTGCCGAGCGGGTGGTGGCGATGGGCGGCGAAATTTATATGGGGTGGAAGGTGGCGGGGATCGAGGTAGAGGGGGCGCGGGTTATTGCGGTGGATGCTGTGAATGCAGCGGGCGAGACGCGGCGATGGGAGGGAGATTATTTTCTTTCGACGATGCCGATGCGGGACCTGGTGCGGGCGCTGAAGGTGGAGGCGCCGGCGAGTGTGCGCGAGGTGAGTGAGGGGTTGCAGTATCGCGACTTTATAACGGTGGGTGTGCTGGCGAACAAGCTGGATGTTGCGGAGTCGGACAAGACGCTGATCAAGGACACGTGGATTTATATCCAGGAGCCGGATGTGCTGTTGGGGCGGCTGCAGATTTTTAATAACTGGAGCCCTTACATGGTGAGTGATCCGACGAAGGTATGGATTGGGCTGGAGTATTTCTGCTACGAGAGCGATGCGCTGTGGTCGATGCCGGATGAGGAGTTGAAGAAGTTTGCGGCGGGGGAGTTGGAGAAGATTGGAATCTTGAAGACGAAGGAGGTGCTGGATGCGCATGTGGTGCGGGTGCCGAAGACGTATCCGGCGTACTTTGGGACATATAACCGATTTGAAGAGCTGCGGGAGTGGGTGGATCAGTTTGAGAATTTGTATCTGGTAGGAAGGAATGGGATGCACAAGTACAACAACCAGGACCACTCGATGTTGACGGCGATGGCGGTGGTGGATGGGATCGCGGCGGGGTATGTCGATAAAGATGCGGTGTGGGGGATTAATTCGGAGCAGGAGTATCACGAGGAGAAGAAGGGGTAAGTTTAAATAGCTTCTCAGTTCTCAGTTCTCAGTTCTCGGTTCTCGGTTCTCGGTTCTCGGTTCTCGGTTGTTGTTGGTTTTGAGTTGGTGCTTGTTTGGGAGGTTTTGTGAAGAAGTGGATTTTGTTGTTGGTGTTGGTGGCGGTGGTGTTTGTGGTTTGGAACCGGGAGCGGTTGTATGTGCGGGATCCGTTGGGGTCGGTGATGCGCGACGGGGTGAAGGAGGCGGGCGCGCAGGTGCTGATTAATTACTCGAACGATGTGCTGCTGCAGAACTACAACGCTCCGATGTATGTGACGCTGGTGCAGCGGGGGGACCGGGTGGGGACGCCTATGGAGATGCACTGCATCGCGTATCTTGCTTGCCTGATGGACGCTGATCAGCCTGCGTTTTCTATGGCTGATACGGGAGCGAAGGTAACGACGATGACCGGAAAGACGGTGGAGTATCGCGACGCGAACGGACGGGACACGGTGGTGAGTCTGCGATAGATGCAGTCATGGATGATGAATTGCCCTAGGCGAGGTTTGGCCAGGGCTTTTCTATTGGGGGATACGGGTGAGGAGATCGGCGATAGAGCGGTGGAAGGTGGGGTGTTGAAGGTCCGGTGCGATTTCGGCGAGGGGAGCGAGGACGAAGCGGCGTTCGTGGAGAGCGGGATGGGGGAGGGTTAGCTCGGGCGTGGAGAGAGTGGCGGGGTTGCCAGCATCGTCGTAGTAGAGAAGAAGATCGAGGTCGATGATGCGGGGGCCTTTGGGTGGAGCGGTGGAGCGGTCGCGACCCATGGCGTGCTCGATGGCGAGGAGTTGGTGGAGGAGGTCGAGAGGGGAGAGGCTGGTTTCGTGGAGGGCGGCGGCGTTGAGGAAGCGCGGCTGGTCGAGGTAGCCGACGGGGTCGGTGGCGTGGAAGCTGGAGACGGCGGTGGTGTGGCCGAGAGAGGCGAGGCGACGGAGGGCTTCGCGGAGGTTGGACTCGGGAGGGCCGAAGGTGGAGGGGAGGTTCGAGCCTAGGGCTATGGCGGCAGTCATGGGACGGGAGTTGTCAGTTGTCAGTTCTCAGTTGTCCGTTCTCAGTTGTGCGTTGGGAGGTGTTGGGGCTGCTCTGTGGTGGTGGGGGATCCGGTTTAGGCGTGGACGGTTTGGAGGGTGGAGGTTGATGGGGAGAGGACTGAGGACTTGGGATGGATGGGGGCTGCGATTGAGGTTGGGGTCTCGCAGCGGTGGGCTAGCTCCCAGGCGGAGCGGTCGTGGAGGAGGCGCTGGACGAGAGCGGTGTGCATGGCGTGGCCGGCGCGCTCGGCTACTACGCGGCCCCAGATGCGGCGGCCGGCAAGGGCGAGGTCGCCGATGAGGTCGAGGACCTTGTGGCGAACGAACTCGTCGGGGAAGCGAAGCGGGCCATTGAGGATGGTGCCGGGCTGGGCTGAGGTGGAGCGGGTAACGATGATGGCGGAGTCGTCGGATACTCCGCGGATGAGGCCCATGTTGCGGAGCATGGGCTCGTCTTCTTTGAAGCCGAAGGTGCGGGCGGGGGCGATGAGGTCGGCGTAGGCTCCGGCTTCGAGGTCACCGATGAAGGTGTCGCGGCCGATGGGTTCGGGGAAGTCGATGGCGTAGTGGATGGAGTAGCCGTCGCCGGGATAGATGCCGATGAACTTGTCGCCAGAGGGCGAAGGCTCGCGGACTTCGATGGGCTTGAGGATGCGGAGGTACTCACGCTTGCGGCGCTGGCGCTTAAGGCCGGTGGCGAGGATGGCCGAGACGTAGGGTAGGGAGCTGCCGTCGAGGATGGGAACTTCGAGGTTGTCGATTTCAACGATGACGTTGTCGACGCCGAGGCCGATGAGGGCGGAGAGGAGGTGCTCGGTGGTTTGGATGAGGACGCCCTGGCGCATGAGGGAGGTGGCGTAAGAGACGCGAGCGACGTTGCGGCCGGTGGCGGGGATCTCGAAGTTGTCGAGGTCGGAGCGGCGGAAGACGATGCCTGAGCCGGCGGGTGCCGGAATGAGGCGGATGGAGACGGCGGCGCCGGAGTGTAGACCTATGCCGTGGAAGTCGAGGGGGGTGTGGATCGTCTGCTCGAATTGGGGATGGCTGGACAGGCGGATCTCTCGCAGAGTGGGTGCAAAGGCAAGGTTATACCGGAAATTGTGAGGTTAGGTGTGGCAAATTTGCCACAGGTGCTGCAGTGGATGCGGGGTTTGGGGTGCGAAATGGGAGTGGAAGCGGTAGGGTATTGCCATGACGATGGCCGATTTGGAGCGCGTAGTTCGGGCGAGTGAGAGGCGTTTGAAGAGCCGTTTGCGGGAGTTGGTGGAGATTGAGTCGCCTAGCGAGGATAAGGCGGCGGTGGATCGGGCGGGGGCGTTGGTTGTGGGATGGGCGGAGGAGTTGGGTGGGAAGGTGAAGCGGCATCGACAGAAGACGTTTGGGGATGTGCTTGAGCTGCGGTTTGGGCCGGCGGGGACTAAGCGCAGGAGGGTGCTGATGCTGGGGCATCTGGATACGGTTTGGCCGATGGGGACACTGGCGAAGATGCCTTGGCGGGAGGCGGAGGGGAAGTTTTGGGGGCCGGGGGTGGTGGACATGAAGGCCGGGGTGGTGATGGCGCTGGAGGCGGTGGCGGCGCTTGGGGAGTTGGGGGCGGCGAGGCCGGTGACGCTGCTGCTGGTGAGCGAGGAAGAGGTGGGAAGTCCGGTTTCAAGGGCGATTACGGAGAAGGTGGCAGCGGAGTGTGCGGCGGTGCTGGTGCTGGAGCCGGCGCAGGGCTTGGCCTACAAGACGGCGCGGAAGGGTGTGGGGAACTATGAGTTGCGGGTGCAGGGCGTGGGGTCGCATGCGGGGGTGGATTTTGGGAGTGGGCACTCGGCGGTTTTGGAGATGGCGCGGCTGGTGGAGACTGTGTCGGGATTTACGGATTTGAGCAAGGGGTTGACGGTGAATGTGGGGGTGATTGCGGGGGGGACGCGGTCGAATGTGGTGGCGGCGGAGTGCGTGGCGGAGGTGGATGTGCGGATTGCGAAGGCGAGCGATGCAGCGCGCGTGGAGCGGATGTTTCGGGGGCTGAAGGTTACGGATAAGGCTTGCAGATTGACGGTGACGGGAGGGATTAATCGGCCGCCGATGGAGCGGAAGGCCGGGACGGTGGCGCTGTTTCACTTGGCGAGAAAGTTGGCTGGGGAGATGGGTGTGGAGTTGGAAGAGGCGGCGACCGGTGGGGGGTCGGATGGGAATTTCACGGCGGCGTTGGGGGTGGCGACGCTGGATGGGATGGGCGCTGTGGGGGCGGGGGCTCATGCGGCGCACGAACATGTGGTGGTGGAGAGGCTGGTGGAGCGGACGGCGCTGATTGCGGGGGTTCTTGCGGGGATTTAGGCGGTGTTTGCGGGATCGTCGTTTGCGGAATCTTGGTCGGCGCATCCATGGAGCGACGGCTGGAGCGGGAGCGAAAGCAAACCTCAGGGCTGAAGCCCTTTCTTCGGCTGAGCCTAAGAGACCCGAGGCTAAAGCCTCGGGGTACCTGGTTGCGACGGGATCGGGTACCTGGCTGCCAGAGTCTCGGGGTACCTGGTTGAGAGGGGCTTAGCGCTGGGACGGGTCGAACGGCGAACCTGCCTAGAGGGAGTGGGTTCCGTGGAGGAGGCGCGTGACTGCGGCTATGGGCAGGCCCATTACGTTGAAGAAGTCGCCCTCGATGCGGGGGATCCAGCGGGCGGCATAGCCTTGGATGCCGTAGGCGCCGGCTTTGTCGAGGGAGTCGCTGGTGGAGAGGTAGTGGGTCAGTTCGTCTTCGGGGATGGAGGAGAAGTAGACGCTGGTGGTTTCTACGTGGGTGAGCTGGGTGGTGGAGGTGACGAGAGCGATGCCGGTGTGGACCTGGTGGACGGCGTTGGAGAGGGAGCGGAGCATGCGCTCGGCGTCGGAAAGGTCTGTCGGTTTGTTGAGGATTTCGTGATGGGCGACGACGGTGGTGTCGGCGCCGAGGACGGTGGCTTTTGGATGGAGGGCGAGGATGGCCCGAGCCTTTTCGAGGGCGAGGCGCTGAACGTAGGCGGTGGGGGTTTCGTTGGGGCGGCGCGTTTCGTCGATGTCGGCGGGAAGGACATCGAAGCGGATGCCGGCCTGAACGAGGAGGTCGCGGCGGCGGGGAGAGGCAGAGGCGAGGATGAGGGTCATTTCGAACAGAAGGCAGGCGCGAAGTTCTGGGCGAAGATGTGGGCCTCGAGGATGTGCTTTTCTCCAGGGCCGAGGGTGATGGCGTCGGTGGCGACATTGGCGGTTTCGATGCAGACCATGGAGCGCCAGCCGTCAGGAGACATGTCAGGAAGTTTGGCGCAGGCTTCGGCCCAGGGATTCCAGACGACCGTGGTCTTGGAGTTGGATTTATCGATGGTGATGCGGCGGTTATAGACGGGGTCGTCGATGTTTACGGAGACTTCTGTGTTGAAGTAGGGGCGATCGGTTTCGCCGGTGAGCATCAGGACCGGATCGCTTTGGTACTTGCGTTTGAAGTTCTCGGTCTTGTCGAGGTAATCGGTGTCGGAGAGTCCGACGATGGAGATCTTCCGGGCGTCGCAGACGGAGAAGTAGGAGTGCAGAGCGTCCTCGAAGTGGAAGGGTGCGGTTCCTTCGTTGATGACGGTGAGTTGGAGGCGGAGCTCGGGGCCGAGGGTGATTTGATAGAGGAGCTTGAAGTGATCGTACCCAAGGGAGCGGCTGGTTTCGGACGGGCCCAGAGTGAGGGTGAGGTGAAGGTCGTTGCCGGCGATGGCGGCGAAGGCGAGGGTCCAGTCGGCGGTGCGGGCGAAGCCGTGGGAGGGGCCGTCGGTGCGCGGGTTTTCCGGGGAGGCGGTGCGGCTGCCGAACCAAGGGAAAATGATGGGGACGCCGCCGCGGATCGCCTTGCCCGGCTCGAAGAGCGAGCGGTCGGAGAGGAAGAGCACGGGCTTGGCGCCAGAAGGCTGCCACTGGGTGAGATGCGCGCCCTGCAGGTAGAGCTCAGCAGTGCAGGCGGATGAGGTGACCGAGGCTCGGATGAGGCCCTTTTCCGTGCGCGAGAAGGTGAGGACGCCGGGGATCGTGAAGTTGTCGGAGAGCGTTTGGAAATCCATCATTAGTAGTGTAGAGCGGTGAAGTCGCGCTCGGGATGTATGGGGGATCATCTTGCGCAAATTCTGGAGCTCCGTATACTTGGGCAACCTTAAAATCCTTACGGCGAGGTGACGGTGTGCACAAGGCGTGGTGGGTGCTGGGTGTCGGTGTCCTGAGTCTCCCACTGCTATTTGTTAGCTGGCTGATGCTGGCTTCGCGGTGGTCGAAGATGGATGCGGCCACGATGCAGATGCCGGATGTTGTTCGTCAATCGGTGGCGCAGTTGGCTCTGCAAAAGGCTGCGTGGGGAAACGATGGGCTGTTACAGATTCAGCGGGTCTTACGGCTTGATCCGCAAAATGCGAGCGCATGGGGCCGGCGATGTACGGAGGATCAAACGAAGAACGATGCGAAGGCTGATGTGGGTGCATGCCTGACGGCGGTGTCGCTGGTTCCGTCGAAGCGGAACTGGGATGAGTTGGGGCAGGCACAGGAACGTGCGGGCGATGAATGCGAGGCCGAGAACTCGTTTACGAGGGCGTCTGCGAACTCGTCCGCCGACGAATACTTCCACGTAGAGAGTATGGGCCGGGCTGCGCTGCGCTGTGGCGATTTGTATGGGGCGCGCGCTGGTCTTGAGACTGCGATCGATCTGGAAGATAAGAGTATGAAGGAGACCGATCGAGACCAGGATGACATCGATGATGCGAAGGCCGATCAAGTTGGTGATCGGGAGTATCTGATTGTGGCGCTGGATCGTTTGCATGAGACGAAGCTGTCGAAGGATGCGTGCAGCGCGGCTCGTCCGGGGTGGTCTGGATGCGCGTGCACGCTAGATGCGAAGGGAAAGGTGAGTTGCGCGGAGGCGAAAGATTCGGGGCGCTAGTTCGCGGTGAGCTTGAGCTCGGCGAGGTTGCGTTCTCCGGTGGGACAGATCTTCAGCAGGGGGCAGTTTTCGCACTTGGGGTCGGCGAAGGTGCAGAGGGTTTGGGCGTGGAGCTTGATGAGGGAGTGGTGCTGGTCGAGCATGGCGGCGTCCCAGGTTTCGGGGACGAGGCGCATGAGGCGCTCTTCGGTGGTGGCCGCGTCGGCGCGGGGGGTTAGGCAGAGGCGCTGGGCGACGCGGAGATGGTTGGCGTCGATGCAGAGCGCGCGGCGGCGGAGGGTGGAGAAGTTGACGACGGCTGCGGAGACTTGATTGCCGACGCCTTCGAACTGCTCGAGCCATGTGCGGATTTTTTCGGTGCGGTACTTGGCGAGGAAGTCGAGGGTGAGGGTGCCGACGCGGGCGGTGATCTGCTCGAGGAGGGCTTTGAGGCGGAGGGCTTTTTGTTCGGGGAAGGTGACGATGGCGATGGCGCGCTCGATGTCGGCGATGGAGGCGTCGCGGACGGGCTCCCAGTTGCCGGGGCCGGCGTGGAAGGCGCGCTCGAGGTCGCGCATGACCTGGTCGGAGGTAGGGGTCTTGGTGCGGGAGGCGAGGAGTGAGTAGATGAGTTGGGTGAGGGGGTCCCAGGGCTCGCGGGGTTTGGGTTCGCCGTAGTAACCGAGGAGCAGGCGATGGACGTGGGGGAGCTTGTCGGCCTGCTCGGGGGTGAGGGGCCGGCGTTCCTGCTGCTCGAGGTCTTCCGTGTTGGTGAAGAGTTCGGGCATGGGTGTTGGATGGTTAGATGTTGCGGGTGATGCCGAGTTGCTGGCCTTCGGCGGTGGCGATGCCCCAGGCCATGCGCGGGGTGTTGTGAGCGATGCCGAGGCGGCCGTCGGGACCGAGGAGGATGATGCCGCCGTGGCCGCCGAGGCGGGTGAAGAGGTAGTCGATGGCGGATGTGGCAGCGGTTTGTGGGCTCGCTCCGGCGGCTACGCGATCGACGGCCCACTTGCCGAGGACGAGCTTCATGATGGGTTCGCCCCAGCCGGTGAGGGAGACGGCGGCGGAGAGGTTGTCGGCGTAGCAGCCGCAGCCGATGAGGGAGCTGTCGCCGACGCGGCCGGGGGCCTTGCTGAGGGTGCCTCCGGTGGAGGTTCCGGCGGCGAGGTTGCCGTGCTTGTCGAGGGCGACCGCGCCTACGGTGTCGTGGGAGTGGAGAGTGGGGTCTTCGACGCGAAGTTCTTCGGGGAGGGTGGCGGAGACTTCGGCTTCAAGGGCGGTTTGATCGACGGCGCTGCCGCTAAAGGTGGTGTCGGGATGGCCGGCGGCTTCGGCGCGCTGGAAGGCCATGAGGCGGTCGCGCTCGCGGGGAACGATGAGCTCGGTGTTGTCGACGAGGCGCATGCCGTTCTGGGTGGCGAAGCGCTCGGCGCCGGTGCCTACAAAGTAGACGTGGGGGGATTTTTCGAGGACGAGGCGGGCGGCCTGGATGGGGTTGCGGAGGCGCTCGACGCACGCGACACCTCCCGTGCGGAGGTCGGCGCCGTTCATGAGGAGGGCGTCGAGCTGGACGCGGCCGTCGCGGGTGAGGAAGGAGCCGCGGCCGGCGTCGAAGGTGTCGTCGTCTTCCATGATGGTGACGGCGGCTTCTACGGCGTCGATGGCGGTGCCACCGCGGGATAGAGCGGACC
>JBAULP010000121.1:0-7061 GCA_049578265.1 Acidobacteriaceae bacterium
CACTAATCCCCACCCCACCGCAACGAAAAGGCTCGCCACCGGCGAGCCTTTTCGCTTTCCTCTACACTCTATCCTCTATCCTCTATCCTCTACCCTCTATCCCCTGCCTTCTATCCCCTGCCTTCAACTCATCGCCATCTGCACCAGCAGCACCGCGTTCAGCGCCAGAATAATTCCCGCCACCGTCCACCCCGCCATCCGCATCTGCAGCGCGCTCTTAAACTCGCCCATCACCTTCGCCTTATTCGTCAGCAGCAGCAGCGGAATCAGCGCCGCCGGCAGCGTAAAGCTCAGCAGCACCTGCGAGTCATTCAAGATCTTCAGCGGATCGCTTCCAATCCCGATCACAATCAGCGCCGGAATCACCGTAATAAAACGCCGCAGAAAAATCGGGAACTTGATATCCAGAAATCCCTCAATAATCACCTGCCCGGCCATCACGCCTACCGTAGAGCTCGACAGACCCGAGCACAGCAGCGCCACCGCAAACACCACCGCCGCGCCGCGCCCCAGCAGCGGCCCCAGCGTATGGAACGCATCCTGGATCGTCGGATAATAGTGCGGGCCCTTGAACATCACCACCGCCGCCATCACAATCATCGCGGAGTTAATCAGCCACGCCCCATTCATCGCAACAAACACGTCCACCAGCTCAAACTTCAAGAACTTCCGCAGGATCTTCGGCTTCGCCTGCTTGCCCGTCGGCTGCAACTCATTCAACCTCGGCTGCACCAGCGCCGAGTGCAGATAAATCACATGCGGCATCACCGTCGCGCCCAGCATCCCCACCGCGATAAACACGCTCCCATGCAGCGCAAACGAACTCTGCAGATCGAACGTCGGCAGAATCGTCGCCACAAACGCGCGATGCCAGTCCGGATGCACCAGGAACACCTCAAACCCGTAGCACAGCCCAATCACCCCAACGAACATCATGATGCCGCGCTCCAGCCACTGGAACCCCATCAGGTCCAGCGCCAGGATCCCAAACACCGCCACCGTCGCAATCATCGCCGACACAAACATCCCCGCCGTCAGCGACAATCCATGCGCCATCAGCGCCGGCCCAATCAGCAGATCCAGCCCCAGCGCCGCGCCCAGAAACTCCGCCAGGTCCGTCGCCACCGCCGCAATCTCCGCGCACACCCAAAGCGCCAGGCTCGCCCGCTTCGAAAAATGTTTGCGGCAATTCTGCGGCAGCGTCAGCCCGGTCACAATCCCTAGCTTCGCCGCCAGGTATTGAATCAGGATCGCCATCACATTCGACCACAGCAACACCCACAGCAGCCGATAGCCAAACTGGCTTCCGCCCAGGATGTTCGTCGAAAAATTTCCGGGATCGATATACGCAACCGACGCTACAAACGCCGGCCCAAAGTAGCTCCACACCTGGTCGCTGCGAAATCCCCTGCGACCGGGCGCCTCTACCGCAGTCAGCCCCGAAGTTCCCGCCGCTACCGCCGCCGGTGAGAGACTTGCCTCTCGTTCAGCGTCAGCAACATGGAAGGGTTCCTCAGGCATCTGCTTTCAGTATAGAGCGCCGCATCTGCCCGCATCGAACGCCGCGCCCGCCAGCGGCGGGAAACCATCCGCCCGCCGCTCAACAACCGGTACCTACTTCAGAAAGATGCTCTTGTTCGCATCATTCGACGACACCCGCATCAGCTCCTGTCCATGCACACTCGAATTCGTCTCGCTGTACACAAACACAGGACTTCCAACCGGCGCATACACGTGCATCGTTGTGAAGAAGGGAATCTTGTACTCTTTGTCTCCGATGAGGATCTCGCGGTCCTGCACCGTGTAGTTCACGAACGTCATATAAACAACGTCCTGCTTGGCGTGACGTGCGTGGCTCACTGCAGTCGCATACGTCGGCGTTGGGATCATGGTTGGGGTGGCAGCAACTGCGCAAACTGGCGCAGCAAAGGCTAAGGCAAGAACGAGGGAACGCATGGGAGATGCTCCGTATCACTGAATGGTTGAGGATCTCCGCCATGGTTCAGAGAAGCTCGTTGTGAATAGGAATACGCGATCGCCTTCACAACGGTTCCCTGAATTCTTTGCGTTTCGATGAATTGAATCACTCGCATCACGCGAAAAATTAATTCAGCGCGAACACACTTTTTGCATCCCAGCCCCACCGCCCAAACGTATGCACCCTCGCGCCCACACCCACGCTCTTCTACATCCCCGCAGAACCAAACCCAAAACCCCGCCGACCACCAACAACTGAGAACTAACAACCGAGAACCGAGAACTGACAACTGAGAACTGACAACCGAGAACCGAGAACCGAGAACTGACACCTCCTACGTCCCCGTAGAACCAAACCCAGCATCTCCGCGAGGCGCCTCCGCCAACGTATCGGTCTCCTCAAACGTAGCCTGTATCCGCTGCACAATTCTCAACTGCGCAATCCGATGTCCCGGCGCCACCATCTGCGGCTCGCTCGTCAAATTCGTCAACACAATCTTCAACTCCCCGCGATACCCCGGATCAATCACGCCCGCCAGCGTAGTAATCCCCCGCACCGCCAACCCTGACCGATCCTCCACCAACGCTCCATGCGTAGAAGGCAACTCCATCGCCAACCCCGTCCGCACCGCCTGCGTAGACCCAGCCTCACCCACCGGCGCCAACACCGCCGCCTCAGCAGCAAACAAGTCCGCCGCCAAATCCCCATAAGCCTTAGCATGCGCATACCGAGGCATCTGCGCCGAAGCCAACAACCGCTGCACCAAAATCCTAGGTCCCATCTGTCCCTCGCCTTTCACTACTGTCTACTCACTACTGTCTACTCACTACTGTCTACTCACTACTGTCTGCTCTCTACGACAGCCACTTCAACAGCCGAATCACACCCATCGGCGCAGCCTTCGAGTGCGCCGACACATCCGTCCGCGCATGAATCGCCTTTCGATTCTCGCTATAGTACGAAAACGCGCGCAGCATCATCTCTTCATTCGTAAGCGTAGGCGTCCACCCCAACTCCGCGCGAATCCGCTGCGTATCAAACACAAAGCTCTCCGCAATCATCCGATAGTGATAAGGCCCCAGCGGAGAAATATTTAACTTGTGCGACAGCTTCATCATCGCAATCGTAGGTCGCCGCGGCAGCGACGCAACGCGAGCCTTACTCCCCGCCGCACGAATCACACTCTCATACATCCCACGCATCGTCGGAACATCATCCGAACCAATATGAAATAAGTTCGACTCCTCATACTTCAAACAAAGCAGACAAGCCGTAGCCAGATCCTGCGCATAAATAAACTGATACCGGCTCGACCCATCCCCCACCACCCAAACTTTTTTCCCATCCTCAATAAACTCAAACAGAATCGCCAGCAACCCCAGCCGCCCGCTATCAATAATCGTAGGACACCGCAGCGTGACAACCTTAAACTCCGGCCGCTTCTCCAGCAGCGCCGCAAGCTCCTTCTCCGCCTGCAGCTTCGACCGCCCATACAACTCCACCGGCGCCGGCACATCGTCCTCCGTCACCGGCCGTCCAAACCCCTCCGCCCACAAACAATTCGACGAGATGTTCACCATCTTCATCACGCCCGCCGCAATGGCCGCCTCTGCCACCAGCCGCGTCCCATCCACGTTGCTGGTCCAAAGCATCGTCTCGTCTTTCACGTCATGCGCCAGCATCGCCGCGCAATGAAACACCGCCACAAACTGATGCTCCGTAAACAACCGCGCCAGCAACCCAGCATCGCGAATATCTCCCTGCACGCTGGTCAGCCCCTCCGCACCAGCATCTTCATCGCGAACCAGATCAATATTCGTAACCGCAAATCCCTCCGCCAGCAGCCGCCGCTTCAGCACACCGCCAAAGAATCCTGACGCCCCCGTCACCAACACTTCCCGCATCTCCATCGCCTTTGCTCTTTCTACTGTCTACTCACTACTGCTCTACTGTCTTCTTCTCCGTCGACCGGAAAAGATAAACCGCCAGCACCGCAATCAGCGGCTCCATCGGATGCCGAAACCGCGGCTGCACCGTCACCAGATAGTATGGCAGCGGCAGCAGCAAAAAGATCGCCGCAAACAATCCCGCCCCCACAACGCGCCGCCGCAGCATCAACCCCAGCCCCAGCAACCCGCACAAGCTCAAAAAGCTGTAGCTCAACTGCCGCAGATACTCCCGCGCCCGATGTCCATTCACCGCATGCGGCGTCCCATCCCAGAAAAACAAAAACCGATCCAGCGTCCACTTCGCAATCCGCCCTGGCCGCGCCTCAATCCGCGCCCGCGCCTCCTCCCCGCGCATCTTCGCAAACCGAATCTCCCCCAACCGCACATACTCCTGGTACACCCGATCGCCCGTCCACAGCGGCACGGTCGTCCCCCACGGAAACCCATCATTGCTCTCCAGCGTAGACTCATACAGCTCCACGCCAAAGTTATCGCGCGTCAACACCGGAGCACCCATCACGCGTTCATTCCGCACCACCCAGGGCGCCAACACCGCAGCAAACGCCACACAAGTAAGCAACGCCCCCACCAACGTCCCACGCCCCAGGCTTCTCTTCCTCAATCGGGGTCCCCGGCGGGCGTTCTTTGCCCGCTGGGGTGAAAACTCCGGCCAAGCCACCCAAATCATCATCGCCGGCAAACAAAGCAGCAGCGAAGCATTCGACAGCGCAATCAACCCCCACAACACCCCCAACACAAACCAAAGCGCAAATCCGCTCCCCGCTCGCCACTCACCACCGCCAACTCCCGGGTAGCCCGGCCCTTCAGGGTCGGGTCTCATAGGCTCTTTCGAAAAGGGGGCTTTAGCCCCCGAGGTCTGCTTCACCTCACCGACCCCACGCAACCGCAACACCACCACAATCGCCCACGCAAACAGACAAGCCGTAACCGACATCTCCCAGATCCAATGCACCGCATACTGCAACGCCGCCGGATACACCGCCCACATCCACGCCGACCAAACCGCCACCGGCGCCGCCAGCCTCGATCCCCTCCGCGCAATCCCCCGAGCATCAAAGCACCGCGCCGCAATCTCATACGCCGCCGGAGCAATCGCCGCCGAGAACGCGCTATCCACCACCATCAGCGCCAGCGCCGCCGCCCGCGTGTACACCCCAAACACCTTGAACGCCGCCGCCATCAGCAGCGGATACACCGGCGGCAGCCACGCCGTAGGCCCCGACACCCCGTTGAACGGGTCCGCATACCCATGCCCCGTCACCAGCGCCCGCGCAATCCTCCCCGCCTCAAACCCAAAATCAAAGTTCCCCTGCGACGTCCGAATCCGGTACGTATGCCCCACCAGAATCACCACCACCCGCAGCGCAAACCCCACCGCAAAGATCACCCACGCGCGCTCAAACCACCGCCTCTTATCCCCCCGCCGCTCCATCGCACCTGTCTCAACGATCACCCGCTAAGTCTATCGCCCCCAACGCAACATCTCACCCAAACTCCAACCCAGCCCCCCGCCACAAAACCCTGTCCTCTCGACCGAAGGCCGCAGGCCGCAGCGGAGAAACCCGCAGTCCCCGCCATCGAGTATGTTGTTCCTATGCCCCCAGAGCGAGAACCCGAACCTCTAACCTCGCGCACCCTAACCCAACGCCAGGCCTTCATCTCCACCACCCTCGCCGCAGCCCTCGCCGCCCTCGTCATCCTCACCCTCCTCGGCCACAACCGCCTCACCGACTGGGACGAAGGCATCTACGCCCAGGTCTCCCGCGAGATGCTCCAATCCGGCTGGCTCATCCCCCACTGGAACACCCTCGTCTGGATCGACAAACCGCCCCTCACCTACTGGATCACCGCTCTCTTCTTCCGCCTCTTCGGCGTCTCCGAGTTCACCGCCCGCCTGGGCTCCGCCCTCTCCGCCATCACCCTCGTCACCGTCCTCCACGCATGGCTCCTCCGCGCAACGAACCGCCTCACCACCAACCGCGAAACCGCTCCCCTGACCGACGACCCCCAGGTACCCCGACCCTTCAGGGCCGGGTCTCATAGTTCCTCCCGAAAAGGAGGCTTTAGCCCCTGGGGTCCGCCTCTCCCCCGCACCGCACGCCCGCAACTCCTCACCGCCTGGCTCTCCACCTTCATCCTTCTCTCCACCTTCGGCTTCCTCCACGTAGCCCGCGTAGGCGAAACCGACACCCTCCTCTCGCTCGGCTCCTTCCTCGCCCTCATAGGCCTGGCCAACCTCCTCCAACCCTCCGAGCAACCCAGCACCGCCCCAACCCACGGCTGGTACCTCTTCTGGACCGGCTTCGCCATCGCCCTCATGAGCAAGGGCGCCGCCAGCGGAACCCTCCTATTCACCCTCCTCGCTCTCCTCCTCCTCGACGCGAACCTCCGCCGCCGCGCCCGCGCCCACTTCTTCTACGGCTTCCTTCTCTTCCTCGCCCTAACCCTCCCCTGGCACCTCTACATGCTGCACCGCTT
This sequence comes from Acidobacteriaceae bacterium, assembly GCA_049578265.1. Taxonomy (GTDB): domain Bacteria; phylum Acidobacteriota; class Terriglobia; order Terriglobales; family Acidobacteriaceae; genus Granulicella. The sequence goes on from JBAULP010000121.1 coordinate 6,427, forward strand.
CGGCCAGGTCTTCGTCAAGCAGTACCTCGGCCTCCACGTCCTCGGCCGCGTAGCCTATCAGTTCGACGGCCACCTCACCCCCTGGTGGTACTACGCCCGAGTTCTCCTCTTCTCCGCCCCACCCTGGGTCCTCGCCTACCCCGTCGCCCTCTACGCCGCCTTCCGCAACCCAACCCTCCGCCCCCTCCGCCCCTTCGCCGTCTTCGCCATCGTCCAGATCCTCTTCTTCTCCTGCGTCCAAACCCGCCTGCCCCACTACATGGCCCCGGCCTACGCCCCCCTCTCCGCGCTAGTAGCCATCTGGCTAGCCGCGCACCTCCACACCTACCTCCAATCCCACCCAGCAGCACGCCCCCGCACCGCACGCCTGCAACTAGCCGCCGCCCTCACCATCCTCTGGATCATCACCGCCCTCCTCACCGCCCACCTCCGCAGCCGACTCCACTCCCCCCGCCTCCCCAACGGCGAAGTCACCCCCAACAACCACGAGGAAGTAGCCCTCTTAAAACAAGTCTTCCGCCACCCCACCCCCCTCGTAGCCAACACCCCCGGCCCCCTCCTCGACTGGCGCGCCGGCACCTACAACCCCATCCCCACCGACAACTTCTACTCCAACCGCCCCGTCCCGCAGGGCC
>JBAULP010000122.1:0-21636 GCA_049578265.1 Acidobacteriaceae bacterium
CTGCCACCCCTACTGCTGTGGACGGGCCGGTGCCGACGGCGGCTATGCTCGCGAGCCACTGGCTTTCGCTGGCGTCCAGCCCGGCGTCGACCGCGGTGCCCGGCGTGAGGACGCGCGTAACCTCGCGGCGAACGATCGTCTTGGCAGTCTTGGGGTCTTCCATCTGCTCGCAGAGGGCGACGCGATAGCCCTTGCGGAGGAGGCGCTGCAGATAGTTTCCGGCGGAGTGATAAGGGACGCCGCACATGGGAACGGAGCGGGTTTTGTCGCGTGAGGTGAGGGTAAGCTGCAGCTCGCGCGAGGCGATCAGCGCGTCCTCATAGAAGAGCTCGTAGAAATCACCGAGGCGGAAGAAGACCAGCGCATCAGGATGGGCATCCTTAGCGGCGCGATACTGGCGCATGACGGGGGTAAGGTCGCGGTCGCTTGCTGCTCCCACTGTTTCGGTGGACATGGTGATGCACTCTTAGTAACGGAATGGTATCTGAACGCCCAGAATATCGCAGACGCTTGGCCAAAACTTCGGCTACCCCTACACTGGCAGGGTGATCGAGATTCCCATGTCGGACCAACAGTTTGCAGCGGCCACCCAGCGTCTGCGTAGCAATGGCATCGAGTTGAGCGGAACTACCGGAACGCTCACCAAGGACGGGGTCACCGCGAAATACACGTACGCAGGCGGAAAGTTGGCGATTGAGATTCTGGATCGGCCGTTTTTGCTGCCAATTTCGCTGATTGAGGCCAGGTTGCAGACGTATCTGGAGCAATCGGTGGCGTACGATTCCAGCAAACAGGTGTCTTAAGTCCTTTGGGATGTGTTCCCTGAGTGCATCTCGGGTGTAGTATTGGGCCTTTCCAGTTGCTGAGCAGCTTCTCTGGTATTCGATGAGAGGGTATCGATGACCAAGAATCCAAACATCTGGTTATCTAATGCGTCCACACATCGCGGACCCATGCCAGGGGTTCAGCAGATCCTCGATCTGTTGCGAGAGCTAAGCGCGAAGAAAATTTTACGACTGACAATTCTCTTAGCAGTCTCCCTTCTTTGCTGGGTCGCAGTGGGCTGGCTGGCATTCATCGTGATGCAATGGACGGGGCGTTGACGCTGAACGATGTTCGGTCTGTGAGCGTGGTCACAAACTGGCTGGGGATTGCAGATATACTGGATTTTCGCCCAGATTCAACGTGCGAAAACGAGTATGACCCTGCTTTGGCTACGACTTGCGGTGATTCTTTACGGCGTTGCCGCATTGGCGGTACTGCCGGCTGCCCTCTATAACCGCCCACGCTGGCGGCATATCGCACTGCCAGCGGCGATGGCCGGGGCGTTCTTCCATTTTGTTTCCATCACAGAGACGCTTTATGCGGCGCACCGGGCGCTTCCGGTCGATACGCACGAGACGCTTTCGATGCTTGGCCTGTTGCTGGCGGTCGGATTTCTAATCCTCGCAGCGCGCTACCGGACCGTTTCGTTTGGCATCTTTCTGTTGCCGATTGTGGTTCTGATGGCGATCGTTCCGGCGTTCCACCCCGGACATGAGCGAATCGCTTACCCGCTGGTGAGGACAGGATGGATTCTGCTGCACATTGCGCTGCTGTTGGCGGCGTACGCGGCCATGTTCCTCTCGCTAATTGCGAGCCTGCTCTACCTCATCCAGGAGCGGCGCCTGAAGCAGAAGCGCGCGGAATCTAAGCGCGGCTGGCTACCCCCACTGGAGACGCTGGACCAGATTGGCGTGAACTCGCTCCGTTTTGGCCTGCCCTGCATGACGGCGGGGCTGCTGATCGGATCGGTGCTGGCGCTGCAGACCATCGGCCTGGCCTTCTTCGCAGATCCGAAGGTGCTGCTTTCGTTCGCGATGTGGATTGCGTATGTGCTGATGATCTACATCCGCAACAACAGTGGCTTGCGCGGAAAGCGGGCGGTTTACCTGTCCAGCTTTGTGTTCCTGGTGATGATTGCGGTTTGGGCTGCGAACTCGTTGTCCGCGGTGCATAGGTTCAAGACGCCATGAGTGACTTGAAGATGGAAAACGCGGTGCCGCCGGTGGTGCAGAGCTCCAAGCTGCTGCTATTGGGGGTGAATCACACTACGGCCCCGATCGCGGTGCGTGAGCGGCTGGCCATTCCTTCGCACAAGCTGGCCGACGCGACGCGGACGCTGGCCGATCAGCCGGGCATTCGCGAAGCGCTGATTCTTTCCACCTGCAATCGTGTAGAGATTTTGACGGTTCAGGACGGACTCGATGACGATCTGGAGGTCGACGCGATTCGGGCCGGGCGTCCAGAGCTGAAGCTGAACGTGATTCGGTTTCTGAACGAGTACCTGCAGATCCGAGCCACCGACATTGAGCCGCACGTGTACGAGTACCACGAGCGCGAAGCGATTCGGCACCTGTTCCGCGTGGCCAGTTCGCTGGATTCGATGGTGGTGGGCGAGCCGCAGATTCTGGGACAGGTGAAGCAGTCGTGGACGGTGGGCCGCGAGGTGGGCGCGGTAAAGACCATGCTCGACCCGTTGCTGCAACGGGCGTTCACGGTAGCCAAGCGGGTGCGCACGGAGACGCAGATCGGCAACACGACCGTTTCGGTGGCATCGGTAGCTGCCGAGCTGGCGCGCAAGATCTTTGGCTCACTAGCCGGCAAGACGGTGTTGATCGTGGGTGCGGGCAAGATGAGCGACCTGACCGCGCGCCACCTGATTCAGCAGGGAGCCACGATGATCCTGGTGGCGAACCGGACGGAGGCGAAGGCGCAGACGATCGCCGACGCGCTGCGCACCCCGAGCATCACCACCGGCGTCATTCCGCTGGACCAGCTCCAGGAGCAGGCGCACCGTGCCGACATCGTGATTACGAGCACGGGTGCGGGGCAGGTATTTACGCCGGAGAAGGCGCGCGCGCTGATGCAGCGCCGCAAGAACCGCCCGATGTTTTATATCGATATCGCGGTCCCCCGCGATGTAGCGCCCGAGGTCAATAAGGTCGAGGGTTGCTTTGTCTACGACATTGACGACCTGCAGCAGGTAGCGATCCAGAATAAAGCGGTACGCAATCGCGAGGCGGAGGCGGCCGAGACGATTGTGACGCGCGAGGTAGAACGCTATAGCGATCGCATCTCGCAGGCGCCGGTGACGGAGTCGATCAAGGAGCTTTTGCTGGGCGCCGAAGAGATGCGGCAACAGGAACTGGCAAGGATTGCGCAGCAATTGGCGCGGCATCCGTTGACGCCCGAGCAGATGGCGGCGGTAGAGAGACTGACGAAGTCGCTCACGGGCAAGCTGCTGCATCCACAGATTGCGGCGTTGCGTGATTCGGCGGCCGAAAGAGAATCAGACAACTAGAGTCCCGGCGCGTCTATTGTGTGTACAGACAGTCCGTGTAACGAGAGGGTCTGTCTGAAGGTATGTGCGACAGAATGCGCTGTCTGCTCCGGGCCAGCGGCCGCAAGTGTTGAAGTGATTGAGATAAACTCGGAACAGCGATAGCAGGTCGTATCCCGACTCAAAAAGTGGGCGGGCAGGAGTTCAAGTTCGATGAGTCTGATTGCGCCGTTGCGCCCAGGAAAGCAATCGCGCCGCAGGTTGGCGTATGCGCTTGCGGTGGCGTTGCCGGTGCTGGGCATGTTGTTGGCAGTCCCTCTATCGCTGCTGCACGGGACCCCGAATTCTGCCAACGTTCTGACCGTGGTGGTCGTTGGACTCCTGGGAGGACTAGCGCCTTCCATTGTCAGCATAGGAGTGGCAGAGGCGACGCGCACCGTCTATCTGCTGCTGAACCGGGACCAGGGTTTTTCGTTTTCTCAGGAGCTGTTGCATCTGCTGATCCTGGTGGCGACGGCGTTTGTCGTATGGTTCATGAATCGCCAGCGCAGGCGCTCGGAGGACAAGCTGGAAGCGACGCTCATTTCGTTGCAGGAGCGGACCGACGATTTGGTTTCTTCGCTGAACAGCAGCCGCTGCGCCTGCTGGACCTTGGACATGGATAGCGGGCGAAGCGAGCGCTGGTACAGCGGCAGCTATCAACTCTACGGGCGCCCGTATACCGAGCTGGAAGGACTTTCGTCTCTGCAGCCGCTGGTGCATCCGGAGGACCATCAGCGCTTCACCGAGCTGATGCGGCGCATGCGGGAGTCGTGGGAGCCGGTGGTGTTTGAGCATCGCGTGATCTGGCCAAACGGCGAGGTCCATACCCTGGAGATGCGCGCCAACCGGGTTGCCGGGAAGCATTGCGTCTGGCGCGGGGTCACGCTGGACATTACCGAGCGCAAGAAGACCGAAGCTGCGCTGCTGCGCGCCGAGAAGCTGGCGGCGATGGGCCGGCTGGCTTCGACCGTAGCGCATGAGATTAATAACCCGTTGGAGTCGGTGACAAACCTGCTGTTTCTCGCACGCGCGAGCCAGTACCTGGACAACGAAACGCAGATGTATCTTGCAACGGCGGAGCGCGAACTGGCGCGACTGAGCAATATTACCCGGCTGACGCTGGGCTTTGTTCGCACCAGTGCGAGCGCGGATGAGACCGACGTCGCTGAGGTGGTCGACGAGGTGCTGTCGATCTTCAACCATCGGTTCGACACCAAGAATGTGCGCGTCGAGCGGCACTATGAACCGGATGTCGCTGTCACGATCGCTCCTCACGAGCTGCGCCAGATTGTTACGAACCTGATTGCCAACGCCGCCGATGCGGTGGGGCTGGAGCGCGCGCAGATTCGGATTCGCATCCGCCGCGAAGGGGAGAAGGCGGTGCTTGAGGTCGAAGACAACGGCGAGGGGATCGATGTGGAACACCTGCCTCGCATCTTCGAAGCGTTCTTCAGTACGAAGGAAGAGGTGGGCACGGGCATTGGGTTGTGGGTGACGCGAGAGCTGGTGGAGAAGAATGGCGGCCACATTATGGCGCAGAGCGGTGCCGCATTTCGGCTGCCTGCGGGAACCGCCACGCAGTTCCGCGTGGAGTTTCCCGCAGCCTAGCAGCAGATGTCAGGCGTGGGTGGACGCCTTCGCTTCGGCCTCCCGAAGCGCCTTTGGCTTACGCGTCAGAAGGAAGATCATGCCCGCGACGATGAACAGCGTAACAAAGCCCGCAAGGCCAAGGATGCGCACGATAGAGACCGAGTAGCGGCCGGCGGCCGGGCTGTAATTGCAGCAGTACAGAATGATGAGATCGACCGGGTTGCTGATCTTTCTGTTGCCGGCCTGGAGCAGCGCCAGGCGAAGGTCGCGTGAGGGGTAGTCGATGCCGGCGAGATACTTGGACATGACGCCGTCGGGCGTTGCGAACATGATCACGCTGGAGTGCGCGAACTGGTCCATCTTGCCGTCGGGACCGGGCACGCGAACGTAGTGAAAGCCGGTGGCGCCGGTGATGGCATTGATACTCGCCTGGTCGCTGGTCAGAAAGTGGACGGAGTTCGCAGCAGCAGGATTGTTGGTCCAGCCGGCTTCGCTGAGGAAGGTCTTCTTCTGGTCAATGGCCGCGGCAGGTTTGTCCATCGGATCGATACTGAAGACCAGCACCTGGTAGTCCTTGCCCGGTGTCAGCGTGGTGTTTGCAAGGGCGGTAGCGAGTCCATGCTGCACCTGCGGGCAGAGCATGCCGCAACTGTAGTAGACCTCCGCCATCACGACCGGCTTGTCGTTAAACCAGGAGCGGAGCTCGCCAGTGCGGCCTGTCTCGTCCGTGTAGACGGCGGATATGGGCAAGGGCTGACCCAGGCGCTGCTCAAGGCCGGCGTGGGCAAGGTAGGAAGGTATCTGCTGGGGCGCGGAGCCCATTTGCATCTTCCCCGGTCCGTGCATGCTGGGGTCTTGCGCGTGGAGCGCCGGGAGAGGGGCAGCGAAACCCAGAGCGAATCCCAGCCCTATCAGCGCCAACGCACGAAAGGAACGAAACCCAAGTGTCAACAGATCCTCCTATTCCCTACGATTTCCTATGGTATACCTGCGCCGCAGAGGGTGGAGACTGTCTATCCGACGTGCGGGTAGAGCCCCCGGTCGCGTATTCTAGAGGATGTGAATACATACACGATTCGAATTGGATCACGCGGGTCGCAGCTTGCCCTCTGGCAGGCCAACCACGTCGCCGCGCAGCTTCGCAGCAACGGTCACACGGTAGAGATCGAGGTCATCCGCACGGTGGGCGACCGTATGCAGGACCCTGGTTTTGTGACGCCCGCGGCCTATGAAGATGGCACTCCGCTCGACGCCAAGGGCATCTTTATCAAAGAGATTGAAGACGCACTGATGGCCGGAAGAATTGACCTCGCCGTGCACTCGCTGAAAGACCTTCCGACAACGTTGCATGAACGCTTCACGCTGGCCGCCATTCCGCCGCGTGTGGATGCGCGCGATGCGTTCGTGTGCGAAAAATATTGGGGGCTGCACATGCTGCCGTCGGATTCCCGGATTGCCACCACCAGCCCGCGGCGTCAGGCGATGCTGCTGGCGCTGCGTCCGGACCTGCGTTTTGTGGAGATGCGCGGCAATATCGACACGCGCCTGCGCAAGTGGTCGGAAGGGCAGGCAGAGGCGCTCGTTCTCGCTTGTGCCGGACTCGATCGCCTCGGCCACACCGAGCATGTGCACTACCGTTTCACCGTCGACGAAATGACGCCAGCGCCTGGGCAAGGTGCGTTGGGCCTTGAGACGCGTAGCACGGAACACCCGCTGGACACCGACGATCCGGCGCGCGATCCATACATCTACGCGGCGGTGCGCGCGCTGACGGATCCGGATACGGAGTATGCGACGCAGGCGGAACGTACCGTGCTGAATGCACTTGGTGGAGGCTGCCAGTTGCCGCTTGGCGCTTACTGCCATCGCGTCGATGACATGTGGCACCTGCACGCGATGGTGGTTGCGCGTGACGGCGAGCAGGCGGCGCATGTGGTCAAGAAAGCCCCGTTAGGTACCGCTGCGGGCGATCTTGGTGCATCCGTTGCCGAAGCCCTGATCGAGCGCGGGGCACAGGAACTGCTGAAGGCGACCGAAACCGTCTAGCCAGGTTGGCATCGGTTAAGGCTATAGATTTCCTGAGCCACATCATGAAGCCGCGGCAGACCCACGAACATCTACTACTCGCATGAAGCAATCATGGAGTGCGAAGAACATCCCGTCACAGCAGGGACGGCGGGTGCTGATCACGGGCGCCAACAGTGGCATTGGATGGGAGACCGCTTTGGAGCTGGCACGCGCCGGCGCCGAGATCATCCTGCCGGCGCGAACGGAAGCGAAGGCCCAGGACGCCATCGCGCGCATCCGTGCCCAGGTTCCCGAGGCGCGCATCCTCGCGGAGATCCTCGACCTTGCAGACCTCACTTCTGTGCGTGCATTTGCCGCGCGTGTGGTGGAAGGATTCCCAGGCCAATCGCTGGATTTGCTGATCAACAACGCCGGTGTGATGGCCATACCGAAACGCGAACTGACCGTGGACGGCTTTGAGCGCCAGTTTGCGACCAACTATCTCGGCCCGTTCGCACTCACTGCGCTACTCTTCAATTCCATCAAGCCACAGCCCGGCTCGCGCATCGTTACGGTCTCGAGCTCGGTGAGCAGGTTCGGTAAGATCGACTTCACCAACCTGCAGAGCGAGCGGCGGTACAGCCCGATGTGGCAGGCCTATAGTCAGTCCAAGCTCGCGGACTCCATCTTTGCGCTGGAGTTACAGCGGCGACTCACCGCGATGGGCTCGCCCATCATCAGCACCGCGGCGCATCCGGGTTACGCGACTACGAACTTGCAGGTGGCCGGCCCTGGCGAAGGCGATTGGATGATGCGCGTGAGCGCCCTTCTGCTGCAACCACAGGATGCGGCGCACGGAGCGCTGCCGACGTTGTTTGCCGCGGTCGCGCCGGAGGCCAAGGCCGGTGGATACTACGGCCCCGATGGATTTCAGGAACTGAAGGGCGATCCCGCGCCCGCAACGATTGCGCCGGCGGCGAAGAAGGTAGCTGTCGCCCGGCAGCTCTGGACAGAGTCCGAGCGCCTTACCGGAGTGCGCTTCGACGCGCTGCCTGACCCAGGTTAAACCGTCGCCAGGCGTTCGGGTTTCCGCCTGCAGAGACGCGGCCGCATCATGGCCCGAGTCTTTCATGATTGGCTGCGCGTGCGGACGTCGACGTCGGTGACGCTTCAGCGCTTACACTTCCTGACATTGCAACCGCGTCGCAGATTGCCCTGCGTCATCGAATATGAGTTGGCGCCAAAGGGCCAGGAGATTGCTCGTGACGTACCGTACCGAATCAGCCAGTGGAATGCTTGAACTGCTCCGCTTTCGTCGCGATCCAATCGCGTATGTCGGAGATATTGGAAAGCGCGGCGTGGACATACGCCATATCCGCGCAGGTTCGCGCCACATTTTCATGGTCAACCATCCAGAGCTCATCCGCGACATCCTGATTACGCATGATTGGAACTTCGTAAAGGGCCCGGGCCTGCGCTCATCGAAAGCCGTGCTGGGCAATGGATTGCTGACCAGCGAAGGCGAGTTGCATCGCCGCCAGCGCCGCCTGGTTCAACCTGCATTTCACAGCGCACGTCTCGCGACCTACGCAGAGATTATGGTGCAGTGTGCAGCCACTCATCGCGGAACCTGGAAGTCGGGCATCGAATATTTTGTCGATGAGCAAATGATGCGTCTCACGCTGCAGATTGTCGGCCGCACGCTCTTCAGTGCGGACATGCAGGACGAGGCAGCGGAGGTGAGTAAGAGTCTCAAGAACGCGCTGCGTGTCTTCGTCACGCTGAACAATCCACTGGCGCAGTTGCTGCCTCCCGTGAGAAGTTGGGCGAGACGCAAGGCCACGCAGTCGCGGCGCGAGATTGAGACGCTGCTCAACAAAGTGGTCGACGCGCACCGGCAACATCCCGAAACGTACGATGACATGCTCTCCATGCTCTTGCGTTCGCACGACGACTCCAGTGCAGGCTACATGTCCAACGAGTTGTTGCTGGACGAGTGCCTCACCCTCTTTCTCGCTGGGCATGAGACGACGGCCAACGCGCTGGTGTGGACCTGGTATCTCCTATCCCAACATCCCGAGATTGAAGCCGCATTGGAGGCGGAGTTGGACGCCGTGCTCGCGGGCCGCTTGCCCACACTTGAGGATGTTCCCGCGCTCAAATACACAGGACAAGTGCTGCGCGAGGCCATGCGCCTCTATCCGCCCGCATGGATCATCGCACGCGACGCCGTCACAGCGTATCGACTCGGCGACCTCGATGCTCCGCAAGGATCGACGCTGATGATGAGCCCGTATGCGACGCATCACGACCCGCGCTTCTGGCCGAATCCAGATGTCTTCTACCCTGAGCGCTGGGCTGGTGAAGGTACATCAGCGCGCTCAAGCTTTAGTTACTATCCGTTTGGAGCCGGAACCCGCGTATGCATCGGCGAGCACTTTGCCATGATGGAGGGTGTGCTGCTGATCGCAACGCTCGCACAACAGTGGCGCTTCACGCTCGTGCCGGGCCAGCAGATCGTGCCATTTCCGCGCATCACGCTGCGTCCGCGGAGACCGATGGCGTTCACGCTGTCACGGCGTGACGTGCGTTCGGCGACGTAACCGTGTCTCGGACTAAACCTACGCGGCGGCCGGAGTTGCGACCGCCGGACTGAGGAATTTATCCAGATCCTTTTTCGCCTCGGGCTGGACGACAATCAGCAAACGATCGCCCGGTTGCAGAATAGTACTCGGCCTAGCGAGCACGACCGTGGTGCCGCGCAGGATCGAAGCGATGCGTGTGTGCGAGAGCACGTCGCTCTCCGGGCGCGACTGGATCTGTTTACCGACCCACGGACTCTTCGGCGGAAGGACGCCGACGGTGAGTTGCGATCCGTCCGGAAGGTCCAACGCAACGCCGGATTGCAGCAGCGCGGCCAGATGTAGATGACTCATGTCGGGGGACAAAGGGATGTTGCCGGAATCGAGCAGACGCACGGCCGTCTCCACCTGCTCTGCGCGATGGGCCGGTGAGTCGGAGCGGCCGGCCACCTGCGCTTCGTAGAGGCTGTCGTACTTGAAGAAGGGCGAGAGATTAATCTGGATCACGTAACTCAACATCACGGCGAGCCCGGCAGGCACCAGCAGTTGGTAGCCGCCCGTCATTTCGGCGACCATCAGCAGGGTGGCGATGGGAACCCGCGCAGCACCTCCAAACACGGCGGCCATACCAACGATGACCATCCCGGCCGGCGTGTGATGCGAGAGCAGCGCGAACGATCCGCCGAGCATGGCGCCAACGAAGAGGCTCGGCGCAAAGACACCGCCCGAGCCGCCCGACGACACCGTGAAAGAGAGCGCGAGCGTCTTGGCGAACAACAGAACCAGCAGAAGCTTTAGTGCAAGCTGCCCGTCGATGCTTTGCTGAATCCATCCATAACCACCACCCAGCACCTGCGGCAGCTTGAGCGCGATGAGGCCGACGACCAGTCCACCTACCGCCGGCTTGAGCCATGCCGGTATCGGCAGCATGTGAAAGCCGTCGCGCATGCGGTAAAAGACCTCGGGCAGTAGCGTGCCGATAATGCCGCTGGCGGCGCCGAGAAGGATGTACCAGCCGTAGCTCGCGACGCGCGTCGGCGCGGCCAGCGCAGGCACCGCGAACAGAGGCTCCCAGCCAACGAACGCTCCATTCACGGCGTAAGCAATAATGGCCGCGAGCATGCAGTAGAGCAGACCTTCGGATTCGAACTCGATGCTGCTGTAGAGCACCTCAACGGCGAAGATTGCGGTGCCGATGGGCGAGCGAAAGATGGCAGACAAGCCGGCGGCCATGCCCATCATCACGATCAGCCGCCGCTCGCGCTCCGTGCGCTTGAGCCAGTTCGCATAGATGGAGCCGAAGCCCGCAGCGATCAGCGCGGTAGGACCTTCGCGTCCCGCAGAGCCGCCGGAACCGATGGTGATGGCAGAGGCCAGCATCTTGACCGGTGCGACGCGAGCACGTAGCGTGCCGCCGGTGAAGTGCAGTGCCTTCACGACCGTGTCTGTGCCGTGGCCCTCGGTCTCCGGCGCGAAGCCGTAGACCAGCGCGCCCGAGATCAAACCACCCAGCGCGCAGACAGCGGGGATGAGCCACAGCCCATGCGGCCCGATGATCTGATGCGCCAAACCGCCGTCGGTGGGAACGCCCGGTGGCGTGTAGCCGGCCAGCCATCCGAGAAAAAACTTCTGCGAGGCGCGCAGCATCCACGTGAACACCTGCGCGCTCAGTCCACCGATGATGCCCATCACAAGCGCATCCAGCAGCAGCCTCGGCTTGTCGACGTTTGTCACCCTGGAGAGTCCGATGCAGGAAGTATCGCACGCGTGGCCGCGGAGGCGGATGAAACGCAACTCACCGCAGCAGTCGCGGAGTTACTCTCCGTAGGGAACCCAGATGTTCTTCACCTGCGTCGCGTGACGCAGGAACCATCGGCCTTCCGCCTGCGCGGGATCGAACCAGTCGATCGCAAGGCCGTTGTTGGTGAACACCTGCTTCAGATTTCCGATGGACGCGGCCTTCACCATGGTCGCTGAGGCTTCATCGCGAAAGCTCCAGATCGCGTCGATGTCATCGTGTTCGGCGAGTGTCTTGCCCAGCTCGCTGGCCTTGCCTGCGACGAGATTGACGACGCCACCGGGAAGATCGCTCGTGTCGAAGACTTGGTAGAGCTCACCCATCAGTATCGCCGCGCGCTCGCTGGGAACCGCGACGACCGTGTTGCCCATCGCAATCGCCGGTAGAATCAGCGAAAGCAAGGAGAGCAGCGGAGCGTCATCCGGAGCGAGGATGCCGACCGTGCCCACGGCCTCCTTCATCGCCAGCGTAACCATGCGCGCGGGCGGGTTGTGTACTGTGCCTTCGAACTTGTCGGCCCACGCCGCGTAGGTAAATGTGCGGTCAATGCTTTGGTCGAGTTCGACTGCGGCCTGATCCGAGCCCACAAACGCTGCGAGCTTGGCGACGATTTCGGCGCGCCGCTGCGCTAGATTCTCAGCGATGAAGTAGAGCACCTGCGCACGTCCGTGCGCGGTCGTCTTCGCCCACTTGCCCGCAGCGCGCGCCGCTTCCACAGCGTTGCGAATGTCCTTGCGATTGCCCAGCGGTGCCTCGCCGACGAGGCTACCATCGCGCCCGTTGACGGGATAGCTGTAGCCGGAATCCGGCCGCGCCTGCTTGCCGCCGACGTACTGCTTGACCGTGCGGTCGATGGAGTTCTCAGTTCTCAGTTCTCGGTTGTCAGTTGTCGCTGCGTCCTTACTGAGAACGGAGAACTGAGAACTGACAACCGGCGCAGCCTTCAGCCACGCTGGCTCAAGATATTCATACATCCCCTCCGCGCCGCCTTCGCGGCCGTAGCCCGATTCGCGATAGCCGCCGAAGCCGCACGCGGCGTCGAAGAGGTTGGTCGCATTCACCCACACCACGCCCGCCTTCACCTGCGCGGCCACGTCCAGCGCGACGTTGATGTTCTCGCTCCAGATGCACGCGGCAAGCCCGTAGGCCGTGTTGTTTGCGAGCTCCACGGCCTCGGCCGGCGTGCGGAAGGTCATCGAGACCAGCACCGGCCCGAAGATTTCTTCCTGGGCTACTGTCGCGCTTGGTGAGACGCCGGTAAGCAGCGTCGGCTTGAAGAAAAGCCCGCGCTCCGGCATCGACACCTCCGGCTGGTAACACGTGGCTCCTTCGGCGATGCCCGTCTTCACCAGCGCCGCGATGCGGTCGTACTGCACCTGGTCAACGATCGCGCCGATATCGACAGCCTTATCCAGCGGCGAGCCGACACGAAGGGTGGACATGCGCGCGCGCACCTTCTCATAGAAGCGCTCGGCGACGCGCTCCTGCACCAGCAGCCGCGAGCCCGCGCAGCACACCTGCCCCTGGTTGAACCAGATCCCATCGACGAGCCCTTCGACCGCGGAGTCCAGGTCCGCATCATCAAACACAATGAACGGACTCTTCCCCCCGAGCTCCAAGCTCAGCTTCTTCGTCGTCCCCGCCGTAGCCTTGCGAATGATCCGCCCCACCTCGGTCGAGCCGGTGAACGCAATCTTGTCGATGCCGGGGTGTTCGACGATGGCCGCGCCGGTCTTGTCGTCGCCGTTCACGACGTTCAGCACGCCCTTGGGCAGTCCAATCTCGTGCGCAATCTCGGCGAAGGCTAGCGCGGTGAGCGGCGTGTACTCGGCCGGCTTGATCACGACGGTGCAACCGGCTGCGAGGGCCGGCGCAACCTTCCACGCGAACATCAGCAGCGGAAAGTTCCACGGAATGATCTGCCCTACGACGCCCGCGGGCGCGTAGCCCGCAAACTCGCCATTAAAGCCGCCTTCACCCAGGTTGCCCAGCAACTGCGCCCAACCCGCGTGGTGATAGAAGTGCCGCGCAACCAGCGGAATATCGATGTCCCGCGACTCGCGAATCGACTTGCCGTTATCCAGCGTCTCCAGCACGGCCAGCCGCCGCGCATGCTTCTGCACCTGTCGCGCCAGCGCATAAAGATACCGCGCCCGCTGATGCCCCGTAAGCGCCTGCCAACCCGGCAACGCCGCGCGCGCCGCCTTCACCGCGCGATCAACCTCCGCCTCATCCGCGCTCTCGACCGTAGCCAGCACCTCACCCGTAGCGGGATTCTTCACCGCAAACGCATGCAGGCTCGCGCCCTTCGTGGCCGGCCCAGTCGGCGTCCACGCACCATCGATGTAGTGCCCGAACATCCGCTGCTTATGGCTATCCAGCCACCGATACACCTCGCCAGCATCTTCCGGCGCCGGCCCGTACTCCATCGACTCGAACTTCTCCACGATGCTGCTTGCCATGATCGTAACCTTTGCCTTCCGGACCGCTATGCCACCGGGTGCCGATACGTAGCCGAATACCTGCCCGTAACAAAATGCTCCAACTGCCGCTCAATATCCCCGAGCATCGAGCTAGCCCCATACCGAAACAGCGTAGGCTCCAGCCAAGGCCTTCCCAACTCATCCTTCATCAGCGCCATCCAATCCAGCGCCTGCTTGGCCGTCTTGATTCCGCCCGCCGGCTTGTACCCAACGGCCATCCCGGTCCGCTCAGCGTACTCGCGAATCGCCCGCACCATCACTAGCGAAACCGGCAGCGTAGCATTCACGGCTTCCTTACCCGTGGACGTCTTAATGAAATCCGCCCCCGCCATCATCGCCACCCAGCTCGCGCGAGCAACGTTGCGCAGCGTCAGCAGGTCGCCGGTCCCGAGGATCGCCTTCATGTGCGCCGCGCCGCACGCATCCTTGAACGCCGCGACCTCGTCGTAGAGCGCGTTCCACTCGCCGTTGAACACATGCGCGCGCGTAATCACAATATCGATCTCGCTAGCCCCCGCATCCACGCTCCGCCGAATCTCTGCAACCCGTGTCTCCAGCGGCGAGAGCCCGGAAGGGAAGCCCGTCGACACCGCGGCCACTGGGATGCCGGAGCCTTCAAGCGCCTTCACGGCCGTCTCCACAAATGCGTGGTAGACGCAGACCGCGCCCACGTGCAGGCCGAGCTCTTCGACTCCCAGCGCCTTCACCAAATGATCCTGCAGCGGTCGCCGAGCCTTCGCGCACAGTCGCCGCACGCGCTCAGCGGAGTCGTCGCCGCTCAGCGTCGTCAAATCCATGCACGCAATTGCGCGCAGCAGCCACGCGGCCTGCCACTCCTTTTTCACGCTGCGGCGCGTGCCAATTGTCGCCGCCCGACGCTCCACCGCGCTGGTGTTCACCCTCACCTCTTCCACCCAGTCGAGGTTCAGCGGCATGCGCCGGTTCGCCGTCAGCTCACGTCCATATAACGTCACGGGCGCGCTCGTCTTCGCGTGTCCATTCTGCGCGCTCACGTTTGCAATCTTTGTATCCATCGCGCTCTCCAGCGGTTTCTTCGCTCTTCAGCGTCCACTCAAACAATCCGGCCCGCCATTGGCTGGCAGGCCGCTAAGAAAACTGAAGTTTCAGTGTATACCGGTTGGCTGGGCTCGATTCACTCGCAGGACTGGCCATACAGCGCGCCGAGTGCCTGGCTGCATACGCTGTAGCAATGGCACGCGGCCTTCTGCAGCTCCTTGTGCGAGAGGATGGTCACCTTGCCGCGGCGGTAGCTGATCATGCCGCGCTCCTGCAACGAGCCAGCGACCATGGTCACGGTGGTGCGGCGCGTGCCCAGCATGTCGGCCATAAACTCCTGGGTCAGAGTCATGGTGTCCTGCTTGGAGCGGTCGTGGCACATCAGCAGCCAGCGTGCCAGGCGTTGTTCCGCCTCGTGCAGCTTGTTGCAGGCTGCAACCTGCTCCAGTGAAACGTTTTGCTGCTGCACAAACTCGAGCACGCGGCAGCGCAGTTCGTTGGACGAGAGAAATAGATTGCGCATGTCGTCGAGCCGCACGCGCATCGCCGACCCTGGCATCAAAATGTACGACTGCGAAGGCGTGGGTGTGGGTCCAAGCAGTTGCATTGCGCCAACGACACCCTCGTGACCGGTTAGCCCGACCTCTGCGCTGCCACCTTCGGCCATAGTGACCACCATGGACACGACACCGTTGCAGAGGAAGTAGGCATACGCTGGGGTTTCGCCCTGCTCATGGAGCAGCGTTCGGGTCGGCAGATCGACGGGGCGGGAGAGCGTAATAATGGCATCGCGCAACTCCGGCGACAACGCGTCGAGAAGAAGATTTCCAGTTGGTGCAGGCACGTTCTGTCCTTATCAAGTGGGAGAACGAGACACTTGCGAATTGACCTGCTCTCGCATAAGGGCCCGTTCAGCAGATGTCTCATTTGCCGGACTATAAACGGTTGCCGACGTCGTTCATTGTGCGGTGGGAGCGACTTGGCACCGTTGCTTTGCGTGCAGGTATCATCAAAGGCTCGTTCGAGTTTCGGTCCCGACGAAGTATGGGAGGCATCGCAGTTCTCCGCATACTGACGTACCTTACGAGCCGTTATCCTACACCTGTATTTACGCTTCTGTAATCGGTATCGTTACCGCGAGGTTTGGTCTTATGACGACATCCACGACACCGCTCAATCACGCTGATCGACAAGCCATTGGCCTGCGTGCGCGCAAGCAACTTGCGCGCAGCGCACACGCCGACTTTCTGCTCTCCGCATGCAGTCATGACCCGCTCGATCTGCTGCGTGCCTCCATGCGCGACCGCGTTGCCCGGCTCATCCCAATCAAGTACCAGCGTATGGTTGCGAGCCCCTTCGGTTTCTTTCGCGGAGCAGTTCCCATCATGGCCGCGGACCTCTCATGCCATCCCGATACGGGGATCATCACGCAGCTATGCGGCGACGCGCATGTGCTGAACCTTGGCGCGTTTGCCGCGCTCGATGGCCGCCTCGTCTTCGACATCAATGACTTCGACGAGACCATTCGCGGCCCGTTCGAATACGACGTGAAGCGCCTGGCGACCAGCCTGATCCTGGCCGGTAGAGCCGCGGGCGTGAAGCGTGCAGCACGCCGCGACGCTGTGCTCCACTTTACCGATCAGTATCGCCGCATGATGCACACCTTCGCGGCCATGCCGGTGCTGGAGCTCGCGCGTTACCAGATCCATCGCCTCGCAGAGATGGAGCCGATGCCGCAAATCCTCTCCCAGGCCGGCCGCTCCACGCCTCAGAAGATTCTCAAGTCGCTCACCGAGCCCGACGCGTCGAAGTCCAGCGGCGGCCCTTCGCAGACCAAGGCGAACACGGTGCAACCACGCGTCTTTCGCTCTGAACCTCCGACACTCGAGCGGCTGAACTCCAGAGAAGCCGCTGCGGTGCTCGCTGCGCTGGGGCCTTACGCGCGCACCTTGCAGCCGGAGCGCCGTCACTTCCTGGATCAGTACAGCCCGCAGGATGTGGCGTTCAAGGTCGTCGGCACCGGCTCGGTTGGGCTGCGCGATTACGTGATTTATTTTGAAGGTCTCAGCCGTCCGCACGGAACCGATCCGCTGTTTCTGCAGATGAAGGAAGAGCCCGCGTCGGCGTATGCGCCCTATCTGCCTGAAGGCTCGGGGCACGCTCACCAGGGTCATCGCGTCATGGATGGCCAGCGCGCCATGCAGCTCACCTCCGACCCGTTCCTGGGCTATACCACTTTGGAAGGACGCGACTACCTGGTGCGTCAGCTTAACGACCACAAGGCATCGCTCGATCTCGAAGATGTAACCGCCGGTTCACTGCTGGGCTATGCCGACGTATGCGGCGAGCTGCTGGCGCGTGGCCACGCACGCGCGGGAGATCCGGTCGCCATTGCGGCGTACCTCGGCGGCTCCAACCGGTTCGATCGCGCTATCCTGGGCTTCTCTCGCGCCTACGCGGACAAAACCGAACACGACTGGGAGCTGCTGAAGCGGTCAAAAGACTGGGCAGCGGCCAAGAAAGCCGTGGCAAAGAAGTAAACGGCGGGGGGGTGCGGAGCCGGGATCCTTTCCCGGACAACGGACGCAGTGCTGCTGATCGATGCGGAAATGGGCAAAGGAATCGCTATTTCTATCCTCATTCACTCATTTTTGCTACCCTTTCGGACATGCGCGTTCGTGTCTCCTACTTCGCTCCCGTCCTTGGTATCGTTACCCTCCTCCTTGGTTCTCAGCTTTCCGCTCAGTCCTTCACGCCCAAACGCGAGCTCAAGAACCTCTCCCCAGCGGCGCTTAGTAAGTTGCAGACGTTGGAGACCCTCACCGAGCTCCCGCCGGGCGAGTGGCACTTCCATGCCGGCGACGTCTCGCATGGCGAGTCGCCCACCCTCGACGACTCCTCCTGGCCGCTCATGGCGCCGCACTCCAAGGCACCCAAGGAAGCCGTCTGGTATCGCCGCGAGATCGAAGTCCCCAAGACCCTCAACGGCTACGACATCACCGGCTCGCGCATCTGGTTTCAGTTTCAGGCCGACGCCAACGGCCCCATGCCGCAGATCATTTACTTCAACGGCCGCCGCGTCGCGCTCGGCGACGACCTTGAGCCCATCGTCCTCTTCGCCCCCGCCAAGCCCGGCGATAAGATCCTTGTAGCCGTCAAACTCCTGCACACCGTTGATGTCAAGACCTTCGAAGGCGTCGCGCTCCGCGTGCAGCCCAACCCCGACGACGCTGCCTCCAGCGCGCGCCCCAACCCGCAGGACATTCGCATCCAGTGCATCACTGCGGCCAACCTCCTGCCCGCGCTTCCCACCCCCCGCAAAGACCTTCTCCCTGTCGTAGAAAACGCCATCGCCGCCATCGACACCGACGCGCTCAAGACCGCCGACCAGGCCGCCTTCGACGCCTCTCTCCGCAAGGCCCAGCAGATTCTCGCGCCGCTGCATCCCGTCCTGCAGGAGGCCAAGATGGACCTCGACGGCAACGCGCACATCGACGCCGCCTGGCTGTGGCCGCGCACTGAAACCGTCGACGCCGTCCGCCGCACCTTTACCACCGCGCTGCAGCTCATGAACGAGTACCCCGACTACGTCTACACCCAGTCCGCCGCGCAGTACTACGAGTGGATGGCTGACAAGTATCCCGACATCAACGACCAGATCAAGCAGCGCATCAAGGAAGGTCGCTGGGAAGTCGTCGGTGGCATGTGGGTCGAGCCCGACCTCAACCTCCCCGGCGGCGAGTCCGAGGTTCGCCAGCTCCTCGTCGGTCAGCGCTTCTTCAAAAAAGAGTACGGCGTCGTCGCGCGCATCGGCTGGAATCCCGACAGTTTCGGTTACAACTGGCAGCTCCCGCAGGTCTACAAGCGCAGCGGCCTGGACTACTTCGTCACCCAGAAGATGCACTGGAACGACACCAACCAGCTTCCGTTCCGCCTCTTCTGGTGGGAGTCGCCCGACGGCTCCAAGGTCCTCACCTACTTCCCAACCGACTACGTCCACCTCAACCTGAACCCCACGCGCATCTCGGCTGACTTCGCCGAGTCTGCCCAGCGCAACCCGGGCACCGTCGAGCACCTCGACCTCTACGGCGTTGGCGATCACGGCGGCGGCCCCACCCGCGACATGCTCGACCAGGGCGATCACTGGATCGACCTCAGCCACAAGTCCGACACCGCCGTTCCCGTCATGCGCTACAGCACCGTCCAGCACTACTTCGACGACGTGCAGGCGCACCTCAACCCCGACTCGCCCACCTGGGACTACGACTCCATCGCCAAGGGCTGGACCGCCCCGCCCGCCGGCCCGAATGGAGAGGTGGGAATTCCAACGTGGAAGGACGAACTCTACTTCGAGTACCACCGCGGCGTCTACACCACCCAGGCCGCGCAGAAGCGCAACCTCCGCCACAGCGAGATGGAGACCATCAACGCCGAGAAGTTCGCCTCGCTCGCCTGGCTCGACGGCACCACCTATCCCGACCACCTCTTCAACAACATCTGGGAGAAGATCACCTTCAACGGCTTCCACGATCTAGCCGCCGGCTCCGGCATCGCCGTCATCTACCGCGACGCCGCCAACGACTTCCACCAGGTCTACAACGACGACCGCGACATCGACACCGCAGCCCTCAGCACCCTCGACGCCCACATCGACACTCGCGTCGCGGGTAACACACCCATCCTCGTCTACAACACCATGGCCTGGCCGCGCTCCGAGACCGTCAAGCTCAACGTCCAGCTCCCCGAAGACGCAACCGGCGTAAAGCTCCTCGACGCCCACGACCATCCCGTCCTCACGCAGCTCGTCAGCAAGGACGCCGCCACGCATCAGTTCACCCTCCTAGCCCGCGTCGAAGACGTTCCCTCGCTCGGCTACACCGTCCTCCACGCCGAGCCCTCCACAACAGCCGCGCCCGCAACCAAACTCACCCTCCACGAAATGCCAGCCGACTACACGCTCTCCAACGCCGACCTCAAGCTAGTCATCGACAAACACACCGGCTGCATCACCAGTCTCACCACTGCCCTCAACGACCGGAGTGCGACCGAGTACATCGCGCCCAACGCCTGCGGCAACGAGCTCCAGACCTTCGTCGACAAGCCCAAAGACTACGACGCCTGGAACATCGACTACGGCACGCTTGACCACCCCGTACCCATCACCGCGCTCGACTCCATCGCCGTGACCGACAACGGCCCGCTCCGCAAGACCATCCACATCACCCGCACCTGGGACAAGTCGCACTTCACCCAGGACATCTCCCTCGACGCCGGCAGCCCCGTCGTTCGCGTGGCCAACACCGTCGAATGGCACGAGACCCACATCCTCCTCAAGGCCTCGTTCCCGTTAGCCCACACCAGCGACAAGGCCACCTTCGAGATTCCCTTCGGCAACATCCAGCGCCCCACCACCCGCAACAACAGCTTCGAGAAGGCCAAGTTCGAAGTCCCCGCCGAGCGCTGGGCTGACCTCGGCGACACCACCGCCGGCGTCTCCATCATCAACAACAGCAAGTTCGGTTACGACTCCATCGGCAACCTTCTTCGCCTAACCCTCCTCCGCTCGCCCGTCTGGCCCGACCCCGACGCCGACCGCGGTACCCAGCACTTTACCTACGAGATCTACCCACACACCGGCTCGTGGAAGCAGGCCCTCACCGTCCGCCGCGGCTACGACTTCAACACGCCACTCATCGCCGCGCAGGTCTTCTCCCACACCGGCGAGCTGCCCGCCACCCACTCCTTCATCTCGCTCGACGCGCCCAACGTAACCCTGAGCGCCGTCAAGAAAGCCGAAGACGCCAACGGCCTCATCTTCCGCATGTACGAGTGGGCCGGCAAACCCACCGAAGTAAAACTCCACGTCCCCCCCGGCGCCCAGTACGCCATAGAAACCAACCTGATGGAAGACCCAATCCCCGGCGCCGACCACCTACCCCTTAGCGCAAACCCAACAGGCGACACCGTAACCGTCCCCATCAAGCCCTACGAGATCCTGACGCTCGAGGTCGCGTATCCGGCGAAGACCGCCTCAACCAAGTAAGGAGCAACTGCTGAACAATCGCGCTTAAGGGCACGGCTTCAGCCGTGCCGTAAGAGCCCGCTAATGAAAGGGGGCTTTAGCCCCTGAAGTTGGGGTAGCTCGCATGGAAATGGGCCAGCGCATGGAGGAAGAGATGCTTGACCTGTGCAGTGCCACGGCCGCGATTTCGTACCTGATCTACTGGTATTGCTCATCCATGATCCAAAGGCGGCTTCGTGAAGTTGATGGCGGCGCTCTGAAGTCCCTCTTGATTTCCAACATGCCGAGTCAGCTGAAGCGATATTGGATACTGGCGAGTGACCGCCGCTGGTCGAGGCTGCCAGTACTCGGCGCGTGCGCCAGCTTCCTTGGCGTAGCAATCTCCTGTGCGGGGGTCGTGGCCGGACTCATGTCGTCCCGAAAGTGACGCCGCCGGGCCTCTGCAAATCACATCCACCGCTCGCGGCAGATGAGAAGATGAAGGGCAGAGAAGCCATGCCCGCCCCCCGCGTCCTCATCACCCGCTCGCCGCACCAAGCCTCCACGCTGGCCGACCAGCTCCGCGCCCATGGCGTCGAACCCATCCTCATCCCCACCATAGAGCTAGCCGACCCCACCACCTTCGCCCCCCTCGACGCGGCGCTCGCCCACCTCGACACCTTCCACTGGCTGATCTTCACCAGCAGCAACGCCGTAGAAGCCTTCACCGAACGTGCCGCGAGCCACGGCGACGGACAGGTACCCCAAGGCTTTAGCCTTGGGTCTCATAGCCC
>JBAULP010000123.1:0-15097 GCA_049578265.1 Acidobacteriaceae bacterium
GCGACCCTTTGGGTCGCCGCTCTTTTGGTGGTGGTGCCTGGGTTATTGCTTGGACGGGAGTGGGATTGGTTGGTGTGAGAGGGGCGGCTGAATGCGGTGGAGTCGGATGACGCGCCATAGGAGGAAGGACGCGGCGGACAGGCAGACGAGCACGGCGATGAGGGAGGCTTCGGGGCCGAATTGTCCGCCGGTGAGCAGGTTGGGTCCAGTGAGGGTTCCGGCGATGAATCCCCTGGCGTGGCCGGTTCCTGAGACGCTCATTCCGTAGACGGAGCTCTCTGTGAAGTTCCAGGCTGCGTGCAGGCCGATGGGAAGCCAGAGGCGTTGGGTGAGTGCGTAGGCGGCTCCAAGGAGAACACCTGCTTCGATTGCGATGGCCATGGAGCTGACCAGTGTGGCTCCGGGATTGAAGGCGTGTGCTGCTCCGAAGAGAGCCGCGGTTACGAGGAGAGCCCACCAGGTGCCGGCGAGTCGGGCGATGAGGCGAAAGAGGAAGCCTCGGAACATGATCTCTTCGACGATTGCGGCGGAGAGAGCGGAGAGGGCAGATTTGCCTAAGCCGGACGGCGCTTCCCAGCCGGTGGGATGGTAGACGGAGAGGAGCCAGAGCAGAAGCATGGTCGTGGAGAAGAGGCAGAAGCCGAGAATGAGGCCGCTGGGAAACTCGCCGATGCCGCCGGCGTCGTCGAACTCGGTGAGGTGAATGTGTTCGATGACGCGAGTTCCGCCGAGGTAGGCGGTCGCCATGATCACGATGGCGAGGATGTTGAGCGCGCGATCGGAGAGATGGCCGTGAGCGAGGATGCGGACCGCAACCATGAGGCCGATGGCGATGGCGAGATTCAGTATGCCGAGCAGGAACTGTTTGATCGCGTGCTTGGTTTCAATACGCATTGGGGCTCCTCGATTGTGGCGGCGCTTGGTTTGCGGAGGTTGGTCAGGGGGTGGTGGCCCAGGCCATGCCGTCGGGTTCGGGGATGTTGGGGATGCGGGCGGTTAGGGTTAGGGTTTGGAGGTTGATGATGGCGATGTCGTTGTCGGGGGTGCAGGCTACGAAGGCGCGGTTGCCGGTGGGATCCATGAGGATGCCGGCGGCTCCGGTGCCTATGGGGAGACGCTTGATGACTTTGCGGGTGTGGGCGTCGAGGATGACGAGGTCGGGATTGCCGAGGAGGGAGACGAGGACGTGCGCGCCGTCGGGGGTGAACTTGAGGCGGTTGGCGCTTTCGGTGTTGGGGTGGAGGGTGGCAACTACTTTTTTGGCGGCGTAGTCGATGATGGAGATGGTGCCGTCCTGCGCGTTGGCTACCCAGATCTCTTTGTGGTCGGGAGAGAGGTCGAAGCCTTCGGAGCCGTTGCCTACGGGGATGACGGTTTCGTTCCAGTCTTTATGGGCGGGGGGTGGGCCTGGAGGTGCGCCGGCGGGTGGGTGCATGTTGGGGGTGTGCTGGATGTTGGGTGGGCCCATGTGCATGCCGGGGGGTGGACCCATATGCGTGAGTTGGAGGTCGATGAGGCTGAGGGTGCCGGAGGCTACGTTGCTGGTGATGATGTGCTCGAGGTCGGGGGCTACGTAGATCATGTGGGTGCGGTTCTGGCCGGTGCCCATGATCCAGTCGACTGTTTGGGTGGCGGGGTTGAAGCGGCCGATGGCTTTGGCGCCTTCGGCGGTGAAGTAGAGCTTGTTGCCGACGAAGGTGAGGCCGTGGGGGCCGGTGAGCGGGCCGAGATCGATGGAGGGGAGGGCGCGGTGGTGGACGAGATCTAAGACGGCGAGGGTGTGATAGGCGCCGAAGCCGTAGTTGGAGGCGTAGGCGCGGGTGCCGTCGGTGGAGGCGATGACCTCGTGGGGGTCGGGGCCTACGGGGAGGGTGTAGAGGACGTGGAGGGTGGTGGGGTCGATGACGGAGAGGGTGTGGTCGCGCTTGGAGAGGGCCAGGAGGGTGGTTTGGGCGAGGAGCGTCGACGCGAGGGTGAGGGTGATGAGAGCTGCGGCGGTGCGGACGAGGGATCTCATGGAGAGAGGTTACTCCGGTTTGAGGCGCGCTGTGATGCTTTCCATGTAGTCGGCTACGGAGGATTTGGTGGGATCGTTGAGGGAGCGGAGGCCGGCGACGACACCGGCCTGGTCGGCGGCGGAGCGATTCTGGTTGAACTTGCGCTTGCCTTCGAGGCGGGTGATGGGGAGTTCGAATCCGACGATGGCTTTGAGCTGGCCCTGGATGAAGGGGGCGGGCGCGTCGGTGACTTGCCAGGGGGTGGGTGATGTGGACTCGTGGATGTCGGTGAGGCGGGTGACGATGGCGAGGAGGCGGGTGGGGTCGTCGAAGAAGGTGATGGGGCCGTAGGCGTGGATGGCGGCGTAGTTCCAGGTGGGAACTACGCGGTGGGTTTCCTGCTTGGCGGGATACCAGTTGGGCGTGACGTAGGTTTGGGGGCCGGTGAAGAGGAGGAGGGCTTCGGTGGCGGGGTCGGTGGTTTGCCATTGGTGGTTGGCGCGGGAGACGTGGCCGGTGATGGTGCCGTTGGGACCGCGGTTGGGGTCGAGGAGGATGGGGAGGTGGGTGGCGACGAGGCCGGTGGAGGTGAGGGAGACGAGCGCGGCGAAGGGGTGGAGCTGCATCTCGGCGTGGAGGGTGGGGAGGTCGTCGACGCGGAAAGCTTCGGGGGTGTACATGGTGGGGCTCCGGTGGCGTTTGCTGGATCGATGATACGTGCGTGGGACTGGGTTGCTTCCGGATGTTTGCTGTTGGGAACGGCGAGGGCAAGAACGGGCGCGCTTCGCGCGAGAAGCAGGTTCCTCGCTGCGCTCGGAATGACAATTTCCTGGAAGGAAATTGTCGAAGAACGGCAAGGGCAACGGCAAGGGCAAGGGCAAGGGCAAGGGCAAGGGCAACTGCAACAGCAACTGCAGATCCCTGCGGGATGACAAACCAAAAAAGCAAAAGCAAAAGCAACCGCAACCGCAACCGCAACCGCAACCGCAACCGCAACCGCAACAGCAACAGCAACAGCAACAGCAACAGCAACAGCAACAGCAACTGCAACAGCAACTGCAACTGCAGATCCCTGCGGGATGACAAACCAAAAAAGCAACCGCAACACCAACCGCAACCGCAACAGCAACAGCAACAGCAACAGCAACAGCAACAGCAACAGCAAATACAGGGGTCTCTCCACTGCGCTTCGCTTCGGTCGAGATGACGGGGCGTTGGGCGCCTTGGATCTGGTTGAGAGGATGGGGTTGGTGGTCGGGATTTTGCTTAGAAGGCGAAGCGCGAGGTGAAGATGTAGGCGTGGTTGTAGGTGTGGAAGGTGGAGGTTGCGATCTGGAAGCCGGAGCCCAGGGTGACGGCCAGGCGGTTGTTGGGGGTGTGGCGGAAGTTGATTTTGCTGACCATGAGGCCGGGGGAGAGGAAGGTCTGATTTTTGCCGTCGTTGGGGCCTTGGTGGTAGGTGTTGGTGTTGACTTCGAGCTCGGGCCAGAAGATTTTGGCGAGGCGGAGCTGGGCGGTGGTGTTCCAGGTGACGGTGCGGCCGATGGTGGCGGTGGCGCTGGTGGGGAGGATGGCGCCGAGGGTGGATTGGAGGACGAAGGGTCCGAAACCTTTGCCGGCGAGGAGTGTGGGCGTGAGGGTGGAGACGGCGGTGCCGTTTTTGTAGCTGCCGGTGGGGACGGAGATGGCTAGCTGCGCGGCGGCGGAGAAGTCGTGGTGGGCGTCCGAGCTGGCGAAGGGGCGGAATTTGATGATGGTGGAGAAGTCGCCAGCGCCGTCGTGGACTTTGGGGTTGTGGTGCTGGATGTAGGTGGGGAGGTTGATGTCGATTTCGGTGTTAGCGAAGGGGACGAGGTTGAGGCCCTTGCCGTTGGTGAAGATGTCGGTGGAGGTGCGAGCGGGGGCGTACTCGTGGAGATAGTCGAAGCGGAAGAGCTGGACCATCTGCGCGGAGGGGGCGATGACGGGGATGGGAAAGGAGGGTTGGCGCGCGAGGGTGGCGCGGACGCGGGCTTGCCATGAGGAGAAGAAGTTGGTGTTGGGTGACTGTGCGTGCGCGGGGGTGGTAAGGGAGACGAGTGCGCAGAGGGACAGCAGGAGAGAGGGGAGAAGGTCTTTCCGATGCATGCAGGCTTTCTTGCGAAATGAGCTTCGATGAAGGGCGTCATCGAAGCTCATTCCGTTTGAGATGAGTATTACTTTGGAGGTACGGGAGAAGTGTAGGGAAGGGCGCGGGTCGGCGCATCCATCGAAGGATTGATTTTTGGGCATGTGATTTTGGGAGAGATGTTGGCGCGGGGGTGGGGTGTTCGAGTAGAAGGGTAGTGTGAGGGCGAGGGCGGCGATGCGGAGATGGGTTGTGGCGTTGGTGGCGGGGGCGGTGTGCGTGGGTGTGGCTGGGGCACAGCGGGTGGTGTCGGTGGAGGTGGATTTGGGGCGGACGGTGGGAGCGTATGCGCCGGCGTATGGGTGGTTTGGGTATGACGAGTCGAACTACTCGACTACGGAGCAGGGACGGAAGCTGCTGGGGGAGCTGCATGCGTTGAGTGCGGCGCCGGTGTATATACGCGCGCATCATCTGCTGACGTCGGGGGATGGGGTGCCGGCGTTGAAGTGGAGTTCGACGAATGTTTATAGCGAAGATGCGAGCGGGAAGCCGGTGTATGACTTCCGGATTCTGGATGGGATTTTTGATGCGTACAAGGCTGCGGGTGTGAGGCCGGTGGTGGAGTTGGGATTTATGCCGAAGGATTTGGCGGCGGTGTTGAAGGGAAGATCGGACCAGCCGTACAAGGTGCTGTATCCGAAGGACACGCTGTCGGGGGCTTCGCAAAATCCGCCGAAGGATTATGCGAAGTGGGAGGAGCTGGTGCGGGTGGTGACGGCGCACCTGGTGGAGAGATATGCGCGGGCGGAGGTTTTGACGTGGTACTTCGAGGTTTGGAATGAGCCGGACATTCCTTACTTTCATGGGACCGAGGCGGAGTATCTGAAGCTGTATGACTATGCGGCGGCGGGCGTGAAGGCGGCGCTGCCGGGGGCGCGCGTGGGTGGGCCGGCTACTACGAGTCCTCGGAATGCGCGGGCGTATGCATACTTGCAGAAGTTTCTGGAGCATGTGGCTACGGGGAAGAGCGCGGCTACGGGAGGCGCGGTGCCGCTGGACTTTATCAGCTTCCATGCGAAGGGTCAGCCGGTGATTGAGGGTGGACGCGTGACGATGGGGATCGATGATGAGTTGAAGGATGCGGACCGCGGGTTTGGATTGGTGGAGAGCTTTGCGAAGTTTCGCGGGCTGCCGGTGTTGCTGAGTGAGGCTGATCCGGAGGGTTGCGCGGCTTGCTCGTCGAAGGTGAACCCGGCGAATCACTATCGGAATGGGACGCTGTATCCGGCGTATACGGCGGCGGCCTATGAGAGGTTGCTGGAGCTGGCGGCGAAACATCATGTGAAGCTGCTGGGGATGCTGAGCTGGTCGTTTGAGTTTGAGGGGCGGGATACGTTTGAGGGGTTTCGGTCGCTGTCTACAAATGGGATTGATAAGCCGGTGCTGAATGTGTTTCGGATGCTGGGGATGATGGGCGGGGAGCGCGTGGCGGTGACGAGCGACGGTGCGGTGCCGTTGGAGACGATGGTGAACACAGGTGTGAGGGGCGATGCGGATGTGGATGCGCTGGCTACTCGTGAGGCGCGCGGGGCTGCGGTGATGGTGTGGGATTATGACGATGTGGCGGAGGGTGGAGAGGCTGCGAAGACTTCTGTGCGGGTGAAGGGATTACCGGTGGGAGTGAAGCGGGCGCTGCTCGAGCGGTATCGGATGGATGATACGCATAGCAACGCGTATACGGCGTGGAAGGCGATGGGGTCTCCGCAGACGTTGGATGCAGAGCAGATGAAGGCGCTGGAGAAGGTGGAGGGGTTGGAGCTGCTGGAGTCTCCGCGGTGGGTGGATGTGGTGGATGGCAGCGTGACGGTGAAGACCACGCTGCCGCGGGAGTCGGTGGAGCTGATGCGGTTGGGGTGGTGAGGGCGCGCTAGCCTTTGACGGAGGGCTGGATGATGGGCGTTGAGGCGATGGCGGTTTTGAGCTCGGGAGTGTTGGCGACGAGATTGAAGAGCGCTTCGGTGAGGCTCTCGTCGGTTTGTGCGGCGCTGTCGATTTGCACGGGATAGCGGACCCAGAGTTGGAAGGCGCCGCCACTGTATTGGAGGCGCGACTCGACGACGGGATCTTCGATGGAGGCTTGCATCCAGTTCTGGACGAGGTTGTGCTGCTGGTCGATGGCGGGGCGGTACTTCTCGTAGATG
Organism: Acidobacteriaceae bacterium; assembly: GCA_049578265.1. Taxonomy (GTDB): domain Bacteria; phylum Acidobacteriota; class Terriglobia; order Terriglobales; family Acidobacteriaceae; genus Granulicella. The sequence goes on from JBAULP010000123.1 coordinate 6,306, forward strand.
GTGTTGACCTGCTGGACAACGGATTCCGCGACCTGCTTGTAGTTGGCGGCGTCGGTGAGCTTAATGATGAGCTCGTGCCAGGCGTACTCGGTGCCGGGCATTTGTTTGTAGAGGGGCGTGCCGGCCTGGAAGAGGACGGCGTTGGAGAAGACGGCGACGCGGCCGGTGGGGCGGAGTTCGGTGCCGCTGCCGGCGAGTTCCATCATGTAGAAGCGGACGAGGCCTACGTCGATGACGTCGCCGGTGACGGCGGCGATGGTGATGCGGTCGCCTACCTTGACGCCGTAGCGGCCGATGATGAAGAAGTAGGCGGCGACGGAGAGAAGGATGGTCTGCAAGCCCACCGCGATGCCGGCGGTGATGAAGCCGGCGAAGGTGGCGAGTGAGTTGAACTGCGTGACGAAGCCGAAGAGGAGAACGATGATGGAGAGGAAGGTGACGACGACGCGGCGAACGATGAGCATCTGGCGACGGCGGCGGATGTCGTGGATGTATTTATTGGCCGCGCGCGTCCAGAGTTCACCTGCTCCGATGATGAGGATGAGAGCGATGGCGATGACGATGATGCGCAGGAGCAGGGCGTGAAGGAGGCTGAGGTACTCGCGCTCGACGGAGGTTTGCCAGGCGGTGATGTTGGCGCGGCTCTGCTCGATGAGGATGATCTCCTGGCTGAGAGGAACGGTGGCGACGGAGAGAGTTTTGAAGTGCGCGGCTACGGCTGCGATGGTGGGCTGCGCGGGGGATGCTGTTTTTGATTGCGGGGGCGCGGGCGCGGGTGTGGTGGGGGTGGTGGAAGTAGGTGTTGGGCCGGCTTCGGCTTGCTGGGTTAGTTGATTGCCTTGCTGGATGAGGGCGCGCAGGTTGTTGAGCAGCGGCGTGCGGATGGCGATGGCCTGGGTGTGCAGATAGTTGTTCTCGCTGAGGAGCGAGTCGAGCGCGTGGCGGGTCTCGAAGAGGTCGAAGAGAACTTTGCCCTGGCTGGTGACTCCTGAAGTGCGCGCGGATTGCAGGGTGACCAGCGATGGGGCGGCGGTCTTGTTCTTGGTTTGGAGAGCGGGGAGCGATTCGTGCAGACGATTGATGTCTGCGGCGAGCGCGCTTTGGCCCTGCGTCACAGACATGCTGGTGATTTTGCCGAGGGCGTCTTTCATCGCGTTGGCGAGAGTGAGGGCGCCCTGGAGTTGTTCGAGTTGAGCCTGGAGAGCGGCGCGCTGCGCGGGACGAGCGGAGTCTATTTGTTTGTGGAGCGCGTCGATGCGGGATTGCAGGTCGGTGATTTGTTGATCGACATTTTTTTCGGTGGTGGCGAGCTTCTGCTGGCTGTCGGAGCCGGAGGGTTGCTTGCCGCCCTGGGCGTCGAGGAGCGCGGCTTCGGCGCTGGCGGACTGGAAGGCGAAGGTGGCGATCTGCGAGGAGAGCTCGGCGGCCTGCTCGCTGTAGATGACGTCGTTGGGTTCGCCGGCGGTTTGGATGGGCTGGGTGGAGGAGCGATAGAACTGGATGACCGCGTTGAGATGCGCGATGATTTTGGCGCTGCGCGCGGTGACGTCGGAGGTGGAAGAGGTTTGTTGGGCGTTCGCCAGGAGAGTGAGTGCGGTGATGGCGATGACGAACGGGGCAAGCATGCGGGAGACAAGCATGCGGCGAGAAAACGACCGGGGAGAAAACGACATGGCACCTCGAGCGGTTTTGGAATCCGGCGCGGAAGGGCTGCGCTGGGTTTCATCGTTATTTGGATGCAGGCTGGGGAGTTGCGCTTGCCTGACGGCGCGCTTTGACGGAGCGGCGGAGAAGTTGTTTGAACGTTGGGAGATGGAGGTCGGCCAGGGCATTGACGTACAGGCAGGCTTGGCCCATTTTGATCTTGCCGAGTTTGTCGAGGAGGTCGGCGTCGGTGGATTTGTCGTTGGTGATGTAGAGGACGAGGCTGTACTTGCGAGGGGAGAAGCCGATGAGGCAGATCTCGCCGGGCTTGCCGTTGGCGAAGGTGTAGCGGAAGGTGTCGAAGCCGATGATGGCGGGGCCCCACATCCTGGCGGGGTGGTTGGTGGCTTCGGACATGAGGGCGATGAGGGCGGCGCAGTCGTTGCGCTTGCTCTCGGGCGTGATGGTGCGAAGGAAGGACTCGACGCTGGCTTCGGTCGCGGTGGTCTTGTTCTTCGCCATGGGGTTATCGTACCGAAGCGAAGGTGCGGACGGCGGAGTTATTGGCCGTGGTAGGGGACGTAGAGGTCGGGGTAGTCGGCTTTGAGGGTGGCGATTTTGGGGCGGTCGCAGACCATGATGTAGGGGTTGTCGGGGTGGTTGAGGGCGTAGTCCTGGTGGTAGTCTTCGCCGGCGTAGAAGGCCTTGAGGGGGACGACCTGGGTGACGATGGGGTGGGGGAAGACGTGGGCGGCGGTGAGCTGCGCAATGTAGGCTTCGGCGATGCGCTTCTGGTCGGGGGTGGAGAAGAAGATGGCGGAGCGGTAGGAGGTGCCGACGTCGGGGCCCTGGCGGTTGAGGGTGGTGGGGTCGTGGATGGTGAAGAAGACGCGGAGGAGTTGGCCGTAGGTGAGCTTGGCGGGGTCGTAGATGACCTCGACGGACTCGGCGTGGTTGGTGGTTTCGGTGGTGACCTGGTCGTAGGTGGCGGTGTTGGCGTTGCCTCCGGAGTAGCCGGCGGTGGTGTGAAGGACGCCGCGGACACGCTCGAATACGGCTTGCGTGCCCCAGAAGCAGCCGCCTGCGAAGACGGCTTTGGCTTTGCTGTGGGAGGCGGCGAGCGGGACGTCGACTTTAGGGGGAGGGATGGCGCCGCGGGTGGACTCCTGCGCGTTGCAGGCGGTGAGGGTGAGGGCTAGTGCCAAGGGGAGAAGGTGGCGAACGCGCATGGTGGGAGGGACCTCGGGCTTTCATGGATCAGACGCCGCAGGAGTGGGTTTGGTTACATGGCGCGAACGGTCGATGCGGCTGGTTGCTTCTTGAGGGTGAAGACGAAGGACGAGCAGAACTGCGGGTCTCTCCACTTCGCAGGACGATGAGACTATCCTGCTCCGGTCGAGATAACAACTTTACGCGGGAGGACCGCGCTAGGGTTTGGTGGGGAGGTCGGTGTGGACGGGTGGGGCGTTGTGGGCGGCGGCGCGGGCTAGCTTTTCGCGGTGCTTGCGGATGTAGTGCGCTGCGATGTCGGGGTAGAACTCGCGGATGGCGGAGAAGCCTACGTCGCGCATGATGGCATAGCCGAACTTGGTGGCGAGGACGCCGAAGTCTTCGCTGCTGTTGGGGTAGTAGTAGGTGGAGATGTACTGGGCGAGGGCTTTGCCGCCGAGGGTTGCGAAGGCGGGAGTGTCGTGGCCATGGTAGGTCTTGGCGACGGCTTCGCGGCTGATGACGTAGAGGGCGCGCTCGAAGACGGGATGGCCGGCGCCGAGGGGATAGTAGCGAGTGTCTTCGTGGAGGATGCTGGGGAGGAGCCAGGCGGAGAGATAAGTCTGGTCGGTCTTATCGATGAAGCCGCGCCAGGTGTAGGCGTAGAAGCCGGCGGGGCCTTTGCCGAGGGCGGGATGGGAGTTGAGGCCTTCGGCGGTGAGGGAGGTGATGCCGAGGAAGATGAAGGTGGAGTAGTCGAGTGCCTGATGGTTGGCCACGGTGAAGTTGTACTTCCAGCCGGGCGGATGGACGGCGGCTCCGGCGGCGACGGTGCGGAAGTTGGGCATGAAGCCGAGAAGACGGTGGGGCTGCTGGCGGTTGAGCGGGATGGCGTTGCCGTTGGCGTCGACGGAGCTGTTGTAGGGGGATTGGTTGGGCTTGGATTGCTGTGCGGGCTGCTGCGTGGAGGAGGATTGCTGGGTGGGGTCGAAGGTGAAGTTCGTTGGGTCGGGATAGTTGGAGGTGCTGGATGAGGAGGAGGGTTCGTCGGGGGCCGAGGCGCTGGGCGCGGCGTCTGCGAGGAGAGCGGAGGGCGCATTGGGGAGGGTGACGGAGGGGTGGAGGTCGCTGGGGATGGCGAGGCGCTGGGCGGGCGCGGAGGCGGCGGTTAGACAGAGAAAGAGTAGAGCGAAGCGGTAAGGCAAAAAGACCGTCCTGAGAGATGGGGCGAGATCTGAAACAAAGTGCGGTTGGACCGATGTGCAAGGCCGCGGGGTCGAAGGTGGGACAGAGGCCTTCGGCACACCGCTAGATTAGAAGGGGAAAAGGGGCGGAAGGACTCACCTTTTCGACCCTTCCAATCAAGGGGTGAGGAAGGAAAGGACTTAGCGGCCTAGTTCTTCGAGATATTTTTCTACTTCGAGGGCGGCCATGCAGCCGGTGCCGGCGGCGGTGATGGCCTGGCGGTAGCGGCGGTCCTGGACGTCTCCGCAGGCGTAGACGCCGTGGAGGCGCTCGCCGTCCCTGGTGACGAAGACGTTGGCTTCGGTCTTGACGTAGCCGTCTTCGTCGAGGTCGATCTGGCCTTCGAACATTTTGGCGTTGGGGGTGTGGCCGATGCCGAGGAACATGAAGGAGACGGGGAGGGTCCAGCGGACGTTCGTCTTAAGATCGCGGAGCTTGAGGCCTTTGAGGTCCTTCTCTTCTACGCCGAGGACTTCTTCGACGACGGTGTTGTGGAGGAACTCGATCTGGGGGTGAGCGATGGCGCGCTCGAGCATGATTCTTGAGGCGCGGAAGTTCTCGCTGCGGTTGATGAGCGTGACCTTGGTGGCGAAGCGGGTGAGGAAGAGAGCTTCCTCCATGGCGCTGTCGCCGCCGCCGATGACGGCGATCTCTTTGCCGCTGGCGAAGAAGCCGTCGCAGGTGGCGCAGGAGCTTACGCCGAAGCCGATGAGGGCCTGCTCGGAGGGAAGGTTGAGCCAGCGGGCGGAGGCGCCGCTCGCGATTATGAGGGAGCGGGTGTGGACGGTGTCTTTGCCGAGGGTGAGGGTGAAGGGCGTGGTGGTGAGGTCGGCGGAGGTGAGATGGGCCATGCGGAGCTCGGCGCCGAAGCGGGTGGCCTGCTTCTTCATGTTCTCGATGAGCTCGGGGCCTTGGACGCCTTCGGGCCAGCCGGGAAAGTTTTCGACGAGGGTGGTGATGGAGAGCTGGCCACCGGGCTCGTGGCCTTCGAGGACGAGAGGCTTGAGATTGGAGCGGGCGGCGTAGATGGCTGCGGTGAGGCCGGCGCAGCCGGAGCCTAGTATGACGGTGTCGCGTACTTCGTTCGTGGAAGACATAGGGTGATTTGATTGTAATGGTTCGAGAACGGTGCAAGACGGGGCACGGACGCGTGTAGAGAACCTATCGTGTTGCGCAGGAACGGAGGATGGTGGCGAGGTCGCGGTTCATGAGGGAGACGCGGCTGCGAACGTCTCCTAGCATGGCGATTCTGTCGGATAGCTGGTCGATGGTGATCTTAACGGCGGGGCTGTTGCTGGAGGCGAGGGCGGCGAGCTGTTGCGGATTGCTTGGGGGCTTTGTGCGAGGGCAATCGGGGAGATTGCAACCGTGAAGGCGAGGATCAATGTCCGTCTCAGGTGGTGGAGGGTCATGATGCTTCTCCTGTGCAGCGTTGGGTTCTTCTAAGGGTAGTGCCTTGGAGGTAGTGCCTGTGGGCAGGGGTAGGATGGAGAGATGGCTGATTTGGTGTTGGTGTATGGAATGCGGCTGTTGCCGGCGGATGAGGTGGAGTCGGTGGCGGCTGCGCCGATCAAGTTGAAGAACGGGCATGAGGCCCAGGTGACGATGCATGTGGTGGAGGGCAGCCGCGAGCAGATTGAGGCGCAGTTGCGGCATAGCATCGACGCGTTCTTTGATTTTTATCCGGAGATATAGAAGGCCAGAGAAGGTGGGAGACGATGCTGGGGCGGCTTGAGGGCTGTCTCGCTTTGGGACACCTGCGCTGAAATGGAGCACTGCGACGAAGTAGGTTGCAGAGGCTGGCCATGGTGCAGAGTTGGATAAGGGGATGGATATGGGGCTTGGCGCTGGCGGTGGTGGCGGCAGGCTTTGCGTGGGGATGGACGGCGCAGGGGCAGATGCGCGGGGAGCGAGTGCCGGCGGCGAGTGTTGGCGGGGAGTTGCGCGGGTTAGCGTCGCGGGCCGATGTGGTGTTTGTGGGGCAGGTGGAAAAGATTGAGAACCAGGGTGGGGTGGTGCAGATTACGTTTGCCGTCGAGCAACCGGTGCTGGGGGCTGTGGGTGGAACGTATGGGATGCGGGAGTGGGCGGGGCGGTGGACGGGTGGGCAGCGGCGATATTTTGTAGGCGAGCGGGCGATGTTCTTTCTGCATGCGCCGAAGGTTGCTGCGGATGGGAGTGTGGGGCTGAGCTCTCCGGTGGACGGGATGATGGGCGTGGTGCCGGTGGTGCCGATGGGCGCGAATGGGAAGGCGCTGCTGGATGTGCGCTGGCTGGCGGCGCGGATGAGGCGGTCGGTGGGCACTCCGTTGGTGGATGCGGATGCGGGTGCGATGGCGCTGGAGGATGCGGTAACGGTGGCGCGAGGTTGGAGAACGGAGACGGCGGAGCCGAAGAGCGTGCGGCTGCCGGCGGGTTGGCGCGTGGGAGATGCGGCTGAGGCTGACGGGGCGGTTGCGGGTGGGCAGAAGTTGAATGGGCGGGGGTTGCGTGATGCGCGGCGGTAGGGGATGGCGTGGGTGGCTGGCGGTGGTTGCCGCGATGGTGGCGACGTCGGCGGCTTGGGCGGGAGGGCCAAGATTTATTACGGGGACGAGTGGGTTTACGACGGCGGGTGTGCCGATGGCCTGGTATACGAGCGCGCCGTTGTTTTTTGTGGACACGGGAGAGTTGAGTCCGGAGGTTTCGAATTCGGCAGCGACTGCGATGGTGAGGGCGGCGGCGGGCGTGTGGAATATTCCCACGGCGAATGTAACGCTGGCGCTGGGTGGGAGCCTGGCAGAGCATGTGACGGCAGATGGCGGGAGTCCGAATGTGTACTTCAACGGGAGCGAGGTGGTGTGGCCGGCGGATGTGGAGGCGACCAACTATGCGGCGGTGCAGATTCCGGTGGTGTATGACAGCGATGGGAGCGTGATCGACACGTTGTTGGGGAGTGGAGCGAGCGATCCGAGCGGATGCGAGAAGAACGGGGTGGTGGAGAGTGTGGATCAGTTTGGATCTGCGGGGACGATTGAACATGCGGTGATTGTGCTGAATGGTTTGTGTGTGGCGTCGGGTGATCCGACGGTGCTCACACAGCAGATGACGCAGATGCAGTACCAACTGACGAGGGTGTTTGGACGCGTGCTGGGGCTGGCGTGGTCGCAGTTGAACGATGGCGTGTTTACGGGATCGATTGAGACGGCGGCGGCGATGGCGCTGTGGCCACTGATGCATCCGATCGATTTACCTGGGAATGGTTATTCGTATCAGGCGGTGCAGAACCCGTTTACGCTGCGGCCGGATGATCTTAACGCGTTGGAGACGCTGTATCCCGTGATGACGGCGGGAGGTGGAAAGACGCTGAGCAGCACGAACACGGTATCGGCGTCGGGGAACGTGTTCTTTCCGACGGACCAGGGGATGGAGCTGGTGGACGTGATCGTGTATCGGTGGATCCTGGGAGAAGAGGGAGGTTATGAAGCCTACCCTACGTATGCGAGCACGACGGGATATGGGTTTCAGCAGAATGGGGGAAATCCGGTGACGGGGCCGGAGGCATCGAGCGAGAATGCGGGCTCGGATACGGCAGGGATGGAGGGGGAGTGGAGCATGTCGTACATGGGTGCGGGACCGTCGGGAGCCAATCTGTATTTCTACACGACAGAGATCAATCCACTGTATTGGGGAGAGTATGCGGTGGGAGCGTATCAGCGGCCCGTGGTGACCGAGTCGGGCGGAGAGAGGGAGGACCAACTGACGGATGTGCAGCCGGGAGCACCGGTGTCGGTGTGGATTGACCAGGCGCTGGCGACGTCGAACTGGTGTCCCTATCCGGATGGGACGGAGACGAGTCCGTCGGCGACGAGTACGACGGGGTGGTGGAATGCATCGCTGTGCGCGGCGGAGACTCCGGCGTGGCGGAAGCTGACGGTGAATGCAAATACGAGTTGGACGATGGAAGTGACGGCGCTGAATGAGGTGGGGTCGGGTACGGTGCAGAAGCTGCAGCCGCTGATGGGAGTGTGGAACCTGACGGACCCGACTGGGACGCTGCCGACGGTGGCGAGTGAGACGGCAGCGCTGAACTCAAAGGTGCTGGGGATGACGCAGATGTGGGTGGCGGCGGCGACCAGTGCGTCAACATACCGGATTGCGATTGCGGATGCGTATGGAGGCGGGCGTCCAGACTTCGTGTACACGGCACGGATTCTTTATGCGAGTGGAGTTTCACCAGCGACGATTGGAACGGCGGGTGGGACGATTACGGTGAGTGGCGAGGGATTTCAGACGGGGAATGAGGTGCTGGTGAATGGGGTGCTGGCGACGGCTACTAGCTGGACGTCGAACCAGATTGTGGCGACCGTGCCGAGGATGGCGACGGCGGGCGCTACGAGCGGGACGGCGGTGGATGTGGAGGTGAAGGATCCGACAACGGGCGGAACGACGGACATTCCGGGGTCGCTGACCTATGACGAGGGGACGAAGGATGTGATGGCGCTGGTGTCAGCACCGGGTGCGCTGGAGACGGGATATGTGGCGGCGACACCGTTTGCGGTGCGGGTGTACCAGCCGGATGGAGCGACGCCGGCGGCGGGCGCGAGTGTGAGCTTTGTGGTGTCGGGCAGTGGTGGCGGCGCGGCGGTGGCGACGGGTTGCGGGATGGGGCCGGGGTGCGTGGTGACTACGGATGCTACGGGGTTGGCGTCGAC
>JBAULP010000124.1:0-20498 GCA_049578265.1 Acidobacteriaceae bacterium
GACCACGCCCGTACCTCCGTCGCGCGCCTGCTCAACTGCGCAGCCAAAGAAATCATCTTCACCTCCGGAGGCACCGAGAGCGACAACCTCGCGCTCAACGGCGTCCTCAATCCCTTCCTCGACAAGCGCCAGCCCGCGCATCTCCTCACCACCGAGATCGAGCACCACGCAGTCCTCTACACCGCGCAGGCCCTTCGCCGCCGCGGCGCCGAGGTGACGTATCTAGCTCCGAACCGCGAAGGCATCATCGACCCCGAGGCCTTCGAAGCCGCGCTCCGCCCCGACACCGAACTGGTCTCCATCATGTTCGCCAACAACGAGACCGGCGCGATCCAACCCATCGGCAAGCTGGCCCGCATCGCCAAGGCCTACAACCCCGCCATCCTCTTCCACACCGACGCGGTGCAGGCCGCAGCCAAGCTCCCCCTCGACCTCTCCGGAGCCCTCAAGAACGTCGACCTGCTCTCCATCTCCGGCCACAAGATGTACGCCCCGCAAGGCACCGGAATCCTCTACGTCCGCGCGGGCCTGCAACTCGCGCCGCTGCTCCACGGAGGCCCGCAGGAACGCCAGCGCCGCGCCGGCACAGAAAACGTCCCAGGCATCGTAGCCCTCGGCCGCGCCGCCGAACTAGCCCAGCAATGGCTAGCCCCCACCACAGCCCAACCAGATGCTCCCGCACAACTAGCCGCCCTCCGCGACCGCCTCGAGACTGGCCTCCTATCGGCGATCCCCAACACCCACATCAACGGCTCGACAACTCACCGCGCGCCCAACACCACCAACCTCCGCTTCGACACCGTCGACGCCGAAGCCCTCCTCATCGCCCTCGACATGCAGGGCATCGCCGCCAGCTTCGGCGCCGCCTGCCAGTCCGGCGCCACCGAACCCTCCCACGTCCTGCTAGCCATGGGCCTCACCCCGGTCGAAGCCCGCAGCAGCCTCCGCCTCTCCCTCTCCCGCCTCACCACCCCCGACGAAATCGACCGCGCCCTAACCATCATCCCCGCCGCCGTAGCCCGCCTCCGCTCGTTAAAAAACTAACGCCGCCCACAAAGGAGCGGCGTACCCAAGCTTCTTTCTACTTCTTACTTCTTACTTTCTACTCCTTGCTCTTGCCCTACAGATACCAAGGAATATTCACCACCACGATCCGCTGATTTCCTCTCAGCAGCAGCAGCAGCTTCAGCAGTTGCACGCGCTGGCCATGCAGCAGGTTCTCCCACCAGTGCTTCACCACCAGTTCCGGCAGCAGCACGGCGATCTTCCGCCCGGGAAAGTCATCCTCCAGCTTCAGCACGTAGTCCATGAGCGGAGAAAGAATCGTGCGGTAGTTGCTCTTCACGGTCACCAACTCCGGCTCGGCCATGTTGTGCTCGCGCACCGGGGCAATCACCATCTGCTCCCACACCTTGCCCAGCGCATCCGCGTCGTCCGAGTCCACATGCACCACCTTCACCACGGGACTCATCAACATCCCAAAGCGCATCGCCTTCTCGGTCACCTTGTCCCAGGTCGCCATTGGGATCACCACGATCGGCGGCGCAAGCCCCGTCAGCCGCAGCGGCGTCGGATCCAGCGTCTCCGCGCGCACCCGCGTGTAGTGCCGCTTCACCGCCATCATCAACCAGATCAGGATCGGCACCAGCAGCGCGGTAACCCAGGCACCCTCGGTGAACTTCGAGAACAGCAGCACGCACAGCGTGATGCCCGTCGCCACCGCTCCCAGCCCGTTCACGAACATCTTCACGTGCCGGTGCGGAGCCTCCGGCGTCTTATGCCAGTGCATCACCATTCCCGCCTGGCTCAGCGTGAAGGCCAGGAACGCGCCAATCGCGTACAGCGGAATCAAGAAGTCCGTCACGCCGTTGGAGATGATCAGGATTAGCGCCGTCAATCCTGTAAGCGCGTAGATGCCGTGCGAGAACAGCAGTCGCCGCCCGCGCAGCAGGAACACATGCGGCAGATAATCCTTGCCGGCAATCGCGCGCGCCATGCGTGGAAAGTCCGCGAACGCCGTGTTCGCGCTGAAGCTCAACGCCGCCAGCACCGACCCCATCGTCAGGAAGTAGAACCAGGACCGCCCGAAGACCGCCGCCACCTCAATCGAGAGCACGCTCTGATAGTTCGTCGCGTTCGGGTCCATCGCCGTCACGCCATACGCCCGCGCCACGTAGCTCAGACCGAACAGCATGATGATCAGCATCCCGATGATCACCGTCAGCGTATAATTCGCATTCTTGCTGCGCGGCTCCTTGAACGCCGTCACGCCATTCGACACCGCTTCCACGCCGGTCATCGCCGCGCATCCGCTGGAGAACGCCTTCAGCAGCAGATACACCAGGATCCATCCCGACAACATGTGCAGCGGATTGTCCACCGGCGGTGGTGGCTTGTACAGCGCCCTCGGATGTCCATGGGTCAGAAAGGAATGAACTACCCCCAGCCCCACGGTCGCCATCAGCGTGCCAACAAACATCGTCGTTGGCAGCATAAAGACCGCGCCCGTCTCCTTCACGCCGCGCATATTGACTAGCGCAATCCCAGCCAGGATCACCAGGCACATCAGCATCTGGTGCTCATGCAGCTTCGGCCCGTACTCGGTCTCCTGGAACGCGCTCACCAACGCCGTCACACCAGCCGAAATGCCCACCGCCGCCGTCAGCACGTAGTCGATCATCAGCGCCGCAGCGGCAAACAGCCCCGCCTTGTCGCCCAGGTTTTCGCTAGCCACCGTGAACGACCCACCGCCGTTCGGATACGCAATAATCGTCTGCCGATAACTCAAATACAGGATCGTCAGCAGCGTCAGAATCAGGCCAAAGATTGGCAGCAGATAATGCTGCACGCCCCAGAAACCCAGCGGAATCAACAGCGTCATCGCTGCTTCCGGTCCGTATGCCGCGCTGGTTAATCCGTCGAGCCCGAAAATCGGAACGCCAACCGCCGGGCTGATCTGTGCAGTATGCGCCTCTTCGGACGATAACGGCCGGCCAAACAATACGTCAAAAAGCTTCATAGACCTCGCAAAATATCCTGTAAACTACGCGGCTGGCCGCTTTCCGCACTTGGCGCACCGTTAGATATCCTACGACACTTCTGTCAAGGAACTAGACACCATTTTGACAATTCTCCCGCATTTTCCTCCAGCCCACCGACTGATCTCAAACGCTTTATCCAGCGAAACCGCCCCACCGCACGCACATACGCGTCCCGCTGCCCGACTCACGGGTCTCTCGCAGGCCGCTCCGCCGATTCCACTCACCTCGTAAGTGGCTCTAAACGTTCAGCCCCTTCAGATACGAAAAGCTCTCGGTCATGCTCTGGACGATCGGCTCCGTCGACTCGTCCTGGTCAAGATACGCATACCGGATCCCCTGCCACTTGGCCTGCGTCAGCAGCTTCGGCCAATCGATCGTTCCCTTCCCGAGCTCCGTAAAGTGATCCCCTGCAGGCCCCGGGTCAAAACCGACCGCCGCTCCCGGCGTACGGTCCTTCAGATGAATCAACTTCACCCTGTCTTTATAGTCCCGCAGCATCCGCGCCGGATTCTGCCCCGCCTGCGTCAACCAATAGACGTCCAACTCCAGGTCCACCAGCGTCGGGTCGGTGCTTCCCATCAGCGTCTGCCAACCGGTCAGCCCACCCTCCTGCGGCTTGAACTCATAACAGTGGTTGTGGAACACAAAACTCATTCCGGCATCATTCACCCTCGACCCCCACTGGTTGAAGTCGTTAGCCGCTTTCTCAAACCCAGCGGACGACGTCCATTGGTCCTTTGGCAGCATCGGGCACACCATGTACTTCAGCCCCAACTGCTTTGCGTACTCAATCCTTTGCGGAAACCCATCGTAATCAAAGTGCGCCGACACCAGCCCCAGTCCCGAGTCGTCCACAATCTTCTTCAACTCTAGAGCCGGATGGTCATACACCACCGGGTACAACTCAATCTGCGTAAACCCAATTTGCTGGATCGACTTCAGAATTCCCGCCAGGTCCGTCGCCGCCTGCCGCCGCACCATGAACAGTTGCACCCCATAGTTCATCGGTCCGGGGTCCTGGCTAAATCCATTGCGTGGAAAGCCAATCACACAGCCCGCTGCCATCGCGGACATACGCACAAAGTCACGCCGTGTCGTCATCGCCTCATGCCTCTCTCTCGTACAGGCATTTCAGATCATGACGCTCCGCATTCACGCATATCGTGCGATGGGTAGCGCATCGCACATACCGCGCGAACCGGGGCGCTCATCACCCACGCGAAACTCTAGTCCCGCCTGCTTTCCAGGTCAAACCCACACGTTGACCTTCTTGAGCCATCTCCACCGCAACGCCTTCCCTACCGCGGCGTCATCTTATAGAGCACCAGCGTCTGTCGCGTCGGATCATCAAACACCCGGTACCGCGCCACCGCATCCAGCCGATAGCGCGTCTCCAACTGCGCCACCGTCGCGTCCTGCCATCCGGGCCACGCCGCATACCATCCTGGCTTGTACCGATCCAGCACCGGATCCAGCCCATCGGTTGTCATGCTTGCGCTGACCGCCGGGACACCCGTCCACAGCGTCATGTCATCGCCGCTGTCGGAGAGGATCATCGGCTTCGCGCCACCATCCGCCTCCACAATCGAACCAATTCCCTCCGCAGCCTCCCAGTAGCTATAGTCCGGATGCATCACGTACCCCACCGTCTGAGCCGCCATCATCCCCACTCCTGCCAGCAGCACCAGCACCGCCGCGCGCTCGGCCCAGCGCATCCGCTTGTCCCTTCGCGCCAGCCGCCGCCGATCCACAATCGCTCCCACGCCCAGCCCGGCCACAATCATCACCGGCATCGCCATCACCGCAAAATACCGCGGCTGCATCTCGCCTCTGTAGCAGACGTACGCCATCTGCCCCACCACCGCAATCACCGCCGCGCCAAACAGCGGCCGCTTCCACAACTCGCGCAGCCACACCGCCGACAGCACCACCACCACCACCGCCATCCAAAACAGCACAGGACCGATCCATCCACCATCCTGCAAAACCTGCCACGCAACCCCAGGCATCGCCGCCAGCCGCACATGCTGCGCGTGCAGGCTAGCCATCAGCGCATAGTCCCTCGCATGATGCGGCCACACCAGCAGCCGCACATACCCCTCCCACATAGCCCCCGCAACCCCCAACACCACCGCCGTAGCCGCCAGCCCACGCCACCAACGCACATCCCGCGCCACACCTCCGTCTTTCTTCGCTATCCCCTCGTTCCCTATCCCCTTCTTCCCCCTCCCCGTCCATCCCCAACTCGCCCACAACATATACACCACCGCCGGAACCAGCACCACGCCTGCAGCCCTGGTCAGCACCAACAGCGCAATCACTACGCCCAACAAAACCTGCTTCAACCAGTCCGCACGCCCCGTCTCGCCGGCAATCCAAAGCGCCAGCAGCAGCCACAGCACCGTCACCGGCTCCAGAATCGCCAGCCGATTGAATGCATAGCAAAGTGGATCAATCACCGTCAGCAGCACCACCACCGCCGCCACTCTTCCCGGCCGCGCTCTCCACATCAACTGATACAGCAGCACCAGCGACACGCCATACAGCAACATCGTCAGCACCCGCGCCGACAACATGCTCACGTTCGTCACATAAAACCAAACGCCGAGCATCGTCGGCCACACCGGCATCGCGACCACCGGATTCAGCAGCCCCGGCAAATACCATCGCCCCTGCACAAAGTAATGAATCGCCGCGCCCGCGTACCACCCCTCATCCGCCAGCTTCGAAGCGTCCATCCACGGCGACCCGCTCGGAAAGTTCGCGCGCAGATGCAGAAACCCCAGCCCGTACACCACCGCGCTCAACACCAGCAGCAGGCGCACCAGCTTGCGTCGCTTGCCTCGCGCAACCCCAACTTGCCGGTTGGATTCTATCGCCACGCCCCCTAGTATCACATCCGCCGCATCCACAGGCGCTCGCTCACTGCATCTCACGGCTGCGGCGGCCCATCCAGCGTCGGCGCCTCTACCTCCACAAACCTTCCATCCCCCGACGCCTTAATCGTAGGCGCATACGTTCCCAAATACTTCCGAGTCCACCACACGCCCTGCGTCCGCTTCTCCTCCGGCGTGCTGAACCAGTACTGCCACAACACCGCGCGAACAAACTTCGGAGGCTGCTCCGCAAACGGATCGCTGCGAAACAATCCCAGCACATCCTTATCGCCCTCCAGCAGCCGCTCCTCCGTCAAGGGCACAATCAGCGCATTCTGCCACGTCGTCAGCGAAGCGAACCACAGGTTCCAATCAAACCGCGGCTGGTACGGCGCATAGATCCGCGGCCGCTCGCTCACATCCTGCGGCTTGTACCGAAACCCGTACGGCTTCCAGTTCGTCCCATCATCGGACCCCTGGAATTCAATCTCATACCGATGCGGCGTCATCACCGCAAACAGCCCATACTGATTCGCAATCCGCAGCGGCTCCAGCGCCTCAATCGGCGCGCGCCACACCGGCGCCTCCTGCCAGAACATCAGCACCATCTCCGCCGTCGTCACATACGCAATCCATATCAGCGCCACCGCGGACACAGCCACACCCAACCCCGACACGCGCCCCAACGGCTTCGCCTCCACCGTCTCCACGCCGCGCGTCTCCACAACTTCCACTCCCGGACGCCACCGCCGCGGCACAAACCTCCGCAGCGTCTCGTCACCCAGCAGCAGGAACGCGAGCACCAGCACCAAATAATTCAGGAACGCATAGTTCGCCGTAGCAATCACGCCAATCTGCCACACCGTCACCATGCAGAAGCAGGCTACCCTCCATCGCCGCGGCAGAAACGCCATCCACACCAGCACCAACTCCATCCCCAGCGTCGCGCCAGCCGTGCCCTTCTGAAACCAGTGCGGCAGATGCTGCAGGTACCACCCAACCCAAGTAGGCAGCGGCCCATTCTGGTAGTACTCATACATCGCGGTCAAATTCCGCCACGTCGGATCGCCGCTCAGCAGCTTCACCGCGCCCGACTCAAAGTAGATCCGAAACCACTCCCACAGCAGCAGAAACCACGCCGCCCGCACCGCGAGCGCCCGCGGCCGGTCTGCAGTCTTCCGCCCCCACCCCGGCCACCAACCGCCCGGCGACACAAACAACGACAGGAATCCAGCCTCCAACAGCATTCCATCCGACTGGTACTGCCCAAAGTCCTGCGACACCGCAATGAAACTCAAGAAGCAAACCCAGCACACCAGCAGCGACAGCCGCGGCGCGACATTCGCCACCACCAGCACCGACGCGATCAACCCCACCCACACCAGCGCCATCAGCGCATGATTGCTGCTGCCCCACCACAGCACCGTCGGCGCATACCACCCGCGCATCGTACCCAGTCCCCGCACCTTGTCCAGGTACTCATTCACCGGCAGAATCCCATCCGTCCCAATCAGCCCTTTAATCTGGAACAGCAGCGCGAAGAATGCCGAAAAATAAATTGCTCCCATCGCGCGCAGAAACAGCCAGCGCGCAATCAGGTGATCGCTCACGCCCTCTTCGCGATCAAAGAGATATCGGATCCCCGCAACACCGCCGCGCATGCTCATCGCACCTCGCCTGGTCGTTAATCATCCGACGCCAGCATAGCGCAACGTCGTTGCCCTATCGCTGCGCCACAATCGCCGCAGGCCGCTTCAGCATCGCAATCCCCTCGCGATACCCCATCCCCTCGGGCACCGGCGCAAAGCCGCTCGCCAACTCGTCAATCTGGATGTTCACCGTCTTCACCATCAACGCGCGCCCCGTCAAATTCATCTTCAACACTGTAGGCTGCCACTCCCGCACATCCCTCTCGTACGCCTGTTGCAGCGACATCGTCCCACCCTTATCCAGCCGCCCCAAAATCCCAAACCCGATGTTCACCTCTCGCACCAGGTGCGAATCCAGCCGCACCAGCCTGTCATCTGCCTTGTCTATCCAGACCTCGCCCGCGAACCCCTTCAACACCTCCGCCTCAAAATCCGGCGGCGAAAAGCTCGGGTTCGGCTCAAAACTCAGCCGATAGCACTGACTCGCTCCGCACGGCGACACTCCCTCCAGCGTGTACACCTCAGAGTCCGGCAACATCCCCACTAACTCATCGATCCGCTCCGCATCCTTCTCCTCCGCCCTCCGCCGCTTCTCCTGCAACTCCGGATTCGCCTCCAGCGTGTCCAGCCGATTCGTCTCCGCCTGCTCCTGCTCCGCATTCAACGGCTGCCCATTGATCGCAATCAGCCGCGCGACATCGCCGTCCCTGGTCTCCACAATCTCTTTCGTCGTCTCATGGTCGCCATCGCGCTTACGCAACACGTACCGCACCGGCCGATGATGCTTCTCTTCCTCAAGCCGCAACTGCACCGCCCGCCGCACCAGCATGCCCGTATCAATCTGGGCGCTCATCTCCGCTTGCTGCGCTCCCGCGTGTGCCGAGAGCGCAACTATCATGGCCACAGCCAGCCCGCACGCGCCTCGTCCGCTCCACCGTCCCCGCGTCGCCGACAACTCATTTAAACGCAAAGCACCCACGCCCTCAGCATATCGAATCCGGCCTGTTTCCGGCAGTGTCAAACCCGCGTCGTCAGCGTGCCCACCGAGTCCGCCGGAAGCTCCACCATCACCGCCCGCCCCCCCACCTGCACCTGCACCCGCTGCGCGTGCGGCAACTCGTTTCGCAGCAACAACGCATGCCCTCCATCCGGGTTCACAAACCCCAGCGCGTCATCGCACGTTCCCGAAACCTCCACCAGCCGCGCACCCACATCCACAAAGTGCGTCAGATGCTTCAGCAGATAGTAGTCGTGGTTCCACTTGAACGTCTTCGCCTCCTTGTCCACGCTCACCAGCGAGTTCTGCCTCCAGCCCCACGTACTCATCCCCCCATCCGCCGTGGAGATATTCCAGTACATATAGCCGCACGCTCCATTGCGAAAATAATCCTTCATCAACTCCCAGCAGTACCCCGTATAGCTCCAACTGTTCGACCCATCACCGCACTCCTGCTCCGACTGAAACACCGGCAACTGCGGATACTCCGCGTGAATCTCCGGCAGCGCATTCTTCCCCGCCCACTGCACGCCCACGCCCTTCACCCACTCGCCCGCAGCCTTGTCGTTCATCACTCCTTCCAGCAGCTTCACATTCCCGCGCTCCAGCGTTCCAAAGAACACCTCCACGCCGATCTTCTGCATCACTGGCCCCAGGTACCGCAGAAACGCCGCCAGTCCCGCCGGCGTCCACGTACAACTAGGAAAGTTCTGCGCCGAATTAAACTCGTTCTGCGGCATCACCATCCCCACGCGAATCCCCTCAGCCCGATACGCCTCCACAAACTTCGCAAAGTATCGTGCATACGCCTCCAGATACTTCGGCTCCAGCCGAAACATATCCTCACCCTCATGCCCCACCTGGTCCGGCCGAATCCCATTGTCCTTAAACCCGCCAAACGCCTTTGCCTCCGCATAAAAATCATTGCGCTTCATCCAGCTCGGCGGAGTCCATGGCGAGGCCCACAACCGCAGCTTCGGCTGCAACGTCAACGCCTCCTGGATAAACGGCACCAGCGTCGCACGGTCATGCGCGATGCTGAAATTCTTCATCTCAAAATCCCGCGGCGTCTCGTCATAGGAGTACGCCTCCGTAGCAAAATCGTTCGCCCCAATCGGCATCCTGCAATACGTAAACCGCGCACCCACCTCCGGATCAAACAACTCCTTCATCACCCCCGCGCGGTCCTCCGCACTCAGCGCACTCAGCGACGTCCACCCCAACTCATTGAAGCAACCTCCAAACCCTTCCATCGCCCGCCCCACCGCCGCGCCCACATTCAAGTTCAACACCTCCCATCCAAACGCCGGCCGATACACCGTCCCCGTCTGCCACGCGCTAGCCTCCGTCGTAGTCACCAGCCGCACGCCCGCGTCCTCCAGCGGCTGCGGCGACGGCATCCTCTGTCCCAGCGCCAACCGACTCCCCACGCCAGCCACCGCAGTCCCCACTCCCACCGCCATCAACTCCCGCCGACTCCACAACTTCGCTCCCATCGCCCTAACCCTCCAAATCGCCACACCAATATACCCGCGCTAAACTATCCCCATGTCGACACTGACCAACATCCCCCTGACCACCATCACCGGCGCCCCTGCCACCCTCGCCGACTACTCCGGCAAAGTCCTGCTCATCGTCAACGTAGCCTCCAAGTGCGGCCTCACCCCGCAGTACACCGCACTCGAAGCCCTCTACCAGAAGTACAAAGATCGCGGCCTCGTCGTCCTCGGCTTCCCCGCCAACGACTTCGCCGGCCAGGAGCCCGGCACCGACCAGGAGATCGCCAAGTTCTGCTCCATCGACTACCCCGTCACCTTCCCACTCTTCTCCAAGATCCCCGTCACCGGCCCCGACAAGCACCCGCTGTACGCCGCCCTCATCACCGAAGCCCCCACCCACATCGAGCACGGTCCCTGGCGCGAGAAGCTCGCCGGCTTTGCCTCCAAGAACGGCTTTCCCCCACCCAACGAACTCCCCGAGCTCCTCTGGAACTTCGAAAAATTCCTCCTCGGCCGCGACGGCAACGTCCTCGCCCGCTTCGCCCCCGACACCCCTCCCGACGATCCCAAGATCATCGCCGCCATCGAAGCCGCCCTCTAAATCCCCACCGCCTCACCTACGCTCCTGCGTCTTCTTCCGGCGCCGGAGCGTATCCCTTCTGCACCCGCATCCCACCCCGGAAAGGCTCCCCTCGATGCTACGCACGCCCATTCTCCTCGCAGCAGCCATCGCCCTCACCCTCCCCGCATTCAGCCAGACGCCCATCCGCATCACCGCCGACCTCACCGAGGCTCCGCGCAAGCTCTACCACGCCGAGATCGATCTCCCTGTAAAGGCCGGCCCCGCCACCTTCATCACGCCCGAGTGGATCCCCGGCAACCATCGCCCCACCGGCCCCGTCGCCGACATCACCGGCGTCGTCTTCACCGCCAACGGCAAGCCCCTCTACTGGCGTCGCGACGACACCAACCTTTACGAATTCCACGTCACCGTCCCGGAAGGCGTCACCACCCTCCACGCACATCTCGACTGCATCGTCACCAGCCGCGCCGACGATAAGATCGCCGTCCTCGAGTGGGAAAAGCTCATGCTCTATCCCGCCAACATCCCTGTCGCGGACATCGCCATTCAGCCCAGCGTGACCGTCCCCGCCGGCTGGGGCCTCGGCACCGCGCTCACTCCCACCAGCCACTACGATCCCAACGCCAAGGTCGGCGGCACCACACAGTTTGAGCCCACCACCGTCGAGCAGCTTGAAGACTCGCCCGTCATCGCCGGCGAGTACTTCCACGAGTTCGCACTCGCTCCCGAGATCACGCCCAAGCACTACATCGATGTCGTCTCCGACGAACCCGACGACTCCAACCTTCGTCCCCAGCTCCTCGACGAGATCTCCAACCTCGTTCGCGAAGCCAGCGTCGCCTACGACTCGCACCACTACCACGTCTACCACTTCCTCCTCACGCTCTCCGACATCGCCGGCGGTGAAGGCCTCGAGCACGGCCAGTCCTCCGACAACGGCACCGGCGAAAAAGCCTTCGCCACCCAGGCCGGCCAGCTCGCCGACGCCGACCTCCTCTCTCACGAGTTCACGCACTCCTGGAACGGCAAGTATCGCCGCCCCTGGAACCTCTATCAACCCGACTTCGCCACCATGCAGCAAGGCTCGCTGCTGTGGGTTTACGAGGGCATGACGCAGTACCTCGGCAACGTACTCGCAGCGCGCTCCGGCCTCAAATCCCAGGCCGCCTATCGCGACCTCCTCGCTCTCTCCGCCGCGCAGCTTGACTACAAGTCCGGTCGCATCTGGCGTCCCACCGAAGACACCGCCATCGCCGCGAGCATCCTTCGCAGCGACGGCCCCGCCTGGTCCAATTGGCGTCGCGGCCAGGACTACTATCAGGAGGGCGAGCTCTTCTGGCTGGACGCTGACACCAAGATCCGCGAGCTCACCAACGACAAAAAATCCCTCACCGACTTCCTCCACATCTTCCTCGGCAAGGGTGGCAACACCGGCCCGCTCATCGTCCCCTACCACCGCGAGGAGCTCATCCGCGACCTCAACGAAGTCGCCCCTTACGACTGGGCCACCTTCATGCACGATCGCATCGACCTCATCAACCCCCACGCCGACTTCGACGGCATCACCCGCGGCGGCTACAAGATCGTCTATCTGGATCACCCCACCGCCTCGCTCACCGCGATGATGCATGCGTACAGCCGGCGCTATCCCATGGGCCCCTACGTCTGGTACTCGCTCGGCCTGCAGCTAGGCCCCGACGGCAGCATCCGTGATGTTCGCTGGGGCAGCCCCGCCGACAAAGCCAAGCTCGCTCCCGGCCAGAAGCTGATCGCCGTCAACGGGCTCGTCTTCTCCTCCGACGCGCTCCACCAGGCCATCGTCGACGCCAGGACCGGCGGCCCGAAGGCCAACGAACCCATCCACTTCCTCATGCAGTCCGAGCAGTACATCACACCCGTCAACATCGACTACCACGATGGCGAACGCTATCCCGCGATGGTTCGCGTCGAGGGCACCAAGGACTACCTCGACGAGATCACCAGCCCTCTAGCCAAGCACCCCACGCCCCCACCCTCCGACACCAAAGCAAGCACCGACAACTAAGTCGCACGCAAACACAAGGGCGCGAAGGAACCTCCTTCGCGCCCTTCTCTTTGCCCGCGTTTTCCGCTCTCCCGCGAATGCTATCCTCTCGCTATGCCCCCACCACCAGGAACCACGCGGCGTGAAATCGAACTCGATTTCATCCGCGGCATCGCCATCCTGATGGTCCTCATCTTCCACTACCGTCCGCACGACCTCCT
Organism: Acidobacteriaceae bacterium; assembly: GCA_049578265.1. Lineage (GTDB taxonomy): Bacteria > Acidobacteriota > Terriglobia > Terriglobales > Acidobacteriaceae > Granulicella. The sequence goes on from JBAULP010000124.1 coordinate 12,890, forward strand.
CATCGCCTCTCCGGTACTCAACCACATCGAAGGCTTCGGCTGGACAGGCGTCGACGTCTTCTTCGTCCTCAGCGGCTTCCTCGTCGGCGGCCTGCTCATGAAGGAGTGGCAGCGCACCGGCAGCGTCGACTCCGCGCGCTTCCTCAAACGCCGCGCCTTCAAAATCTGGCCGGGCTACTACTTCTTCCTTCTCGTCGCCGCCATCATCCACGTTCGTCCGCTCAAGAGCTTCTTCTGGCAGAACCTCTTCAACATCCAGAACTACATTCCCTCCAGCCTCGCGCACACCTGGAGCCTCGCCGTGGAAGAGCAGTTCTATCTCTCGCTCGCCGCGCTCCTCGCTCTCTGGACCGCGCGCCACTGGCGCCCTGCCACGCTGCTCTCCACCTGCATTGCGCTCTCGCTCGCAGTCGAAGCCCTGCGCGCCGCACTCGCTTCCACCGGCCACCAGGTCTACTTCTACACCCACACGCGTCTCGACGGCCTGCTCCTCGGCGTCGCTCTCGCTGCCGTCCACACCTTCTGGCCCGAGTGGTTCCAACGCCTCCAACAGCAGCGCCTCCTTCTGCTCGCTATCGTTCTCATCGGCCTCTGGCGTCTCTACGTTGACGTCGACGCCTATCCCGAACCCGACGCTCTTAGCTCGCCCTTTCTCATCACCTTCGTCGACTACGCCGCCGCCGCGCTCCTTCTCCTCCTCTACCGCCGCCGCCCCACGCACAACCGCGCCTATCGCGTCGTCGCCCAAATCGGCATTTACTCCTACGGCATCTATCTCTGGCACGTCAGCGTCGAACGCCCCGTCAACTGGGCCGTCGCACACGTCCCCCACTCCCTCGCCGCCGCCACCTCCACGCTGCTGCCTTACGTCCTCGCCATCCCCCTCGGCATCCTCGCTACCAAGGCCATCGAGTTCCCCTTCCTCCGCCTCCGCCAGCGCCTCGTTCCTTCCCGCACGCCCGAGCCCCAGATCCCCGAACCCCAATCCTCCGCAACAGAAGTTCCCGTCGGCTAAAATCATCCCACTCGCAACATCCCTTTCGCGCACCTCAACCGCCGGAGTCTCCCATGCTGAAGTCCCTTCTCTTCGCCGCACTCCTCACCTCGACCTCCCTCACCCTCGCCAACGCCCAGACCATGTCCGCGCCCTCCACCACACCAGCGCCAGCACCCACCTATACCGGCAACCCCGGCAACTACATCGCCCATGACTTCCACTTCGGCACCGGCGAAACCCTCCCCGCCCTCAAGCTCCACTACCTCACCCTCGGCTCCCCGCACCGCGACGCCCACGGCCACGTCGACAACGCCGTCCTCCTCCTCCACGGCACTGGCGGCGACGCTCACACCCTCTTCAATCCCCTCTTCTCCGACGTCCTCTTCGGCCCCGGCCAGCCTCTCGACATCACCAAATACTTCCTCATCTTCCCCGCTGACATCGGCCAGGGCGAATCCTCCAAACCCTCCGACGGCTTGCGCATGAAGTTCCCCCACTACGACTACGACGACATGGTTCGCTCCCAGCACCAGATGCTCCTCGACGGCCTCCACGTCGATCACCTCCGCCTCATCCTCGGCACCTCCATGGGCTGCATGCAAAGCTTCGTTTGGGGCGAAACCTACCCCGGCTTCTCCGACGTCCTCATGCCCCTCGCCTGCCTCCCCGTCCAGATCGCCGGCCGCAACCGCATGATGCGCTACATGGCAATCGAGAACATCGAGCGCGATCCCGCCTGGGATCACGGCAACTACACCAAGGAGCCTGAAGAAGGCCTTCGCACCGCCAACGAGATGCTCCTCATCATGGGCTCCGCACCACTCGTCATGCAGACCCACGAGCCCACCCGCCAGCAGGCCGAAGCCTACGTCGACAAAGTCCTCGACCGCATGGACCAGCACACCGACGCCAACAACTTCATCTACTACGTAGACTCCAGCCGCAACTACGACCCCAGCCAGCACCTCGACCGCATCAAGGTCCCCGTCATGTGGATCAACTCCGCCGACGACTTCATCAACCCACCCGAACTAGGCATCGCTCAGAAGATGGTCCACCAGATGCCCAACGCAACGTTCGTCCTCATCCCCATCTCCGACAAAACCCACGGCCACGGCACCCACACCCAGGCCGCCCTCTGGCAAAACTACCTGGTCGAACTCCTCAACGAATCCACCCCCAAACCCTAAGTCCAAATCGCCAGCTCACACCAACGCAATCGCGCCGTCCAACACTCGTTCCCCTTGGTCCGCGCGCCACGCAAGTAAAGAGTAGGAGCCTTAAGATGGACATGTCCGCCCCGCGCAATTCCAAAGCGTCCAGGCTCTTCACCCTCCCCCTCCTCGCTCTCATCGCCATCGCCGCAACAGCGCAGCAGCCCGCGCCAGCCACGCCTCCCTCCACGCCTCTCTTCTACGACATCGTCTCCATTCACCCTCACCGCACGCTCGACGACAACGTCAGCGTTGACACCCGTCCCGGCAACTTCAGCGGAACCAACACCTCGTTGAAGGAACTCATCTCCTACGCCTACGGCATTCGCGCAGACCTCATCTCCGGCCTTCCCGGCTGGGCGAACACGGCACGCTTCGATGTCACCGCGAAGGTCTCCGACTTCGATAACGCCGTCTTCAAGAACATGACCACAGAGCAACGCGAGGCCATGTTTCGGCCGATGCTCGCCGATCGCTTTCATCTGAAGGTGCACGCCGAGATCAAGAATCTCGAAGTCTTCAACTTGGTCGTCACCAAAGACGGCCCCAAGTTCAAACCGAATCCACCCGCGAACCTCGATCCGAACTCTCCCAAGCAACCGGATCGAGACGGCATCTGGATCAACAACGATGACATGGTCGCAACCGCTATCCCCATATCCGAGCTCGCCAATGTCCTCGCCCAGCAGCTCCACCACACCGTCATCGACAAGACCGGCCTCGCCGGCAACTTCGACCTAAAACTCAAGTGGACCCCCGACGAGCTCCAAAATACCGGCGCCGACGACGGCACCACCAACGCTCCTCCCGGCCTCTTCACCGCCCTCCAGGAACAACTAGGCCTAAAGCTAGAAGCCTCCAAAGGCCCCGTAAAAACCCTGGTAGTAGACCACGCCGACCAACCCACCCCCAACTAGGCATTACCAACAGCCACGCCTCAAGCCTGAGCCCTTGAGACGCGTCTCCGCCTTCGTCCTCATCTACGCCTTTACCCCTTTTGTTTGTCATCCCGCAGGGATCTGCAGTGCCCTTTGCTTTTCTCAAGACAATTTCCAAAAGAAATTGTCATTCTGAGCGCAGCGAAGAACCTGCTTCTCGCGCCCGAAGCGCGCCCGTTCCTGCTTCTACCGCACCTTCACCCCAGAGCCCACCATTAACCCTCATCCTGCATCGCAACGACCTCATCGATCACTCTCAAAGCAGCCGCATCCACCTGATCCACATCCACCAACCCCTGCATCGCACGCCCCACCAACAACAACACCGGCGCCGGCCCGCACTCCATCGTCTCCATCTCATCCACTCGCCCCGCAACCCAACTCTGCCGAGCCGTCGCCGCATGACTCACCGCCGCACACGCCACATCCCCCTTCACGCCAGCCTCGTGCAACTCGCGAGCGATCCGCCCCAAATCCCTCCCCGGCATATACACCACCAGCGTCGCATCCTCCGGCAACTCCCCGCGCCATATCAGAGCAGCATCCTTCCCATCCGCATGATGTCCCGTAGCAAACACCAGCTTCGACGCACTCTTCCGATCCGTGAGCGGCAACTGCAACGCAGCCCCAGCAGCGAACGCCGCCGTCACCCCCGGCACCACCTCCAACCGCACGCCCGCAGCACGCAGCGCAGCAATCTCCTCGCCCGCACGCCCAAACACCAGCGGATCGCCCGACTTCAACCGCACCACACTCTGCCCCGCCTTAGCCGACGCCACCATCAACGCACAAATCCCCGCCTGCGTAATCCTCGGCCGCCCGCACCTCTTCCCCACGCTCGTCACCAGCGCATGCCGATGCACCAGCGCCAACACCTCCGCCGGCACCAAATCATCATGCAGCACCACGTCCGCCGACTCCAGCAGCCGCAGCGCCTTCACCGTCAGCAGCTCCGGATCACCAGGCCCCGCACCCACCAGATACACCACGCCCTTCTCCGCACTCGTCATGCCTTCACCTCCTCCGTAGCCACGAACCCCAGCTCCCGAGCATGCTGCTTCGCCCGCATCCGCGACGGACACTCCGCAAACCCACACACCTCTCTCGACGCCAGCTCATGCAGCAACAACCGCCGCTCTTCACCCAACGGCTCAACAGCCGTAACCTCGCGCCGCAACCGACCCAACTCCATCAACCACTCACCCGTATCCAACGGCAGCGCCGCATTGATCTCCTTGCGCAACCGCTGCGCCAGCGCCGGACTCTCGCCCGCCGTCGAAATCGCAATCTGCAACTCCCCCCGCCGCACCACGCTAGGAAAATAAAAATCGCAGAACGGAGGATCGTCCACCGCATTGCAAAGCACCCCGCGCTCCGCAGCCTCCGCAAACACCGCGCGATTCACCTCTGCAACATCCGTCCCCGCCACCACAAGAAACGCACCCGCCAAATCCCCCGCGCGATACTCCCTCTGCTCCCAACGCAACTCCCCACCAGCGGCCAGCTCCCGCACGCGCACCGAAGCCTCCGGCGCAACAACCGTAACGCCAGCCTCCGCCGCCAACAAGCTCTCAATCTTCGACTCAGCAATCCGCCCCGCCCCCACCACCAGGCAAGGCCGAGCCGCCAACTTCAAAAAAATCGGAAACAAACTCAAAGCATCACCTCAACTGAGAACCGACAACTGAGAACCGAGAACCGAGAACGGACAACCGAGAACCGACAACCGCACTACCCAACATTCGCCGGCACCCTTCCCGGCGCCGGATCCCTCTCAACCGCCTCCACAACTCCGCCGGCAAGCAGCGTGCGCAGATCTTCATCGCTCGTGCGCCGGAAGTACCCGCGCAAATTCTCGCCGTCGCCGCGACCCTTCAAATACCCGCGCAACAGCCGCTCAATCGCCTCCGGGCAATCCTCCGCAGCCGCGCGATACCCAATCTGCCGCGCGATCCCGGCATACTCACCCACGGCTCCGCCGACGCAAAAATAAAACGCGTCGACCATCTGACCATCCTTCTTCAGCTTCTTCCCTTCCAGCCCAATATCCGCAATCCACGACTGCCCGCAGCTATTCGTGCAGCCCGTCACATGCAGCCTTAGCTGTTGATCAAAACCAGGCAGCCGCTCCTCCATTTCCGCCACCAGCCACTTCGCAAACCCCTTGGTCTCCGCAATCGCCAGCTTGCAGAACTCCGTCCCAGTACAAGCCACCGCGCCGCGATAAAACACATTCGGCTGAACCTCCAACCCCAGCGCAGCAATCTTTTCCACCAGCTCCTGCGTCTTCGCGGTCGGAACATTCACCAGCACAATGTTCTGCCCAATCGTCGCGCGCAGATGCCCATCGCCATACGCTTCGCTCAAGTCAGCGAGCGCATGCAACTGCTTCGGATCCAACCGCCCATTCAGCACCGTCACGCCGACATAACTCAACCCCTCCTGCCGCTGCGCATGCACGCCCACGTGGTCGCGATACACATCCTCGGCAATCGGCCCCTCCTCGCAAGCATCGAACTTAAATCCCATCCGCTCCTCGACAGCCGCGAGCATCGACTCCGCCGTCCACCCATGCCGCATAAACAAATACTTCAGCCGAGCATGCGTCCGACTCTCACGCAGCGCATCCTGCTCGCGAAAGATCTCGCACACCGCCTTCACCGCAGCCAGCGCCTTATCCTGAGGCACAAACGCATTCAGCCGCACCGCCAGATGCGGCTCCGCAGAAAGCCCTCCACCCACGCGCATGCTGTACCCGACCTCTTCCTTGCCATCCTTCACGCGCTTCAACCCCGTCAGCCCCACATCATTAATCTCCGGATAGCTGCACCAGATCGGGCATCCCGTCACGCTCACCTTGAACTTGCGCGGCAGGTTATAAAACTCCGGATTCGCCGTCAGCATCTTCGCCACCTCCACCGCCAGCGGCGACGCATCCAGCACCTCATGCGCATCCAATCCTGCCAGCGGACACCCCGTCACATTCCTCGCCACATCGCCGCAAGCCCCCTTCGGCGAAAGCCCAATCCCCGTCAGCGCATCCACAATCTCCGGCAGCGCCTCAATCGTCAGCCAGTGCAACTGAATATTCTGCCGCGTCGTAATGTCGGCCACCCCGCGCGCATACTTCTCTGTGATCTCCGCGATCGTGTGCAACTGATGCGCCGTCAACAACCCATTCGGCAACCCAATGCGCATCATGAAATATTCCGTCGCCTTGCCCACCCCGCCCACGCCGCCCGTCACGCCCGCGCCATCGCCCTGCGTGTACACGCCCCACCACTTGAAGTAGAACTCCGCCCACTCCGGCAGCACGCTCCCCCGCCCCTCGCGCGCAAACTTCCGCACCTCATCCCACGCCTCCCAGGGATTCTTCTCCACCTTCAGCCGCTCCGACCGCTGCGCCTTCGTCTCTTTCGCCGGAACCTTCACAGCATCTACCTTTGTCGTCGTCACGTCGCTCATGCTCGTCTCCAATCCATCCGGCGCATCTCGCCAGAAAACACAAAGGCCCACGACTCAAACTCGTGGGCACTTGGGGTAATTCTCAGCGATGCTTATGCAACGTTCAGCAGGCAGCAGCGTCCGAGGCCCCAGGGCCAGGACAGCAACAACACATCGCGCTGCGCAGAATCTGCATGAACCTAAGCCTACCGTCACTCACCGAACGAGTCAACACGCCGTAACACACGCCTTCTTGTCGAACATGGAAGATTCTTCGCGCACGCTGCATCACGCGGCCTCCCCATGCCATCTAAAGAACTTATCCTTCTGGAGATCACTCCCATGATCCAATCCTCCGACCTAGCCAAAATTCCACTCTTCGCCAACGTCGACGAGCTCGAGCGCCAGCGCCTCGCCCGCCGCGCCGCCGACATCCGCGCCAACGCCGGCGAGTGGGTCGTCCGCGAAGGCGAAGAGCCCCTCTTCTTCGTCCTCCTTGATGGCACCATCGAAGTCGTCAAGAACATCGTCGGCCAGTATCGCAAGCTCGGCCAAAACCATCCCGGCGAGTTCTTCGGCGAAACGCCCATCTTCCTCGGCACCGCCGCCGCTGTCTCCTCGCGCGCCGTCACTCCCTGCCGCCTCGCCCGCTTCGAGCGCCAGCAGCTTCAGGAGCTGGTCCGCGACTCGCCCGCCGCCGGAGAGCTCGTCTTCCAGACCATGAGCTCACGCATCGCCATCGCCCAGCAGGTAGCCCGCGAAACACCCTCCTCCCGCGTCCGCATCACCGGCTCGCTCAACGACACCCGATGTCGCGCCATCCGCCGCTTCCTCGCCGCCAACCGCGTTCAGTACGACTGGAATCCCCTCTACCTCGAGCCGGCTCCGCAAGGCGACGACGACTCCGAGATCACCGTCATCGTCGACGGCCGCGAGCCCCTCATCAACCCCTCCGTCCGCCAGATCGCCGAAGCCCTCGGCTATCGCACCGTCCCCCGCCACGATCAATACGACGT
>JBAULP010000125.1:0-35188 GCA_049578265.1 Acidobacteriaceae bacterium
GCCTTCGGGGGTCAGGGCTCGGGCGGCGGCGATGGGGTCGGGCACGTCCGAGATGCGAAGGACCTGCCCGGCGCCGAAGTGCTTCGCTGTTGCGACCTGGTCTTTGCGCTTGACGACGGCTATGACGTGGAGGCCGAGGAGCGAGGCGGCATGGATGAAGAGAAGGCCGATGGGGCCTGCGCCGAGGACGATGGCGGTTTGCCCGGCGGCGGCGTTCGACTCTTCGAGACCGCGGAGGACGCAGGCGAGGGGTTCGGTGAGGGCGGCGTGCTCGAACGGGATGTTGTCGGGGATGCGGAGGGTGTTTTTTTCGACAATGCGCGCGGGGATGCGGATGTACTCGGCGTAGGCGCCGTTGTTGAAGAGGAGATTGTCGCAGAGGTTCTGCTGGTTATTGCGGCAGAAGAAGCAGGTGTCGCAGGGCGCAGAGTTTAGGGGTAGGACGCGGTCGCCGACGGCGAATTTGGTGACGTCTTCGCCGAGCTGGACGATGGTACCAGCGAGTTCATGGCCAAAAAGGCGGTCGAGAGTGAGCATCTTGGCGTGATAGCCGCGGCGGTACACTTTGAGGTCTGTGCCGCAGGTGAGGGCCGCGCCTATGCGGAGGACTAGCTCTTCGGGACCGGCGGTGGGAATGGGAACGTCTTCAATGCGGAGGTCTTCCTGGCCACGGAGAACGGCGGCTCTCATCGTCGGGCGAGATGTCTGATCGAGGGCTTGGGCCATCTTTGTATTTTCTCATCTTGGCGGGCAACGCACGAGCGCACAGAGAATGCGACCAAAGGGCGAGCATTGTGCATCTGATACCCTGAGCGAAGCCAGAACGCATGCCATTCATCAGCCCAGAAGCCTACGCCAAGAGTATCGTCGCTTCCGTGCAGGAGTATTCCCTGCTGTGCGCGCGATCCGTGAGCAACATTTTCACGCCACCACGTTACATGGCCGATATTTTTACCCAGATGGATTCAATCGGTGTGGGGTCGTTGCCGATTGTGGTGCTGACCGGGTTTTTTACCGGATGCGTGCTGGCTCTGCAAGCTGCGGTTTCGCTTAAGGAGTTTGGCGCCGTGAATATGACCGGCGAGCTGGTGACTCTTTCGATGGTGAAGGAGCTGGGGCCGGTGCTGACTGGGCTGATGGTTTCGGGGCGCAACGCTTCGGGCATGGCCAGCGAGCTGGGCTCGATGAAGGTTTCGGAACAGATTGATGCCATGCGGGCCCTGGGTACCGATCCGTATCGCAAACTGGTGACGCCGCGGCTGGTGGCCACGGTGTTCATGCTGTTCTTTCTTACGATCATCTCTGACGCATGCGGGATTGCTGGTGGAGCGTTTGTTTCTGTAGCGATGCTGAAGCTGAATGCGGGGACGTTCTTCCACACGGGGTATATGTCGCTGGAGCATGGCGACGTGGTGGAAGGGCTGGTGAAGCCGCTATTTTCAGGGTTCATTATTGCGACGATTGGATGCTATTACGGGCTGCGAACGACGGGGGGAACGAGGGGTGTGGGACGGTCGACGACGCAAGCGGTTGTGGCTTCGTCGGTGATTATTATTCTGGTGGATTTTCTGGTGACGCAGTTGATGATTGGGGTCTTCGGAAGGTAGGCGATGGCGGAGACGGTCGTGAGCCCGGAGATGGACGAGTTTTTGGCGAGCGGCCAGCCCATGGTCGAATTCGATGACGTCTCCATTGGCTTTGAAGGGCACCAGGTGCTGACGAATCTCAGCTTCAAAGTGGCGCATGGCGAGACGCGGATTCTACTGGGGCCGGCGGGTGGGGGAAAGAGCGTTCTAATGAAGCTCGCCAATGGGCTGGTAGAGCCTGATAGTGGCGACATTCGGGTGTTTGGACGCTCGCTGCGTGAGATGACGGAGAAAGAGATCTTCGAGATGCGTGCTCACGTGGGGATGGTGTTTCAGGAGAGTGCGCTGTTTGATTCGCTGGACGTGGAGGACAACGTTGCGTACCGGCTGCAGGAGGAGCACGTTGATTCGAAAGAGGCCCATGACCGTGTGGTGGAGGCTCTGCGTTTTGTGGACCTGGAGAATGTGATCGACAAATTTCCTGCAGAGCTGAGCGGAGGAATGCGGCGGCGGGTTTCGATTGCGCGAGCCATCATTAGCCGGCCGGACTTGATCCTTTATGACTCACCTACTGGCGGCTTGGATCCGATTACGTCGACCACGATTATCGAGCTAGTGGTGAAACAGCGGGATGTTTCGCATACGACGTGCCTACTGATTACGCATCGGTTGCAGGACGCATTTTTTCTTGCGACGCATCGGTTTAATGAGCGCGAGAACAAGGTGGAACAGATTCCCGACAACGGGATTGACCAAAGCACGAAGTTCCTGGTGCTGAACGAGGGTCGTGTTGTGTTTGACGGCACGACCCTCGAACTGACGCACTCGGAAGATCCTTGGCTGCGGGAGTATATCGAGTAGGGTTCAGGCTCCGACGGCGAGGGTACGGTGGAAGACGTCGAGAGCCAGGCCGAACATGGAGCGCGCGAGGTCAGGATCGTAACGAACGCCTTCGTCGCGGAGGAAGGCGTGGGCTCCATTGACTTCGTGCCAATTGAGGCGCGTGCCGACTTCGTTGAGGCGCTCAAGGACCTTCATGCGGCCTTCGGTGGGAATGTGCGGGTCTTGACGGCCCCAGACCATGAGGAGTTCGCCTTTGATCTCGCCGGCCTGGGCCATGGAGTTGTCCTTCATGCCTTCGCCGAGACCACCCTTATGGATGTCGGTGGCGTAAAAGCAGACGGCGCCGAGGACGTCGGGGTTCATGGCGGCGCGGAAGGCTAGGTGACCACCCATGCAGATGCCCATGACCCCGAGACGGCCGTTGCAGTCAGGGCGCGAGGCGAGGTGGGCGAGAACGATGCGCGCATCGTCGTCAAAGGCCTGGACGGGCTTGGTGGTCTTGAGAGCGTTGCCGCGGTCGGAGCCGGCTTGATCGTATTTGAGGATCGTGCCGAGGGGCTCGTACTCGTGATAGACCTCGGGAACAGCAACGACGTAGCCGTGGCCGGCGAGCTGGACGGCGGTGCGGTGGATGGGCGCGGTTACCTGGAAGATCTCCGAGAAGAGCAGGATGCCCGGGTAGCGACCGGGTGCGGCCGGACGAACGATGTGTGTCCGCATGGGACCGGTGGGCGTGTCGAGGTCGATAAATTCTGTATCAATGACGATCATGGGTTCCTCAAAAAGTTGCTTGGGTAGTCGGACAAGTTTACTCCCTGAGGGATGTGGGCATTGTGACGACCAACCCCGATTGGGGTGGACGTCCTCCTATGAAGAGAAGTGAGGAGGGTGCATGGCGGACGAACGGACATATACGACAATGCAGGTGGCCGTCGCGGCAAATGAACTGCGCGAAGCAGCGGGAAGCGAAGAAGAACGATTCACGGCGGAAGACGTCATTCGCATGTTGGACGATGAGATTCGGATCCTGCGAGAGCGCGGATTTTCGGATGAAAGGATCGCGGATCTGTTTCGGGGGTTTGACATTGAGGTGACGACGGAGCAGATTGCGAAACACGCGCCTCCTCAGGCGGCGTGATGCGCTTGCGCTTTCAGGCGAAGACGCTGATGTGATCGGCGGCGGGCGGGTCGGGCGAGGACGATTCCGCCTGTGTTGAATCTGGCGAAGGCAGGTTGGAGTTTGGGTCGCTGCGGTCAGCATCGCTGTTAGCGGACTCATTTGGGGAGTAAGATTCGCCTGCTGTCTCGCCGTCGCTGACGGAGTTTTCCGGGCGTGCGACGGGTAGAGGAGGCTCCAGGACCGGCTCCTCGGCGCGGGTAATCGACAGAGGGGAAATTTCGGGGATGGCGAAGAGTCCCATGCGTATTACGCCTCAACAGAGCGCTCCTTGCCTGTGTTATCGGCACAAGCAGCATTGGATTTCAGAGGAGATTCGCTATTTTTGTGCGGGGGACGGGCTGGGAGCGGTGTTGGCAGGGGTGTTTGGGAGCGTGTAGATGACCTCGCCGGCACGAGTGTAGTGGAGCTCTTCGCGCGCTTCGTGTTCGATGGTGTCGGGGTCGCTCTGCAGGTGGTCGACGTGCTCGCGGAGACGCTCATTCTCTTTTTGCAGTTCGAGCATCTGTTGCTGGAGGGTTTTGGCTTCTTCGCGCTTATGGGCGAAAGCGGTGAGGCCGTTGTGCCCAAAGATAACTCCGTAGGCCATGACCAGGGCGAGAGCCGTTGTGGCAATGGTGGCGGCACGGCGGCGCCAGAGATAGACGCGGTCCTTGGCAGCCCCTGCGATTTGCGGGAGCCGGGAGGAGAGCTTCGGTTTCTGGTGCGAGATGGCCAACTGGGAGCCTTGTCGTGCTGCAGATATTGAACGTTCATGACGAGTATCGCGCATTCTGGCGTGGAGATGGGAGAGGAAGCGAGAACAGGAATCAGGGTGGGCGACAGGGGAGACCAGATTGGGCGCGAAGGGGGAGAATTCGATTCGCACCGCCAGCTTTGTTATCCTTAGACTGACCCATGCGTGTACTGTTTAGCATCTCGATACTGGCCCTGATCGCGCTGCTATGGGCCACGATCGCGATGGTACGGCATGTGCAACACGCCCGTCGACAGCAGCGTCGTGAGTTGGATGGCGATGCGGCGAAGCAGATGAAGCAATCTAAGGGCAGACCCTAGACAGCGAGAAAGAATCAGAACGATCGACGCAGGCAACTCACCGACCTATTTCATCGAGAGAACACTATGCAGACCGCAACCGTACGCTCCTCCCTCGCAGACAACCTCGCCAACTTCACCACGACCCTGACGGGCAGAGTGGTGCTGGGCCTAGCCGCAACCTTGGTGGTTGCGCTGGCGGCTCATGTGTCGATCCCACTTCCCTTCACGCCGGTTCCGCTTACGCTGCAGCCGCTTGCGGTGCTTGGCGTGGGCTTGGCCCTGGGACCTTTGGATGGGTTTTTGGCGATGCTCGCTTACCTAGCCGAGGGCGCCATGGGACTGCCGGTTTTCAGTCCAGTGGGGTTGGGCGGCGTGGCTCAGTTGCTGGGGCCGACGGGCGGATTTCTGATGTCGTATCCGCTGGTGGCATTCATTGCGGGAGGGCTGACGCATGGGCTCAAGGCGCGCGCGGTACGATTCGTCGCGGCGTTTGCGGCGTGCAGCGCGGCGATGGCGGTACTTTACGCTTGCGGCGCGGGATGGTTTATGCACTACACGGGTAACAACATTCATGCGGCATGGATTGGGGCAGTGGCTCCCTTCCTGCCGGGAGAGTTCGTCAAGGTTCTGGTGGCAGCGGGTGTGTACAGCACCCTGTCCCGCGCTCCCCGCATCTAACGTTCGTTGCCATAAGGGGACGAAGCAGGGGCGCAGACGAGGCGCTCCTCCTAACAAGCAGAGCAACAAAGGAACACATGACTACAGCAGCAGATGTACGCGAGATAAAGATTGCCCACAGCCCGGACTCAGACGACGCCTTTATGTTTTATGGGCTCGCTACGAACAAAGTGCGCGTGCCGGGCTATAAGTTCACCCATACATTGACAGACATTGAGGCGTTGAACCACCGCGCCATGACCGATCAGTACTACGATGTCACGGCGATCAGCTTCCATGCTTACCCTTATGTTCAGGACAATTACACGCTGATGGCGTGCGGCGGATCGGTGGGTGACAGCTATGGACCGATGATTGTCGCGTCGAAGAATTACACGCTGGATGAGGTGAAAAAGCTGAAGATTGCCGTTCCGGGGACGCTGACAACGGCGTATCTAACTCTGAAGCTGTTCGCTCCCGATGTGGAGACGGAGACGGTGGAGTTCGACAAGATCATTCCGGCGGTTGTGTCGGGTGAATTCGACGCGGGGTTGATTATCCATGAGGGGCAGTTGACCTATGGACGCGATGGGCTGACGAAGATCCTGGATCTTGGTGTGTGGTGGAATGAGCAGACGGGGCTTCCGCTACCGCTGGGGGGCAATGCCATTCGGCGCTCCCTTGGGCACGAGGTACAGATGGTCACGACCAATGCGCTGCGGGAGAGCATTCAGCATGCGCTGGATCATCGCGAGGCGGCACTGGAATACGCCATGCAGTTTGCGCGGGACTTGGACCCTTCGTTGGCGAACCGCTTTGTGGGCATGTATGTGAACGAACGGACGCTGAACTACGGTGATGACGGTCGGGTGGCCATCAAGAAGATCCTGGACATGGGCTACGAGCGGGGCATCATTCCGCACAAGGCGCATGTGGATTTCGTAGGCTAAGACGGCGGGTGCTTTGGCGCCCGATTTCCTCACGATCCGGCACTTCGCGACAGTGCCGGATCGTGATATTCTTTTGAAGTGCGGTGATTATCCCCGCGCATTCCTTGGCGATCTAGAAGTAGTTCGCTCTTTGCCACCCGGCAAGGTTCAAGGCATGGACGCGTAGCTCAGCTGGTAGAGCATTCGACTCTTAATCGACTGGTCGTAGGTTCGATCCCTACCGCGTCCACCATTTTCTTCCTCTACAGCGTTTATTGAATTTGCCGTTCCGGTCGCGATTCTGGTGATGTGGGATGACAATTCTAGCTTGCGGTCTGGTGCTGCCAGAGTACAATTCCGCCATGCCGTTAAGCGCAACTATAGAAAATCTCCCCAAAGGGATCGCTATCGTTACCCTCTCCGGAGGTCTGACGCTGGGGACTTCTCTGAAGATTGCTGACACGCAGATTCAGGCTGCGATTGAAGATGGCGTCACGAAGATGGTGATTGACCTAACGGATGTGGAATACGCCGATAGTGCTGGCCTGGGCATGCTTATGTATACGTACGGCACGTTGAACGAGAAGAAAGGTTCGTTGAGACTCTGCGGTTTATCGCCACGCGTGATGTCATTGCTGCAGATGACAAAGACGGATGCCCTGCTGACGATCGACCGGAATCGCGAAGAGAGCCTGGCGGCGTTGCGAGCCTAGGGACGCCTGCGTAGTGGCGATGAGTGGGGTCTGCGAGCTCCGGTCGATGTTTTCTACCGTTGACGCCAGGTGGGGAGTGAAATCCGTCTTTACGCGTCGGGCACAAGTGGGACTGAGGTGGTTCATCCGACGAGTGCCCTGAAATCAGTGTCCTCGGCTTTCGTGTCGTTCCGCATAGAATGTATTATGTAAATCGCTTTAAAGATTGCTTGACAAGCATTAACAGGTTGAAATAGGGTCAACCCGTTCCCGACTTCTGTCCGATCCACCTGCGGTGGGGTGTGCACTCCATTTGCATGGGAAAAACGACTCAAACTCTCTTCTACCGAAGAACGGTCAACGCCGGGCGACGGTCCCGGAATTGGGGTGGGTTTGTGAAAGCAGACGAAACCCTCAACGACCAAGGTTCAAATGAACACCATTTCAGGGCAAGCATTCATGACACGTCGCTCCATTGAATTCGTCAAAGGCGGACGAAGCTGCAGCCGCTTCGCACTTATTAGCATTTGCACAGCGGGCATCGTTGCCGCAACATTGCAGGCGCAGGTTCCAGCGCATGTACCTTCGGCGGAGACGGCGAGGCGCGTGTCTGCTTTGGTGGCGAAGATGACGCTTGAGGAGAAGGTTTCGCAGATGCAGAACGCCGCGGCTGCAATTCCCCGGCTGGACGTGCCTGCGTACAACTGGTGGAGCGAAGGACTGCATGGCATCGCGCGGTCGGGCTATGCTACGGTGTTCCCGCAGGCGATCGGACTCGCGGCTACGTGGGATCTACGGCTGATCCATACGGTGGCCGACACGATCAGCACAGAGGCTCGCGCAAAGAATAGCGAGGCTTTGCGCGAGGGGATTCACAGCATCTATTTTGGGCTTGATGTCTGGTCTCCGAACATCAACATCTTTCGCGACCCGCGGTGGGGACGCGGCCAGGAGACGTATGGAGAAGATCCGTATCTGACGGCCCAGATGGGGGTCGCGTTCGTTGAGGGATTGCAGGGGAACAATCCGGAATATTACAAGACGATTGCAACGCCCAAGCACTTTGCGGTGCACTCCGGACCGGAGACCACCAGGCATACGGCAAACGTTGATCCGTCAGCACATGATCTGGAAGACACGTATTTGCCTGCGTTTCGTGCGACCGTGATGCAGGCCAAGGCTGGAAGCGTGATGTGCGCTTACAACTCTGTAGACGGCGAGCCGGCGTGCGCAAATACGATGCTGCTGCAGGATACGCTGCGTAAGAACTGGGGGTTTGCGGGATATGTCACGTCCGATTGCGCGGCGATAACGGATGTGTACGAGGGACATCATTATGCTGTTGACCTTGAACATGCTGCGGCGGCGGCGGTCAAAGCGGGAACTGACACCAGTTGCGGGAAAGAATATGCCGTGCTTGTGAAAGCTGTACATGATGGATTGATCTCGGAGAGTGAAATTAATCGCTCGGTCGACAGGCTGTTTACTGCCAGGGTTGAGCTCGGCTTGTTTGACCCGCCATCGAAGGTTGCGTATGCACGCATTCCCTTCTCCGAGGATGATTCGGAGGCGCATCGCGAGCTGGCGCGGGAGGTTGCAGATCGATCGATCGTGCTGCTGAAGAATGATGGAATTCTTCCGCTGAAGAGGTCCATTAGAGTGGCGGTGGTTGGGCCGAATGCTGCGAGTCTTTCAGCTATCGAGGGAAACTATAACGCGGTGCCATCGCAGCCGGTGCTTCCGCTGGCTGGGATTGAATCGGCATTCGGAGCGGCGAACGTGTCGTACGCGCAAGGATCTCCTTATGTCAGCGAATTGCCGTTGCCTGTTCCTCAGACGCTGCTTCATCCAGCGTTTGGCGACCGCCAATATGGGTTGAAGGCAGAGTACTTCGACAATGTGAGATTCGATGGAAAGCCCGTGATGACGCGGGTTGATCCGCAGGTGCAGTTCGATTGGAACGCGGCGGCTCCTTCCAAAGGCGTTAGCGCATCTCACTTCGGAGTGCGCTGGACTGGGACGATCGAGGTTCCGAAGCCGGGAGACTATTCTTTCCGATTTACTTTGGCTCACTGCTATCCGTGTGGTGATGCTGAGGGAGTGAAGGTCTTTCTGGATGGCAAGCCTGCGACCGATCTACAGGTAGCGGCGGAAGAATTTCGGCCCAACAGCCTTTCACCGTTTACCCTTCACTTCGCCGATACGAAACCGCATGCCATCCGCATTGAGTACACACACAAGTCGAAGTTGTTTGGCGCGGGCATTACGTTGAACTGGATGCCTCCTGTTGATGAGGAGCGAGAGGCCGCCGTTGCCCTAGCGAAGCAAGCTGACGTGGTGATTGCCGTGGTGGGATTGTCGCCGGACCTGGAGGGTGAAGAGATGCCCGTGCATGTGAAGGGATTTGACGGCGGCGACCGGACGACGATTGAACTGCCTGCGGCGCAGGAGAAGCTGCTTGAAGCGCTTGGGGCTATAGGCAAACCGCTCGTGGTGGTGATGATGAATGGAAGCGCATTGGCGGTTGACTGGGCGAAGGAACACGCAAATGCCATCGTCGAGGCGTGGTATCCGGGCGAAGAAGGCGGCAACGCGATTGCGGATGTGTTGACGGGCAAAACGAATCCCGCGGGACGGCTCCCGGTTACGTTTTATGCGAGCACGAAGGACCTCCCGCCGTTTGACGATTACTCGATGAGCGATCGGACGTATCGGTACTATGGCGGAACCCCGCTGTGGGGCTTTGGTTACGGCTTGAGCTATTCAACATTCCAATGGAGCAACTTGCGGCTATCGACGCAGACGCTGCAGGCTGGGAAACCGCTGGAGGTAGATGCGGATGTCGAAAATTCGAGCGGGCGAGCGGGGGATGTAGTGAGTGAGTTGTACCTCACGCCTCCGTCCGCACACGGTTCACCGAAGCTTGCGCTGGTTGGCTTCGAGAGGACTACGCTTGAACCGCACGCAAAACGGCATGTTCATTTTCTATTGAGTGCGCGCGATCTGAGCCTTGTGGATGAGAGCGGGAGACGAGCGGTGCGTGCAGGCGACTACGTGCTGCATCTTGGAGGCGCGCAGCCGACAGATGCCGCGGATTCGTCCATAACGTTTAGGATTCAGGGTGTGCAGGAGATGCCCCAGTGAAGATGCCGATGCGAGTCGCGACGGGAGCGTTGCTGTTCGGGGTGGTGGCATCGCCCGTGTTTGCCGGGCAGGGCGCAGATGCTTCTGCGGCTACTGGACCGGGGGCGCCGGCATGGCTTGCCTATCTACCGGTGAATGCGGCTGATGTATTTCCTGCGGGCGTTCCGGATACCGTGCTGGAGTTAGGAAATAGCGCAGTTGAGGACTCGGCATCCCGCGAAATCTCCGCCGGATGGAAGGGCATGTTGCGGCACACTCCACGGGTTGTGCATGCGGCGAAAGATGGAGATCGACTAAAGGTCGTGCTTGGGACACAAGCCGAGATCCGCGCATGGAATTCGCATGTCACAGATGAACCTTTAGCAAAAGATGCGTATCACATCTCTCGCCAAGGCCCGTCGGTGGTTATCGAGGGTGGGGATGATCGTGGAGTTCTCTATGGAGCGTTTGCACTGCTGCGTGAGATTGCAGAACAGCACTCGCTTAAACATTTCAACGAGAGCTCTGCGCCATGGGCTGCGGTTCGGTGGACGAACGAGTGGGACAATCCGAACGGTACGATCGAGCGCGGATATGCTGGACCTTCGATCTTCTTTGAAGACGGGAAGGTGCGTGCGGATTTGTCGCGCGCTGCTGCGTATGCGCGGTTGTTGAGTTCGGTGGGTATCGACGGTTGCACGATCAACAACGTGAATGCTGCAGTGGACTTGCTTAAGCCGGAGAATATTAAAGAGATTGCGCGGATTGCAGATGTCTTTCGGCCGTATGGTGTTCGACTGTCGATGTCAGTGGCTATCAGTAGCCCAACCGCAGTGGGTGGGCTCGAGACATTCGATCCTCTTGATCCAAAAGTCGCTGCGTGGTGGCGGAATAAGATGGATGAGATTTATGCGGAGATTCCCGATTTCGGCGGCGTAGTGGTGAAGGCCGATTCGGAGGGGCAGGCTGGGCCATCACGTTACGGACGGAGCCAAGCGGATGCTGCCAACGTAGTGGCGCGAGCGTTGAAGCCACATGGTGGAATCGTTCTGTATCGAGCCTTCGTCTATAACAACCATCTTGATTGGCACGACATGAAGGCGGATCGTGCGCGCGCGGGTTATGACATTTTCCATCCTCTCGATGGAAAATTTGATGACAATGTGGTGGTTCAGATTAAATACGGGCCCATTGACTTCCAGGTTCGCGAGCCGGTGAGCCCGATTTTTGCGGGATTGCCGCACACGAATGAGGCGATCGAGCTCCAGATTACGCAGGAGTATACAGGACAGTCTCGGCACCTGGTGTACCTCCCGCCGATGTGGAAGATATCGCTGGATACAGACATGCGCGCGTCGACGAGTGCTGCGCCGTTGCCGGTGAAGCTGCTGGTGAGTGGGCGCTCTGTTCCGGCGCAACACCATACGTTAGGTGGGTTCGTGGGAGTTTCGAATGTGGGTACGGACGGATGGCTAGGGAATCCGATGTCGCTTGCGAACCTCTATGGGTTTGGACGGTTGGCGTGGGATCCGGATCTAAGCGCTGCCGCGATAAGCGATGAGTGGACGCGATTGACGTTGGGCAATGATCCGGAGGTGCGCACTACCGTCAACAAGCTGCAGCTTGACTCCTGGCATATCTACGAGAGCTATACGGGGCCGCTGGGAGTTGGCACGCTGACGGACATCCTTGGTTCGCATTATGGGCCGGGGATTGAGTCGGCCGAGCACAATGGATGGGGCCAGTGGATTCGCGCGGACCATGAGGGAGTGGGGATGAATCGCACGGTGGCAACTGGGACCGGGTATATTGGCCAGTACCCTGCCCCGCTGGCAGCGGAGTACGAATCGCTTGCGACTTGCCCTGATGATCTTCTGTTGTTCATGCATCACGTTCCGTATACGTATCGTCTGCACTCGGGGTTGACCGTGATGCAGTACATCGATAACTCGCATTACTGGGGTGCGCAAGCTGCTGCAGAACAGATTCCGATGTGGCAGAAGCTTCAGGGGAAGGTTCCGGATGCGACATACTCGGAGGTACTGAAGCGGTTGAAGTATCAGGCTGGGGCAGCGATCGTCTGGCGGGATGCGATCACCCGGTGGTTTACGAAAGAATCTGGTGTACCGGATGCGCTGGGCCGCGTCGGGAATTATCCGGGCCGCGTTGAGGCGGAGTCGATGAAGCTCGACGGTTACTCGGTGGTGGATGTTAAGCCGTGGGAGACCGCGTCGGGCGGGAAGGCTGTGATCTGCGAGCAGCCTGAGTGCAGTGTGCAAATGACCTGGACAGAGCCCGATGGTTGGTACGACATCGCGGTGCAGTACTTCGATCTTCTGCATGGACATTCGCGGTTTGTGCTCTCCGTAGCTGGTAACGAAGTGGAGCACTGGGTTGCGAACGACAAGCTTCCGGGAGACACTCTGAATGGGAGCACATCCACTCGGCGCGTACTGCAAGATGTTGCCATTCATCGCGGAGATGTGGTGAAGATAACCGGCTGGCCGGATGGGATTGAAAAGGCTCCCTTGGATTATGTGACGATTGTGCCGCATAAACATCCACCTATCGGCGCCCGCAGCGCGACTCACTGAGGAGAATCAGGTGTCTACGAAGATTAGGGATGCGAAGGTTATCGTTACCTGCCCGGGGCGAAATTTTGTAACACTCAAAATCACCACGGACGATGGGGTGTATGGCATCGGCGATGGAACGCTGAATGGACGGGAGTTGGCCGTGGCGGCGTATCTGCGGGAGCATGTGATTCCCTGCTTGATTGGCCGCGATGCGGATCGGATTGAAGACACGTGGCAGTACCTTTACCGAGGAGCTTACTGGCGGCGCGGGCCCGTGACGATGAGCGCGATTGCCGCTGTGGATGTGGCGCTATGGGATATCAAAGCGAAGCGGGCACGGATGCCGCTCTATCAGTTGCTTGGCGGACGTTGCCGCGAGGGCGTCACCGTTTATGCGCATGCCAATGGGCATGAGGTCAGCGATTTATTGGAGTCGGTGGCAAAGCATCGGGAGATGGGATACAAGGCGATTCGGGTACAGGCTGCGGTGCCGGGAGTCCCGGACGCATATGGGGTGCCTCATGGGAATAAACCATATGAGCCGGCGGACGGAGAGCTTCCTCGCGAAGAAGCTTGGGACACGGCCAAGTATTTGCGATTTGTGCCGAAGATGATGGATGCGGTGCGATCGAAGTTTGGCTTCGACCTCGCGCTGTTGCACGATGCGCATCATCGGATGACTCCGATTGAGGCTGCGGGTTTGGGAAAGAGTTTGGAAGAGTTCCAATTGTTTTGGCTGGAAGATCCCACGCCTGCGGAAAATCAAAAGGCATTTCGGCTCATTCGGCAGCATACGACAACACCGCTGGCGGTGGGCGAGGTATTCAATTCTGTGTTTGATTGCCAGCGGCTGGTCAGCAAGCAGCTTATCGATTTCATACGAGCTACGGTAGTGCATGCAGGCGGAATTACCCACTTGCGGAAGATCGCGAGCTTCGCTGATTTATACGGAGTGAGGACCGGATGCCATGGTGCGACCGACCTTTCGCCGGTGTGTATGGGAGCGGCGTTGCATTTTGATTTGAGTATTCCTAATTTTGGAATCCAGGAGCACATGCCTCATCAGGCAGTCACCGATGAGGTATTTCCGCATGCATACACATTCAAGGATGGGATGATGGAGCCAGGGGAGACACCGGGGCATGGGGTTGACATCGATGAGGCATTGGCCGCGAAATATTCTTACAAAAGGGCGTATCTACCAGTGTGCCGGTTAGCGGATGGGACGATGCATTCCTGGTAACCGCTGGCTTCGACGTACAATGGGAGAGTTGCGCCCCGATGCGGAGGGATGTGTGAGTGGTTGAAACAGGCGGTCTTGAAAACCGCTTAGCCCTAGCGGGCTACGGGGGTTCGAATCCCTCTCCCTCCGCCATAAGGTTTACGGCTCGAACGGGTTGATCAGCGGGTGTTGTCCTGGCCGGGTAAGTGGGCTAGAGCATAGGCTTGAACAAACATCTTGCGCTCGGATGCGGCCTCGTCGGGCTGATGCAGCGAAGTATAAACGGCCGCAAGGGAGTAGTGGACTTCGTAATTATCTGGAGTGAGCGCTTCCGCTCGGTGAAGCGCGGTCAGGGCTTTGTCCCATTGTTGATCGATCATGAAACTTCGCCCGAGGATGAGATAGGTTAAACCATCGTTCGGGCTTATCTGCAGGGCTCGCTCAGCGTCTGTACGAGCGTCTGCGGCATCGCGCCGAGCGAGCGTTAGACGCGCTAACCACACCCACGGATCTGGTGTGGTCGTGTTCACAACGCTTTCGGCTTTCAACTGCTCTTCGGCTTCTGCCTCTCTGCCCTGGTTAATAAGGAACAAAGCCAAACACAGATGGGCGAAGGGTAGATTTGGATTCTCTTGAACGAGTTGTCGATATAGCCGTTCCGCCTCAGGCTCCTTTAGCTCGAGGACGGCGATGGCCGCTTGTCCCGCTACGTTCACCGCAGCGTAGTTAGGCTGATCGGCCCCAGGTATTTTTTCCAGATTGAGTTCCGCGCTGCCAAGTGCAGGAACCAAATTTGGATAATTCGGATTTTCATGTTGCAGCAGCCTGAAGGCGATAATTGCGCCGTTTCGGTTTTTTTTACGCATCAACACGAGGCCGAAGGCGTACATCGCTCCGTTAGCGATGTCTGGCGGCAAGCCGCCCTGACCTAACGCTTTATTGAGGTGCAACGAAGCGTTACTCCAGTCGCCTTGCTGGTACTCGCATAAACCTAAGAGAGCGAAGCCAAGCGAGTTTCGGGGAGCTAATTGAGTAAGATGAGCGAAGGCGTCGCCGGCAGCCTTGAATTGCTGTCGGTCGTAGAGCAAGCCTCCATACTTCCACCAACCTTCCGTCCAATCTGAATCCTGTTGCAGAGCTTTGGCATAGAGGTCTAGTGCGAGGTCGTCTTTCCCGGCCGTTTGTGCTTGCTCTGCTTCGCTCTTTAACTTTGAAACCGCCGAAGCCTGCGCCAATGCGATCGGTTGGGCTACAAACATAGAGAACAGAGCCAAGATACCGACAGCGGCAACAGATAGAACGCGATTCGACAAGTTCTGCCCCCACGACCTGCGTTGCGGTCTCTTCATTATTGGTTGAGACCACCGCGACACAATAGAGCAATCATAAGGCCGCCGGGGTTCCTTGAGAGAAACCTTCCCAAGGAACCCCGAGCGGTAAGTTTGTAGCCGTCGGCTAGTAGAAGAGTTTTAAGCTTCCTTCCAACTGCCTATGACCAGTTTTGCCGCAACTGTAACCCAGTCCGCCTTCACCATCACTGCACGGTTGATTGCCGTTGGTGAGATAAGCCGTGCCTTGTGAGGGATCGGTGGCTCCCACGGGCAGTACCCAGTTGAAGCTCGCGTTCGAGTTGATGTTATCCAACACTCCGCGATTGAGCAGGTTGAAAGCCGAGATGCGTATGTCTATTCGTCTAGCTCCTCCTCCTGCGTACGGGAAGGATTTTTGTAGTGACAAATCAAAGTTCGTATTGCCCGGCTGCTTCAGGTAAGGAGGATCAATGTTGCCCTGTTGAGTGAACGGCGGAAGCGAAACGCAGTTCGGATTGAGCCAGTCCGTGTTGATGCCGCCGTGTGACACGTTCGGTTTACAGATGAACTTTGGATAGACTCCCTCCGGAGGAGTAACCTCTGTTCCTGGAAGTTGAGCGGTAGACCAGGCATTTGTGCCAAACCATGTATCTGTGGGCGACCAGATCGTTGGCGAGCAAGCACCCGTTGGATTGGTCGGATCTCCTGTAAGCTGCACACACGTGATGTTTGCATCGATCGAGACAGGTGCTCCACTTTGAGCCGTGGTGATGCCTGTAAACATCCAGCCGTTTAGCGCGGCTCTCGTCACTGCATGGTTCGCCAGTGCACCACGAGCTAGGGCTGGAACGTAATACTGATAGCCGATCGAAAATACATTCGTGCGATCGAAGGTCAGGACATGGTACGACTGAGCGTTGCTGTATGGATCCGGCAAGAGGTTTTCGAATTGATCGCTATCACCCAATGCCTTCGAGTACGTATAGCTAGCGAGGAAGTCCAGATTCTTGCCAGTCTGTCGACGTAATGTCGTCTGCATAGCGTTATAGTTTGCGTTGCCCTCATGTTGAATCTGGACGATCTGCTTGAAGGGTGTGTAGGGTGCGTAGTTACCCTCATTGCCTGTAATATCTGCAGCTACGAGGTGGGTTCCTGGAGTCCACAGCGCTCCAAGCGGGATATTGTCGATGTTCTGCTCAATTTGTAGATGTCGGCTCTCACTCCCCACATAGGCGAGTTCGAACGTGTAAGCTTTGGGCATTCTTTGCGAGAGAGTCAGATTGTACTGATAAATCTCGGGGTGAGCGTCGTCGGTCGGGCTGTAGATTGCATTGCTTTCGCCGTAAGTAAATGCCGTCTGTGAGCCTGTGCCTGCAGCAGCGTACGCAGCTAAATTCGGCTCGTCTTCGATGGTTGCCTCGAGTAGATTTGGCGGTCCGAGGATTGCGCCAAACCCAGCGTTGATCGGGTCGCGTTGTGTATAGACACCGAACCCTCCGCGGAGGATTGTCTGACCTTGGCCTGTGGTATCCCACGAGAAACCTACTCTTGGCTGCGTCAACGGATGGCCATAGGGGGTAATCGTCTTTGGAATGGTTCCGCACAGCGGTACCACCGATTGACCTGGATTCGAACAGCTCACGGTACGCACGCCGTCATACACCTCGCCAGAGAGGGCAGCTGTGTATGCGGACGGATCGAAGGTCGATCCTAGACCATGAGCTTCGTACCATGGTCCTTGGAATGTCCAGCGAATTCCAAATTCGATGGTTAGGTTCTTCCGGGCCTTCCAACTGTCCTGCCCATACCACTCAAAAGAAGAAGACCGCATATTGCCGCGCACGTCGTGATTGGCCTGTTCAAACTCTGCGAAGTGCTCGGTCAGAATGTCGGCATACTCATCTCCGCTACTGTTGGTCGTCCAGGTAGAGGGTACAAGATAGCCTTCGAGAGGATCGGCCGCTTCGTTCTGGTCGTTCCTGGCGCGACCAATGAGACCACCAAACTTCATGTTGTGCGCGCCTTTCACCTTGGTGAGGTTGTCCGAAAATTCGAATTGGGTCTGCTTGTAGTAGTTCCCTTCTCCGACCAGGTTGCTCTCGCCCCAGCGACCGGTTGCTGGAGGAGTGTAGCCCGAACCGCATCCGCTGGTATTTAGCGAGTCGCAGACTCCAAAAGCAGGAACAATCTGCGCTACTTCTGGATAACCGTTGCTGTAGACCCCGCTGAAGCTTACGCCAAGAGATTGCCGGCTGATGATGTTCGGGTTCTGGTAGTGGTTCGGCTGGCGGAGAACGTTTGTATTGAAGGAATACTCGTTCGTCAGCGACGGGGTCAGAACATTCACCATGTTCACATTGAGCGAACGTGAGTTGTAGGCCGAGACTGTCGGTGAGGGCTCTGGAACATTCGACGTCCATGAACTGTTTTCTCCCGAAATGTATTCACCGTAGGGGAGGATATCGGTTTCATCCTGTCGTGCGAGACGCACAAAGAAACGTGCCTTATCCGACGGGTCCCAGTCAAAGCGCGCGACATACTGGTTGGTGTTGTGTGGAGAAGCCGGATGCCCGGCGAAGTTCCATAGCCCCCCAGGGTCTGTGTAGTTGGGACCGATAAGATTCGGCCCCTGGAGTGAGTGCAGCAGTCCGATGCCATTCTGCGTAATTCCGGTCAATTGACCATTTTGATCGAAGAGGGAGACCCCGGTTGCGGGGTCGACGATATTGCATGGCTCGTTGAGGTAGAACGTGCTCGCGGCGCCCCCGCTCGCCTGCGCGGATTCGCAGGCGTTGCTGAAAACGATGTTACTGAAATCGCCGGAAAGCTCCGCACTACTCGGGACGTCCGCGAGCTCAGTCCCGAGATCCGGCGACTGACGCAAGAACTCCGTGCCGAAGAAGAAGAACAGTTTCTTGTTGGGACCGCGGTTGTACCTGGTCCAAGGCAAAAGAATGGGACCGCTGATGTCAAAGCCAGGGTAGTTGTACTTCTCTAAACCACGGGCCTGACCAGCGAAGTTGTTGCTCCAATCGTTGGCGTCGAAGATAGAGTCGCGGGCGATGTAATAGCCTTCGCCATGGAAGTCCTTCGTTCCAGATTTTGTTACCGCAGTAATGAGAATCGGCGACCCGCCCTGGTCCGCGGTGAAATTACTCGTTTCCACGGTTAGTTCGGAGATGAACTCAGTGTTTGGAAAGATGTTCGACCCATTGTTTCCGGTGAGGTCGTCCATATTTCCGCCGTCGAGTTTGAAGGTGTTCGCGTCAGAGCGGTTGCCGTTGATGTTGAAGCCTTCAATACCACCGGCCGAAGTTGTTAGATTGCTGCTGAAGCTCTGCCCGTACTGAGAACTCCCGCCTTGAGTAACGCCTGGGAGCAGCGGCAGAAGTTCTTCGGCGTTTCGGCCGACGGTAGCCAGGTTTTGGATTTGATTGGCGTTCAGCGTCTCTGAGCGTTGACCGGAATCTACTTGCACGGCGGTTGCATCGACTTCAACGGTCTCATTGCCGCCTCCGACCGAGAGCGCAGCATTTACAGCGAGGTGATCGTTGGCGTGGACGGAAATTACTTCTGTCCATCTGGCAAAGCCTTTGGCCTGAGCGGTCAGTCGATAGGAGCCTGGCAGAACGGACGGGAACGAATACTCACCGGCAGAATCGGACGCCCGAGTCGTGACTAATCCAGTGTCTGCGTTGGTCAGCGTAACCTTCGCACCAGGGATGACGGCCTTACTCGAGTCCATCACAAGACCGTCGACTCTGGCCAGCGACTGTCCATATGCGAGGGATGCGGCACCGAGGAGAATGAATAGCGATACGCCTACGTCCAGGAGCTTTCTAAGCATTTAGATTCAGCCTCCACCGGGCTTACGCCAGCGGCCATCAGGTGAAATAGATTACAAAGGCAAGTAAAAGTAATATTCATTCATTGCAGCGACTGAGATGGAGTGATGCTATTGCAGTGAAAAATGAATGTCAAGGGATAAATAACAGAAAATGAAACAAATCGTAATAAACCAGCAATTGGCCTTCGGGGCTTCCTAAATCCATATGTTTAGTTGAGGTTCGGAGTTGAAGCGGAGTTGATACCCCACCGCGCGGATGAGGATAGGGCTTTTTGCTCGCGAATCGAGCTTTCGTCGATTCTCTAGATCTGGTCGCCCCGCTGGCCCACCGGTCTTACCCTAAAGAAACATATTGATTCCAAACACAACAAATCGTAATATGCGATGGTCTTACTGGTTGCCAATTGTTGGATATCGGAGAAACCATGGTCAATGCAGTTCGCTTTGCCTTTACCGGAATGTTGCTGCTTCCGCTCCGTGTGCCAGCGCAGAGCGTGAAGACTGTAACCGCCAATAAGCCAGGCGCGAGAACCGACGTCACGCACCGCACCTTTCTGCAATGGACAGAGATGAAAGGAACGAGAACACAGATCTTTATTGACGTAAACGGGAAGGAAAAGCTGGTCTATAAAGGCGCGAACCCAGAGATGAACGCGTCGCTCTTGATATCACTACCGGGAGATGGAACAGTTTCAGTGATGAGATATGAGGGCATGGGTGACGATTGGAAGTGGACTTCGGTTGACGCCCATGCCGTGCTGTCGCACCCTTCTCCTGGGATTGATCGGGTGGATTTCGATTTTGCGCCGGTCGGCTCGGGAGCTCGCCAGGCCGTTCTATTCCAGTCACTCGACAAGGATTGGAAGGTCGTGGCCGCCAGCAAAGTCTTGCCTTGGCATCCGAATTAGCAGTCAATTCTGCTATTTCAACTACGTGGATCGCGCCGCTTTAATATGTCGCGTTAGCTGCGATTGATGGTCTCTGCTTTCAATGGCTTGATTAGTACCAAGCGACCGCGCCGCGCTGCAGTGGAGGAAGCGCAAAGATCACGCTGTCGCCTGAAATGCGGCCTCGGACAGTGGCTTCTGCCCCTAAGAAGGGGAGCCAATGTAGTAGCTTGCTGCCCGTGGTGCGGTGGATCGCGATTCGAATGCCCGGCTGAGTGTCCGGAGTTTCGTTGTGCCCTGCTCGCAAACCGGAAACATTGAGAAAGAAAAAACATGTTCGCCTGCGAATCTTCGCCTGATGCACGACGACGTCTTTTGAAGCGTCCACATGAACGCTGCTTTGCGCTGTCATGGCATGCAAAAGGTCTGGTTCGCTTTGCGGGTCGATTCCATAGAAGTTTTTCTGCGCCGCGTTGAGATAGAGGAGCTCCGGTTGCTGCGGAAACCGTGTCGCCTTTGGAAGGCCGTCCAACTGCACGTCTGCTTTCCCGGTGAGAACGACATGGCCGCCACGCGCCGCGAAGTTCTTCACCGCTGAAGCTTCCTGCGCGCTTACGACGCGCACATCCGGGAGCGCCAACACGCTACCGTGAAAATCTTTCAGAGTTCGAGACGTAACGATTTGAAATTGGAGGTGATTTTGAAGGAGCATCAAGAGCACGCCCTGGTATGCCGCGACGAATTCCTTCGGGTAGTAGTTCCGTGTTAAGTCAGAGAAAAACACGCCCGTCGCACCTTCAGGCTTCCGCTCAGCGCCAAAGATGTTTTCGTGCGCGGCAACCCAATGGAATATCTGCGCTCGCGTGGCCATGTCATTCGAGCCGGACATGACGTGTCCGCTCGCATCCCAGAAATTTGCGCCAGCCATCAGTTCGGAGTTTGCGAGCGAGAGCATGGCTTGGCGCGGTGGAACATGCGTTGCGTTATCCCATGAATAGTTGAGCATCCACGTTGGTTTCTTACTCCCTGCAAATGCGCGGAAGCTTCGCATACCAATTTGATAGATAAACCAGTCATAGGGACTTCGCGCAGCGGCGGTGTGATCCTCTGCATCACCGAACTCATATTCGTGCGTGATCGCGTCGACCACCGGATAGAGTTGATATACATCGACACCAACACGGGGCGCTGATTCTTCGATGCCAGGGTAGATCTCCGGAATGATTGAGATGTTCGGATTCACCGCGACGGCGTTTCTGCGAATCTCCGCCATAAAGTCATTGATGGTTTGGATCCGAAAGTCAATCCACTTGCGGAAGCCTGGGTCGTCCGGGTTTCCTAGTTTGATGTCCTTGCGCGCGTCGAGTCCGGTCTCATTCTTGAAAGCCGCAACGGTTGCGTCATCGAAGCTTGCCCAACTGTCCTCCCAACCGGAATTATGCGTCATCCAGTAAGGGATGTCGACATAGATGCCATCGATACCCGTCGCGGCGATCTGGCGGATTCGTTGCATGTAGATTTGGCGCCAGGGTTCCGCATAAAAACTTATCCATGCATCTTCCTCATTGGGACGAATCCAAAAAGCGGCCTTCGATCCAAAGATCGCCGGCTGTCCATCCAACTTCCTCTGAAGCCAATCAGGATGTTCCTTGGCAAGTGTATGAGGACCATCCGCATCGACGGAGATGCATTCGGTCCCTGCAACATAGACGAACGCTTTGTTATGGGCCTTGTGCGCTAATTCGGCAACTTGATGGATTGCCCCCAGTTTCGCCGAGGGGTCGAGGAAGCTGTCGTAGCGTCCTTCGATATCGTTGTCGACCTCAATACCGTACACGCCGCTGGCAGTAGCCTGCGTGACAATCTGTTGGGCGTTGGACGGGGTGAGCGAGTAGGCGGCAATGCGTGCATTATGAAGCCACTCACGCGCCGGACCGTCGAATTGCTGAGCTGCGATGAATGGTGCGCAGGAAACTACGGCCAAAGAAACGAAAACCGTGGGGGATACGAGCATCCAGAGATTGGTGCGCATTGATACTCCTGTGAACGCGAAACAGCAGAGAGGGTCGTGTTCGTGAGGCAGCCTTCGTCAGGTCGTGAGAGCGATTGGCGTAGTGTCGAACTGATCTCGAATCGTTATCAGCCGGGGTACGGCTGGCCCGGTTTTACAACGCGGATGTAGTGATCGGTGAAGGCGTAGTGCGCGCCAGGCAGTTCAATCTTTGGCATGTGGCAGCTCGCGCAGCGGTGCGTCGCTCGCGGACACTTCGGGGCCGCATGTTGAGCGGACGTGATCTTTCCTCCTGCGTGGCAGGCGAGGCAATCGTGGTCGTAGTCGTCAAGGTTGGTATCGAGTGGGCGATGGGGATTATGACAAGAGATGCATGTGATCCGCGCGTCGGCTGGGTTATAGCAAGCGCTATTTTCAAGCCGATAGGGTTGAAAGCGGATATTGCGGATGTCGTGGATGCCAGTGGCAAGCACGTCCGGCGTGGTTCGATGACACGATCCGCAAAAATCATTGATGTCGACGGGCGCCAGCGTGGAAGGATCGAAGATGTCGTTGTATTTTTGGCGATTTCTTGAGTCTTCCTCGTTGGATGCGTGTCTGCCGCCGGCTCCATGACAGTTTTCGCATGAAACGCCAGGGTGCGCTGAGGCGACTTCAAGCTTCCCGGAGAAAATATCTTCACTCAAGTGACATGGGAAACACTTTGCGACTTCAGCTCGGTCCAGTGGACGCCCCAATGCAGCGGTGATTGAGGAAGGGCGCGCGCGGGGATGGCCGACCGTGAGGTCGAGGTTGCGAAGGGCGCTGTAATAGCTTGCACGGCTCTCATAGAACTTCCCATCACGCTCCAGGACGAAGGTCTGTCCGGTGATCCCGGCACCGAAGATCCAGCGAATGGGAGCGCTCGCGATGTTGTTGCCGTCGGATACTTGAAATCGCAATCCATTCTGAGAGTGCACGACGGCGTAAGTGAGCGTTCCCTCTCGATACTCCATCGCACGATACTTGTCTGTCTCGCCGACGTTGGCAGGGTCGGTTGCGGCCTGCGCCATCGACGTCGCTGGCTGGATTCGAGCGATACCTGCGTGACACTCTGCACAGGTGCTAGCCCCAACATACGCATTTCCCGGCGTGGAGCCCAACTGGCGAGATTCCGTTCCGCCGTTGCTGCCGTCTGCCTGTCGCGCCCTCGCGCTAATGGTATGGCTGCAATAGGAGGCAAATCCGACAGCGCCAGCAACCATAGCGATGCGTCGGGTGACGCGAAGCCATGCGCGGCTATCGGAAATAAGGCTCTTCATCACTTTTCGTCTAACGCCACAT
The DNA here is from genome assembly GCA_049578265.1 of Acidobacteriaceae bacterium. Lineage (GTDB taxonomy): Bacteria > Acidobacteriota > Terriglobia > Terriglobales > Acidobacteriaceae > Granulicella. Next base: position 23,222 of record JBAULP010000125.1, read on the forward strand.
ATTTATTGCCGGAGAATTGCACATTTGGTCCTGACTATTCCGGGGTGATGGGTCTCATGCCTGTGACAGGTTGAGCGCTCGGATATTTTTTTCGCAAAATGCTGCGGTCGATCGCGTTCTTACGTTGCAACGCAAGAAACTCAGTTTGTTCCTTTTGAGCCTTGTCCACTTCGCCGAGACGAGCGTAGGCGCGTGCGAGACCGTAGCGGACATCGGGAACCTCTGGGGCAAGTTTTTTCGCGGTCTCCAAATCCGGAACCGCGGCTTTTACGTCGCCCATATTCAAATTTGCGTTGCCGAGAAGATAATGCGCCATGAAGGAGGTGCTGGAAAGTTGCACCGCTTTCGCAGCGAGGCGTTTGGATTCTGGAAAGTTCTTGTCTTTTGATTCAATGAAGGACCACTCCAAGTAGGCGAGCGCGTCTTGCGGATTGAGCTGCGTTTCCGCGCGCAATTGATCCTCAGCGTCTTGATCTCTGCCCATCGAGCTAAGCATTGAACCGAACGCGTAGTGGATGAAGTCGACGTTCGGATAGCGAGTTTCGAGATCCTTGAATGCTAATTCTGCTTTGTCGTACCTCTGTTGCGCACAAAGGGCCGCAATATTTCCCGCATCGTGAACTAGCGCATCGCGAGAAGGATCGAGCTGGTCGGGAAGAATCGGAACCCGAAGAAGAGAAAGACCTAAAGCAACCTGTAGATCTTCAGATCGAATGCCGCGCAAGAACAGAGAAGAAAGGATCATCGACGCGGCATCTGAGTCTCCACGCATGTTGAGCAAAAGCGCTAAGTGATAGTCCGCTACATTTTGAATCTCAGGATCGAGCTGCGTGCCAAGCTTGTCGGATCTTTCAAGAGCGTGGAAGGCAGTGGGAAAATCGCGGCAATCATACGCACTCAAACCGAGCATGGCCCAGGCATCGCCCAGTGTGCCGTTGAGGTCGACCAATTTTTGAAATGCGCGCTCAGCTTCTTGATATTTATTTGCATCGTAGAGGAGCGAGCCATAATACCACCAGCCGTCTTGCCAACGCTCGTTTTGCTGTAACGCTCTGCGATAGAGTCTGGTGCTTTCCTCAGTGTCTCCTCGTTCGCGTGATGCATTCGCAGCCTGTTGAAGTGGGCTTATTGCGGAGTGACTTGAGAGCGGGTTCGATTGGAAGGCGCTGAGTTTTGCCGGCGGCGCCAGCAGCGCTACCGACAGGCACCACCATGAAATAAGACCGCGTGATTTAGAGGGTCGCATGCTCGCCTATATCCTAGTTCCCTTCTTCGTTATGCCGACACGACGAATTGAAGAAATCACTTGTTACGGCGATTGAGGCTTAGCTTGAGCGTCCCGCTTCATCGTTGCATACATCTCTCCTGCCTTCTGCGCCTCCTGCTTCTTTCCAGTGCGCTGATAGCAGACGGAGAGCATCAGATAGGCCTGCGCATAATCTGGTTCGGCTTTCAGCACTCCTTGAAGCAGGGGAATCGCATCCGCATACCGCCGCTGCGTGATTGCAATGGAGGCGCGTTCAAACATTACTTCTGGCGAACTCGGGTGAAGCGTAGCCGCAACGTCCAGGTAATGGGTGGCCGAGGGGATGTCTCCATCGAATCGCTTGAGTCTTCCCATAAGGTAGTTTGCTTCAAAGTCGCTCGGATTCTGAGCGAGGGCGATGGTGAACTCTGCCTCCGCTTGACGGGTGCGATCTGTTCCGATGTCGACAGAACCGATTGCCGTATGCAATCCAGGCAGATCAGGATTGATCTTGACGACCTGGTTCAGCTCAGCCTCAGCTTCATGAAACATCCGAAGTCCGATCAGCGTCTGCGCGAGGATGAGATGGCCCTCGGCAGAGCCCGCCACTTGGAGCGCCTTGGTGATGAGGGGAAGAGCTTTGTCATATTGGTGCAGGCGCGTATAGGTCTCCCCAAGGATCAGCGCATTCGCGGCATCGTCTGGATTAATGGCGTAGACCTTCTCGGCAGCCTGCGCCGCCAAATTATAAGACTTCACGTGGAAATAACAGAAGGCAAGCAGTTCGTCATAACGAAGATCTCCCCCAGTCTGTTGCAGCTCTCTCAGCCGCTTGATGGCATCCGGATAGTCTTCTGCTTTCACTAAAGCGACCGCCAGATTAAACTTTACCTTTGTATTCGTGGGGTCAAGAGAGAGCGCTTTCTGATAGCTCTGAATCGCTTCCTCCATTTGGCCAAGCCGAGAGAGCGCAATACCCATGTTAGAAAATACAGCGAAGTTTTGCGGATAGGCCTTGGCACATACGCCGTAATCTTGCACGGCCTGTCGCCACTTGCCAGCGGCGAGTTCGTTGTCTCCGGCAGTGCAAGATGCGCTGGCTTGATCTGACTCGGCGTTGCGATTTTGTGATTGGGCATTCGAAGGTAAAAAGCATGTGGACAGCACTGCAAACGACAGTGCCACGACGCGGGCAACGCATGCGGCCAAGTATCTGATTTGCAATCGGCGGCCCAAGTTCCTCCTCCAACACAGCAGCAGCACAGCCTACTCACAGGCGACTCAAATCATAACGGCCAGAAAACTTTGTGGTGAACCCCTCGTTCCCGAGCGCCGCGCAGCGTAGAAGTCACTTTCCTGTTTGCTCATCTTTAGGCACGGCCGTTGGATGAGCAAACATCGCATTGAAGACTCCGGGCACTACTCCCTTGTCCTGTTCGACGGTATACATTCGGTCGACGGTGGGGAGCTTGACGTGCTCGACTGATCCGTTCGGCCAATGAATCTCAACGTCAGAAATCGTGGTGGCCGCACCCAGGCCGAAGTGCAGGCGCGGATCGTTGTTTGACATATAGCTGCCGCCGCTCATCACATCGTCGCGCTGACGGACACCGTTCGCGGTGAGGTATACCGTTGCGCCTGTGGCATCCCGCGGGCTTTTCCCTGCGCCGATGAGTTGCAACTCTACCCAGTGATTGTGATCGGGATTGACGTTGCGGAGCAGAACGGGCGTGTGGTCGATGCAGTTGATGACGACGTCGATCTTTCCATTGTTAAAAAGGTCACCGAAAGCAGCGCCGCGTGCAGGGATAACATCCGCCAGACCGGTGCCCTCAACCGGCGGGATTAGATCGAATTTCGTTCCATGATTGACGTTGTGGAATAGCAGCGGACGCTCTGCGTAGGACGTACCCCATTTGTATTGATCAACTTGCGGGAAAACGTGCCCGTTGGCGAGGAAGAGATCTTTCCAGCCGTCGTTGTCATAGTCGATGAATTCGGTGGCCCACGTAAGGAAAGGATAGGTTGCGTCAGCAATTCCCATCTGCGGACTAATTTCGATGAAATTTCCGGTGCCGTCATTCTGAAAGAGAGGCTTGTAGTCGTCGGAGAATGTTCCGGTGTAAAGGTCTATGAATCCGTTATTTCGGTAGTCACCGACGGCGAGGCCCATGTTGGCGACCTCTCTTCCATCCTGGTTCAAAGCGAAACCTGAGTAGAAGCTGGCGTCCTGGAAGGTTCCGTTTCCTTTGTTTAAATAGAGGTAGTTGGGGGTCGAGTCGTCTGCTACCAGGAGGTCCACTTTGCCGTCATTGTTTACGTCGACGAAGGTGGAGGAGAAGCCGTAGAAGTGAGAAGGGTCAGAAACACCAGCTTTTACGCTGACATCGGTGAAAGTCCCGTCGCCGTTGTTGTGGAAGAGATGATCTGGCTCGCCTTGCAGGCCGCGGGGGCCGCAATTTACGTGCGCTCCTCGAAACTGACAGAAGCCGTAATCGGGAATTTTTGCGCCTAACGATTCGGGATGTTGCAGATCCCAATGGATATAGCCGGGGACGAAGAGATCGAGGCGTCCATCGCCGTCGTAGTCTCCGAAGCTTGCGCCTGTGGACCAGTTGCCTAGCGCGACGCCTGCTTTCTCTGCGACGTCGGTGAAGGTGCCGTCGTGATTATTGCGATAAAGGCGGTTTTTCCCAAGGTTTGTGACATAAAGGTCTGGCCAACCGTCGTTATCGAAGTCGCCTACGGCGCAGCCGAAGCCCCAGCGGTTGTTTTCTACACCGGCTATGTTGGCTACGTTGGTGAAGGTTCCGTCGTGGTTGTTGTGGAAGAGGGCGGCGTGGGGGGGTGATGCTTTTCCTTCGAGTGCATCAAAGGTGGAGCCATTTACTAGGTAGATGTCGAGCCAACCGTCGTGGTCGTAGTCCAGGAGGCAGACGCCGGAGCCGTTGGATTCTACGATGAAGCGTTTCTGGGGGGTTCCCATGATGTGGTGCCAGGATGCAAGTCCTGATTTTTGAGTTACATCCATGAAGACGACGGGGCCGGTTTTTACGAAGCCGCCGGCGGTGATGGGGCGACCTTCTGAGTCGAAGACGGGGGCGAAGGTGCCGGCGGTGGAGGAACCGCCGCTGGAAGATTGGGAGAGGGTGCCCTGGCTGGGGCTTTGGGGGGGTGGGGCGGGGGTTTGCGCAGCCGTGGGTAAGCCTATTGTTAACAGCAGGATCGGCGTTGATAGGAGTTTCAACACGCGGATTTTGCGCCTCGTTGCGGGACCTCTTCGGTGGGTTACGAAACATTTCGTATTATGCCCCGAGGGTATCGCTTTAATGTATGGTTCCGCGCATTGGGATGTCAAGAAGTGCGGTTGGGCGGCTCGTTTTCGCGAAAACATGTGAGTTTGGCGCCACTCTTAGCCCGGTTTTGTGTTGCAAAAAGGCAGTTCGAGCGGGGTTTTCGACTGCAGGGGTTTGGCGGTGAGACGTATCTGCCAGATAGGTCGGTCTGGGTGGGTGGGATGTTGGTAGACTGCGGTCAACCTTGGGTTGGGATCCTGGTTTGGGACGGCGCTTATGCTGCTGCGGCATTCGATGGATGGGGTCAACTACTCCTTTGATGGACTGAAGGAGCTGCTGGCGAAGGCTACGGCGCCGCGGTCGGGGGATGAGCTTGCGGGGTTGGCGGCGGAGAGTGCGGTGGAGCGGGTAGCGGCTCGGATGGTGCTGGCGGATCTGCCGCTGAAGGAGTTTTTGGAGGAGCCGCTGATTCCCTACTCGGAGGATGAGGTAACGCGGCTGATTTTTGATTCGCATGATGCGGAGGCGTTTGGGGCCGTCTCTCATTTGACGGTGGGTGGGTTTCGGGATTGGCTGCTGTCGGATGAGGTGGATGGGGAGATGCTGCGAGGTTTGGCTCCAGGGTTGATGCCGGAGATGGTGGCGGCGGTGAGCAAGCTGATGCGGGTGCAGGATCTGGTAGCCGTGGCACGAAAGGTTGAGGTCGTAACACGGTTTCGGACGACCGTTGGGTTGAGGGGGCGGATGTCTACGCGGTTGCAGCCGAATCATCCTACGGATGACCCGGTGGGGATTGCAGCGGCGATGGTGGACGGATTAATGTTGGGGTCCGGCGATGCGGTGATTGGGATTAATCCGGTGGCCGATGATGTGGGAAGTACGACGCGGTTGTTGCGGCTGATTGATACGGTGCGGACGCGGTTTGCGATTCCTACGCAGAGTTGCGTGCTGGCGCATGTGACTACGCAGATGGCGGCGATGGCGCAGGGGGCGCCGGTGGATTTGGTGTTTCAGTCGATTGCGGGGACGGAGAAGGCGAATGCTTCGTTTGGGATTAACCTGGCGATGCTGCGTGAGGCGAATGAGGCGGGGCGCGCGTTGCGGCGTGGGACCGTTGGGCAGAATGTGATGTACTTCGAGACGGGGCAAGGGAGTGCGCTTTCGGCGAATGCGCATCATGGGGTGGACCAGCAGACTTGTGAGGTGAGGGCTTATGCCGTGGCGCGGGCGTTTGAGCCGATGCTGGTGAATACGGTGGTGGGGTTTATTGGGCCTGAGTATCTGTATGACGGGAAGCAGATTCTGCGCGCGGGGTTGGAGGATCATTTTTGCGGGAAGCTGATGGGGCTGCCGATGGGGTGCGATGTCTGCTACACGAACCATGCGGAGGCGGACCAGGATGATATGGACGCGCTGCTTACGCTGCTGGGCGTGGCGGGGGTGAACTACATTATGGGCGTGCCGGGGGCGGATGACATTATGCTGCAGTACCAGTCGACGTCGTTCCAGGATGCGCTGTATGTGCGCGAGGTGCTGGGGCTAAGGCCGGCTCCGGAGTTTGAGAAGTGGATGAAGGGGGACGGGCCGCGGCGGTTGGGTGCTCCGGAGATGGTGGTGGGGATGGCTGGGATATGAGTGATACGGTTGCGCGGGCGGATTTGCGGGCGTTGACGGCGGCGCGGGTGTCGTTGCCGATGACGGGGCATAGCGTGGCGATGGAAGAGGTGCTGGGGTTTGAGTTGGCTCATGCGCGGGCTCGGGATGCGGTGCATGCGGGGTTCGATGGGGAGGGGTTTGCGCGGAGGGTGCGGGCGGAGGTTGGGATGGAGGCGGTCGCGCTGCGTTCGCGGGCGAAGGGGCGAGCGGAGTATCTGCGGCATCCGCAGTTGGGGAGATTGTTGGATGATGCTTCGGCTTCGAGGCTGGCTCGCTCTGGGTGCGATGTGGCGATTACGGTGGCGGATGGGCTTTCGGCGCTGGCGGTGGAGAGGAATGCGATTGCGTTGCTGGCGGTGTTGGTGCCTCGGTTGCGTGATTGCGATTGGTCCGTGGGGCCGGTTGCTGTTGTGGAGCAGGGGCGCGTGGCTGTTGGGGATGCGGTGGGGGAGGGGATGGGGGCTCGGTGTGGGTTGGTGCTGATTGGGGAGCGGCCAGGGTTGTCGGCTGCGGATAGTATGGGGGCTTATTTGACCTGGGCGCCGCGTGTGGGGCGGACGGATGCGGAGAGGAATTGTTTGTCGAATATTCGCGGGGGTGGGTTGGGCGTGGTGGAGGCCGCGGAGAGGTTGGTGGGGTTGATGGTTGCGGCGCGGGAGTTGGGGGCTACGGGGGTGGGGTTGAAGGAGGGGGTGCGGGGGTTGGGGTGAGGTGTGTGTCCTGCGCCTCCTTTGCTGGTCTAGGAGCGAGATGGATATTCCGGCTCCGATGCCGGAGACCTGCGGTCCAGCAGACGACGATGGATTTGGGCGCAGGCTGTGGTGTCGATCAGTGTGGCTAGCACCCACATCCCGAGGCCTATCCACAGAATGGAAGGATGCGCACGCAATTCCACCTCTCCCATGGGGCCTGAGTAAATCATGCGCTGGTAGAGACTAGCCAGAAAAAGGCAGAGCATCGCGGAGGCGATCGCGAGGGGAACGAAAAATAGAGTGCCGAGAGCGGCCCTACGGCCTTCTCGCTGAAGCAAAAGAAAAGCAGTGCATACAACGGCCAGGACGATCGCGCTCCAGAGTGCGAGGGGTTGCCACCAACAGCAGAGGATGAGGGAGATGGGCGCCGCCAAGGCGAGCATCGCCTGGAAGAGTCTGTCGCGCAGACCATAGCGGACGAGTGAGTAGATCAGCCCAATCCACAGTACTACGGCAACGCCGCTGAATATCTGCACCGTTGGTTGCCACAGCAGCGAGAACCGGTGTGGGGAATCCAAAGGGACACCGAACACCGCCATCTGAAGACTGGAGAACGCCCGGTTGCCACCATAAAATGCAGCCACGAAGGCGAGCAGAGGACGCCAGCCGAAGCGCAGGACGATGCCGGCAACCGAAAGCCAGAACCAGAGAGCGCCCTTTTCCGGCTGCGCTTCTTTGAGGTCGCCGATGATCGAAGCGGCGTGCGCTGAACTGGTGAAGCGGCTGATGATCCACTCTGCGAGGCTATGCATGAATTCCTCCCAATAGGTCGAGTCCCTGGAGCAATCGCTGATAGGCGCGCTGCGCGTTGAGCAAGGCCACGCGGCCATTTTTCGTGAGGGCGAAGTACCGCTTGGCTCTTCCGCCTCGCTGGGGCGTAGCTTCCCCGAGCCAGGATCGCAGCATGGCTTTCTCTTCCAGGCGATCAAGCGTGGTGTAGAGTGCCCCTGGTGCGGGGTCCCGACCCGTGCATGAGGCGATCTCCTTGCGGATGGATGCACCGTAGGCGTTCTCCGCTAGACGCAGGATAGCAAGGAGAACGATCTGTTCGAATTCGCCCAAAGAGGAAGAAGACGCCATATAGACTGCAATGTAGTAAATATCTGGGTCGGCGTCAAGCTAGTATTATTTCGCGCAGGTTGCTGACGCTGTCAGCTCGAGGGTCTGATTAACTTTGTGGGGAGGAACAAAAATTCCTCAGGGGCTGAAGCCCCCTTTCAATATGGGTGAGTAACGGCGGGGCTGAAGCCCCGCCCCTTCAAAGCAAAAGCAAGGGCAATAGCAAAAGCAATCGCAAGAATGGGCGCGCGTTTCGTGCGCGAGAAGCAGGTTCTTCGCTTCGCTCAGAATGACAACCAGAAAAGCAAGGGCAACGGCAAAGGCAAATACGGGGATCTCTCCGCTGCGTCCGCGAAGAGCGCGGACGCCGGTCGAGATGACGATTGTGTGGGGAAAGAAGAATTCCCTCGGGGGCTAAAGCCCGTTGAAATCTGGGCGGATTACGGCGGGGCTGAAGCCCCGCCCTTTCAAAGCGCAGATGCGATTGTGGGCTCCGGTGAGAATTCCCTCAGGGGCTAAAGCCCGTTCCGTTTGGGCGTTAGCGGCACGGCTGAAGCCGTGCCCTTTCAAAACTGAGTTCGCAAAAAAAGCTCACAGGGTGTTTCTAATTGACGCGCAGATTTGCGGCGAAGGCCAGGCAGGCGCGGATGTCTTCTTCCGTCAGGTATGGGAAGTCGCGGAGGATTTCTTCGTGCGTCATTCCTGAGGCTAGGTATCCGAGCACATCTCCGACCGTGATGCGCAGACCTCGGATGCACGGCTTGCCGCTGCGCTTTCCGGGTTCCATCGTGATGATCTGCGAGTAGTGCATAGGAGGAGGGTATGCGATTGATGGGGCGCGGTAAAGGTAAATGTTCGGTGTAGGGCGCGATCGCGGAGTGGATACTGCGGGGGACGTAGCATTTTGTCAGAAAAGGTGGAAGCGGTTGAGGTGGGACCAGCGGCTTCGGGGTCCTTCGGCTGCGTTTGGCGCTGAAGGGCGCGCCAAACTTCGCTCAGGATGACATCCGTTGGGGTGGATGGGAGAGTTGTGTGGCTGTCATGAGATTCCCTCAGGGGCTAAAGCCCCTTTCCGTATGGGACGTCAATGGCACGGCTGAAGCCGTGCCCCTTCGAAGAGGAAGATCGCTCTGGTGGCTTGCTCGCTCGCTGCCTTCCTGGGTTGGTGGCTTGGTGGCTTGCTATTTGTTGCCGATGAGGCGGATGCGGGCGGTGATGGCTCGGCCCAGGGGTTCGGTGAAGGTGCCGAAGGCTGGGGAGTCGATGTTGTTGTTTACGATGAGGTAGTTCTGGCGGCCGGTGATGTTTTCTATGAAGCCGCGGAGGCCGAAGTAGTAGCCGCGGAGGTGGAACCGCCACTCCAGGCCGGGGCTGAGGTTGAGGGTTGCGGGGTAGGTGTAGGCGTCGGGGACGCCGTAGACTGCGTGGTTGGCGTCGATGGCGGTGTAGGGGAGGCCGGTGTGCCAGTCGAAGGAGTAGACGAAGTCCCAGCGCTTGAGGGGCGTGGGGAGCCAGCCCCAGGCGAAGAGGCGGTTAGGGACGTTCCAGGGTTCGGCGCCGGGCTGTTGCGGGCCGAGGTCGCCTAGGGTGGGGCTGTAGTCGATGGCGGCGTTGGTGGTGGCGGAGCTGCGAGTGTAGGCGGCGAAGAGGGCGTAGGGTTGCGAGCGGAAGGTGAAGTTGTGGCGGAGGGTTAAGGTGACGGCGTGGTAGTCGGAGGTGCGCTGGTTGGTTAGGAGATAGGTGCCGGAGAGGCTGGGTGGATTTTGGTCGTTGGGGGACTGGTTGGCTACTTGATTTGAGAAGACGAAGAAGTTGCTTCCCTGCTTGTTGAGGTAGCTGATGGTGGCGTAGGTGGCGGCGGGGAGTTTCTGTTCGAGCTCGGCGCTGGAGTTGATGACGCGGGGGGCGCGGAGGAGATGGTAGTCGACGGTGAAGTTGGTGGGGAGTGGGGGGGTGGTGGGGGTGATGCCATCGGTTGCGAAGTAGGTGTCGTTGCGTTGGCCGGCGAAGGCTTGCGCCAGGTATTCGAGCTGGGTGTGTTCGTAGTAGACGCCGATGCCGATGGAGAGTTTGGTGCGGGGGACTTTGCCGGGAGCGAGGACGGCGGCGATGCGCGGGGACAAGAGCGGGCGGCGGACGATCTGGTCCCAGTCGAAGCGGAGGCCGGGTTCGAGGGAGAGGGCGTGGGGGAGTTGCCAGTGGTCTTGCGCGTAGGCGCCTACGTCGGCGTTCTGGCGGGTGAAGGAGGGTTGCAGGGGGAAGGTGCTCTGGCGGAGGAGCGAGCCGTCTTCGCGGAGGTAATTGATGGGGGCGCGAAAGAAGTTTTCTCCGAAGGAGATCTGGTCGGGGTCGACGCCGAATTGGAAGTCGTGCTTGCCTACGAAGCGGGTGGGCGAGAGATAGAGGGCGAAGCTCTCTTGAATGCGGCTGGAGCGGCTGGTGAGGTTTTCGAAGTAGCTGCCTTCGGAGGCCTCGGGCGTGAGTTGGTAGGGGGTGTTGCCGTGGGGCTCGTAGCCGCTGTGGATGCGGGTGACGCCGGCGGAGACGTCGAGGAGATTGCCGTTGGCGAAGACTTGCTGATCGCGGACGTAGGGGAGGAAGGCGACGGTTTCGGACTTGGTGGTGCTGATGCGTGGGTCGAGAGTGGAGAGGCCGGCGTAGGGAGCGTAGAGGTCGTTGACGAGGAGGGCGAGGATGAGGTTGTTGCGCGGGGTGAGATTGAACTGGAAGCGGGCGAGGTTGCTCTCCTGCCAGGAGGGGTCGGTGTTGGCGATGGAGGGGAGGCCGACGATGTAGTTGGTGGCGTAGTCGAGGTCGAAGGCGTTGAAGAACCAGGCGTGATGTTTGCGGATGGGGCCGGAGAAGGTGAGGCGGGGGAGGAACTTGTCGAAGTGGATGCCACTGTTGGCGCGGGCGGAGGGGATGAAGTCGGTGGCGTTGAAGCGAAAACGGTCGTCTCCCATGCCGCTGGAGAGGGCGATGACGCCGCCGCTGGCTTTGCCGTACTCGACGGGATAGCGGGTGCTCTGGACGACGATGGTGCGGACGGCGTCGGTGGAGACGTGGAGGTCAAGGGTACCGGTGGCGGGCGAGCGGAGATCGAAGCCGTCGAGGAGATCGAGGGTGGCGTAGGTGGGTGAGCCCGCGACGTGGGCCTGGCCGGAGAGGTCCTGGATGACGCCGGGGTTGAAGGGGAGGAGGTAGCGGATGTCGCGCGAGACGATGTAGGGGATGTTGACGATCTCGGGCGTGCTCATGGTGACGGCGTCGGAGTATTGGCGGGGGTCGATGGTGGGAGTGGAGGCTACTACGTTGACTTGCTGGCGAACGATTTGCTGGTGGGCGAGGGTGAGCTCGATGGTGGAGAGCGCGGGGTCGATGTTGCGCTGGAGGGTCTGGTAGAAGCCTTGCTTGTCGGCCTGGAGCTGGTAGGGGGAGGAGTTGGCGAGGGTGAAGTCGGCGCGGCCGGAGTGGTTGGTGAGAAGTTGGATGGTGGGCGCGTTGGGTTGGGTGAGGGTGAGGCTGGCGTCGGGAACGACTACACCGTTTTCGTCGAGGACGGTGATCTGGACGCGGGTGGATTGGGCGGCTGCGAAGAGTGGTACGGCGAGGCAAAGAATCGCGAGGATGCGGAACGGTGTGCGCGTTGGTGGGTTCGAGCGCAGAGGTTTCACCTGGGGCCTGGGTGCTTACGAGTTGATTGTAGAGCGTGAGGAGTGTGACGTTTGCGTCATCTTGCGCGGGGCTGCTAGAGCCAGCCTCGAGTGCGGGCGATGCGGGCGGCGTCGGTGCGGTTGGCGGCGCCTAGCTTGGCGATGGCTTCAGAGAGGTAGTTGCGGACGGTGCCTTCGGAGAGGTGGAGTTCTGAGGCGATCTCGGCGGAGGAGCGGCCGTCGCCGGCGCGTTGGAGGATTTGGCGCTCGCGGTCGGAGAGGGGGTCGGGGTCGGCGGTCCAGGC
>JBAULP010000126.1:0-28979 GCA_049578265.1 Acidobacteriaceae bacterium
GGATGCGGGCGTCGAGGGCGAGCTGCTGGCGGAGGACGCCGAGGACCAGCGTGGTGGTCATGTTGCGGTCGGTCTGGGAGAGGGCGGAGACGGCGGGGCCGTGGAGGAGGTCGTCGGAGTGGGCAGAGGTGGTGGCGACGCGGAGGAGGATGGTGAAGGCGGCGGCGCGTGCTGGGGTGACCGGAGCGGCAGGCTTGGGCGCAGGATTTTGCACATTCCTGGGTTTATGCGCAGAGTTTTGCACAGAGGATTTGGGGCAGCGCGGATTGGAGTTGGGGGGCTTGGGCACGGGTCGAAGTGGTAATCAGATATTGCTATTTTGGTTGATGTTTTGCTTTTATGTACTTCATTTTTTGAAGGTTAATTACTATTCAATCTGCTCGCCTGGATGGAGTTGGAAGTCTTTGGCGAATTGGGGGCCGGGGAGGCGGGGTTTGCCTTCGAGCTGGACTTCCTCGAGGACGAGGAGGGTGTTGTTCGCGGCACCTGCGAGGAGTTCACCGGTGGTTGCGTCGAGCTGGTTGGGAGCGAGGGTAAAGGTTGAGGTTGATGTGTGCATCTTGTGGATGAGGAAGCGCTTGCCTCGAAACGTGGTGTGGGCGCCGGGCCAGGGATTGAAGCCTCGCCAGCGGTTGTAGGTCTCTTGGGCGGTGCGGTGGGCCAGGTCAAGGCGGCCGTCTTCGCGGGTGAGGATGGGGGCCAGTGTGGCGGCGGAGTTGTCTTGTTTTTGGGGGACGATGGTTCCCTGCTCCAATCCAGAAAGCGTTTGGATCAGGAGATTTGCACCGATCTCTGCAAGTTGAGGATAAAGCTGTGGAGAGGTTGTGACTGGGGTGATGGGAAGGCTGTGGAAAAGCAGTGTATCGCCGGTGTCGAGGCCGGCGTCGAGGAGCATGGTGGTGACGCCGGTTTCGGTTTCGCCGTTGGCTACGGCCCACTGGATGGGGGCGGCGCCGCGGTATTTGGGGAGGAGGGATCCGTGGACGTTGATGTTGCCGTAGCGTGGGAGGTCGAGCATCCATTGTGGGATGATGCGACCGTAGGCTACTACGGCTATGGCATCTGGGGATAATTGTTCAAGTAGCGCTCGAAGTTCGGTGTTGTTCTTGATGCGCTCTGGTTGGAGGATGGGGAGGCCTAAGCGGAGGGCTAGTTGCTTGACTGGGGGGACTTGGAGTTCCTGCTTGCGGCCGGCTGGGCGGTCGGGCTGGGTGAGGACGAGGGGGATTTCGTGGCCGGCGTCGACGAGGGCCTGGAGGCTGGGGGCGGCGAATTCGGGGGTTCCGCAGAAGACGATGTTCATGGTGGGTGGTGCCTGAATCGGCGGGTTCGGAGAAGCATACCTTGGGGCTAAAGCCCCTTTCTTCAACAACCCCTATGAGACCCAAGGCTGAAGCCTTGGGCTACCTTAACAGCCTTGGGGTACCTTACCGGCCTTGGGGTACCTTACCGGCCTTGGGGTGAGTTACAGGCCTTGGGGTGAGTTACAGGCCTTGGAGAACTTTGCCGGCCTTGGGGTGGGTTACCATTCGCCGTTCTTCTGGAGCTTTTTGATGCGGCGGAGGGCCAGGTCGCGCTTGAGGCGGCTGATGCGGTCGATGAAGAGGATGCCGTGGAGGTGGTCGATCTCGTGGAGCATGGCGCGGGCTAACAGCTCTGTACCCTCTACTTCAAAGAACTCCCCTCTAACGTTCTGCGCACGTACTTTAACCCAGGCGTCGCGCTGGACTTTTTCGCGGATCTCGGGGAGGGAGAGGCAGCCCTCTTCCTCGACTTGCTTGCCGCGGCGGTCGATGACTTCGGGGTTGATGAGGACGAGTTTGTCCTCGGGGCGCTCGTTGAAGCTGACGTCGATGACGGTGATTTGTTTGGAGACGGCGATCTGGGGGGCGGCGAGGCCGATGCCCTCGGCGGCGTACATGCTGTCGAACATCTCTTCGACAAAGGTGGCTAGCTCGGGGGTGAAGTCGGTGACGAGTTCGCCCTTCTTCATGAGGATGGGGTCGGGGTACTTGATGACCTCGTGGAGCTTGGGGGCGGACTTGCGGACGGCGTCGCGGGTGGCGAGGCGGTTGGCGCGCTTGGTCTCCTTGGGGTCGGTGGAGGGGGTATCGGATTTGGTGTCGGTAGGCATGGTTCGGGTAGGACTCAGAATGATTTTATTTGATCGCAGTAGCCGGCGTAGTTGCGCTGGAGCTCGCGGAGGCTGTCGCCGCCGAATTTTTCTAGGAGGGAGCGGGCGACGGTGAGGGCTACCATGGCCTCGGCGGCCACCCCGGCGGCGGGGACGACGCAGACGTCGGAGCGCTCGTAGGAGGCTTTGGTGGTCTCCCGTGTACTGAACGATACAGAAGCTAGGGGGCGGCGGAGGGTGGAGATGGGTTTGAGGTAGCCTCGGATGACGAGGTCCTCGCCGTTGGAGATGCCGCCTTCGAGGCCGCCGGCGTTGTTGTGGTCGCGGTGGAAGCGGGTGAACGACTGCGCGTCGAGCGAGGGTTGGGGGGGGTGGTCGTCGGAGTAGGTGATGGCGTCGTGGACCTGGGAGCCGGGGGTTGAGGCGGCGGTTACGCCTCGGCCCAGCTCTACTGCTTTGACGGCCTGAAGGCTCATGACGGCCTGGGCGAGGAGGCCGTCGAGGCGCTCGTCCCAGTTGACGTGGGTGCCGATGCCGGGGGGAAGGCCGTGGACGATGACCTCGAAGATGCCGCCGATGGTGTCGCCGGTGCGGAGGGCGATGTCGACTTCGGCCTTCATGCGGGCCTCGGAATCGGGGTCGACGCAGGCGAGGAGGACGTCTTCCCTGCTGGCTAGCGCGGCGATTTCGGGGAAGGTTGCTGGGCGGGAGAGCTCGGCTTGGCCTACGCGGGTGACGTGGCTGGCGACCTCGATGTTGAGGGCTCGGAGGAGCATTTTGGCGATGGCGCCGCAGGCTACGCGGGCGGCAGACTCGCGGGCGGAGGCGCGCTCGAGGATGTAGCGGGCGTCGGGGAAGTCGTACTTGAGGGCACCGGCGAGGTCGGCGTGGCCGGGGCGGGGGGATGCAACCGCTTTGTGCTTGGTGGGGTCGCCGGGTTCTACGGGGAGGATCTCTTCCCAGTTCTTCCAGTCCTTGTTGGCCAGGGTCATGGCGATGGGCGAGCCGATGGTCTTGCCGTGGCGGACTCCGGAGAGGATGTGCGCGGTGTCCTTTTCGATGCGCATGCGGCCGCCGCGGCCGTAGCCCTGCTGGCGACGCCAGAGCTCGTGGTCGAGGAAGGATTGGTCCACGGGGACGCCGGCGGGAAGGCCGCTGAGGAGGGCTACGAGCGATTCGCCGTGACTTTCGCCGGCTGTGGAGAAACGAAGCATGGACTATCGATTATAAGTCGTCCTGCGCGGACGGCGGGAGGCTTTGCGCGGTACGCGTGAGGCCGTGCCGCTTCGAGGGCTGTTGGGTTGGTCTGACAGCCTGACCCCACCCTTCCGACTGCGGGGAGTCTTATCGCTATTGGTCTTCGGGTTGGATGGCGATCTTTGGGTGGGTCGAGACTGGGATTCTGAGGGAGTTGGCTATGAAGCAGGACTTGTGGGCTTCTTCGTGCAGGGCTTCGGCGCGCTTTGGGTCGCTGGTCTTGCTGATGGTCACGGTGGGATGCAGATCGATACGGACGAAGGCGTTGGGGCCGGCTGGACCCTCCTGCATCTCTCCGGTGGCGTGGTCGTCGTAGGCTAGCACGACGACTCCGTTGACTGCGCAGAGGTGGAGGTAGGAGAGCATGTGGCAGGCGGAGGCGCTGGCGACGAGGAACTCCTCGGGGTTGTAGCGTGATTTGTCGCCGCGAAAGGCGGGGTCGCTGGAGGCGGTGAGGGTGGGTTTGTTTGGGGTGGAGATGTCGTGGCTGCGGTCGTAGGCCAGGTAGGTGGAGGTGCCGGTTCCCTTGTTGCCAGTCCAGAGGACGTTGATGGCGTAGTGGTGGGATCGCGGCTTTGATACGGGGGTGGGGGATGGGGTGGTTTTGTCGCTTGCTGCGCGCTCTTGCATCCAGGTGTCGGAGACGGTTTGGGCGGCTTGAGGGTTGTCGACTACGAGAACGAGTTGATGGTTGTGGTCGCTGTATTGAGTGAGGACGTTGACGTTGGCCTGCGCCATTCTGCGGAGGAGTTTGCCGAGTTGGCCGGGCTGGTCCTGGTTCAGCTTCTGGATGATGACGTCCTGCTCGCGGATGGTTTGGATGCCGGCGGCTTCGAGGGCCTGGCGGGCGGCGGTGGTGTCGTGGACGAGGAAGTTGGCGATGCCCTGGCCGTTGACGACGAACATACCGCCGCCTTCGATGCTGACGCCGGCGCTGCCGAGGGTCTCCGCCAGGGCGGCCAGGCTGCCGGGATGGTCTGGGATTTGAGTGGTGATGTTCTTCATGTGATCTCCTCTGGGATGTTCGTGTTGGATGTCCAAGGACGATGTTGGCATTGGAGCGCGTTGCATACTTCGTTGTGGAGCGAAGCGTGGTTGCGGGTGATTCTCGTATGCTTTGGTAGCAGATGAAGATGCTTGCCGGAGAGGAAATGATGAAGGCGCATGCTACGGAAGACACGCTGCTGTCAGGGATTGCACTGGCGATTGGAGAGGCTGCCCGGACGCGCATCCTGCTTAGCTTGATGGACGGGCATGCACGGACCAGTACGGAGCTTGCGGCGTTGGCCGAGGTGAGTACGTCGACGGCTAGCGCGCACCTTGGCCGATTGCTGGAGAGCAAGCTGATACGGGTTGTGGCTGAGGGGCGGCACAGGTACTACTCGCTGGGCGGGACGGATGTGGCGCGGGTTCTTGAGAGCCTGGGCGTGCTGGCTGGCAGGAGGGTGCGCGGGTTTGTGCCGAGTACACCGGAGCCTTTGCGGAAGGCGCGCAGTTGCTACGACCATTTGGCTGGTGAGCTTGCGGTCGCGCTGCATGACCACTTTATTGGCGAGGGTTGGCTACTGCCTGATCGCAAAGGCGGAGCGAAGGCGTATGAGCTGAGCGATGCGGGGGCGCGTCGGCTGGAAGGGATCGGGGTGGATGTGGTTGAGGCGCGCAAGCTGCGGCGTAGGTTTGCGTATGCTTGCCTGGACTGGAGTGAGCGGCGGCCGCACCTGGCGGGGGCTCTGGGGGCGGCGCTGTTTCAGCACGCGGTTGCGTCGAAGTGGGTGGAGCGGGAGTTTGGCAGCCGCGCTGTTCGGCTGACGCGGTTTGGGCAGAGAGAGGCGCTGGCAGGGTTGGGGATCAGGCTTTAGGCCGGGGATGGTTGGAGGTGGGTGGAGGTGAGTTGAGAGGAGGGTTGGGGGGTGGGTGTTCGGGTTACGGAGAGGACTGTGATGTCGTCGTCCTGGCCGAAGTTGCAGGCAGCTTCTACTACCTGGTGGACGTCTGGGTGGGTGGCCATCAGGGCCGCGACACGGTCGAAGCCGTAGAGCTCGCCTTGGTGGTTGCGGGCTTCCAGGACGCCGTCGGTGATGAAGAGGAGAGTGTCGTTTTCGTCGAGGTGGAGGGTGGCGTTTTCGTATTCGGCGGAGGTGGTGAGGCCGAGTGGGAGCGAGGATAGGACGGGGAGTTCTTTGCCGTTGTGGAAGGGTGAGAGGTGGCCTGCGTTGGATAGTGTGGTGTCGCCGCCGGGGTCTATGCGGAGGACGATGCAGGTGGCGAAGCCTTTGGTGCGGCCGATGAGGCGGCGGTTGAGGCCGGTGAGGATCTGGGCGGGGTCGAGGGTGGTTTCGGCGAGAGTGCGGACGGTGCCGACGATGAGGGCTACGGTCATGGCGGCCTTGAGGCCCTTGCCGCTGACGTCGCCGACGATGATGAGTGTGGACGATTCCTCGCCGGATTCACCCAGCGGGATGACCTGGAAGAAGTCGCCGCCTACTTCGGAGGCGGGCTTGTAGACGCTGGACACGGCGAGGCCGGGAATGGGAGGGGTGTCTTCGGGGACCAGAATCTGCTGGACCTCCTGCGCGGACTTGAACTCCGTGGCGATGTGCGCCTGGCGGCGGCCCTCGCGGATTTGCTGCAGGATGACAGTCACGGTCAGGACGATCACCACCAGCCAATCCAGTATTGTAGGCAGGTTGATCCAGTAAGTTTCTGTCGGCGTATGCCAGTACGCGATATTCCGAAGCATCTGCGAGTGCATGATAGACGCACCGCTGCTCAGCGGCTGGTACAAGCCGAAGAGAAGGGCTACGACGCCAAGGGGGACGAGCGACCACGACCTGCGGCGCGCCAGACCGAAGGCGACGAGGAACACTATGTAAAACCCCATCGCAGTAAAGATTTGGGTCGTGACAGCGTCGATGCGGATCATCCCAGGCCCAGCATCCTGCCAGAAGAACATCACCACGCCATCGGTGACAATTGCTGAGGCGAACACCGCGCTGACCACCGCCGTGCAAACTCGCCACCGCCTGCTGCGGTTCAAACCGAAGATCGAGAGCAGGATCAGCCAGAGCGCAATGCCTCCGCAAAGCAGGACGGAGCAGGCTAAAAGCTGCGCTGGAAAAAAGTAGAGGACTTGATAGGTAGCGAAACTTAATCCATTGGTTGCTTCGGCCAGGAGGAAGATCGATAGCCATAAGTAGAGCCACTGGCGGCGCTCCCGCAGAAAGAACAGAAGCGCGAGCAGGCCCGCTGCGCCGATGAGGGTGGTAGCGACGACCTGGAAAAGAAAAGTCTGGTCCCAAATGGCGTCAGAGCCGCTTAGCAACTCCTGAAGGATAGATAACCTGCCGATTGAGGGAGGGTAGTAAAAACCGCCGTCTGTGGAATTGGCTGACGTGACTGCGGGAGGCGCCCAGAACCGGACGGCGAGCACTCCCGTGCCGTTGCCCAGCGGAAACGTGGGCCAGACCTCATTTCCGACCGGCCAGGCCGCATGAGGAGGAAAGCGGCCGGAGCTGCCGACCTTCTTGCCGTTCCAGTAGACCTCATACGCACCAATGCCATCAACGATGAAGATACCCATCGGCGATGTGGCCGCATCGACCACGATCCGCCTGCGATACCACGCATAGCCGCTGTACCCGGGATGGCCGTGCGCTGCCCATCCCTTGTCCGCCGGCATCGCCTGCCAGCCGGAGTCGTCGAACGCGGGATTCGCCCAGGCGAGGTTGTCGCCGGTATGGAACTGCCACATGCCGTCGATGTGAAGGCGGCCCGGACCGGGGTCGGGGGTCTTGAAGGTGTCGGCCCGGATGCTGAGGCCGCAGCACAGCAGCAGAGAGGCCAATAGGATGCGAAGCAACGTTTGCGGAACGGCGTGCCAGTGGAGACGAGCGGTTCTGTTGTCCATCGCATCCACCTTGTTGTGGATTAGGAGATAGCTGGCCCGTTGACGCTGGGAGCCAGCATACGGGGGTGTGGGGAGTGCGTGCAACCGAGTTGTGGTCCGCAAGTTCTCTGCCCACTCCTCCGCAATGAGCGTATGGATGGGGTACCTGGCAATCTCCTAGACCCCCGACTGGAATGGGAAGTGCCAGAGGCCGTCGAGGGAGACTACGGGCTGGGGATGTTTCTGGAGGTCGAAGGACTGGGCGGAGAGGCTGGGTGCGAGGGCGGCCAGAAGGAACGCCAGGAGGAGTGTGAGGGCAAGGAGCTTATGGATGGGGCGGATCGGCGAGAGGCGCGGGCGGGCGCTTGCGCGGGGCCGAAACAGACGTCTGGGGAGTTGCAGACTGCCGGTTGTGCGGGATGCCAAAACGACCTCGGTCGTATGCGGAGTGGGCCCGTTGAGATGTCGCAAGCATACGGTGGTTTGGGAGGGCGTGCAAGGGAGGGTGTGGACGTGCGTGGTTCCCTGCCGCGCGCTTTGGTGGTGAGGTGGAAGGCTGGACACCCGACGTATTTGTTGGCACCCGGCTACTTCTCTTTTGCGGCTAGCCAGGCTTTGGAGTTGAAGAGGGGGCGGTCCATGCTGCGGACCCAGTCGGTGGTTTCGTTGGGGGACTTCCCTGCTGAGGCTGCAGCGGCGAACTCGTTGCGGAGGGCCTGGAATTTTGCTTCCAGGTCGTCGAGGGCGGAGAGGAGCATGGCCTCGGGGGTCATGGGGAGCTTGGGGCTGCCGAATTCGAGCTTGCCGTGGTGGGAGAGGATCATGTGCTCGATGAGGAGGCGGAGGTGTGGCGGGAACGCTTGCGCGGGATCCTGCGTTGCGGCGTTTAGCTGGGCGATTTTTTCCTGGAGGAGGCGCTGGGCTATGGAGATGTGGCCGATGAGTTGGCCTTCGAGGGTGTAGTCGAAGGTGGGGTTCCAGGAGAGCTCGCGGACTTTGCCGATGTCGTGGAGGATGGCGCCGGTGACGAGGAGGTCGGGGTCGACTTCGGGGTAGAAGGGGGCAGTGGCGCGGCAGATGCGGACGAGGTGAAGGACGTGCTCGAGGAGACCGCCTAACCAGGCGTGGTGGAGGCGCTTGGCCGCGGGGGCTTCGCGGAACTGGGGGCCGAGGGTGGGGTCGTCGAGGAAGGCCAGGACGAGGCGGCGGAGGTGGGGGTTTGAGAAGGCTTCGACGTAGCTGCGGAGCTCGGCGGCCATGGTGGGGATGTCGTATTGGGTGGTGGGGACGAAGTCGGCGGTATCGATCTCGGAGGCGGCGGCGAGGCGGAGCTTGGTGAGGGTGATCTGGAACTTGCCCTGGTACTTGGAGACTTGGCCCTGCACTTTGACGTAACAGCCGGCGGCGCAGGTCTGGAGCGCGTCGGCGAAGTCTTCCCACATGCGGGCTTCGAACTGGCCGGACTTGTCGGCGAGGGTTAGAGCGAGATACTGGCCGCTGGGCTTGCGGTCGCGGGCGCTGATGGCGGCGACGAGGAAGTAGCTGGTGATGGGTTGGTTTTCGAAGCGGGCTGCGTCGGAGATGAAGAAGTCTTTCATTTGAGGCAAGGATACAGTGGAGCGCGGGTCGTTGTCGGTTCTCGGTTCTCGGTTCTCAGTTCTCGGTTCTCGGTTCTCAGTTCTCGGTTCTCGGTTGAAGCGATTCTGGATTTGGGTTTTTGGGGGGAACGTTAGAACGAGGGCCTTGCGGCCCTCGTTGGATTTGGTGCGTTGGATTTTGGTTACTCGTTTGAGGGGTTGCTGGGTGGGGGTGGGGCGGGAGGATTCACTGGGGCTGCCAGGTCGGGATTGACCGTGGGGGCTACCGTGTTTGGCTCTTCCTTGGGTGCCTTTGGCTTCTCCTGCAGGCGCTCCTTGACTTCACCCTTCTTGCGCTTGTGCCTCTTCTTCTTGTCGGTGCTGCTGTAGTCGAGAGGCATGGCCTGAACTTTTTCGGTGGCGCTCTCGGCGGGGGTTGTGGCGATTGGCCGCATCTCAGCCTTGGCTTCCGCCTTGGTGAGCTTCTCCTTGGCAGACTTCTCCTGGGCCGCTGCTTCTAGATCGGTGTACCGCTCCTTCTTGTGCGGACCTGCCTTGGAGGCGAAGGGATCGGCGTTGTCTTCTTCTTCGACGCCGGTGCCGGTGGTGATGGAGGTGACGGAGTCGGTGGCCGCCATTGCTACGCCGGACGCCTGACCGGTGATGGGAGCACCGATGGAGCCGCCCTGAGCGGTTTCCGCGGTGCCCTTGGGCAGGGACTGCTCAGGAGCCTGACCATAGCGGATCTTCTCGCGATGGATTTTGCGAGGCTTGTAGACGGCGTCTACCTTCTTGCCCGACTTCGCTTCGACCTTGGCGGCGCGGAGGGCTTCCTTCTCGGCAACGCGCTGGCGGGCGGCGGCTAGCTCAACCTGAGCGCGGTTTGCTTTCTCCTGCTCGAGACGCTGCTTGGCACGAACCTTTTTCTTGAGCGCGGGGGCCTTGTAGGCGGTGTAGTCGATCCGCGTGGTGGCCTTGCGGGTGGGCGAACCGGTATCCACGAATCCGTCGGCGATCTTCATATAGGCATCGGAACGGGCCTTGGTGAGATACGCGCGCAGGGCGGGCTCGAGCTGCTGGAAGTAGAGCGCCTGCTGCACCTTGTCTTCGACGGCGGAGAGCGGCGGGACGCCGGCCTGCTGGTGCGAATCCACATGGAGGATGACGTAGCCCTGGCGGGTACGGATGGGCTGGGTGTTGCCGCCGACAGGGAGGGAGAACGTGGCCTTCTCGAGAACGTCGCCGAGGGCGCCGCGTTTCCAGTCGCCGAGATCGCCGCCGGCTGCGGCGTTGGGGCCGCCGGAATCAGAGCGGGCGAGGGCGGCAAAGTTGGCGCCGTCCTTGAGCTTGGAGGAGAGGAGATCGGCCTTGGCCTGGGCGCCGTCGATCTGCGCCTGCGTGGCGTTCTCCGGGGTGGGAATCAGGATCTCGCTGAGGTGGACCTGCTCAGGGAGCATGAAGTCCTGCTTGTGAGCGTCGTAGTAGGCGATCTCATCAGCGTGAGTGAGATTGAGGTGGCTGCCAACCTGGTCGCGGACGACCTGCTGACGGATGAGCTGGTCGCGGATGTGCTGCTTGAAGTCTTCAAAGGAGATGCCCTGCTGTGCGGCGGCCTTTTCGAGAGCTTCCATGGAAGGAAGGTTGTTGCGCTTGCGGATGTCGTCGAGCTCGCGCATGGTTTCGGCGTCGGCGGTGATGCCGAGCTCCTTGCCCTTGGAGAGCAGGAGTTGCTCATCGATCATGTCGCGAAGGAGATTGTGGAGGCGATCCTCGAAGTCGGCCTGGGAGAGATTGTCCTGGCGGGCTTGCTGGAGGAGCTGCTCCTCGGCGGCCTCGTACTCGGTGCGGGTGATGATCTGGTCATTGACGCGCGCGACGGCGTCTTCGACGACGGTGCCGTTGGGAGTGATCGCGGTGGTCGCAGGCAGGGGCGGGAGGCTGAGCGTAGAGGTAGGCTCGAAGTTGGCACCGGAGGCGGGATACGCGGGCTGCTGCTGTTGCTGCTGCGCGAGCGCGGCGGGGCCGGCTGCGGCAGAGAAAACGAAGGTAGCTACAACCAAGGTGGCGGCTATGCTGGTCGCGGCGGTGAACCGGCCACGGAGGTTAATGCGTGTAAGCTTCTTGGTCATTCGTTCCTTATGCGGGTTCACCGGTATTCCTTATGCAGAATCACCCGTGCGGGATGTTGCCCTGCGGCCTGATGAAGGTTTGACCGCTCGGACGGGTAGAGGTTATCTGGCAACTCCATTCTAGAGCAATTCCCCCGTTGATGGGTTTCCCACGAAGGGAGTGCGGGGACGTTGTCATGGGGAGAGAACGCGCGTGAAGGTTGAGGGCGTCGGATTCTGGCCGGGGGGAATGCTCTACCCGCGCGAAGGCCCCTGTGGGGGATGGGTGACGAGAGGTGCGCTGGGGGGTGGAAAGGACGCAAGGGCTAACCCCGCGATGCTATACTCCGTCCAACTGGAAACGGCTGCAATGACGCAGGTCGGGCCCGTTTTCAACCTGAGGATTTGACCCTTCCATGATGGCTCCCCCAATGCGTCGCGCACTGATTTCGGCAACGATCTTCTTAACTGCCTGCGGGTTTGCAGGTTCGCTGGCTGGTGGCCGGGTGGCTGCGCAGTCGGCGACGGATGAGTCGCAACTGCGCGACTCGATGAAGCAGTTTACCGACGTGTATGCGCTGGTGGAGGCGAATTACGCGGACAAGCTGGATAAAGACCAGGTCGATAAGGCAATCTACGACGGGGCGATTCCGGGGATGCTGCATGTGCTGGATCCGCACTCGAACTTCTATGATCCGAAGTCGTATGCGGAGATGCGCGAGGAGCAGAGCGGCAAATATTACGGCGTAGGCATGCGGATTGTGCTGCAGAATACGAAGGTTACAGTGGTGTACCCGATGGAGGGGACGCCGGCGTATCGGGCGGGGATTCGGCCGGGCGACGTGATTCTGTCGGTGGATGGGAAGTCGACCCAGAATATGGACACGGCGCAGGTGGCAACGCTGCTGAAGGGGCCGCGGGGAACGCATGTGACGGTGACGATGTCGCGCGAGGGGGCGTCGAAGCCGCTGGTGTTTGACTTGATGCGCGATGAGATTCCGGAGAACTCGGTGGACCTGGCGTTCATGATCAAGCCGGGGATTGGGTATATCCACATTACTGGCGAGATGGAGACGACGTCGGCTGAGGTGCAGGCGGCGCTGGATAAGTTTGGGCCGAATCTGCAGGGGCTGCTGATTGATTTGCGCAGCAATCCGGGCGGGCTGCTGAACCAGGCTGTGGATGTGTGCGACAAGTTCCTGAAGAAGGGCGATGTGGTGGTGTCGCAACGAGCGCGTAAGGGCGTGTTCCCGGATCAGGTGTACACGGTGCCGAGCGGATCGACGGCGAAGTATCCGATTGTGGTGCTGGTGGATAGGAATACGGCCTCGGCTGCGGAGATTATCTCGGGCGCGCTGCAGGACCATGATCGCGCGCTGATTGTGGGCGAGACAACGTTTGGCAAGGGGCTGGTGCAGACCGTGTTCCCCATCTCCGAAGACAGCGGGCTCGCACTGACGACGTACCACTACTACACGCCTTCAGGACGGCTGATCCAGCGGAACTATAACGGCGTTTCGCTGTACGACTACTACTACGTGCGCAATGACGCGCTGCCTGCGAATAACACGAATAAGGAAGTCGAGCACACGGACTCTGGACGCGTGGTGTATGGCGGCGGCGGCATTACTCCGGATGAGAAGATTCCTGAGTTGAAGAGCGACCACTTCCAGGACCAGATGCTGATGAACAGCGCGTTCTTCGACTTCAGCAAATATTACCTGGCAACGCATACGGTAAGCCGCGACCTGATGGTCGATGCCACGCTGCAACAGGACTTCAAGGATTTTCTGAAGTCGCAGAAGATTGACTTCACGGATAAAGAGTTCGCGGACAACGTGGACTGGACGAAGGCTCGGATCAAGACGGCGCTGTTTACCTCGCAGTTTGGATTCGCGGCCGGGCAAGAGGTGCTCGCTGAGTGGGACCCGCAGATTCAGAAGGCGCTGACGTATATGCCGGAGGCGCTGGCGCTGGAGAATCATACGCTGCCGTCGGAACAGAAGGTGCAGACCGCTAGTACGAAGTAGGGTGAATTTCGGGACGACAAAGGCCTCTGCCAGCCGTTTGCGATGTCAATAAATATTGATTGCGACGAAGCAGTGGCGACCGCACTTGGTTCTTCTTCAAGCCACACACGCGTTGACGGGCTGAAGACGCGTTTACGCACAGAAACTCCGCTCCATCTCGGCACTCCATGCGCGACTTCGTGCGGGCTCTTTTTTCCTGTATTTCATCGACACCATTCTTGGTTTTTGCGCGGCGGCTCTAGAACGATGCTGTAGTCATCGGGTCTGGCGCGACGGGCCTGCAATCAAATGGCATGTTCTATACTGACTATTCGATCAATCGGCAAGCTTGATTCGTCGGTGGGTAATCCATTGGTGGCATTATGAATGATAGAGCTGAAGGCGGTAATGGTCTGACGAAAGCGATCCAGTTCATTCGAGCTCAAGGCCTATATTTATTTGTCTGCGAATTAGGACAACGTGCCGGCATCCTTTGGCGGCGGTTGATGTTTGCCAGGAAACTTGGCTGTCCTACAATCGTCCTTGGTCCGCGCTGCCATCTGCGCGGGCTGTCCCATATCCGAATTGGCAGGAACTTCCAAACCATGGAAGGACTTTGGCTTGAGGCCGTTGCAGCTAATCAAGGCCGGAAATTGTCCCCCTCAATCGTGATCGGAGACAATGTCTCTGTCAGCAGATCGAGCCACATTGCGGCTACTAACAGAATCGAAATTGGCGACGGAGTGCTGATCGGGAGTAGAGTGCTTATCACCGACCATAACCACGGTGATTTTAGCGGAACTTCTCCATCTCCGGGGATCCAGCCCTCCGTTCGTCCGTTAAGCTGCGACAAAGCAGTTATTATCGGTCGCAATGTTTGGATAGGAGATGGGGTGGTCGTGACGCCTGGGTCGAGGATCGGCGAGGGAGTTGTGATCGGAGCAAATTCCGTGGTCACAGGAACCATTCCCCCGTTTACTCTCGCCGCCGGAGTGCCTGCGAAGCTATTGAAGCAATATGACTTCTCAAAGAATGAATGGGTACGTATCGGATGATAAAGGCAGCATGTACGATCGTATCTCTCAACTATTTGCCCTACGCGCGGGTGCTTTGCAGTTCTTTCCTTCATCACCATCCTGGAAGCAAGTTCTATGTGCTTGTAGTTGATCGGCTTCCGAAAGACCTTGACATTTCAAGAGAACAGTTTGAACTTTTTCCCGTCGAGAAGCTTGGAATCGCTGACTTTTATTCTGTGGCATTTAAATACGACGTTTTAGAACTTAATACGAATGTGAAACCCACGTTCCTAAAGACGCTTCTTGAACGCGGTATTGATGAACTCGTGTATCTCGATCCTGATATCTTCGTTTATCGTTCTCTGGACTCCGTCTTTAATGCAATGGAAGACAGCTCCATCATTCTCACGCCGCACATTCTATCTCCGGTGCCAGATGACGGCGTGTCCGAACTCATCCTATTATCTTCCGGGGTTTTCAATTTGGGGTTTGTCGCTATTAAGCGGACCGAGGAAACAATCAAATTTTTATCATGGTGGGAAAACCGTTGTCTGAATCTCGCGTTCAGCGAACAGCGGGTGGGATTGTTCGTAGATCAAAAGTGGATCAATTTAGTCCCGTGCCTCTTTGAGTCCGTGAAAATTTTGAAGAATCCGGGTTGCAACATGGCCTATTGGAACTTGCATGAGAGGGAGATCCATTTAGAACACGGTGCGTGGGTTGTAAACCGATCCAATCCTCTCGAGTTCTTTCACTTCAGCGGCGTCTCCATTGACGGAGGCGATCAGATATCAAAATTCACCGATAGATTTAATCTTGCCAACAGACCCGATCTGCGGAGAGTCGTGGAAGACTACCGGCTCCAACTTATCGAGCACGGATTGCGAACGTTTTCGAGTATCAATTACGCGTTTGGAACTTTTGACAACGGCCAATATATCAATCGCCTGACCCGCTCTCTTTATGCTGCAAACCTGGAACAATTTGCGGGGGAGAATCCTTTCAGCAGTTCGTCTAAGTTCTATTCATGGGCTAAGTCCGCACGACTTCTATCAGATCGCGACTCAGCTAATTCGTACAAATTGAAGTCTTATCGGAAGAATGACACTCGACTTCGCATCCTCAGTGTGTTATATCGCCTTGCATTACGTACTTTAGGAGCGGATCGCTACACGGTTTTACTGAAGTATCTTTCGTTCACCTCTATATTGCGAAATCAGAGCGACGTTTTAGCACCATCAGGGCCAAGCGATCGTCGGCTGGAATCAGCCAGTTTTGGCTCCGACTGAGGCGGTCACACCTCTTGATCCCGCCGACGTTCAGCACATAACGTTCGGCACCCTGATTGACTATTTGTAATTTTCTGAAACGTTTCGAGAACAGTGCACGATGACCAACCCGCCTGCTTCAATAAGAACACTAGAAAAACTTCGTAGTGGCTATTTGAGAGTGTTGACGCCAGAATCTGCTCTTTCGTCAGCCATATCTCTTCGTGTGGCACCTGCTAAGAAGTCGCAGCGTGTGCGTTTCCGATAAAAGCCAAGGCGTCGCAGAAGAAATTGTTACGAGTAATACTGGATAAATTGCAACGCGCAAAAACTATCTAATCAAAGCGGCTGGAGAAAGGAGGGATTTGTGCCAACCTTAGAAGGGATCATATTTATTCCTCTTGCCTTGTATTTTTTCTTTTGGCGTCCGGATTTTCTTTTCCCGTTGCTCATCATGTCTACGATGTTTCAGGCTTCCTCGGTGGTTTCGACGGGGACAGTGGGTATCCAGCCATATTACTGCATCGTCCCTTTGTACATCATACGATTCCTTCCGCTCAGACTGGGCACTAAACGCTATCTGCGCGAAAGCGACAGATCCACGAGAGCGTGGATCGCCTTTGCGCTGGTGTCAGTGATTTCGGCGTTTACTCTTCCATTTTTCTTCAGCGGGATCCTGGTATTTGACCCCAGGTCGAGCATAGATGAGAATTTTCTCTTTCCCGCGCCACTGCATTTTCAGATGGAAAATGTAGTTCAATCAGTTTTCCTGATTCTTAACGTGCTTATGGTGGTGACTTCGTCACGGGAAGTTCGATCAACCGAAAGAGCACAGAGAGCTTTTTTCTGGAGCGCGTTTTTCCTAACTGCATTTGTAATTATTCAGGCTTTGTTCCTTTGGCTGGGATTACCATTTCCGATAAAGCTGTTTGACAACAATCCAGGCTATGGAGTTGTCAATATGATTTCCGGGTCAATGCGGCCAAACGGAACGTTTACGGAACCATCGATGGCTGGCGCTGTTCTTGCTGCTTTCACAGCAGTTTTTTTATGGAGATATTTTGCGCGCAAAAGTAACATTGTGCGCGCCGGTATAACGTTGGCGGCATGTCTTCTGGTGGCGTCCACGTCGTCACTCGTGGCCGTCCTGCTTGTCTTTGTGATGCTCCTGATCGCGAACCCAATATTTCGCTTTCCCTGGTATATTCGCGTCGTGCGCCTAAAGCGCTTTGCGATCTTTTTCGCGTGCCTGGCTCTAGCTTCGCTTTCCCTGCTTATTCCTGCAGTACGGACGTTGCTCTTATCACAAACGCTGGGGAAGGAAGGATCTCACTCCGCCATTGTTCGTCTGGGAGCAGATGCGTTTGCCTTTAACTTGTTTAAAGAGACGTACGGAATAGGAGTGGGTTTGGGAAGCAATCGGCCGTCTAGTCTTGCTGCAGCCATCTTAAGCCAAGTGGGATTTCTCGGTTTCGTTCTATTTGTTCGGGCAGCATGGAAAACGCTTTCGCCGTTACGGAAGGAGCAGCGTTGGATTGGTATGGCGGCGGTTGCTCTGTTGCTTTCCATGGCCCTCGGGGTACCAGATCTGTCCTTCCCGTTCCTGTGGATACTATTTTCCCTCGCAGCCCAGAGCAGAGCGTTTCACACTCTCTCTGAGCCTTCGCAGCGTTTGCTCTAAGAATTGGTTGAGGAGGCGTTCACATTGAGCGCTGGCTCAAAGGCTTGCAATTCACCGTTAATCGCGGGTATGTTCCTGATATGTTTTATAAAATGGCGAGACTTTCAGTCCTCTATACCGGGACAATTTGGAGTAAATTACATTGCCCAACACGAGTTTGGTCCCAGCGCGAAGAAAGCTGGCTGGGCTCTTGTCGTTGCGGAACCATGAGCCAAGCCCATGATGCACTGTATAGCCCATTTCCCGGTTGTAGGTCGGACAATCAAAATACTCTTTGGGATAAATCGCGACGTTATCTCTAAGCACCTGGAATTTGTTGTTGAGACGGAACTCGGGAAACTCCTCTAGAAAAAAGCGCGTGAAAATATTATTGCTGGGTGACTGCAAGTCTTCAAGGTTGCGGTAGTGATCGAGAAGCTTACCGATCAGAGGAGATTGTGCCTCCGCACCGATGACCGCGGTGCCGAGAATGCTATCAAACATGAACGACATGAAAGCTTGATGCAGAAGGATCGATTCTGGAAATTTTTTTTTGACTTCGACATCGCTGTCCAGATAGATTCCGCCCATCCGATAGAGTGACGTTAGGCGAACGATGTCGGACGCGAACCCATACCGCTTGGTCGCCATCATATGGGCGAAGAAAGAGCTAGGACCGGGGTCGAAGTTGCTTTCGTTCCACTCATAAATCTGGTAATCATCGAGTTTCGACCAGCTAGCAATGCACTCTCGAACAAGCTTCGGCTGGGTTTCTTTCTTCCCGAACCAGCAATAGTGGATGATCTTAGGAATTGCCACGAAATACTCCAAGTTTTGGGCTTCAACAGCTGTTATGAAAGGGACTGGCCAGGATTTCGGAAGCGGATTTTCAGCATGGCCTGTGATCTGCAGAAGGCGAGCTAGAGCGATCGTAACAGGATGCTCCAGGTTTCTGTTGCGCAGCGTTCCCAGGTGAATTGAGATGCGTAGTCGACCATGGATTTTCGATCTGGGTGCTTGCCTCCGAAAGCGGCAGCGATCTGGCGAGCGATATCCTGAGGTGCGTGAGGATCGCAGTATATGGCTGTGTCCGCAAAGATTTCGGGGAGGGATGCGGCGCGGGCGACGACTACAGGGCAGCCAAGCGTGAGGGCTTCGAGGGGCGGGAGGCCGAAGCCTTCGTAAAAGGATGGAAAGACAAAACAACCAGCGTTTTCGTAAAGGGTGCGCAATTCGTTATCGTTCACGAAACCCAGATTTCTCACGCCCGTGCAGCCAAGGTGCGAATCTTTGAAAATACTGTGATTCGTCCCGCCAGCAATGACCAATTCGGGAGAATTGGGGGGAAGATGTGTGGATGCCGCTATGATGCCGCGGAGGTTTTTGTTTGGGTTCCTCGATCCAACAGCAAGGCAATACAGTCCGGTTTGGAGATTATGTTTTTTAAGTATATTGCTATCCGTTTGGCAGCGGAGTATGTGCTGTCCGGAAAGCCAGCTAAAGGTAATTTTCTCGGGAGGAATTCGCAGGCAGGTGATGAGCTCCTGTCTGGAAAATTCAGAGACGGTAATAACGTGCGCCGCTGTGAAGGAGAGAATCTTCTGAAGGAGCTTGTAGTAATTTCTATATCCCGCGGTGTAGGCGGCAGGGGTTTTGAACGGCCCGGCATCATGAATGGTTATTACATGGTGGCGGTGAGTCAGTGGAGCTCCTCCGCAAGGTGTGAATAACAGACTGCCGCGGGCGTGGATGGGGAGGTCGAGTTGTTCCCAAAGTTGTCCAGTGAATCGGCCGACCTGGCGGATGCGAATCGACGACCAGTCGGGAAGAGCTCTTGCGTCTGGAGGAACCAGGACGGTCACGGGTACCTGCTCGATGGCTCCGGTGCGAAGTAGCCGATCCAGAGAGGTTAGCAATTCAAAGGCGTATCGCTGAACACCAGTAATGGACTGGGAGAGAAATCTACCGTTGACTGTGATTGATCGAATGGATGAAGGCGCGCTATTCATTGATACTGGATAATAGAATCCGGGACTGGCGAGTAAGAAGGAACCTCCGGGTTATGAAGCCGGAATGAGCAGCGAAGTGACACAAGGCAAGTATACCGTTCTACATCTTGGCAAATTCTATCCGCCGCACAACGGAGGGATGGAGACACACCTGAGAGACCTGGCCGTGCGGCAGACCGGGGAGGCCAGCGTTCGTGTGATTGTGGCAAACAGCGAGCGAAAGAACGAGCGATCGGTAATGGATGAGGTATGCGTTACACGGGTAGCGCGGTGGGGAACGATTGCGTCTATGCCTGTGTGCCCGAGCATGATAGGGGATATTCGTCGTTCTCCGGCCGATTTGGTGCACTTGCACGCGCCCAATCCGGGTGCGGCGTTCGCCTATCTTATGAGCGGCCATCGGGGAAAGCTTGTTATCACGCACCATGCCGATACGTTGGGGCGGAAGATACTTCGCAAAATGAGCGACGGTTTTGTGCGAACGGCGATGGAGCGTGCGGATGCGATCATCGTGACCTCAGAGAGATATCTCATGTCGTCGGATGAACTCGGGCCGTTCCGTGAGAAGTGCCGCGTGATCCCTTTGGGAATCACGCCCGCTCAGATGCTGGAGAATTGTCGACCCTTTGGACAGGAGCAACGCATTCCCCTCGATCGTCCGTTGATATTGGCCATAGGCCGACTTGTTGCGTACAAGGGATTCGATGTACTTATCCAAGCGATGAAGCATGTAAATGCACACTTGCTGTTGATTGGGGATGGGCCGCAGGCTATTGAACTTCAAACTCTTGTTGAAAGCAATGGGCTGCAGCAAAAGGTAAGCATGCTGGGGCGCGTCGATGATTTGAGCCCATACTTTCAGGCCGCGTCCATGTTTGTCATGCCTTCAATTACTCGTGCCGAGGCCTTCGGCATGGTTCAACTGGAGGCTATGGCTGCAGGGTTGCCGGTGATCAATACGGATATAGATTCCGGCGTGCCTGAGGTCTCTCTTCACGGGAAAACCGGGGTTACAGTAGCACCTGGCGATGTCGAAGCGATGGCCGATGCCATTGAGTTGCTGCTTGGGCGGCCTGATCTCCGCGACTGTTACGGTAAAGCTGCTCGAGAGCGGGTGCTTGCAGAATTTACAGTTGATCGAATGGTGGAGGAAACTTTTTCTGTTTATCGCGAAGTGCTGCAGGAAAAGAATTAAGCCGGGGTTTCGACGCAACTCCAGATCACCACTTATCAGCCTTCAAAAGCCAGGCAAGCATGATCAAAGTACAGCTTGAAGCGGCTGCTAGACTTCTAACGCAGCCAATTCACCTGCGATTCATCCATCAGTGGCGGACGTCAGCTAAATCGAAAGTACCCCATACGGCCTGCCAGGAATACGCTGATTAATAGGCAAGCCAGACATACAGGGATGACCGAGGACATGGCAGGGTCCCAGTGGAAAAAGAGCAGCGCAAGCGCGAATGGAGCGGCAGCCAGGCACGGCGACAAGATTCCCTTGGATAGAAAATGCCACCTGCGGATCGGGATGACGGAAAAGGTCGACTTCATGGTGAAGAGCAGAATCCAGATGACACCGCAAAATGCACCGATCAACGTACCCCACGCTACACCGACGGGCCCCATATAGCGGGCCAGCAAGATGCTCAACACGAAATTGGGAATGGCCTCTGCCAGAGCCTGCGCAATTCCTTTGTTCTGTTGGCCGGTTGCGATAAGCATCACGGAAAATGGATATCCAGTGAGACGAACGGCTTGTGCAGCAGCCAACACAATCAAAACAGGCAGCGATTGAACGGCGTACGCAGGGCCAACCCAGAGTTTCAGCGCTTGATAGCCGAACAGGCAACTCAGCAAATAAATGAGCAGATTACCGTACGTATTGATGCGGGTGCTAAACAAGACAATTCGCTTAACCTGACTCACCTCTTCCCGCGCATGGAGCGCGGCGAGCGGAGTCATCAGTGCGCCGAAGACTGCACCGTTCAAACCGGCAATGAAGTTGATGAGCACCGAGGCGATGGAATAGTAACCCACGGCGGAAAACTTGTAATGTCCGACAATACTGACATCGAGCCCGCTGACGAGAAACGTGCTGAACGACCAGACCGTTAGGCCAAGGCAATACCTGGCCAACTCCTGGGCGGCCGCACGCTGAGCGACTGACAGGTTGATGCGAGCATTGGGCAAGAGCCTTTTCGCTGCCCCCATCTGAGCCAGACCGGATGCCACATTGGTCACAGCGATGCAACTCGCCAAAATGACGAGCGAGTGAGTAAAGTGTGACGCGACAATTGCGAGGACAGCACCGGCCAAGCGGCTTGACCCGATTGCTATGGCGGGGTATTCGTTTTTGTGCAGACCAACCAGGACACCGGTGAACGTAGACAACGGCAGCGACAAACAGGCTGCCATAGCCAGAATTAAAACCGCTTCCCGAGCTTCCGGCAGGAGATGGAGAGGAACTCCGTGGAAAACATTCGGCAGCTGCCACACAACAACGCCAATGATTAGCATGGCCACCGCGCCTGCGCATGAGAGCATCCAAAGCGCGGTGCCTACAAGGTGGTCTCTGCGGTCGTTCTGTTCCAGTTCAACAGCCTGCGCAACAAAACGGGCTAAGGCAGTTTGCAGGCCAAAATCCAAATAGCTGGCGTACGCCGCAATCTGGAGCATGAGCGACCAGGCGGCGAACCGATCTGCGTCAAGGGATTTGGTGAGGAAGTGAGGAAGGGCTAACGCTACTACCGCGCTCGCTCCGCCGCGAATAATATTCGCGAGGGCATTCTTTGCAATGGTGAATTTAATTCGCCTCATTCGCTGTTCATGGAGGGGGAGCTCGAAGTTGAAAGTTTAGAAAGGCGGGTGAGATCGATGATACTACGCTACCCGTTGTAGAGCATTCCGCAGGAGATGGTTGTGTGCAATTCCCATAGTTAGTCCGCGGGCGCCGTGAGCGCGGAAGAATTGGCGATGACAACTGACGTGGTGGTGGGAGCTGCTGTGTCGATGATGTTGTCGCGATTGATCATGGGGAGGGCCGCTCGGGGATGATGGGCTGGTTCTGGTCTGGGGCGGGTGGGATTTGGGACATTGTGTGCTCGGTTAGGGCGGTGATGGTTAGGGCTGGGTTTACGCCTAGGTTGGCGGAGATTACGGAGCCGTCGCAGAGGTAGAGGTTGTTGTAGTTGAAGACTTGGCCTTGGGCGTTGCAGACTCCTTCTTCGGGGGTGGTCGCCATCACCGCGCCTCCTATGCAGTGGGCCGTCATGGGGATGTTGAAAAGGATTTCAGTCAGGGAGGTCAGGGGGATGCCTCCCATGGATTTCGCTGCGTTGGCGGCGAAGGCGTTGGCCGAGGGGATGTTGGTGGGGACTTTGGCTCCTTCGGTGACTAGTTGTTTGGTGAAGGGCCACCAGGGGGTGCGCTTGTGCTTCATCGTTAGCGTGCCTTCGAGGGTTTGCATGCAGAGAAGGATCATGGATTCTCTGGCGAAGCCTCCGGGAGACAAGATGCGGAGCGCGGTTCTCGGCTTGGTGAAGAGGAGCTTGAGCGTGGCGGCCAGGCAGGCTAGCCAGCGGGGTTGGCGGGGCGAGGTTGGTTGGGTGGCGTTGGTGGGTTCGTACGCGTCGGTGGGTTGGCTGGCGTTGGTGGGTTCGTACGCATCGCCGGGTTGGGTGGCGTTGGTGGGGTGGGTGCGGGTTAGGAGGGCGGTTAGTAGGGACATGGCGTCGGAGCCGTTGGGGTAGCGGGTGGCTTCGATGTGGGTGTGGTCGTCCAGGTAGATGCCCGAGCCTATGGCTATGCCTTTGGAGAGATCTACCGTCGAGTTTGGGAAGCGGATGCCGATGAGGGATTCGGCGTTGGTGCGGACGCCGCGGCCTAGCGCGTCGGAGATGCGTGGGAGAGAGCCGGAGGCTTTGAGGCGGAAGAGGAGGTCTTGCGTGCCGAGTGAGGAGGCCGCGATGACGACTCCGCGGCAGAGGATGCGGCGGCGCTGGCCTCGGTTGTTTGGGGCGAGGGAGATGGTGTCGACTTGATAGCCGTCGCTGCCGTCGTCGCTGGGGGCGAGGGGGCGGACGTCTACTACTTTGGTCTCGGCGAGGATTTGAGTTCCCTGCTTCTCAGCAAGGTAGAGGTAGTTTTTGTCGAGGGTATTTTTGGCGTTGAAGCGGCAGCCTACCATGCAGCCGCCGCAGCCGGTGCAGGTGGTGCGCTCGGGGCCCTGGCCGTTGAAGTAGGGGTCGGGATGGGTGGTGCCGGGAGGATCGTTTGGGTTGCCGAAGTAGACGCCTACGTCGGTGGGATAGAAGGTGTGGCCTACGCCGGCGGCGGTGGCCATTTGCTGGAGGCGGAGGTCGGCGGCGGAGAGGATGGGGTTTTGGGTTACGCCGAGCATGCGGCGGGCGGTGGCGTAGTGGGGCTTGAGGACTTGCTGCCAGTCGAGGAGGCCGGCCCAGGTGCCCTGGGACCAGACGGTGTCCGGAGGGGTGAGGAGGGTGTTGGCGTAGGTGATGGAGCCGCCGCCTACGGCGTTGCCGTGGAGGACGACGAGGTGACGGAAGAAGCGCATGCCGAAGAAGCCGCGCAGGCCTAAGGCGGGCATCCAGAGCCAGCGGCGGAGCTGCCAGTTGGTTTTGGGGAGGTTGTCGGGGGTCCAGCGGCGGCCTTGCTCGACGACCGCTACGCTATAGCCCTTCTCCGCGAGGCGGAGCGCGGCGACACTGCCGCCGAAGCCGGAGCCGACGATTACGTAGTCGAAGTCGAATGGCATGTTTGGAAACCCTGGTGTTGCTGGTGTCCAAGGATACCTGCTGGAAGGGCAACTTCAGGCCGATGTTCGGAGGCGGGGTCGGCGGGGGAATCTGAGCGCCGGCCGGCTGGTCGGGGCCTGGGTGAGGAGGGTGACTGGAGCGGGAGACCGGGATCGAACCGGCGACATTCAGCTTGGGAAGCTGACGTTCTGCCACTGAACTACTCCCGCTTTGAGGATGATTATATCTGGGTCCGGGGGTTGGGGATAGCGCTGTTCTGCGGGGATGGAGGCTGGCTATACGTGACTTGAATCACTTACATGCGATATGGGAGCGGCTTTCAATTGGAGGAACGCTGGTGCCCGACCCTGGCTTCTGTCTGGGGTTGCGCTGGTTGGGAGGTCAAGCTTATGCCTACGATGGCGACGTCGGAGAGTGTGGGGCTGAAACGGATTGTGTTTGGCACGGATTTCTCGCCGGTGGCGGAGCGGGCGGCCAGCTATGCGAAGGCGCTCGCGCTGAGCTTTGGGGCGGCCGTTGACCTGGTGCATGTGTTCGATACGGATGTGTACTTGAATGATGCGGAGCCTCGGCTGCACTCCTTGGAGGAGCGGCTGGCGGTGCGGTCGGAGCAGTTGGAGACGCTGGCGACTACGTTTGAGGAGGCGGGGATTGCGATTGAGACGGAGTTGCCGATGTTGCGGCCTAGCTGGACCGGGCTGCTGAAGGCGGCGGAGGCGGAGCATGCGGATCTGATTGTGGTGGCGACGCGGTCGAAGGCGCAGTTGAAGCGGGTGTTTGTGGGGTCGACGGTGGAGGAGCTGATACGGCACGCGAAGGAGCCGGTGATGACGGTGGGGCCGAATGTTCCGGTGGCGGCGGAGGGGCCGCTGGCGTTCCAGCGGATTCTGTATGCGACGGACTTTACACCTGAGGCGGAGAAGGCGGCTCGGGCGGCGCTGTCGTTCGCAGTGCCGGGAGGAGCCGCGATCTTTGTGTGTCACGTGATTGACTGCAAGGAGGGTGCGCGGGGGACCGCCGTGGAGGGCGAGGTGCGCGAGACGCTGGAGCGGCAGATTGAGGAGTCGCCGCTGGGCGGGTATGGCTGTGAGCTGACGCTTGCGTATGGCGCGCCGGCGCAGGCGATTCTGTCGGTGGCGGAGAAGGTGAAGGCGGACCTGATTGTGATGGGGCCGCGGAAGCACTCGTTCTGGCTGACGCATGTGAAGCGCGGGGTGACGCTGGAGGTGCTGGCGCAGGCTCGGTGCCCGGTATTGACGGTGCACTAGAGAGGCAGGCGCAACGGTGGCAGAGAACGAACGATATCGGCCGTACCAGTTTCTAGGGCATGTGGAGACGACCATCTACGTGGTGCTGGGGGTGTTGCTGGGGATTACGGCGATCCTGGCGATTGTGGGCTGCCTGCATCTGTTTGTAATGGATATGCGGGACCTGTCGGGGACGGCGGCCATCTTTGTGTTGATTGATCGACTGCTGTTGGTGCTGATGCTGGTGGAGCTGCTGCATACGGTGCGGATCTCGATTCGATCGCATTCGCTGTTTGTGGAGCCGTTCCTGGTGATTGGGTTGATTGCGATTATTCGGCGAACGCTGGTGCTGACATTGCAGGCGGAGGACTTTACGCGGAATACGGTGTGGACTCCGGATACGCAGTCGCACTTTCATGCGGCGATGGTGGAGGCGGGGATACTGGCGCTGCTGATCAGCGTGCTGGTGGCTTCGATTTATGTGATCCGGAAGACGAAGGATGTGGTGGGCGAGCAGTAAGGGGGAGCGCTCAGCGGGGCCGGGCGAGGAATTTATAGAGGCGCCAGGCGTAAATGCCGAGGTTGAGGGCGCAGACGGCTACGGCGCAGGAGATGAGCAGCGTGAGGGAGACGTTGGGGTAGACGATTGCGTCGAGGGTGTGGAGGAGGAAGCTGCCGGCGAAAGGGTGGAGGCCGGCGCGGGCTTCGAGGGCCTGTTCGGCGAGGGTGAGGGGGCAGTCGACGGGGAGGGTTTCGACGATGATTCCCCAGACGAGGGAGGCGATGTGGAAGGCGGTGAGCCAGGGGCGGCCGCGCGTCCAGATGGCGCCGAAGATGACCCAGAGAATCCACGCGAGGTGGATGGCGACGACGATGGGCGGGAGGACATGGAGAAGAAGATTCATGAAGGTGTCGGGTAGACGGGCCCTTTTGGCGGGTTTCGGCGTCAGAGACTATAGAAGCGCGTTTGTGTGCGGCGCGCGATACCCGAGCAAAGCGCTTGCGCCTCTGAAGTTGTGATGCGGGCAGCCGTTATGATGGAAGCCGTTGTGCTTTGGCGGGGAATGCAACGTTCTCTGCTGGCGCACCGTCGCGTTGAAGAACCATAAGGAGAGTACGAAGTGAACTCAAGAAAGATTCTTTCGCTGGCGCTGGGGCTCGCGGCCTTTGGCACGTATGGGATGGCTGCGCAGACGACCAATGAAGCGGGAACGCTGCGGGCGACGCTATCGAATGGGATGCGGGTGGTGATTATTCGGAACTCGCTGGCGCCGGTGGTGACAGTGGAGACGAACTTCAAGGTGGGAGGCGATGAGACGCCGGCGGGATTTCCGGGGATGGCCCATGCGGAGGAGCATATGGCGTTCCGCGGATGCACGGGGATGACGGCGGACCAGACGGCCGCGATCTTTGCGCAGATGGGTGGAGAGAACAACGCAGACACGCAGCAGAATATTACGCAGTATTTTGAGACGGTGCCGGCGGCGGATGTGGATGTGGCGCTGCAGGCCGAGGCCGCATGCATGACGGGCGTGGATGACGCGCAGGCGGAGTGGGTGAAGGAGCGCGGGGCCATTGAGCAGGAAGTGGCGCGCGACCTGTCCAATCCTACGTATAAGTTCTTCGATCGGATGAATGCGGATATGTTCGCGGGGACGCCGTATGCGCATGATCCGCTGGGCACGAAGAGTTCGTTTGATGCGACGACGGGCGCGATGCTGCGAGAGTTTTACATGAAGTGGTACACGCCGAAGAACGCGATCCTGATCCTTGTGGGCGATGTGGACCCGGCGGCGACGCTGGCGAAGATCAAGGTGCTGTTCGACAAGATTCCGAGCCACGCGCTGCCGCCACGGCCAGTGGTGAATCTGACGCCGGTGAAGTCGGAGAGTTTTACGCTGGACAGTAACTTGCCGTACACGCTGGGATTTATTGCGTATCGGATGCCGGGAACGGATTCGCCGGACTATGCGGCGAGCCAGATTCTCGCTGATGTGTTGAGCAGCCAGCGCGCGGATTTGTACGGCATGGTGCCCGCAGGCAAGGCGTTGGGGACGGAGTTTGGCATGGCCGAGACCTATCCCAAGGCCAGCGTGGCGTTTGGTCTGGTGGCCGAGCCGGCGAGCGTAGATGCGGCTGCGGCGATCGCAGAGATGCGCGGGATCCTGGAGAACTACGCTGCGAAGGGTGTGCCGGAAGATTTGGTGGATGCGGCCAAGCGCAGTGAAGTGGCGTCGGCGGAGTTTGAACGGAACTCGATTCCGGGGCTGGCAAGCGTGTGGTCGAGCGCGCTGGCGGCGGAGGGACGGACGTCTCCGGATGAAGATGTGGAGGCGCTGAAGAAGGTGACGCTGGCGGATGTGAACCGCGTGGCGAAGGAGTATCTGACGGCGCAGGGGTCGATTACAGCGGTGCTGAAGCCGGTGCCGACGGGGCAGCCGGTGGCGGCGAAGGGATTTGGCGGCGCGGAAGAGGTGACGTCTGCACCCACCAAGCCGGTGGTATTGCCGCCGTGGGCCGCGAAGGCGTTGGATGAGCTGAAGGTGCCGACGGATTACGTGAAGGTGTCGGACACGATGCTGCCGAATGGGATTCGGCTGATTGTGAAGACCGACCCAATCAGCCCGACGGTAACGGTGCTGGGCGCGGTAAAGCATAACGGTGATCTGCAATCGCCTGCGGGGATGGAGGGCGTGGGGGATGTGCTGGATGGGCTGTACTCCTACGGCACGCAGACGATGGATCGGCTGGCGTACCAGAAGGCGCTGGATGATATTGCTGCCAATGAGAGCGCGGGGTATAGCTTCTCGGTGGATGTGCTGAAGGAGCATTTTTCGCGCGGCGTGGAGTTGCTGGCCGATAACGAATTGCACCCTGCCCTGCCGGAGCGTGCGTTCAACGTGGTGAAGCAACAGACCATGCAGTTTGTGGCGGGAAATTTGAAGAGCCCGTCGTATAAAACGTCGCGCGCACTGGATATGGCGCTGCTGCCGTCAGGCGATCCGTCGCTGAGAGAGGCGACGCCCGCGACGCTGGCGAAGGTGACGCTGGCGGATGTGAAGCAGTATCACGATGCGACGGTGCGGCCGGACTTGACGACGATTGTGGTGATCGGAGATGTGTCGCCAGAAGAGGCGAAGACGGTGATCGAAAAGTGGTTTGGGGACTGGAAGGCCGAGGGACCGAAGCCCAACACGACGCTGCCGCCGGTTGCCTTGAACAAAGCTTCGGCTGCGAATGTGGCGGATCCGGAGGCGGTGCAGGATACGGTGCTGCTATCCGAGCAACTTAATTTGAACCGGTTTGATCCGGACTATTACCCGATTCAGTTGGGCAATCATGTGCTGGGTGGCGGATTCTATGCTACGCGGTTGTACCACGATCTGCGGCAGGTGGCCGGGTATGTGTACACGGTGGATGTAGGCCTGGGCGCTTCGAAGACGCGAGCCACGTACACCGTGGAGTATGGGTGCAATCCGGAGAATGTGTCGAAGGCGCGGGCGCTGGTGCAGCGGGACCTTGACCAGATGCGTACGCAGAATGTCTCCGACGCAGAGCTGCGCCAGGCGAAGGCGCTGCTGCTGCGGCAGATTCCACTGAGCGAGTCGAGTGAGTCGGCGGTGGCGAGCGGCATCCTGGGGCGCGCCGAGATTGGGCTGCCGCTCGATGAACCGATTCTGGCTGCGAAGAAGTACTACGAGTTGAACGCGGACCAGGTGCGGGAGGCGTTCTTCAAGCTGATTCGGCCGAATGACCTGGTGCAGGTGGTGCGGGGGCCGGCTCCGCAGTGACGAAAACTGCAAGGCGTGCGCCGCGGGCGGAGGGGAGCTCCTCCCGCGGCTTCGGATTTGTGGATGGCTGTGAAAAGAGGCTGGGGAGCCG
The DNA here is from genome assembly GCA_049578265.1 of Acidobacteriaceae bacterium. Taxonomy (GTDB): domain Bacteria; phylum Acidobacteriota; class Terriglobia; order Terriglobales; family Acidobacteriaceae; genus Granulicella. Next base: position 28,826 of record JBAULP010000126.1, read on the forward strand.
AATTTGCCCTTTTGAGTCCATGGGGGAACAGGGTACACTCCACTGATGGACGGGGCGCGATTGACGGATTCGACGACAAATCGAGCGAGCATGACGCTGGAATCTGAGCTTTCGAGCGTGGATGTGGTCGAGGCCAAGGCCGAGCAGATTGCCC
>JBAULP010000127.1:0-19480 GCA_049578265.1 Acidobacteriaceae bacterium
CATCTGCGCCTCGTGGCTCTCCAACACAGCGCGCCGGTTGCGATGCGCCGCCAGTCGTTCCGCCGCAAGTTGTTTCAGCGCGCTTGAACCGTTCTCCTCAAGAGGCAGGGTATTGTTCACTGGTTCATTGCGCTGTGCTGCACTGCTCATGGTCACGTATCCTTACTTCTAAAGGCCCTATCCGTGGCCCGCTTGCCGAATCGTAACCAGCGGTGCCCCGGAATCGTCTAATCTCAAAACAGTGCACGGTCTCATCCAAGCTCTCGGCAACATGTTCAGTGGTCGCGCCAGGTATCGCTTCCGGTCGTCTGCGAACGTGCTTCGTCTGGCCCCTATCTTCATAAGTACCATCCTCCTTGCCGCGGCGCATCAACATCTACGTGCACAGGGCGTAACCCCAGAGGAACCCCCCAACGCTCCCGTTCCAAATCAGAACCTGATACAGGCCCCCACACCCGCGTCGCAACAGAGCTCCGCCGCCGCACAATCTTCCTCATCCTCCACCGACGATCTCACTGACACCCCGCGCGCCTATCCGCTTCCGCCAGACAAAGCCCCCGGCCTCGTCGTCATCAAGTCCTATCTGCAATCCATCCACGGCGACGTCACCTACCTCTCCCGCGATGTGGAGATCGACTACCAGGATCATGTCCTCACAGCCGACGACGTCACCTACGACAAGGCCACCGGCATCGTCACCCTCACTGGCCACGTCGAGCTCACCGGCGGCATCAACGACGAGCACATTATGGCCTCGCACGGCACCTACAACCTCAACACCCAGACCGGCCGCTTCTTCGACGTCCACGGCTCCGTCGGCCTCTTCCGTGCCGTGCCCACTGCGCCGCGCATCACCAACACTAACTCCGGCATAGCCACGGCCAACACCCAACACCCAGCCGGCTACCAGAACTCCAACCCCTTCGTCTTCGAAGGCCGCATGGTCGTCAAAACCGGTCCCACCGACTACACCATCTACAACGGCTCCGTCACCTCCTGCCTTCTGCCGCATCCCGACTGGCAGCTCTTCTCCAACAAGATCGCCCTCAACAGCGGCAAGGCGAAGATGGTCAACTCCACCTTCAAGCTGCTCGGCCTCCCGCTGCTCTACCTTCCCTACGTCACGCATCCGGTAGACACGCAGCAACGCCAGTCCGGCCTGCTCATCCCGGAGGTCAGCTACTCCAGCGCCAGCAAAGACACCGGCTCCAAGGGCCTCACCGTTGGCGAGCAGCTCTACCTCGCCCTCGGCCGATCCGCGGATCTCACCCTCGGCACGCTCTACTACTCGCTGCGCGGCTTCTCTGAAAACGGGGCCTTCCGCTACCGCGGTCTCGGCGAAAACTTCCTGAACGCCCGCTTCTCCGCCTTGCAGGATCGCGGCTTCTACTCCCCCGGCGTCAACGCCGCCGGCCAGTCTGTCACCATCTTCAACAACCAGGGCGGCGAAGACGTCACCACCAGCTTTCGGCGGCAGCTAAGCCCTAATATCCGCCTCGTTGGCGACGCCGAATACCTCAGCTCCTTCATCTATCGCGAAGTCTTCACTCCCAACTTCAACCAGGCCGTCAGCACCGACATCACCTCCATCGTCTACCTCACGCAGCAGAAGGACGGCTTCTCCTTCGACACGCGCTTCGATCGCTACGAAGGCCTCAAGGTCGTGCAAACCGACTTCAGCCCCGGTGAAGAAGTAAAGATCTACCACGTCCCCTCCTTCGACTTCACCGGCCTCGATCGCCGCATCCCCGGCACGCCGCTCCTCTGGAGCGTCACCGCCTCCACCGCCGGCCTCAAGCGCGTCGAGCCCAACTTCGCCACCGCCGGCCTCACCTGGCGTGCCGACCTCCGCCCCGAGCTCTCGCTCCCGCTTCGCTTCGATGGCTGGCACATCCTCGCCAGCGCCGCCGCTCGCGAGACCGCCTACAGCCGTTCGCGCCAGACACCCTACGGCAACAATGCCACGCCCATCCAGAGCGACACCGCGCTCAGCCGCTCCGACCTCGACTTCAACGTCGACATCCGCCCTCCCGCCGTCGAGCGCACCTTCACCGTCCCCAAGCGCTGGCAGAAATTCTTCGGCGACCAGATCCGCCACACGATCGAGCCGCAGCTCGTCTACCGCGACACCCGCGGCATCAACAACTTCCTCGGCGTCCTCCGCTTCGACACCATCGACCTCGCCAGCGATACCGACGAGCTCCAGTACGGCGTCACCCAGCATCTCTACTTCCGCCCCCACCCCAAACACCCCCCCAAGCCCAAACCAGGCTGCCCCACCAACAACACCCCCACAAACCCGGGTGACCCATCTTCGCCGACGCCGGGCCCCGAGGGAGAGGTCTTTGCTCCCTTGGGTGGGACGGCATCATCGTCGGCTAAGGTGGGAGGAACCACCACGGAACCCACCACCCCCGACACCCTCAACCCGGACGACCGCGCCACCACCGACGCCAACGGCATTCCCGACGTCAACGTCACCGCGCCCGCGCAGCCCCTTCGCACGCATCCCCGCAGGCCCGACCCCTGCGCTCCGCCCGCCGCCCTTCCCCCGCAGCAGGAGCTTTTTAGCTGGGTCCTCACCCAGAAGCACTTCTTCGAGCCCACCTTCGGCAACGCCGTCATCGACGGCCGCCGCAACATCTTCGACACCACGCTCGACTTCTCCGGCATCGCCTTCCTCACCCAGCCGCGCAACATCTCCCCCCTCAAGTCGCGCATGCGCTTCCGCACCTCCAGCCACGCCGATATCGAGTGGGACTTCGACTACGACACCGGCGCCAAAAAATTCACCAGCTCCAACACCTTCCTCGACCTCCACGAAGGCCGCGTCTTCGGCGGCTTCTCCTACGCCAGCCTCAACGCCCCCGGCCGCACCTACACCGAAGACATCAACACCACCACCAACGAAGTCACCGGCCTCACCAGCTCCGCCATCTCCGACTTCTCGCAGATGCGCCTGCTCTTCGGCTACGGCAAGCCCAGCGAGCCCGGCCTCTCCGCCGCCGTCTCCACCGGCATCGACCTCAAGCTCGGCACCCCGCAGTACACTACCGTCCAGGCCAGCTACAACTGGAACTGCTGCGGCGTCTCCCTCGAGTACCGCCAATACAATCTCGGCACCATCCGCGACGAAGGCACCTACAGCTTCAACTTCACCCTCGCCAACATCGGCACCGTAGGCAACCTCCGCCGCGCCGAGTCCCTCTTCTAGTCGCCCCGCGAGCTAACAATTTCCCTCTGAGATAATCAAATCACTGTGTTGATCCTTCGCCGTCTGGCCCCACTCGCCCTCGCCACCCTCTTCGCCTCTGCTGGCTGCCACGCCCAAACCCCCGCGAACCCCCAGCTCCAGAACGGCGCGCAACTCCCCGCATCGATCGTCCATCGCATCGACGTCCTGCTGCGCAGCAAGGCCGACCTTCCCCCTGGCTCGACCATCGCCGTCGGCCCCGTCGAGCCCTCCGACGTCGCCGGCTTCCACACCATCACCGTCAGCTTCACCGCCGACGACAAGACCTCGCACCCGGTCAAGTTCCTGCTCTCCGACGACGGCAAGACCGTCGCCCAGTTCATCAAGTACCCTCTCGCCCCCGACCCGCGCTCGCTCATTTCTGACGCCGACCGTCCCTCCCGCGGCGGTCCCGCCTCCGCGCCCGTCATCTTCGTCAACTTCGACGACCTCGAGTGCCCCTTCTGCGCCCGCCTCCACGACAGCCTCTTCCCCGCCATCACCCAGCGCTACGGCGACAAGGTCCACATCGTCTATCGCCCCTTCCCCCTCGACCAGCATCCCTGGGCCATGCACGCCGCCGTCGACGGCGAGTGTCTCGCCTCCCAGTCCCCCGCAGCCTACTGGGGCTTCGTCGACTACGTCCATCACAACGCCGAAGACATCGGCTCCGACCCCAACGCCAAGCCCGATAACAAGAACCCCGACGCCCCCAAGCACACCCTCGACCGCGCCTTCACCCAGCTCGACAAGCTGGCCCGCGAGCAAGGCGCCAACCAAAAAGTCGACGCCACCAAGCTCGACTCCTGCATCGCCAAGCAGGACACCTCCATCGTCGAAGCCTCGCGCCGCATGGGCAACGCTCTCAACATCGCCTCGACGCCCACCTTCTACATCAACGGCGAAAAGTTTGAAGGCGCCGTCCCTCTCGACTACGTCTTCGCCCGCATCGACGACGCCCTCCGCGCCGAAGGCGTAACCCCGCCTCCACCCTACGTTGCCCCCGCTCCCCCAGCCGAGGCCGCACCCGCAACACCCCCACCCTCCGCCAAACCCGCCCCGCCTCCAGGCGCGTAGAGGAAGTTGTAAGTTATAGCGTTCTAAGTTGTAAGTCTCCGCATCTCCTTACAACGTACAACCCTACAACGTACAACTCTTCACCTGTCCGGACGACAAGCTACACTGCTACCATCCCGCTGCAGGAGACCCCCAATGGACATTCACGCCCCCATGGAACCCATCCACAGTTGGCGCGACTTCGCCATTCACCTCACCATCGTCACCATTGGCCTGTTCATCGCGCTCATGCTAGAAGCCGGTGTTGAGGCCTTGCACAACCGCCATCTCCTCCACACCGCCCAACACAATCTTCGCTCCGAGCTCAACGACAACCGCAGCGTCCTTGTCGACGACGAACACCACCTCGACGTGACACAAAAGCAGATTGAGGACGGCCTCACGATTCTCGATTCCATCAAATCCCACAAAACTGACGCCGACCTTCCTGCCCAGAACTGGAATTGGAACAGCCCTCAAGCAGCCGCATGGGAAACGGCCCGTGACAGCGGCGCCCTCGCCCTGATGTCCTACGAAGAGGCCGAATCCTACAACGTCGTCTATGGCCAGCAGCGCACAGTCAATGACCAGGCATCCCTCTACATCCGCGACATCTATGACATCACTGCCCCGCTCCATGGCACGATGAAGCTCTCCGACCTCTCGCCCACCCAGCTCGATGCGATGATCGCGGCCTCCAACCAGGCGCTCGCGGACCTGCACCTCCTGCGCGATTACTGCTTGAGCCTGGGCCGAATCTACAGCCGCGCCAAAGCTTCCTAACACCAAGGAGATCGCAATGGACATTCACGCCCCCATGGAACCCATTCACAGCTGGCGCGACATCGCCCTCCACCTGTGCATCATCACCATCGGCCTCTTCATCGCTCTCTCTCTCGAAGCCCTCGTCGAGTACTTCCACGACCTCCACCTGGTCCACGAAGCCCGCGCCAACATCCGCCACGAACTCCAGATCGATGATGATTTCACCAAACAGGACATCAACTCAGTCCAACACAACATCGACGTCCTCAAGACCGATATCGCCACGATCCACAAGCTTCAAGCCGACCCGAAAGCTCACGGCTCCCTTGATAACACCATGTCCTTCAACAGCCTTGAAGACGCCGCCTGGCGCACCGCCCGCGACACCGGCGCCCTCAGCTTCATGCCCTACCAGGAGGTCCAGCGCTACTCCGACCTCTACATGCTCGAGGGCATGGTAAATCAGAAGGCCATCGCTGCCGGCGAGGAGAGTTTCCAGGCAGAGGCCCCCCTCCTCATGGGCTACGGCGGGCCGGGTGCCCTTCCGCCCGACGAGTACACCCGGATGCTCCATGACAACGCGACCGCCGAAATCGACCTCTTCACCCTTAAGCAATACCTGGTCCAACTCGACCAGCAACTACAGGCCGAACTCAAGACGTAACCCCACATCACCACGCTTCGCCTACGGACGCTTCACCCGAAACTGATTCGCCCGCTCAAACTCTTCGCGCAGCTCCGGCGTCCGCAAATTCTCCCGCACAAACGCCAGCCGTTGCTCCAGCGCCGCCAGCGTCCTCGCGATCGCCGCAGTATTGGTCATCGCCACATCGCGCCACATGCTGTAAGGGCTCGCGCCCAGCCGCGTCGTCTCGCGCAGCGCTCGCCCGCCAATCGCCTGCACCGCGGCCATCCCCTCCGCATCTCCGGCGAACTCGTCCTCCAGCATCGCGGCCAGCGCAGTAGATAGCATCTGCGGCAGATGACTCACCCACGCGCACACCTCATCATGCCGCCGCGGATCGAGCTCACGCATCACCGCACCGAAGCGCGCCACCCACCGCCGCCAATCCATCTCCAGCTCACCCTCCGGCGACCATCCCTCGCCAGAACAAAACAACCACGTAGCTCCGCGAAACAAATCCGCCTCCGCCAGCGCGGCGCCACCCGACTCCTTCCCCGCCATCGGATGCCCCGGCAAAAATCGCGCGCGTCCCTTCTGATTAAACAGCTCGGAAGCAAGAGTCGAGATGTCGGCTTTCGTGCTCCCTACATCAGTCACTAGCTGCGTCTCTTTCAGCCTGGGAGCCAGCCACTGCATCCAGTCCAGAATCGGCAACACCGGTGTCGCCAGCACCACCACATCCGCATCCGTCTCCAACACCGCGTCGCGATTCGCCAGCGCCCGATCGATCGCCCCGCACTTCAGCGCGGCCTGCAACTCATCCGCGCTCGCATCCCACCCAACGATTTCGCCCTCAAATCCATTGGCCTTCATCGCCAACCCAACGGACGCCCCAATCAGCCCGGTACCGACAACCAACACGCGCTTGAACCCAGTCGACATCGAACTGGCAGCGCGCTGAGTTTCTGCAACCTCGCTCATCGCGTCTCCCGCCTATGCGTAAACACCCGCGCAGCCAACCCCGTCTCCCCAGCCTTGCCCGTCTCTTTCGACACCCGATAATCCCCCGCAACCTGCCCATGCCCGCGCAGCAAATACTTATACGTCGTCAACCCCTCCAGCCCCACCGGTCCGCGCGCATGCAGCTTGCTCGTACTGATCCCAACCTCCGCTCCAAACCCATACCGAAACCCATCCGCAAATCGCGTCGACGCATTGTGCATCACGCTAGCCGCATCCACCTCGCGCAGAAACCGCTCCGCAGCCGCCGCATCCTCCGTCAGAATGCTCTCCGTATGCGCCGACCCATGCGCATGAATATGCTCCATCGCCTCATCCATCGAGCCCACAACCCCCAACGACAGCGCCAGCTCTCCATACTCCCGATGCCAATCCTCGACTGCCTCCACCTCAACCCCGCGCAGCAGCTCGCGCACCGTCTCATCCCCATGCAACGCGACGCCATTCGCTCTTAGCCGCTCTGCAAGCTTCGGCAGAAACTCCGCCGCAATCCCACGATGCACCAGCACCGTCTCCACCGCATTGCAAGCCGCCGGATAATCCACCTTCGCGTCCTCAATCACCCGCAGCGCCAGCGCCTCATCCGCGCGCTCGTCCACATAAATATGGCAGACGCCCTCCGCATGTCCCAGCACCGGAATCCGCGTATTCGCCTGCACATACTCCACCAACTCCTTGGACCCCCGCGGAATCACCAGGTCCACCAACCCATGCATCGCCAGCAACTCCTGCGCGCGCTCGCGTCCCATCACCAGCGACACCGCATCCTCCGGCAAGCCCACCGCACGCAACGCCCCACGCAACACCCCCACCAGCGCCGCCGCCGTGCGCTCCACCTCTCTCCCCGCCTTCAAAATCACCGCATTCCCAGACTTCACCGCCAGCGCCGCAATCTGCGTCACCGCATCCGGCCGCGCCTCAAAGATCACCGCAATCACCCCCAGCGGAACCGCAACCTTCGTAAGCCCCAACCCCTCATCTAACTCGATCGCATCGAGCACCCGCCCCAGCGGATCAGGCAGCCCCGCCACCGACCGCACCTGCTCAGCCATCTCCGCCAGCTTCGCCGCATCCATCTTCAACCGCGCAAGCGTAGCTGCACTAAGCTCCGTCCCCGCTGCTTGCACATCCTCAGCGTTCGCAGCGAGCAACTCGGCGCCCGCACTCTCCAGCGCAGCGGCCATCGCCTCCAGCGCCGTATTCCTCTTAGCCTCATCCGTAGGCGCAAGCACCCGCGCCGCAGCCTTCGCCGCCTCAGCCACCGCCCGCGTATTGAGCGAACTCCTCGGCAGCGAAGCAGCCGCGCTCATCGCGCAACCTTCTCCTGCGCAACCTCTTGCACACGCTGTCCCGCAGCAAACAGCGTCCCCACGGCCTCGCCCGCAACAATCCGCTCCAGCACTCGCGGCGTGCGCCCGTTCGCGATGATCACCTGTTTCCCCGCATGCAGCACAATCCGTGCCGACTCCAGCTTCGAGATCATCCCCCCGCGCCCGCGCCCATTCGTCCCATCCGCAAGCGCAAGAATGCTCTCATCGACCGTGTCCACATGCGGAAGCACCGTCGCACCTGGCTCCGTTGGGCTGCGATCGTACAAGCCATCCACATCCGACAGCAGTACCAGCATGTCCGCGCCAATATGCTTCAGCAGCAGCGCCGACAGCTTATCGTTGTCGCCAAAGATCCGCTCCCGCGGCCGCGACTCCGTCGCCCGATCCAGCTCAATCGTCGACACCGTATCGTTCTCGTTGACGATCGGAATCACGCCCATCGTCAGCAGCGCGTCCAGCGCCGCACGAAGATTCGCATGCCGCAACGAGTCGCGGAAGTCGTCCTCTGTCAGCAGCACCTGCGCAATCGGGCAGCCGAGCCGATCAAACGCATCGTCATACAACGACATCAGCCGCGACTGACCAATCGCCGCGCAAGCCTGGATCTGCGCCACCACCGTCGGCCGCTCATGCAGCCCCAGCCGCTCCATCCCCAGCCCCACCGCGCCGGAGCTCACCACCAGCACTTCGATCCCCTGCGCGCGCAGCTCCGCAATCTGCTCCACCAGCCCGCACAGCAAACCAAGCGCGACCTTGCCGTCGTGCCGCATGATCACGTTCGTTCCGAGTTTCACCACAATCCGATGCATAGAGCGGTACAGGGCATTCTCCTCGCGCAAATGAAGCGGTTCAGGCATGAATCTGCGACACTGCCGGCGCAATCGCCCGGTCCACAATCGGAGCCAGCTTGCGCAGCTTCTCCACCAGCTTCACCAGCTGCTCCGGGTACAACGACTGCGCACCATCCGACAACGCCTTATCCGGATTCGGATGCATCTCCATCAACAAACCATCCGCGCCCGCAGCCACGCTGGCCAGCGCCATCGGCGGCACCAGGTCGCGCTTGCCCACGCCATGCGATGGATCGCCCAGCACCGGCAGATGCGTCAGCTTCTTCAGCACCGGAATCGCCGACACGTCATACGTATTCCGCGTGTACGTCTCAAACGTGCGAATGCCACGCTCGCACAGCATCAGCTCGTAGTTGCCGCCCGAGAGAATATACTCCGCGCTCAGCAGCACCTCTTCAATCGTCGCCGCAATGCCGCGCTTCAGCAGCACCGGCTTACGCACATGGCCCAGCTCACGCAGCAGATTAAAGTTCTGCATATTGCGCGCGCCCACCTGGAAGCAATCGATGTACGGCAGCATCAGCTCAATCTGCGAGATCTCCATCACCTCGGTGATCACCAACAGCCCAAACTCATCCGACACCTCACGCAGCAGCTTCAGCCCTTCCAGCCCCATGCCTTGGAAACTGTATGGCGAGCTCCGTGGCTTGAACGCTCCGCCGCGCAAAAACTGCGCTCCCGCCGAAGCAACCTGCTGCGCGCTCAAACGAATCTGCTCGCGGCTCTCCACCGAGCACGGCCCGGCCATGATGACCACATCATCACCACCCACCACAACGCCATTTGGAAATGTCACGCGCGTACCCTCCGGCCGAAACCCGCGCCCCGCCAGCTTGTACGGCGACGAGATCCGATACGCCTGGTGCACGCCCGCCAGCACCTGGAACTCCGTCACCTCAAAGTGCGCAGGCGTTCCCACGCCGGCAAGAATCGTCTGCGTCTCGCCTGTAGTCCGGTGGACGTTGAATCCCAACTCCACCATCCGTTCAATCACGTTTTGTATCTGTTCATCGGTGGCCTTGTCTTGCATCGCGACGATCATCACTGGATTCCTCTGTGCTTCTAAATAAAATTTTCACTGCCGGCAGTGCGGCCGATCACTCGGCGACGCTACTGCAAAATCTCACTTACGGCTCCTGCCGCTGCAACGCCCGCATCACATCCATCAGCCGTTCATACACATCCTGCACCTGCGCGCCCGAAAGCGGTCCCGGATTCACCTTCCGCACATGCTCAAACACCGACTGCTCACGCTGCGGCTCATAGATCGGAGCACTGCTCTTTGCCTTGAGCTTCCCAATCTCAACCGCTGCTGCCGCCCGCTGAGAAAGCAACTGGACGATCTGTTCATCCAACTCATCAATCTTGGTCCGCCAATCAGAGATATCCATGCTGCCTCATGCACGAGAAGATAGCCCGGACGATGCGCATTGCCATCGCTTTCCCGGCTGGGTTAGGCGCGCAGCCAAAAGCTCGCGCGCATTTAAAGGCCCGCAGTAATGATACGTGTTTAGAAGCTCACTCATGCAGTTTTTGCGCCTCCGCACAAGCTTCGAACAAACTCACCCACCGCCTGCGGTACGTCATCCGAACGCCCTTCGGAGACCGCTCTCTCGATCAACCCCACAATCGCCGACCCCACCACCGCCGCATCCGCAAACTCTCCCACCGCCTTCACATGCTCCGGCGTCGACACGCCAAACCCCAACGCAATCGGCAGCTTCGTAAACTTCCTTAGCCTCTCCACCAGCCCCTCAGCGTCCGAAGCAAGTTCAGCCTGCGTGCCCGTAATTCCCACCCGAGAGATCGCATACACAAACCCCTCGGAAGCCTCGGCAATCGCCTTCAATCTCTCATCCGGCGAAGTAGGCGCCGCCAGAAACACCGGCGCCAAGCCCTCCGCATGCATTACCTGCAGATACTCCGCCGCCTCTTCGACAATCATGTCCGTCAGCAACACACCATCTGCACCCGCACCTTTAGCCGCCTTCGCAAACGCCGCAAAACCCGCCTGGCCGCCAGCGCCTCCCGCCTGCCCACCGACGCCATGCATCTGCAGCACTGGATTCAAATAGCTGAACAGAATGATCCCCGCCGCCGGCCGCGCCGTGCGAATCTCCTTACAGATTCCCAGCACATCCGTCAGCCGAGTCCCCCGAGCCACCGCCCGCTGACTAGCCCGCTGAATCACCGGCCCATCCGCCAGCGGATCACTGAACGGCACCCCCAACTCAATCACATCCGCGCCATTATCAATGGCCGCAATCGCCATCTCCCGCGTAGTAGCAAGGTCTGGATCACCCGCCGTGAAGTAAATGACGAGGCCGGGAGTAGTCAAAAACTTAATCGGCATTTGTCTCTCCCGAATCCCCGAGTTGATCTTCGCGAATATACGAACATTCCAGGTCCACGTTCAAATCTGCTAGATCCTTCAACAGTCCCGCGTTCAAGAAAAAGCCGCTGTGACATTCATGAAGCGATGCATACACCTGGATGTAAGCAGTGAACCTCTCGGACAACCCGGTCACTGTTTGAGCGTTGCCTTCCAGTTTTACCAACAGCTTGATGACCTGGTCCGAAACATCGCCACCGTCCTCTTCATCCACGAAGAGAGTCCACGTTGCGCAGGTGCGAGGTTCTCCCGAAGCAGGATTGATCGATCCGATCCGATTACACAGTGAAGGCGTCAGACCAAGTTGCCTACTAATATCGTCGGGATCGAATGCTCCGATGAGCGTGAAATTACCAAGAGGAAAGGCCATCACTCCTTCGCCCCCGCTCCACTCAAATTCATCTCGCGCGTCATGATCCCAATGTCCTTATCCCCGCGCCCGCTAACATTCACCATCACAATCTTGTCCTTGCCCATCTTCGGCGCCAGCTTCATCACCTCTGCGATCGCATGCGCGCTCTCGAGCGCCGGAATAATCCCCTCCGTGCGGCTCAGCACGCGCACCGCGTCCAGCGCCTCCGCATCCGTAGCACTCGTATACGTAGCGCGCCCAGAGTCATGCAGCATCGCATGCTCCGGCCCCACGCTCGCATAGTCCAGCCCCGCGCTCACCGAATGCGTCGTCGCAATCTGCCCCGCCTCATCCTGCAGCACGTAGCTGTACGTCCCCTGCAAAACCCCGGGAACACCGCCGCCGTTCTTCGCAAACCGAGCCGCATGCTCGCCCAACGCCGTTCCGCGCCCACCAGCCTCCACGCCAATCAGCGCCACATTCGCATCCGGAATGTACTCATAAAACGCACCAATCGCATTCGACCCACCACCGACACAAGCAATCACCGCATCCGGCACACGCCCCTCATGTTCCAGAATCTGCCGCTTCGACTCCTTCGAAATCACGCGCTGAAAATCCCGCACCATCGTCGGATAAGGATGCGAACCCAACGCCGACCCCAAAATATAAAACGTCGACCGCACATTCGTAACCCAGTCGCGCATCGCCTCGTTGATGGCATCCTTCAGCGTCGCCGACCCCGACGCCACGCCGCGCACCTCCGCCCCCAGCAGTCGCATCCGGAAGACATTCAGCTCCTGCCGCCGCATGTCCTCCTCGCCCATATACACCACGCACTCCAGCCCAAACAGCGCACACACCGTAGCCGTCGCCACCCCATGCTGCCCCGCACCGGTCTCCGCAATAATCCGCTGCTTGCCCATTCGCCGAGCCAGCAACACCTGCCCCAGCGCGTTATTAATCTTGTGCGCACCCGTGTGCAGCAGGTCCTCGCGCTTCAAATAAATCTTCGCCCCACCCAGCGTCTCCGTCAGCCGCTTCGCAAAATAAAGCGGCGTAGGACGCCCGCAATAATCCTTCAACAACCCATCCAACTCCACATGAAACGCCGCATCCGCCTGCGCCTCCGCATAGGCAGCATCCAACTCCAGCAGCGCCGCCATCAGCGTCTCCGGAACATACCGCCCGCCATACGCGCCGAACCTTCCCGGCGTACTGCTGCCCGGCATCGGAGCCGGTCGCGTCATCGTTGCTGTAGTGCCCATAAGCTCTTCTTCCTCGTCACAACCACTGCTCTAAAACACGAAAGCCGCAACCTTGGAGGTCGCGGCTCGGGGGAATCTGGAGATCGCAGGTTACGTTTCAGCTCCGTGCGATGCTACTCCACCGATGCCGCTACAAAACGCCAGTAGCGGAACGACGGGGTAAATCGCGGGCTGAAGAAAAACTTCATGCGTCCCACTTTACACGCGCCGCCGCGGCTCTGCAACTATTCCTTCACAGCCCGCGCGCTTTTCGCCGCGGCCACAAACGCCCGCAGCCGCTCCACATCCTTCTTCCCCGGCGACGCCTCCACCCCACTCGCCACGTCCACCCCCCAAGGCTCAAACGCCCGAATCGCCTCCGCCACATTCTCCGCTCGCAAGCCACCCGCAAGAATCACCCGAGACCGCGGCTCACGCGCACTCTGCGCCCGCCGCACAATCTCCCCAACGTGCTTCCAGTCAAACGCCACACCCAGCCCACCGGAAGCGCCAGCCTTCGCCGCATCGATCAGCACCGCCCACACCGCCGGCTCATCGAAGACCGCCTCCAGCGTCCGCGCAAATCGCCCATCCGCATCCGCGCGGTCCTTCGCATCCACCGCATACGCGACCGTCTGAATGATCTTCAGCTCGCCACCAAACTCATCCGACAACGCCCTCACCCTCTCCGCATCGAACGCACCATGCAACTGCGCCGCGGTCAGCCCTGCGCACGCAATGTTGTGTTCAATCTCGTCAGGATCACCCGTAGCAAACACGCCCACCTTCTCCAGCTTCGCAGGCAGCTCGCTCGTAATCGCCGCGACCTGCTCGGCAGTCACCCTCCGCTTACTCGGCGCAAACACAAACCCAACCGCATCCACCCCCAGCTCTGCGGCAAGCAACGCATCTTCCAAATTCGTATTCGCGCAGATCTTTACGAACATGCAGGCTCGTTCTCTTCGCTGCGCACATCTTCCTTGCGCAGCAGATGCGCCAGCGCCCCACCCGGCCGCGACTCCCGCATCAGCGACTCCCCAATCAGAAACGCCTCATACCCCGCCGCGCTCAATCGCTGCATGTCTTTCCGCGTGTGGATGCCACTCTCCGCCACGCGCACCACACTCTTCGGCAACCTTTGCGCCAGCTCGCACGCCCGCTCCAGCGACACCTCAAACGTCCGCAGATCGCGGCTGTTCACGCCCACGCACTCACACCCCAACTCCAGCGCGCGCTCCAACTCGTCCGCGTCATGCACCTCGCACAACACATCCAGCCCATGCGATCGCGCACTCGCGCGCAGCGTCTTCAACTCCGCATCCGTCAGCGCCGCCACAATCAGCAGAATCGCGTCCGCGCGATTCGCCCGCGCCTCCAACACCTGGAACTCATCCACCATAAAATCCTTGCGCAGGCACGGCAGCCAGACCGCCGCACTTGCCTTGCGCAAATTCTCCAACGACCCCTGAAAGAATCTCTCATCGGTCAGCACCGACAGCGCCGCCGCTCCACCCGCCTCCAACTGCAACGCAATCTCTACCGGATCAAACCCCTCGCGGATCACACCCTTCGACGGCGAAGCCTTTTTCAACTCCGCAATCACCGCAAACCCATGCCCTTCATGCTCCCGCAGCGCCCGCGCAAATCCCCGCGGCACATGCCGCGCCGCAGCCGCCTCCAGCGACCGCACATCCGCCGCAGCCTTGCGCTCCGCCACCACCGTGCGCGTGTGCGCCAGTATCTCCGGCAAGTACATCGTCGCTGAGGCTCTCTCGTCCATCTGATCCCATGCTACCCCCTGCACAACCACACCGCGCAAGCTCCAAGCACGCCCCAGCGCCTTAAACGGCAACGGCGAGCCTCAACCACTGGCTCGCCGTCCCACTTGCATCTGCTCTAACTACTTACTCCCTATTACTTACTACTTGCGCTTACGCCTTGCCAGCCAACTGCCGCAGCACATACTGCAGAATCCCGCCGTGCTGGTAGTAGAGGATCTCCTGAGGCGTATCGATGCGCACCGTCACCGTGAAGCTCTTCTTCTTTCCATCGGCCGAGGTAGCAACCACTGTCAGCTTCTTGCCGCCCTCAAACTTCGAGTCCAGCATCGCCTTCAGCTCGCCCGCCTTGGTGCCCAGCGTGAACGTCTCCTCGCCCGTCAAACCCAGCGACTCCACGCTCTCGCCTGCCTCAAACTGCAGCGGCAGAATGCCCATCCCGACCAGGTTCGACCGGTGAATGCGCTCAAAGCTCTCCGCAATCACAAACCGAATCCCCAGCAGACACGGGCCCTTTGCAGCCCAGTCGCGCGAGCTGCCAGACCCGTACTCCTTGCCAGCGAGAATCGCCAGCGCCGTTCCGCGCTTGGCATACTCCACGCTCGCGTCGTAGATCGACATCCCCGTTCCCTCAGGCAGCAACCGCGTCACGCCGCCCTCCGTTCCAGGAGCGAGCTTGTTCCGCAGCCGCACATTGGCAAACGTTCCGCGCACCATCACCTCATGGTTGCCGCGCCGCGAGCCATAGCTATTGAAGTCTGCAGGCTTCACGCCATGCGCCGTCAGATACTGCCCCGCCGGCCCATTGAGTTTAATGGACCCAGCCGGAGAAATATGGTCCGTCGTCACCGAATCGCCCAGCACAGCCAGCACGCGCGCGTCAGCAATATCCTTCACCTCCGCCGGCGTTGCAGGCATGCCATCAAAGTAAGGCGCCTTCCGGATGTACGTCGAGTCCTTCTCCCATCCGTACACCTCGCCCAGCGGGAACTTCAAATGCTGCCAGTTCACATCGCCATCGCTCACCGTTGCATACTGCGTCTGGAACATCGTCGAATCGATGCAGCTATTCACCGTGTCCGACACCTCTTTCTGCGTCGGCCAGATGTCGCGCAGATAAACCGGCTTGCCGTCTTTGCCCTTACCCAGCGCATCCTTCTCGAAGTCATGCGTGATGTGCCCGGCCAGCGCATACGCAACCACCAGCGGAGGACTCATCAGGTAGTTCGCGCGAACCTCCGGCGAAATCCGTCCCTCAAAATTCCGGTTGCCGCTCAACACGGAAACTGCAACCAGCCCATGCTCCTCAATCGACTTCGACACATCCGTAGGCAGCGGTCCCGAGTTGCCAATGCAAGTCGTGCAACCATAGCCCACCACGTTGAACCGCAGCGCGTCCAGATACTGCAGCAGCCCCGCGCGCGTGTAGTAGTCCGTCACCACGCGTGAACCCGGCGCCAGCGACGTCTTCACCCACGGCGGCATCGTCAGCCCAGCCTCGACAGCCTTCTTCGCCAACAATCCCGCCGCCATCATCACGTAAGGATTGCTCGTGTTCGTGCAGCTCGTAATCGCCGCAATCACAATCGACCCATCGCTCAGATACTTGTCCGGATCGACGCCAAACCGCGTCTCCACCGAGTGCATCAAGTCCTGGTCGCTGCCCGCCTCCAGCACGCCAACCGAGCTCGACAGGTCGCCGTTCTGCGACGCATGTCCGCCCTCGCCCTCCCAGCGCACCATCTGCCGCACCACGCCCTTGTTCGCGTTCGGTCCCTGCAGCTCCGGCAGCTTCGACTTGAAGCTCTCTGGCGTCTTCGACAGCAGCACGCGATCCTGCGGCCGCTTCGGTCCCGAGACGCTCGGCTCCACCGTGCTCAGATCAAGCTGCAGCGTAGCGCTGTACTCTGCCTCCGGCGCGCCCGTCGTATGGAATAGCCCCTGCGCCTTGTAGTACGCCTCGACCAGCGCAATCTGCTCCGCGTTGCGTCCGGTAAGCCGCAGATACTTCAACGTCTCCGCGTCCACCGGGAAGATGCCGCACGTCGCGCCATACTCCGGCGCCATGTTCGCAATCGTCGCGCGATCGGCCAGCGGCAGTTCGCTGATGCCAGGTCCGTAGAACTCCACAAACTTGCCCACCACGCCGAGCTTGCGCAGCATCTCAACCACGGTCAGCACCAAATCCGTCGCAGTCGTCCCTTCCTTCAGCTTGCCTTCCAACCGGAACCCAACCACCTGCGGCACCAGCATGCTCACCGGCTGGCCCAGCATCGCGGCCTCTGCCTCAATGCCGCCGACGCCCCATCCCAGCACGCCCAGCCCATTGATCATCGTCGTATGCGAGTCCGTCCCCACCAGCGTGTCCGGATATGCCGTCACCGTTCCATCGGCCTCGGTCTTCTCAAAGCAAACCCGCGCCAGGTACTCTAGATTCACCTGGTGACAGATTCCCATCCCCGGAGGCACAGCCGAAAAATTGTTGAACGCCGTCTGTCCCCACTTCAAGAACGCATAACGCTCGCGGTTGCGCGTAAACTCCAGCGCCGCATTCAAGTCATACGAGTACGCGCTTCCGTACTCATCCACCTGCACCGAGTGGTCGATCACCAACTCAGCCGGCTGCAGCGGATTAATCTTCTCCGGATCACCGCCCAGCGTCTTCATCGCATCGCGCATCGCGGCCAGGTCCACCACCGCGGGCACGCCCGTAAAATCCTGCATCAGCACGCGCGCCGGCATGTACGCAATCTCACGCGAGGGCTCCGCCTTCGGGTCCCAGCTCGCCAGAAAACGAATGTCGTCCGCGGTAACCGTCTTGCCGTCCTCGCAGCGCAGCAGGTTCTCCAGCAGAATCCGTAGCGAGTACGGCAGCCGCGAGAGGTTAACCCCCTCAAGCGCGCTCAGTTTGTAGTAGTTCACCTTCTTCGCGCCGCTCTCCAGAGTGGCGGCCGCTTTAAAGCTGTTTGGATGAGTCGTGTTCGGCATTGCGTATCTTCTCCTCTATGTCTTATGAATCCTGTGGGCAGTGAATCTGCAGTGTAAGCATCCTACGGGCTGAGACTAAGCCCCGGATGTGACGGAAAGCACGTTGCGTGACGCCGCACCGCAATCACGCGCGCGGCCGGAAAACCTTCAATAAGTGGGAGTTGGGGGCCTAATAGGCGTTCGATTGCCCGCCCAGGTCATGCGCCGGAAAGAATGCGTTCGTCGCCAGGAAACGTCCGCGCGCGGCTTCAGCTACGCCCGCGGTCGTGGCGTCCCCGAAGAAAGCGCTTCACCTTGCGTGATCGCGTCACGCCTAAGCCGCGCATCTGGGGGATGCTCCGTTGCATGACCGCATTTTACCCTCCCGCCAACACCTTTGGCGTGGTCAACCATCTCATTTCCCCGCAAATTCCTTGAAACAGCTTCGCCATCCGCCCCGCGATACAGCCGCGACACCAGCCCAAAGCATCTCACCGTCATGCGCGGCAGGCCTGCACAGGAACTTGCTGACCGCCCGGGAGTTAGAACGACCATGATCAAATCAGCCCAAGCGAAACACGCCCTGCACGCGCATTATTTGTCCCGCACCCTGGTCCTCACCGGTGTCGCCGCCCTCCTTGCCTTCGGCTTCGTCGGTTGCAAGAGCAGCTCCAACAACGCTGCCACCACCGCTGCCATCAATAACGGCACAGCGCCGGCGACAAGCAACGCTGACCCCGCCGATTCCAACCTCGCGCCGGCCTCGGGCAACACGCAGGTCATGGGCGCCAGCTCCTCTTATACCCCGCAGCAGCAGGGCGAAAGCTACCCCAGCCAGTCTCCAGCTCCCGTCGTCCAGGGCTACAACAACCAGGATCAATCCGCCGAACAGGCCGGCGAACAGGCTATGGAGCAGCCCGAAGACCAGACCAACGAACCCCCACCCCCATTGCCCGACTACGATCAACCCCCCGCCCCCGATCCCAACTACATCTGGACGCCCGGCTACTGGGCCTGGGGTCCTGGCGGCTACTACTGGGTGCCCGGCGAGTGGGTCGAGCCCCCCTACTACGGCGCTCTCTGGACCCCTCCCTACTGGGGCTATGAAAACGGCGAGTACGGCTTCTATCCCGGCTATTGGGGCCCCTACGTCGGCTACTACGGTGGCATCGACTACGGCTTCGGCTACATCGGCATCGGCTACTTCGGAGGCTACTGGCACGGCAACAACTTCTACTACAATCGCGCCGTCACCAACGTAGGCCGCGGTGGCTACACCTACGACCACGCCGTCGAATACAACCACGTCCGCTACAACGGCCACATTCAGAACCGCATCAGCTACAACGGTGGCCACGGCGGCATCAACGTCCACCCGCGTCCTTCTGAGCTCGCCGCCATGCACATGACCCACACCCGGGCCCTCCCGTCGCAGCGGCAGTCCATGCAGGAAGCAGCCAAAAACCACCAGCAGTTCTACTCCGCCAATCACGGCAAGCCCCAGGAGTTCGCCTCAGCAAAGCCAGTAGCAGGCCACGGCATTGAAGCCGCTCCAGCCGCCGTCCGCAACGAGCAGCAGCACGCGGAACAACAGCGCGCCGCCATGGCGCAACACGCCAACACCCCTGAGCAGCACGGCGCCGCAGCCGAGCATGGCGCGGTCAACGAGCAGCACGGCGCACCTGCAGCCCGCGGTGAAACTCAACACAACGCACCTGCAGCCGAGCACAACAACGCTCGCCCCACCGAACAACGCAGCATGGAACAGCACAACGAACAGCACAACGCTCCAGCAGCCGAGCATAACAACGCTCGTCCCGCCGAGCAGCATGCTGCACCCGCACAGCGTGCCGAGCCCGCCCGC
>JBAULP010000128.1:0-59861 GCA_049578265.1 Acidobacteriaceae bacterium
ACCAGTCTTCTGCGCACATGAAGAAGCGTAGGAAGGGGCGGCGTTGGTGGGTGACGTGGTCTCGGATGGTGCCGCGGAGCATGGGGTATTGGGCTTCGAGGGCGTCGAGGGCGGAGGCGATGGTGGCGGGCGGGGGGACGTCGAGGAGGAGCTCGTGGGTGGGGATGGAGGCGAGGCGGCGGAGGTGGAGGGGGAGTTCGATGCGGATTGGCATGGGGGGTGTTGGGGAAAGCATACCTCAGGGCTAAAGCCCTTTCATTCGAGAGACGCTATGAGACCCGAGGCTGAAGCCTCGGGGTACCTGATTTGTGGCCCCGGGGGAGAGCAAGAGCAAGGGCAAGGACAACAGCAAGGGCAAGTGCAAGAGCAAGGGCAAGAGCAAGAGCAAGTGCAAGTGCAAGTGCAAGTGCAAGTGCAACAGCCAATGCGGGGGTCCTTCGCTTCGCTCAGGATGACGGCGTGAAACGAGCAACGGCAACAGCAACGGCAAAGACAACAGCAACGGCAACAGCAACTGCAAATCCCTGCGGGATGACAAACAAAAGGGACAGAGACAACAGGAACGGCAAAGACAACAGCAACAGCAACAGCAACTGCAACAGCAACAGCAACAGCAACAGCAACAGCAACAGCAACTGCAAAGACAACGACAGAGGTCCTTCGCTTCGCTCAGGATGACAGAGCTTGGGCGGGGGCGAAAAACGGGCAAGGGCAACCGCAACGGCAGAATACGGGGATCTCTCCACTGCGCTTCGCTTCGGTCGAGATGACGGTGGTGGGGTGGGGGTGGCTGGAGGGGGTTAGTGGGCGCCGGCGGGGCCTTTGCCTGGTTTTACTTTTTTGAAGAACCAGACGGCGATGACGCAGGCGAAGCTTAGGATCGAGAGCCAGCGGAAGATGTCTACGAAGGCCCAGTAGCTGGCTTGCTGGCTTAGCTGGCGGTAGAGGGTGGCGCGGGCGGCGGGGAGGGAGTTGGCGGGGCCGAAGTAGTGGCTTAGGAAGTGCCTGGTGCCGTTGAGGGCGTTTTGGTAGCCGGCGGTGGAGGTGCCCATGTAGTTGGTTAGGTCGTTCTGGTGGGCGTCGGTGCGGCGGGTGAGGAGGGTGGTGGCGATGGAGATGCCGATGGAGCCGCCTACGTTGCGCATGAGGTTGAAGAGGCCGCTGGCGTTTCCAATTTGCTCGTTGGAGAGGGTGCCGTAGGCGGCGGTGTTGATGGGGACGAAGACGAAGCTGAGGCCGAAGCCGGTGATGAGAATGGGGAGGAAGAGCGTCCATGGAGAGATATTGAGCGTGATGGAGCCGAAGTAGAGGGTAGTAAGGCCGAAGACGACGAAGCCGAAGGTGAGGAGATAGCGCGGGCCAACCCGGTTGGAGAGGTAGCCGATGACGGGCATGCCGAGGATGGCTCCGATGCCGCGAGGAGCTACGACCAGGCCGGCGGTGAAGGCGGTATAGCCGAGGAGCTCCTGATAGAAGAGCGGAAGGACGACGACGGTGGAGTAGATGGCGATGCCGAAGAGGAAGATGAGGATGGAGCCGACGAGGAAGTTTCGGTTTTTGAGGATGCGGAGGTTGACGAGGGGTTCTTTGCCCCAGAAGGACTGGTAGATAAAGATGATGAAGGCGACGACCATGGCGACGGCGGCCCAGCGAACCCAGACAGCGCCGAACCAGTCGACCTCTTGACCCTTGTCGAGGATGACCTGGAGGCAGCCGACCCAGACGATGAGGGCTCCGAAGCCGAGGTTATCGAAGCGGGAGACCTTGGCGTTGCGGACGTAGGAGGGATCGTGGACGTACTTGTTGATCATGTAGAGCGCAAGGAGGCCGACGGGGATGTTGATGTAGAAGGCGTAGCGCCAGGAGTAGGTGTCGGTGAGCCAGCCGCCGAGGGTAGGGCCGAGGACGGGAGCGACGACGACACCGAAGGCGAAGACGGCCATGGCGGCGCCACGTTTGATGGGGGGAAAGCTTTCGAGGAGGATGGCCTGGGAGAGAGGCTGGAGGGCTCCGCCGCCGGCTCCCTGGATGACGCGGAAGAGGAGCAGGAAGGCGAGGGAGGGGGCGGCGCCGCAGGCGAAGCTGGAGATGGTGAAGATAGCGACGCAGGACATGAGGAAGCGCTTGCGTCCGAATCTGAGGGAGAACCAGTTTGAGGCGGGAAGGAAGATGGCGTTGGAGACGAGATAGCTGGTGAGGACCCAGGTGGCTTCGTCATTGGAGGCTGAAAGAGTGCCGGCGATGTACGGGAGGGCTACGGAGGCGATGGAGGTGTCGAGTACCTCCATGAAGGTGGCGAGCATGACCGCGGCAGCGATCCACCAGGGATTGACGCCGTGGGTCAGTTCGTACTGGGCGTTGGCTGGAGCTTCGGCCGTGGCTGCCGCCATGGTGGGAGGATCTCGACTCTCTCTGGCAGGATGGTGTGCCGCGGGTGCGGCTCAGAGTAATAGACAAATGTTGGATGTCTGTGGGCGGTTAGAGATGCCTATAAGTTTCCCGAGGGCTATTGGCGCGAGCGGGAGCGGCGGCGGTGGCTGCGAGGAGTTTCGGTGATGGGTTCGCCCCAAGGTAGGGAAGGACTTAGGGGGAAGAAGCGCTTGAGGGAGAGGATGGGGGTTTCGTAGAGGGTGAAGGAGAGCCAGGAGATGGCGCAGGTGAGGACGAAGGCCATGACGGCACGGACGATGTGGTAGTAGTCGCCGGTGTCGGTGTGGGAGATTTGAGCGCCGAGATGGCCGAACCAGGGTTCGAGGAGGATGTGGTAGACGTAAAAGCCGTAGCTGATGCGGCCGAGCCAGGCGAGTGGAGCAAAGGAGAAGACTTTGCGGGGAAGGCCGTTACGCAGGACCAAGGGGATGGCGGCTGCCGCGGCTACGCTGATGGCGGGGAGTCCGAGCCAGAACTGGAGAGGATGGCTGAGGTAAAGCGTGCCAGCGTAATAGCTGGTGAAGAGATAGATGCCGAGGCCGGTGAAGAAGGCGGGCTGGGCGTACTTGCGGATGATGCGGTGGGTTCCGGGCTTGCGGCCGGTGAGGGTGGCGCGGTTGCCCATGGCGAGGGAGACGGCGCAGCCGAGGGCGAGGGCTGAGCTCTGGGTGAAGAGGAAGTAGTCGTAGAGATGGTGGATGCGAGCGCCTTTGAAGGCGGGCAGGGTATAGACAGAGAGAAGGAAGATGACGGTGATGGCGAAGAACCACAGACTGAGGCGAAGGGCGTGGCGGCGGCTGTGGGCGAAGAAGAGAATGATCGGCCAGAGGAGGTAGAACTGCTCTTCCACGGCCAGGGTCCAGAAGTGGTAGAGGGGAAGGACTGCGGGGTAGTGGAGGGCGGCGGTGGCCAGGTGGGGGAAGTCCTGGAGGAAGAAGACGAAGATGAGGAGCGGCTTGAGTTTAGAGATGGCGGCGCCGGCGAGGATGGCGGCGACAGCGGCGGCGGTGAGGGCGAGGATGTAGAGGGGAAGGATGCGGAGGGCGCGGCGGACGTAGAAGTTGCGCAGGCGGTGGCGCTGGTGGATGGTGTCCCAAAGGCTGCCGGTGATGAGGAAGCCGGAGAGGGCGAAGAAGAGAATGATGCCGAGCCAACTGCCTTGGGTGATGAAGCCGATGAGGCGGATGGAGGGTTGGGTGGACTGGAGGCCTCCGCCATAGTGGAAGAGGAAGACCATGAGGACGGCGAGGCCGCGGAGGCCGTCGAGTGCGACGTCGCGCCGGGTTTTGGGGGCGCTGGTGGTGGTGGAAGTGTCCTCGTCGAGGACGGGATCGGCGGGGGGAACGCTCAGCGAATCGTCAAAAGCCATTGGGCTCAGCGTAGTGAGTTGGGGCTGTGGAGTCAATGGACTGGGACACAGGTGTTCGAGGGTGTGCGTGTGATAGGTTCATGGGAATGCAAGAGGCCGGGGCGGATGGGGCCGAGATCGACGTGATGGCGGGTGAGGACGAGATGCGTGCGCCGGCGGACGATGGCGCGGGTGGGGAGAGGCCCTGGACGTATGGGCTGATGATTGCGCCTTCGGCGGTGCTGGCGAATGGGTTGGTGCAGGGTGGGGTGCTGGGGTATCTGCTGAGCCGGCAGGGGGTGGGAAGCGGCGGGCAGTCGCACATGATTTTTTTGCTGGCGCTGCCGACGAGTCTTTATTTTTTGTGGAGTCCGATTACAGATTTTTTTGTACGGCGGAAGATCTGGCTGCTGGTGGGTGGGCTGACGGCGGCGGTGCTGATGGGGCTGGCGTTTCAGCAGAAGAACCTGTCGGGGCGGATGGCGATGGTGCTGATGCTGGTGGCGGCGTGCTGCGTGCAACTGGTGGTGTCGAGCTGCGGCGGGATGATGGGGACGATGGGCTCGGAGGCGGTGAAGAGGAGGGCGTCGAGCTTCTACCAGGCGGGGTCGATGGGGTTTGGGGCGCTGGCGGCGTGGGTGCTGGTGTGGCTGAGCTCGCGGGTGAGCCAGGGGACGCTGGGATGGGTGGCTGCGGCGCTGATTGGGTTGCCAGCACTGGCGGCGCTGCTGGCTCCTAAGCAGCCGGAGATTGCTACGGGGACGGTGGGGGCGACGGCTCGGAGGGTGGGATCGGAGTTCAAGGGTACGTTCTGGCGGTGGGCGGCGCTGCCTTATATTGCGATTTTGCTGTGTCCGGGGGGCAGCGGGTCGGCAGTGGGGTTGCTGCCGGGGATTGCGCGGCAGTATGGGGTGAGCGGGGATAATGTCGCGTGGATCAATGGGTTGCTGGGTGGGCTGCTGGTGGCGGCGGGGTCTGGGGTGATGGCGTTGGTGAAGGTTCGGATGCGGGCTACCGTGCTGTATATGGTGGTGATGCTGATCAACTGCGTGCCGCTTTACTTGATGATGCTGGGGCCTATGCGCCCCTGGACGTATATGGTCGGGGTGCTGGGGTATCTGTTTAGCGTGGGGTGCTGCTATGCGATGTTTACGGCGGTGGTGCTGGAGTTTTTGGGGGATTCGGGGAAGAGTGGGAGTGGGCGGTACTCGATTATTAATTCTCTGGGGAATGTGCCGGTGCTGTATATGGCGCTGGTGGATGGGTGGGGCGGGGACACGTGGGGTGGGCGCGGGTTGGCTGGGGCGGAGGGGGTGGTTGGGGGATTGGGGGCGGTGGTCTTGCTGGTGTATCTGCTGACCTGGGGGCGGAAGCAAGGAGTAGAGAGTAAGGAGTAAGGAGTAGAAAATGCAAATGAGCCGGGCAAGCCTGATCGCTCCAACCCAAATGGAGCGATCCACCCTGAACCAGCACTCCCACCCTCTACTCTCTACTCCTTACTCTCTACTCCTTACTCCTTGCATCCTGAAATCTTTGCAACTTCTGAGCGACAATCTCCATCATATAAGTTGACAGTAAGTCACTCACATGCAAAACTAGTGAGAGTCGAGCTAGAGTTTCGGGCTAAATGCCCCAGGATGAGGACAGGGATATGGGAAAGATTATTGGTATTGATCTTGGAACGACGAATAGCTGCGTCGCGGTGATGGAAGGCGGCGAGCCGAAGGTCATTCCGAATGAAGAGGGCGGGCGCACCACTCCGTCTATTGTTGCGTTTACCAAGAGCGGTGAGCGACTGGTGGGCATGGTGGCCAAGCGGCAGGCGATCACGAATCCGGAGAACACGATCTATTCGATCAAGCGGTTCATGGGACGCCGGCTTAGCGAAGTGTCGGACGAGATGAAGATGGTGCCGTACAAGGTTGTGGCCAAGGGCGACAACGTGGCGGTGCTGGCGCAGGGTAAGGAATATACCGCGCCTGAGATCTCGGCGATGATTTTGCAGAAGCTGAAGAAGGCTGCTGAAGACTATTTGGGACAGAGCGTGACCGAGGCCGTGATTACGGTTCCGGCTTACTTCAACGATGCGCAGCGGCAGGCGACCAAGGATGCCGGAAAAATTGCTGGACTTGATGTCAAGCGCATTGTGAACGAGCCTACTGCGGCGGCGCTGGCCTACGGATTGGATAAGAAGAAGGACGAGACGATTGCCGTGTATGACTTCGGCGGCGGTACGTTCGATATTTCGATCCTTGAGGTGGGTGATGGCGTGATTGAGGTGAAGTCGACCAACGGGGATACGCACCTTGGTGGCGACAACCTTGACCAGAGGATTGTGGATTGGCTGATCTCGGAGTTCAAGACAGAAACTGGTCTTGATCTCACGGCGAAGGGCAACGAGATGGCGCTGCAGCGGCTGAAGGATGCTGCCGAGCGCGCGAAGATCGAGTTGTCGACGGCGCAGG
This sequence comes from Acidobacteriaceae bacterium, assembly GCA_049578265.1. Taxonomy (GTDB): domain Bacteria; phylum Acidobacteriota; class Terriglobia; order Terriglobales; family Acidobacteriaceae; genus Granulicella. The sequence continues at coordinate 6,244 of JBAULP010000128.1, forward strand.
AGACGGAGATCAACCTGCCGTTTGTGACGGCGGACGCTAGCGGGCCGAAGCACCTGGTGAGGACATTGTCCCGCGCGAAGCTGGAGCAGTTGGTTGCGGACCTTCTCGAGAAGTCGGTTGGGCCTTGCAAGCAGGCGCTGAAGGATGCGGGCATCGACTCGAGCAAGATCGATGAGGTCGTGCTGGTTGGCGGACAGACGCGTATGCCGGCGATCCAGGAGCTGGTGAAGAAGCTGTTCGGCAAGGAGCCGCATAAGGGTGTGAACCCGGATGAGGTTGTGGCGATTGGCGCGGCGGTGCAGGCTGGCGTGCTGGCTGGCGATGTGAAGGACCTGCTGCTGCTGGATGTGACTCCGCTTACGTTGTCGATTGAGACGATGGGTGGAGTTGCTACGAGCATGATTCCTCGCAACACTACGATTCCGACGAAGAAGTCGGAGACGTTCTCTACGGCGGCTGATAACCAGACCGAGGTTGAGGTGCATGTGATGCAGGGTGAGCGACCGATGGCGGCGCAGAATCGGACGCTGGGCAAGTTCAAGCTGGGCGGCATTATGCCGGCTCCGCGTGGCGTGCCTCAGATTGAGGTGACGTTCGACATCGATGCGAATGGCATTTTGAACGTGCATGCGAAGGACAACGCTACGGGCAAGGACGCGAAGATCCAGATTACGAGCTCTTCGGGTTTGAGCAAGGAAGAGGTCGAGCGCATGGCGAAGGATGCCGAGGCGCATGCGGCTGAGGACAAGGAAGCTAAGGAGAAGATCGAGGCTCGGAACCAGCTTGACTCCATGGTGTACAACGTCGAGAAAATGCTGAAGGATGGCGGCGAGAAGGTCGATGCGGCGGACAAGGGCGAGGTTGAATCGGCCTTGGCTGAAGCGAAGAGCGCGCTTGCCGGCGAGGCTTCTACGGCGGACATGAACTCTGCTAAGGAAAAGCTGACGGCGGCTAGCCACAAGCTGGCGGAGGCTGTGTACAAGGCTAACGCGGCGGCTGGCGCGACGGCTCCGACGGACGGAGATGCTGCCGCCGCTGGGACTGCCGATGAAGGGAAGAAGGACGAAGGCGTGATCGATGCGGAGTATGTTGACGCAGAGAAGTAAGCTGCGCTGACGGCGCTGAACATAAAGCAAGTGCAGTGCGTACTGGATGAGGAGGGGCTTCGGCTCCTCCTTGTTCGTCTCATGAGTGGTGAGTGGTGAGTGGTGAGTGGTGAGTGGTGAGTGGTGTCTTGATGCGGCGGGGTGGTACTGGCTGCGTTGATTGGGCCGCGTCGTTTGGATGGAATTTGGGTCTAAAGAGATGGAGGTGAAGCGATGACGAATGACAGGGTGAGGAACGGAGGCGAGGACCAGGCGTGGCCTGTGGAGGTGCGCTGGGATCTGGGCGATGCTAGCGCGCATGCGCGGGAGACGCTGTGGCAGTGCGATGCGCTAAGGGCGGGGCGGTTGTATCAGCGGAGTGTGTTTGGGTCTCGCGAAGAGGCTGAGGCGTTCGTGATCAAGATGCGGGAGGTTGAGCCGGACCAGATGTTTAGTGTTGAGGCGATTAAGGCGTCTGCGGTTTGGAATTGAAGTAGCGTGGTTTGAGCTGTGCGGTTTTGACTGGCGGGACCTGGGTCCCGCCTTTCCTTATCTGTCGGGGGTTGTATTCGTGAAAGTGAGTGGTGATGCCTGAGGGGAATGAGATTCATCGGTGGGCGGAGCGGCATGCTGCTGCTTTGGGTGGGGGTGTGGTGCGGGTGGATGGGCCGCAGGGGCGGTTTTTGGATTCGGGGATGTTGGATGGGCGGAGGTTGCGTGGGGTGCGGGCGGTGGGGAAACATTTGGGGTATGACTTTGGGCGGGACCGGGTGCTGCATGTGCACTTGGGATTGCAGGGAGATTTTACGGAGGGGTCGGGTGCGCTGCCGGCGGTGAAGGGTGCACTGCGGTTGAGGATGTGGAGTGCGGCGAAGGTTCGTAAACACACCGCAGCGCCCAAAGGCGAGCGAGAAGATGGGGCACCCGGTGGAGGTGGGGCACGCAGGGGAGATGGGGCACCCGGTCTTGATGGGGCACCCGGGTTGGTGCAGATTCAGCGGCATGGGTGGTACTCGGAGGATGATGGGACGAGTGGGTTGAAGGCGGAGGATGTGGCGTGGGTGGAGTTGCGCGGGCCGATGGACTGCACGGTGTACACGGAGGCGCAGTGGGAGAAGTTGCGGGCGAGGCTGGGGCCTGATCCGCTGAATGGCGATGGGCCGGAGCGAGCGCTGGAGAGGATGGCGAAGAGTAAGAAGCCGGTGGGGCTGCTGCTGATGGAGCAGGAGGTCGTGGCGGGGATTGGGAATATTTATCGCGCGGAGTTGTTGTTTCGGGCTGGGGTGAGTCCGTTTGTTGCGGGGAGGGATGTGGCGGAGAAGACGCTGCGCGGGATGTGGAGGGATGCGGTCGGGTTGATGCGTGCGGGGATGGTGGATCGGAGGATTGTGACGACGCGGGCGCGGGATCGGGTGCTGAAGAAGAGGGGATTGCCGTTGAAGGAGGAGGTTCATTATGTGTATCGGCGGAATGGGCGGGAGTGTTTTGTTTGCGGGACGAAGGTGATGAAGATGGAAGGGTTCGGGGGGCGGAATTTGTTCTGGTGTCCTGGGTGCCAGAAGGATGCGGGCGGAGCGTAAGGCTCTGTTCATGATGAGGCTGGTGGAGTAAGTTGAGAGACAGATATGGCGACGAAGACTAAGGATTATTACGGCACGCTGGGCGTGAAGAAGACGGCTACGGCGGATGAGATACGGAAGGCGTTTCGGAAGCTGGCGCGGAAGTATCACCCGGATGTGAATCCTGGCGATAAGAAGGCTGAGGAGAAGTTCAAGGAGATCTCTGAAGCCAATGACGTGCTGAGCGAGGACAAGAAGCGGAAGATCTATGACCAGGTTGGGTTCTACTCCGACAACATAGATGCCGCTACTGCGGAGGCGTATGCGCGGGGGGGTGGGGCTCCGGGTGGAGGCGGTGCGGGTGCTGGCGGATTTGGCGGCGGTGGATATGCTCCGGGCGGCGGTGGTGGGCGCGGGCAGGGTGTGCCGTTTGATTTTGAGGGGTTTGATTTTTCGGGGTTCCAGGGCGGAGGGAAGAGTTCGTCGCGCGGATCGAGTGAGGGGTTTGGGGGGTTCAAGGATGTGTTCTCGGGGATGTTTGGTGGAGGCGGGCGGCAGGCGCGGGGGCCGCAGCCAGGGACGGATCTGGAGTACCAGGTGGAGATTGATTTCTGGACGGCGATTCGCGGAGGCGTGACGCGGTTGGAGATTCACAGGCAGGAGCAGTGCCCGACGTGCAAGGGTAAGGCGGTGCTGGGTGGAAGCATGGAGTGTCCGGAGTGCCATGGCACGGGACAGGTGACGCAGATGGGTGGGCGGATGAAGTTCAACATTCAATGCCCGCGGTGCGGAGGAAGTGGCAAGGTGCAGAACGCTTGCCCGACGTGCGATGGTGCGGGCGTGTTGACGCGCAAGGAGCCGCTGTCGTTCAACATTAAGGCGGGGACGAGGGATGGGCAGAGGATTCGGCTGGCGGGTAAGGGGAATGCTGGGACTGAGGGCGCGCCGAATGGGGATCTGTATTTGATTATCAAGGTGGAGCCGCACAAGCTGTTTCGGCGGGTGGGCGATGACATCCATATTTCTGTGCCGGTGACGGCGATGGAGGCCGCGCTGGGCGCGAAGATTGAGGTGCCGACGGTGGATGGTTCGGGGACCGAGTCGGGGCGGGCGCAGGTGAAGATTCCGCCGGGAACGCAGACGGGGCAGAAGCTGCGGATGCGGGAGAAGGGCGTGACGTCGGCGACCAATGAGGGGCACCGCGGGGACCAGATTGTGGAGGTGAAGATCGTGGTGCCGAAGGTGCAGGATGAACGGTCGAAGGAGATTTTGAGGGAGTTGCAGAAGTTGAACCCGGAGGATCCGCGGGCGGAGATGCTGGCGTCGGTATGAGCACGATACGGTTCGATGTCGGGGGACTGCATTTTGAGTGGGACAGCGAGAAGGCTGCTGCCAACCACCTGAAACATGGTGTGACGTTTTTGGAAGCTGCTACGGCTTTTGAAGATGACTTGAGCCTTACGGTTCCTGACCCTCTTCATTCGCAGGACGAGAGCCGTTTTATCTTGATTGGACTCTCGGCTGAGAGCAGAATGTTAACGGTGGTGCATGTGGAGCGTGATGTGACGTACCGCATTATCAGCGCCCGCAAGCCGACGTCCAGGGAGAGGAGAGACTATGAGCGAAAACTGTGAAGTGGAAGACGAGATGTTGCCAGAGTATGACTTCTCCGAGGGGGTTCGTGGAAAGTATGCGGGGCACTTCAAGGATGTTGATCGACTGGTGTCGCTGGATCCGGATGTGAAGGCGGTGTTTCCGGATTCGGAGGCGGTGAACTCGGCGCTGCGGACGTTGATGAAGGCGGCGGGGGTGGTGGTGCCGGAGGCGATGAAGAAGGCTAGTTGATTGGATGGTGGTTGGATTTCTAAGCAGTGCGTTGCGCCTGAAGTGTTTGCTTCAGGCGCAAGATTTTTAAGGGGTGAAGGTTGGTTTGGTGTTGGTGGGGCTTGCGGGTGGGTTAGTCCGCTGTTGCGTTTACGGAGTGTTCTACGGCCTTGGTGTGGGCGGCTTCGTGTTCTTCGGCTCGGGTCTCGGCGACGCGGTAGCCGAAGCGCTGACCTCCTAGCGAGATACGTCTGAGGAAGTCGGTGTGGTCGTAGCGGTTGAAGGTGACGTTGGTGTGCTTGTACGCCTGGTCGGGGGTTGTGGGAAGGACGTCGATGAAGGCTTCATGCATGCCGTCCTTGCTCTGGAGCTGAAGGAGGTTGGTGTCGGTCTGGGGCTGTCGGATGATGTAGGTGCCGGCGGGCATTTCGGCGTTACCGACGTAAAAGGGGAAGTCGGTCATGAAGCCGATCTTGTGCTGCATTTGAGCGATGCCTGTGGAGGCGAAAAAAAGCAACGCTACGCCAGCACCGCAAGCGGTGAAGAACTTCTGAAAGCGTTTCATGGGAGTTAACCTCTTTCTTCGTGCGGCCTTTACGAAGGCATTGGGACATAGGGGAGTTGTCAGCAACCTCGCGAGAGTTCGAGTCGGTGCCAGCCGGTTAGGAGGCTGTCGGCAGGACGCTGCACGCTACCGGACACATGCTGCAGAGGGACATCAACAGCCGCACATAAATGTTGGCTGCTCTATCACTTCTGATTAATCGATGTGACGGGTTGAGGGAGGGTTGCTTGTGAAATCAGAAGAGGGTAAATCGTAGGAGGCGACGCTGAGTTCGGTGTATGGGGCGAAGGATGAGGATTGAGGAAGGGCGGGCGCTTGCTGCGCAAGCGAGAAGCAGGTTCCTCGCTGCGCTCGGAATGACAGCCAGAAGGGCAAGGGCAACTGCAAATACAACTGCAGATCCCTTCGGGATGACAAACAAAAAGGCAACTGCGGATCGCTTCGGGATGGCAGACAAAAAAGCAACTGCAAACGGACTAGAACAAGAGCTATTGTGTGGGGGCTTTGGGGAGGAGGTGTTCGTTGGTTAGGGCGTTGGCGTATTGGACGGCTTCGGGGCAGAGGTTTGCGAGGCGGGCGGCCAGGAAGGCTTGGGGGCTGATGGTGATCTCGGAGCGGCCGCAGAGGACGGCGTGGTAGATGCGGTTGGCGGCGTGTTTGGCGGTGACGGCTACGAGCGGGGTTTTGGCGGCGAAGTTGAACCACCGGCGCTCGGCTTCGGCGTTGCCGATGAAGTGGGCGTGGGCTTCGCCGCCGGTGCGCATGAGGCCGGGGCAGACGGTGGTGACGCGGATGCCCTTGTGGCGGAGTTCGGCGTGGAGGCCTTCGGAGAAACCTACTAGCGCGAATTTTGCGGCGGAGTAGGGGAGCATGTGGGGGACAGCGATCTTGCCGCCGAGGGAGGCGATGTTGACGATAGAGGCGCGGCGCGAGCCAGAGAGGGGTTGCTGCTTGCGCATGTGCGGGAGTGCGGCCCAGGTGGTGTAGAGCGCGGCGAAGAAGTTAATCTGCATGGTGCGCTCGAAGTTTTCGATGGTCTGAGATTCGATGGGGCCTACGTCGATGATGCCGGCGTTGTTGATGAGGACGTCGATGCGGGAGAAGCGGGCGATGGTTTCGGCGATGAGGCGGTCGCACTCTTCGGGCTTGGAGAGGTCGGCGGCGACGAGGTGGAAATCTTCAGGGCGAAGGTGTGGGGATTGCGAGAGGAGGTGGTCCTGGGCCTGCTGAAGTTCTTCGAGGTTGCGCGAGGCGAGGACGAGGCGCACGGGGTTTTGGGCGAAGCGCGCGGCGATGGCGAGACCCAGGCCGCGGGAGCCTCCGGTGATGAGGACGACGGGACGCGGGGCGTTGGGATTGGGGGCGAGAGCGGAGTGTTTGCGGGAGCGGACGGCACGCACGACGAGGACTGCCGCGCCGGTGGCGACGACGGCGGAGGCTACGGAGGTAATGGCGATTCCGGCAGCGGTGGCCGTGGCGGCGGCGGCGAGGGTGGTGAGATTGAGTCGGCTCATATGGGCATTATGATGCCGGGTGGATCGATTGTGATACGGAGGGTGCAACTTGTGGTGCACTATTCGAACAGAAGGAGTTATTCTGCAGGGGGATGGGTACGCAACGAATGGCTACGAAGCGAAAGACCAAGGGCGCGTACATGATTTCGGCGGTGGCGGAGATGTATGAGATCCATCCGCAGACGCTGAGGCTATATGAGCGCGAAGGGTTGTTGCGGCCGTCGCGGTCGGAGGGGAACACGCGGCTGTATACGGACGAGGACCTGGAGCGGCTGGAGTTTATTTTGAGCCTGGCGCGCGAGATGGGCGTGAATATGGCCGGGATTGCGGTGGTGTTGCAGATGCGGGAACGTATGGAGGAGATGAACCGGCAGATGCAGGGGTTCGTGGACTATGTGCGGAATGAGATGCTGACGCGGATGCAGCAGGGGCCTCCGACGCCGGGGTTGGTGCCGTTTCGGAAGAAGCCGGTGCGGTAGGTGGGATTTTCGGTTGGTGGTTGAGTTAGAGTTCGCCTAAAACTTGAGCGGCGGCGCGTAGGCCGGTGCGGAGAGCTGCGTGGACGGTGCCCCAGTGGGCGGTGGTGTCGGTGTGCTCGCCGGCGAAGAAGAGGGTATTGGATTGGGGTTGGGACATGATGGCGGGGGCGTCGATGGCGCCGGCCGGGATGTAGCTGTAGGCTCCGCGGGAGAAGGGGTCGGTGGTCCAGTCGTGGGTGTGGGTTGAGATGAGTTGGGATTGGATGAGGTCTTCGGGGAGGCTGAAGACGGAGGCTAGTGTGGCGCAGGCTTCGCGGCCTAGTTGGGTGGGGGATTTGCCGGTGAGGGATTTTGCCGCGGGGCCGCCGATCCATGCGGTGATGGCAGGTTGGAGTTCGGGTTCGGGGTGGGCTGTCCACCAGACTTGGATTTCGCGCTGTGGGGTGAAGAGGAAGCTCATGGTTTCGAGGGTGGGTTTGGGGAGCGAGTTGGAGGTTAGCCACCAGCGGTCGCGGAAGAGAAGGGTGAAGCGGAGGGCGTGGCCCATGGCGAGGCGGCGCGCGGCGGCGATGGCTTCGGGTTCGGGGTGGATGGGGAAGCCGGCTTGCAGAACGCCCAGGGGGAGCGTGACGATGCACTTTGCGGCGGTGAAGAGTCCGGTGGGGGTGTCGACTTCGACGGAGCCTTCGCGCCAACGGATGCGGAGGGCTTCGGTGTTGAGGTGCAGGTTGCCGCCGAGGGATTTGATGCGCGCGGCGAGATGGTTGGCGAGAGTGGCGTAGCCGGTTTGGACGTGGGCCATGCGATCGCCTTCGATGGCGTCTTCGGCTTTTTGTTGAGCGCCGAGGGCCTTCACGCTGATGCGAGTTGCGTCGGCGGCGTTGAAGCCTTCGACGTAGCCGAGGAGAGCGTTACGGTCTGCGTCGGGGACGTTGCTGGTGGAGAGCCAGGCGGCGAAGGGGATGTCGTTGCCGGCGAAGTCTTCGAGCTCTTCGAGAGGCTTGAACAGGGTGTCGTCCTGGGAGTCGTCTTCGGAGAGGCCGCTGCTCCATTGTTCGCGGAGGGTGGCGCCGCTGCGCTCGGTGGTGGGAGCGTTGCACTCGTTGATGAGGGCCCAGAGTTCGGGAGGGCGGCCGTGGATGAACTCGGCGCCTAGTTCGATGATGGAGCCGTCCTGCGTGGTGTGGGTGAAGACGCGGCCGCCTATGCGGTCTTTGGCTTCGAGGAGGGTGACGCGGAGGCCGCGCTCGGCGAGGGCTCGCGCGGCGGCTAGGCCGGAGATGCCGGCGCCGAGGATCAGGACTTCGGTGTCATTCGATTGTGGTGTCGGCATGAGGTGTTGGATGCTGCGGGTGCGGTGGTGTCTGCGCAATTTTCCTGGAGTGCTTGCGGTATTGCTGGGGCGTGTAGCCGGAGAGGCGGCGGAAGTCGTGGCTTAGGTGGGCCTGGTCGGCGTAGCCGAGTTCGGCGGCGAGTTGCGCGATGTTTGGCATGGCGGGATGGTGGAGGCGCTCGAGGAGTTCGTGAAGGCGGTAGCGGCGGATGACCCACTTGGGGGTGGTGCCGATGTAGTCGCGGAAGAGGCGCTGGAGGGAGCGGATGCTGTAGCCGCTGCGGGTGGCGAGGGATTCGACGGTGAGGATGGCGGGGTCGGTGAGGATGAGGTGAACGAGCTGCGTGCTGAGGGTGATGTTGGGGTCGGGGGAGGGTGGGATGAGGGGTTCGAGGAAGATGGTTGCGGTGTGCGCCATCTCGGTGGGGTTGCGGAGGGCGTTGATGGTGGCGGCGAGCGGGAGGATGGTTGGGCCGAAGATTTTTTGCGCGGGCAGGACGCGGTCGGTGAGTTTGCTGATGGAGGTTGGGGTGAAGGCGCGGAGACCGCCGGGGGTGAACTTGAGGCCGAAGACCTGGCCCCAGGCTTCCATGCGGCGTGTGAATTTGGTGGTGGAGACGCCGGCCACTTCGGCCTTTGTGTCGGCGGGCTTGAGGCCGGTTTCGAAGACGAGATAACAGTTGGGATGGGGCAGGGTTTCAGCGAGGCTGGGAGGTTGGTTACGGAGATCCCAGGTGACGAACCAGAGGTGTTGGATGTAGGGCTGGAGAGCGGGGATGGGAGCAAGACGTTGATGGAAGAAGGCGCTGCCGCGGTTGTCGAGGGCTTGCAGGACGCCGCGCGGTGGGTCGATGCGTGGGGGGAAGTTTGCGGGCTCCTTCTGCGGGGTGCGCGGCTGTCGCGTTTCTACAAGAGATTTGGGAGGAGGCGGCATAGAGTTTGCTTGAGGTGCGGACGTGAATCTTGCTTACAGGATAGTCGCTGGGTCGTTGCTGGCGGGTGCGCTGCATGCGCAGGGAGGAGTTGCGATGAAGGGAGACGCGATGATGCATGGTGAGGGAACGTTTACGGTGCGGACGCTGCCGCAGGAGGGGTCGGCGTTTGAGAAGGATGCGGGGATTGTGCGGGTGGGGTTTGAGAAGGAGTGGAGCGGGGTGCTGACGGGGAGCTCGAAAACGGAGATGCTTTCGAGTGTGACCGAGGAGACTGGAGCGATGGCCTATGTGGCGATGGAGAGATTTGAGGGGAAGTTGAATGGGCGCCCGGGGAGTTTTTACTTTGCGCACACGGCGACGATGAAGAAGGGTGATGCGGAGTCTGGGGTGATGCATATTGTGGTGGTGAAAAATTCGGGGACGGGGGAGCTGCGCGGATTGAGTGGGACGTTGCAGATAAAGATTGAGGGAGGGAAGCACTCGTATGGGTTTGAGTATGAGTTGCCGGAGAGGTGAAGTTCGTGCGGAGGCTTTGGTGTCAGCGTTCAGCTAAGGCCGAGTGGAGGCGAGGAAGCTGGTGAGGATGCGTTGCAGTCTCATGCGGGAGCCTGGATGCCATTGTTGCAGAGTTTGGTCGCGTAGACTTGGGGATGGTGCTGGATGTGGTGGAGCTGGCGCGAGGCCAATTACCAGTTTGGCTATCTCTTTTTGGTTCGGTGCGATGAAGGTTTTGGTGAACGTGGTTTTCTGGGTGGCGGTGGTGGGTTCGGTGACGTCATCGATCTACTGCGCGATGGTGGTGGTGGCGGCAGTGCGGTTTGGGTTGCGGCGGCGGAGGGAGCAGCGTGAGGTTGCGGATTTTCTGCCTGCGGTGAGTATGCTGAAGCCGCTGCATGGGACCGAGGCTGGGCTGGAGCGCAACCTGGAGAGCTTCTTTGAGCAGGAGTATCCGGGGGAGTGGGAGCTGCTGTTTTGTGCGCGGCAGGAGACGGATGAGGGGTTGAAGCTGGCACGGGTGGTGGGGGATCGGTATCCGGGAGTGAGTGCGCGGTATGTGACGTGCGGTGAGCCTACGCCGAAGTTTCATAATGCGAAGGTGTATTCGTTGGCAGCGATGGATGCGGTGGCGGCGCATGCGATGTATGTGACCAGCGATGCGGATGTGCGGGTGGAGAAGGACTATCTGCTGCGGGTGGTGCAGACGTTGAAGGATCCGCATTGCGGTTTGGCTAGCTGTTTGTATTTAGGGACGGCGCATGCGGGCGGTGGATTTGCTTCGCAGTTGGATGCGGTGGGCAAGAGTGTGGAGATGAGCTCGGGTGTGCTGGTGGCGGACATGCTGGAGGGAACGAAGTTTGCGCTGGGCGCAACGATGGTGTTGCCGAAGAAGAGCTTTCAGGATGTGGGCGGGTTTGATGAGTTGGGACAGTTTTATGCCGATGATTTTGTGATTGGGAACCGGCTGGCGACGCAGGGGAAGGGCGTGCGCATGGCGACGTATGTGATTCGGCTGATGGTGCAGGATTCGCCGTTCTGGTTGAGCTTTCGGAACCAGTTGCGGTGGATGCAAAGCACGCGGCGGTCGCGGCCGTGGGGGCACTTAGGAAGTGGACTTACCTTTTCCATGCCTTTTGGGTTATTAGGGTTGGTGTGGGGATTGCTGAGTGGGCACGCAGCGCTGGGAATAGCCTGGTTGGTGGTGATGGTCTTGAATCGGTGGCTGCAGGCGGGGGCGATTCTTGGGGTGATGGGTGATCCTGAGAGTTTTTATAACGCGGCGATTTATCCGCTGCGGGATTTGTTGGGTTGGGTGCTTTGGGTGGGAAGTTATGGCGGAGAGAATTTTTATTATCGGGGGAAGATTTATAAGTTGAAGGATGGGGGACGGGTGGAGGAGTAAAGCAGGGGATAGGGGATAGAGTGTAGAGCGTAGAGAAGGCGGGTAGAGAAGGCGAGTAGAGATTGTGCGGGGAATACCTTTGAAGATTCGTGGGAGGGATTAGCCCATCCGGTTGCGGGGACGCTACTGGATGGGCTTTTTGTTTGGGGGTTGATAGTGGATTGTAGCGGCGTGGTGCGTGGGTTACTGCTGGCCGCCTCCGTTGGTGTTGTTCTTGTTCATGCCGTTATTGTTCATACCATTGTTGTTCATGCCGTTGTTGTTCATGCCGTTCATCTCGTGCATGGGCTGACGCTGTTGTCTTGCGATGGCTAGCTCGAGTTCGGTTCCGGCTCTCAGCTTCATGTTGTCTTTGGTGGTAGAGACGAAGACGCCGGAGTCTCTGCTGGCGATTTTGCTATGGAGGTCCACGCCGGAGAGCGCGCCGATCTGATCGATGGCGAGGGTTCCGTCGTTCCAGGTGTTCGGGGTCTGATCGCCGGGGGCGACGGGATAGCCTTCGCCGTTGGTGAACTCGGGCGGGTCGATGCCGACGATGGTGGCCTTGATGGGAACGTTCTGGCCGTCTTTGAGCATGGCGGTGGTGAAGCGGAGAGCGAGCTTGGAGCTGCCTTGCTCGTTCATGTCATCGGTGGCGACACGACCGACGAGGATGGTGCCGGCGGGGAGTTCGGTGCCGTTGTGGAGTTGGACTTTTCGGGCGAGGGTGGCGCGGAACTGTTCACCGGGGTGGTCCTTGTCGGCGTTGAGGGTGCGGTCGAGAGCGGCGCGGGCGGGGACCATCTCCATGGCCTCGTGTTTGCCGCGCATGTGGTAGCTGCCGTTTCCCCATTGCGACTGGCCGGTTTGGGACTGGCTATCCTGGGAGGAATTCGTCTGGGATCCCGACTGTGATCCAGATTGGGATCCAGATTGGGATTGGGCGAATGCGGGGGGCAACAGGACCAGAGAGAAGGCTGCGACGGAGAGTGGGAGGGCGGTGCGAAGTTTCATTTGAGGCTCCTTGGCCCCCGGTGGACTTCGTTCGCCAGAGGCGTCATGTGGTTAGAGGAGCGATGGGACGAAGGTGGTTGTTTGCGGCGGGGAGATGGGGCGTGGGAGGGGGTTTTAGGAGGAAAAGCAGGGGGGCAGGCAACCGATGGCGGGGTTGGGATAAGGCAGGGGATAGAGTGTAGAGCGTAGAGAAGACGTTGGTAGATCAGGCTGCGTTCTTGCTTTGGGTGGGGATGGCGGATAGGGTGAGGCCCAGCGCTTGCATGACTCGCAGAACCGTTGCGAACTCCGGGTTGCCGTCTGCGCTCAGGGCACGGTAGAGGCTTTCTCTGGACATGCCGATCTTTCGCGCGATTTCGCTCATGCCACTGGCGCGGGCGACGACTCCGAGCGCGTCGGCTATGAACGAGGGGTCGCCGCTTTCGAGGGCGTCGCTCATGTAGGTGGCGATGGCCTCGTCGTCGTCGAGATAGTTTGCGGGGTCGAATGGTTGTGTCTTGACTGAGCTCATATTGCCTCCTTGGCCAGCTTGTGGGCTGTTGCGATGTCCTTGGCTTGCGTGCTTTTGTCGCCGCCGCACAGGAGGAGAATCAGGGTGCTCCCGCGCTGCACGTAGTAGACTCGGTAGCCTGGCCCGTAGTCGATGCGCAACTCGCTGACTCCTTCTCCGACAGGGCGAACATCCCCCGGATTACCGAAGGCTAATCGCCGGGTGCGACTGGCGACTTTGGCTTTTGCCCTGGAGTCCCGAAGCTTGCGTAGCCAGGTGGAAAACGTCTCCGTCTCCCGAATCTCGATCATTATTAGGATTGTAGCCCATGGGCTACGTTGCGTCTAGCAGGATTTTTGTCTCTCTTCTGAGTTGATTATCGGGGGAAGATTTATAAGTTGAAGGATGGGGGGCGGGTGGAGGAGTGAGGCGGGGGATAGGGGTGGAGGGGATAGGGGATAGGGGAGAAAGGCACTAAGGCGTGCTAGTGGATCCTTTGAAGATCACTTCAACGATGGTTCGGCGCCCCATCTCGTCTACGTTTGACGCGCATCCGATGGAATCCAGACGCTGATTTTTGTAGAACAACTTGCAGACACCATCGCTCGCTTCTGTCGCATCTTTTGAATAGATATAGACGTTTTCAACCTGCATGACGCTATCTTTGTTTAGGTATCCGGCAAAGCCGAGAACAGGAGAATGGTGAGCCTCCTTTTCTGCGAAGTCGATTATGACGTGTGACTTGGCGTTATCTAGGTAAATGATGACTGCTTCGTCACAGAAAAAACGTGATTTCCTTTGACTAAGATCGGTATCAAGAGGGCCTTCCGCCACATTGCTGTCTTCAGTACACGTTCCATTCAGCACGAGGAAGGGAAATGCGTTCGTACTTCGTGGTGACGGTGAATGACCTTGCGCCCACGAACGGATTCCTGCCAATATGAATAAGGTCAACAGAATTATGCGAAATTGTACGGTCATCGCTCATCTTTCCGGCCGGTTGTGATTTTAATTCCTCTCGAGTCTACTACTGCGGGTGGTCCACATCTGGTTAGTCACAAACGGATGTGGGGCATCCGCTGTCTCTACGCTCTGCACACTGCTTTTAGCGGTTGGTGAGGATGGTTTTGCCGCCGGCGGTGGCGAAGGTGTGGACTGGGGCGTAGGGGAATAGGTCGGCGGTGCGGGTTTTGGGGTTGTAGGTTAGGAGGAAGATGCGGTGGGGGCCGTGCCAGAGGTGGGCTAGCTGGGCGTCGTTGAGGAAGATGCTGGGGAGGCCGTCGGGGGCGGGGTTGTGGGGCCAGAAGCTGCCGAACCAGGGGCCGTTGATGCGGCCGTTGACTAGAAGGACGGGGGCGGCGGACTGCGGGGTGTAGAAGAGGAGGGTGGAGCCGGAGGTTAGCTCGCCGTCGAGGATGATTAGGTCGCCGGGATGGTATTGGGCGTCGATGGCCTCGGCGAGGGGCTTGGAGCCGAGGATGGGGTAGAAGCGGACCAGGCCGGCGTGGGCGGCGGTGAGGGTGCCGATCATGGCGGCGGCGATGAGGAGGTTTGCGGCGAAGGGGTTGCGGCGGCGGACCAGCCAGGCGATGGGGCCTAAGGCTAGCATGCAGAGGGCTACGGTGAGGAGTGGGCCGCGGAAGAAGCCCATGGCCTGGGTGGTGAGGTCGAAGATGTGGCCGAGGGAGAGGTCGTAGAGGGCGGGGTTGGAGGAGAGGGCGTCGTTGAGGGTGAGGCCGGGGTGGGGCGTGGGCGCGGTGAGGGCGAAGTAGCCGGTGAGGAGGGCGAGGAGGGTGCAGAGGGGGACGAGGCCGTAGAGGCTGCTGCGTAGTCCTGCGCGAACGGGTCCTACGCGGACGGCGGGAGTTGCTAGAGAGGACTTGCCGAAACGGGCATCGGCGGCGGCGAGGAAGCCTCCTACTAGTAGGGCTAGCGCGGGGAGGGCGGGGAGGTGGTAGTACTCCTGGCGGGAGGAGAGGGTGAAGAAGCCGAGGATGATGCCGGCCCAGAGGAGGTTGGAGAGGGCGGCTTCCTTTTGGCGGGATTGCGTGGGTTGGGGAAAGCATACCTCAGGGGCTAAAGCCCACTCGTCTGCGGGGCTATGAGACCCGAGGCTGAAGCCTCGGGGTACCGGGTTGTGAGTTTCCGAAACGTCTTGTGCGGACGGCGGAGGGTTCTGGGCAGGGCTGGAGGTTTTGCCAACCCAGGCCCGAGAGTCAAGACCTGGGGCACCTTGCGAGCCCACCTTAGCGCCCAAAGGCGGGCGCGAAGATGGGTCACCCGGGTCTTGCGAGCCCACATTGGCAGACAAAGGCGGGCGCGAAGGTGGGTCACCCGGGGTTGTGGGGGTGCGGCGGCGGAGGGTGCGATAGGCGTCTGCGAGGGCGGCGGGAAGGAAGGCTACCCAGGGGAAGAGCCAGAGGAGGAGGAGGGCCCAGAAGATGGGGATGGGGACCTGGCCGTAGTCGTGGGGGATGCGGCGGCCGAGGAAGCGGGCGATGTGCTCGTTGTAGAGATAGAACCAGGCCCAGCCGGCGTGCGCGGGGAGGCCGAGGCCGGGAGGCATGGCGATGGGTGGGTTGCGGATGGCCGCGAGGATGTGCCACGGGGCCGCGATGATTAAAAAGACTAGCGTGGAGGGGATTAGGTGGAGTTTGCGGAGCAGGTGGAGTTGATGGGTGAAGGCCAGGTAGAGGAGAGCGAAGCCTATGGGGAAGACGATGCCGATGAGGCCCTTGGTGAGGAGGTTGAGGGCGGTTACGGCGGCGAAGGCGAGGCAGGGGAGGAGTGCGGATTGTCTCCACCACGAAGGAGGGTATACCTCAGGGGCTAAAGCCCCTTCCTCTTTCGATGGATTATGAGACCCAAGGCTGAAGCCTTGGGGTACCTGTGGCGGGGGCAACTGCGGGTCTCTCCACTGCGCGCTGCGCGCTCCGGTCGCGATGACAGCGTTTTGGGTGGGGCGAGGGAATACAGGGATCTCTCCACTGCGGCGCAAGGGCGCGCCTTCGGTCGAGATGACGACGTTTGGGGTGTGCGAGGCGTTGACTCGTTCAAGGGCTATGAGGAAGAGGTGGACGGAGAGGGTCATCCAGAGGGCGATGAGGATGTCTGGGATGTAGAAGCGGGTGTAGAGGTAGGGGCCGATGGCGGTGGCCATGGCTAGCGCGGCGTAGAGGCCGGCGCGGTCGGGCGGGATGGATGGCGAGGGAGCCCATGCGTCGGGGGCTAAAGCCCCTTTTTTTGCGGGGTCATGAGACCCGAGGCTGAAGCCTCGGGGTACCTGGGGATTTCCTGAGTCACGGGCGGAGGGCGGGAGTTGGAGTGCGGTGGGGTGGGAGTAGAAGCGGATGCCGAGGGCGTAGACAGCTAGTAGGAGGGCCAGGACACCGAGAGCGAGGGGGAGGCGGGCGGCCCAGTCGTGAATGCCGAAGAGGTGCATGGAGCCGGCGGCCATCCAGTACATGAGGGGGGGCTTGTCGAAGAAGCGGATGCCGTCGATGGTGGGGGTGACCAAGTCGTGGCGCTGGAGCATCTCGCGGGCGACCTGGATGTAGATGCTGTCGACGTCGTCGAGGAGGCCGGGGGTGAAGAGGCCACCGAGCTGGAGGATGGCCCAGGCGGAGACGATGAGGGCGAGGGAGGAGGCGCGCCAGCGGCGGCGGGGCGCGGTGTGAGTGGTCGGGTTGGGCGGTGCGAAGGGCATTGAGGCTGAGGGACTTTCTTTGCTTCTTGCAGGGCTCTTAGGAGTGCATACCTTAGGGCTAAAGCCCTAATTTTTTGCCGGGCTATGAGACCCGAGGCTAAAGCCTCGGGGTACCCGCTTGTTGGGGGGCCTCGGAGCCTGGTTGCGGCAGCTTTGGTGTACTCGATTGCTGCTGGGGTTGAGGGTTGTTGAGCGGGCGGTCGGTGATGAGGGCTTTGCCGGAGGTTTGTTGGAGGATGATTTGGTGCGTGCCTAAGAGTTGGTCGACTTCGTCTCGCTTTTCTAGCGGGACGAAGAGGATTTTGCGTGGGCCTTGGCCCCATTCGGCGGCGAGTTGGGCGGAGGTTAGGAAGATGGGTGGAGCGTCGGGGAAGGTGCTGCCGAAGTACATGGAGGTGGTGCGGCCGTTGACAAGATCGACGCGGCGGTCGAGGTAGAAGGGGATGGAGGAGCCGAAGGCCTGGTCGCCGAAGATGAGGATGGTGGGGTTGGGGGCGATCTGGTGGGTGCGCTCGAGGGTGAGGATGGTGCGGGCGAAGTTGACCGAGGAGAGCATGGGGTTGAAGCGGATGAAGGCGATGTGCGCGGCTACGAGGAAGACCGTGCTGGTGGCGGCCATGGCGAGGATGGCGGAGAGGAATTTGCGGCGGTGGTAGAAGATCCAGGCGATGGCGGGGCCGATGAGGAAGGCGATGAGGGCTAGCGAGGCCGGGAGACGGAGGGCGGCGAAGGAGTGGCCGGTGAGGTCGAAGAAGTGCGACATGGAGAGGGTGTAGTCGCCGACGTCGCGGTGGGCGAGGAGCTCGCCAATGTCGGGGACGAAGGGGAGGTTGCGGGCGGAGTAGAGGCCGTAGGCGAGGGCCGCCGATATTGCGAGGCCCAGGGTGGTGTAGGCGGCGAAGGTGAAGGTTAGGGCTCGGCGGAGGGTGGGGTCCAGGGGAGAGGGTCCAGGGTCCAGGGCCCAGGGTCCAGGGGGTGCGGAGTTGGAGATTGTTTCAGCCTGGACACCCCGGGTGGTGGCCGTGCGCTGTATGGTGGTTAGGGCTGCGGCCAGGAGCATGAGGAGGGGGAGATAGACGGGGAAGGTGTAGTACTCCTGGTTGGTGGAGATGGAGAAGAAGATGAGAACCAGGGCGCTGAAGATGATGAGGAGTTGGGTTGTGTGGCGGCCGAAGGTCTCGCCTGTTTGAGCGGAGGGCATGCCCTGGGGGCTAAAGCCCTCCTTTTCTGCGGGGTTATGAGACCCAAGGCTAAAGCCTTGGGGTACCTGTTCGTCGCCGGGGCTAAAGCCCTCCTTTTCTGCAGGATTCTGAGACCCGAGGCTAAAGCCTTGGGGTACCTGTTCGTCGCCGGGGCTGAATCCCTCCTTTTCGGCAGGATTCTGAGACCCGAGGCTAAAGCCTTGGGGTACCTGATTGTTGCCGGACGAAACAGAACTGCGGGTCTCTCCGCTGCGCAGGACGATGAGACCGTCCTGCTCCGGTCGAGAGGACAGATTTGTGGGGGTGTCGGATTCCGGTCGAGATGGCGGATTTTGTAGAGCTACGGACTCCGGTCGAGATGACAGGTTTGTGGAGGTGTCGGGCGAGAGCTGTGTGCGGGTGAGGAGGGATTTGCGTTTGCGCCAGGCTACGATGAGGGCGGCGGGGGCGAAGAGGCTCCAGGGGAAGAGCCAGACGAGGTGGAGGGACCAGTAGAGATAGCCGGGGAGCTTGTTGTAGTCGCGGGGGATGCGGCGGCCGAGGAAGCGGAGGACGTGCTCGTTGATGAAGTAGAACCAGAAGAAGCCGTGACCGTTGGCGCCGCCGGTGTTGCGGAGGCCGGCGAGGATGTGCCAGGGGGCGGCGATGGCCAGGAAGAGGAGGAGGCCGGTGAGGGGTTTGAGGGCGCGCCAGCGGGAGAGTTGGTTGGTCCAGAAGAGGAAGAGGGCTATGGTGGCGACGATGAAGATGATGGCTACCAGGCCTTTGGTGAGGACGGCGAGGGCGAGGGCGGCCCACATGGCGTAGGGCCATAAGTGCGAGCTTCGCTCGGGGGCTAAAGCCCCCTTCCTATCTGTGGGGT
The DNA here is from genome assembly GCA_049578265.1 of Acidobacteriaceae bacterium. GTDB lineage: Bacteria > Acidobacteriota > Terriglobia > Terriglobales > Acidobacteriaceae > Granulicella. The sequence continues at coordinate 24,691 of JBAULP010000128.1, forward strand.
TATGAAACCCGAGGCTGAAGCCTCGGGGTACCTGTTCGCGGCGCTCCGAAGAGTTCTGCACGGATCGTGAGAGCTCTACTGGTGGGTGGAGGGTGCGGAGGAAGGCGTAGAGGGTGAAGGCCAGGAGGAGGGAGAGAAGGGCGTCGGGGATGAAGACGCGGGTGAAGAGGAAGACGCCCGCGGAGGTAAGGATGAAGATGCCGGTGTAGAGGGCGGCATGCTGGTTGTCGGTGGGGCGGGTGAGGGCGTTGCTCGTGGGTTGGGGCGTGCGGCCATCGGGAGCGATGTTGGTAAAGGCTCGGCGGGACCAGGCGTAGCCTAGCAGGGCTAGCGCGAGGATGGTCAGGGCTAGCGGGAAGTGGACGGCGAAGGCGGCTGCGCGGCCGTAGGGTGGGTGTGCGGGGGCGAAGAGCTTGAGGCTGATCGCGGTGATCCAGTAGGGGAGGGGTGGCTTTTCGAGGTAGCGGATGCCGTCGACGTGGAGGGTGACCCAGTTGCCGGTGGCGAGCATGGCTTGCGCGGCCTGGGCGTGGGTGGCGTCGGCGTCGTCCAGCAGGGGAGGGGTGGTGACGGCGGAGACGAAGATGATGAGCCAGAGGCCGAGAAGGATGAGGACGTGCGCGAAGGGCCAACGGGACGGTGCAGCGGCGGTGGTATGGCAGTGCGGGCCGGGAGGAGAGGCAAGCGAAGGTGTGGCAGAGTCGAGCGGCATGTCGTGGGTTGTGCTCATGATACGGGTTGGGATGCGGTTGAATGCGCCCGCGAAGGGCTGTCTTCTAAGGATAGCGTGGGTGCGCCGCTGGCGCGGCGCAAGGGGTAAGTGCAGGGGATAGGGGATAGAGGATAGGGGATAGAGGATAGGGGAGAAAGGCGGAGCTGTTGGGAAGGGCCGAGTTGTCGAGTTGTAGGTTGTAAGTAAAGGGGGACGTCTTAGAACTTACAACTTAGAACGTACAACTTGCTTCCCTGGTTCGGGGCTGGTTTTCCACTGCGCGGGGCGTGTAAGGATGCAGGGTGTAAGGAACCAAGAGACGATGCCTACTTTTGCTGCAATCGATATCGGGTCCAACTCCTGCCGCTTGGCAATTGCGATGGTGCAGGGACACCGGCTTAAGACGTTGTTTGAAGATCGCGAGGTGACGCGGCTGGGCGAGAGCGTGTTTGAGACGGGGGTGATTTCGCCGGAGGCGATGGCGAACACGATCAAGACGCTGAAGCGGTTTCAGAAGTCGGTGCAGGCGCAGGTGGTGGACAAGGTGCGGGTGGTGGCGACGAGCGCGGTGCGGGATGCGCGGAACTCGGATGCGTTTAAGGCTTGGGTGAAGTCGGCTACGGGATGGAACCTGGAGGTGATCTCGGGGCTGGAAGAGGGGCGGCTGATTCACCTGGGGGTTGTGACGCATGAGCCGGGGGCGCAGGGGAAGTGTTTGCTGATTGACCTGGGCGGCGGAAGTTGCGAGGTCACGGTTTCGGACAAGGGGCGGATCCAGCAGATGGTGAGTCTGCCGCTGGGGGCGGTGCGGTTGCAGGCTGAATTTTTGAGGGTGGATCCGCCGGCGAAGGATGATGTAGCGCGGCTGCGGAAGTTTATCGATCGCGAGCTGGGCAGGGCGGAGAAGAAACTGGGACAGCCGAAGGTGGGGTTGGTGATTGCTACTTCGGGAACGGCGGCGGCGCTGGCGGAGGCGAGTACGGCGCTGGAGTTGGGGCTGGAAAAGAAGAAGGTCGCGGCCGTCGGGCGAAGGGGTGCGAAGAAGGTGGCGGCCAAGCACGTGGGCTTGCTGCAGGCGCATACACCGGCGGTGCGCAAGATGGCGGATCGGCTGTTGAAGCTGGACAACGATCAGCGAGCGGCGATTACAGGGATTGGGCCGCGGCGGTCGGAGATTATTGCGGGCGGGTCGCAGGTGTTTGCGTCGCTGCTGGAGCGAATGCACTTGAAGGGGTACCGGTTCTCGCGGCTGGGGCTGCGGGATGGGATGCTGGCACAGATGCTGGCGGACGCGGACGTGCGCACGAGCGCGCATCGGACGATGGAGGCTGAGCGGTGGGAGGGTGTGCTGGAGGTGTGCCGGCGGTATGGGGTGGATCCGCGGAAGGCTGAGCCGGAGCGGGAGCATGCGGTGCAGTTGTTTGATCAGCTGGAGAGCGTGCATGGGCTGCCGGCGGAGTATCGGCTATGGCTGCAGGCGGCGGCGATGATGCAGGAGGTGGGGAAGTATATGAACCACCAGGGACATCATCGGCACTCGCAGTACATCATTGCGAACTCGGAGATCTTTGGGTTCTCGCCGGTGCAGCGGGCGATTGTGGCGGCGATCGCGCGGTACCTGGGGAAGAGCCGGCCGGAGGCGCTGGAACGGCCGATGCGGTATGTGCCGGTGGAGGAGCATGCGCACGTGACGAGCGCGATTGTGTTGCTGCGGCTGGCGGAGGCGCTGAATCAGGATCGGGCGACGGCGGCGGTGCGGCTGCGGACGAAGGTGTATCCGAAGCGCGTGGTGCTGGAGCTGCTTCCGGCGCGGGGTGGGGCGGAGTTGGAACAGTGGTCATTGAAGAAAGAGGCGGGCTACTTCCGCGAGGTCTTTCGGCGCGAGCTCTTGGTTGAGGTGGTGTAGAGGGCGCGGACTACCCGGGGGTCGAGGAGCGACTGAAGGACGGCGGTGCCGCGCTGGAGGTTGACGCGCGCGAGCGAGCCTTTGCGGAGACGGATGCGGGCGGGGGTGGTGGCCGGGTCGTCGTTGGTGCCGACGCCGAGGAGATGGCCGAGAAACTGGGTGATGTTGGGGTTGTGACCTACGACGAGGACGTTTTCGGCGGTGGAGTGGTCGCGCAGAAGGCGCTGGAACTGCGAGAAGGTGGCAGTGGGAGCGAGCGCCGGGGTGACGAGGATTTTTTGTTCGTAGCCGGTCTCGGTGGCGACTAGCTGGGCGGTCTGCTGGCTGCGCTTGAGAGGGCTGGAGACGACGAGGTCGAAGTTGAGATTGAGCGCGTTGAGGACGTGGGCTAGCTGAAGGCACTGGGCCTTGCCGTCCTTGTCGAGGGGACGCTTGACGTCGAGGAGCGGATTGGGGCGGCGAACGCCCGCACTTGCGTGGCGGAGGATGAATAGGTTCATTTCGTCTTAGTTGGATGCCGGTGGAGGGGTTGGGGGGAGGGTGGTGGAGGGCCTGGTGTCGGGGTTGGGGGTGGGGTGAAAGACGCCGGGGTCGGGCTCGGGGAGCGAGGGTGGGGCTGGCTCCGGGTCGGACTGGGGATCGTTCACGAAATGGGGGTTAGAGGATTGCATCGCGCCTTGGGGATGATTTTAGCCGCGTTGCCAGATTTCTGTGTAAAGAAGGCCGTGGAGGAGTTCGTGGCGGGCGACGCGATGGAAGTTTGCGGAGGTTAAGGAGGCTTGGGGATTAGGAAGGTGCGTGACGCGGAGGTTGGTGAGGATGCGGAAGGCGAAGTAGAGGAAACGGATGTAGGCGGCGGCGAAAGGTTTGAGGATTGGGGTGGCGGGGATGGCGAAATCGGAGAGGAGCCAGAGGGCGCCGGGGGCGGTGTGGGCGGCGAGGTTTTGGGCGAGGGCGTCGAGTTGGGGTTGGGTCAGGCAGTCGAGGAAGAAGTGGGTGGTGATGAGGTCGGGGGTTAAAACCCCCTTGCTTTCTTGAGGGGATATGAGACCCGAGGCTAAAGCCTCGGGGTACCCGGTTTTGGGCGGGGATGGGACTGCTTCCGAACTGATTCTGGGCGGGGATGCGACTTGTGTTGGACTGTTTGTGACTGGGGCTTGGGGGCCTGGGGGGCCGATTGTTGGGGTTGCGTTGGGGAAGAGATCGAGGGCGGAGGCTTGGAGGGTTTGGAGGCGGTTGGCATAGGGGCGGTTGCGCTGGCGGAGTTGGTGGAGCATGGCTGCGCTGGTGTCTACGGCTAAGGCTTGGAGGTGGGGTTGGGTGGCGAGGAGGGTCGCGAGGGCTCGACCGTCGCCGTCGCCGAGGATGAGGGCTTGATGTGCGGGTGGGAGCTGGGGGATGAAGTGGGTGCGGGTGCGCTGCAGGAGTGGGCCGAGCGAGAGGTATTCGGCGAAGCGGTAGATGCGGGCTACGGGGTCGAAGTTGGGTGGGGGTGCGGGCTTCATCTTGCGAAGGGTTATCGGGTGAAGGGGAGCAGGAGGAGTGGGGTTAAGAGGACGAGGTCGGCGGCGGCGCGGAGGTGGATGGGAGAGAGGCGGCGGCGGAGGTGGTGGAGGGTGAGGAGGGCGGCCGCACTTAGCGCGCAGGCTGTCGCGGGGAGGGCGGTTGCGGGGTTGTGGAGGGTGAGGATCGCGGTGAGGGTGGAGGCGGTGAGAATCGCGATGGAGATGTGGGTGAGGTGGTGGGTGGCCCAGCGAGTGGTCCAGTGAGCGTTGAGGCGCGGAGCGGGATGCTCCCAGGCGTAGAGGCAGAGGCAGTTGAGGGTGCAGATGGAGGCGAAGAGAGCGGCCGAGAGAAGGAGGTTGGGACGGAGCCAGAGGGCTAGCGGGCCGAGGTGTTGGATGGCGGCCGCGGTGGGAGTGGTGCGGGCTAGCGTGGGGATGAAGATGGCTGCGGGGAAGAAGATGCCTACGGCTAGCTCCTTGGGCAGGCGTCGCGTGGTTCCGTTGGGGGTGGGGCGGATGTGAATGAGTAACATCCAGGCGGCGAGGAGGGTGGCGAGAAGAGCGTAGAGGTGCAGGGCGCGCTCGTCGAGGCGGAGGAGGAGTGCGGTGAGAGCGAGGGCGGCGATGAGGAGGACGGTGAGGAAGCGGGTGCGGTGGTGGTGGTGGAAGCGGTGACGGGCTTCGAGGTCGTGAGAGGTGGGGGAGTGGACGGGGTAGGCGTCGAGGGCGCGGGCGTCGAGGAGTCGGTCGGCGGCGTAGATCATCCAGACGGCGACGAACATGGCTGCGGCGGCGGTCCAGGGGAGGGCGACGTGGTTGCAACGGGCGATGAAGATGGTCCAGAGGGCGGCTACGGTGGGGGCGTCGAGCGAGAGAAGGTGCCAGAGGGCTAGCGGGGAGCGTTGCGCTGGACGCAGTGGGGGAGTGCGCTGCGGAACGAGCTGCGGGCCGGGAGGGGTGAGATGGGTGCGGGGCCGCGATGGGAGATGGGAGGGGTTCGAGGTCATTGTTGCTTCAACTAAGAGAAAGCATACCTTGGGGCTAAAGCCCCTTATCTTCTTCGATGCGTTATGAGACCCAAGGCTAAAACCTTGGGGTACCTGTTTTTGCCGAAGCCGCGAGGATGAGAATTCCCCGGCGAGGCTGGAGGCGTGTGCTTCACTGATACCGCGGACGCATGATTCGAGCTGAGGACGAGAATGGAGAGGAGCTGGGGATCTATGGTGGGAGGCTAGACCGGTGGGTGGGGGATGTATTTGGGGATATCGGTGTCGTCGGGGATGTGGGAGTTGGGAGTGTTGGGTTGTGGGGGAGGATTGCCGGCGGGAAGTTGATGAGCGCCGGCGGCCCAGAGGTTGGGGTCGATGTCGGGGAAGATGCTGTCGCGGTCTTCGATGGAGGCGAGGCGGGCTTCTTGTTCTTCGGTGATGGAGTCGGCGGACTCGAAGTGCTGGTAGATGGACTTGAGTTCGTTGAACTGGTCGTTGTGGGTCTCGAAGCGAAGCTCGGCGTAGTCGCGGGCGGCACCGGTGGTGATGAGGAACTGCCAGTCGGAGGATTCGAGGAGGAGGAGTTCGCGGCAGAGCTGCTTGACGATGCGCTCGCCGAGCGGGTTGTCCTTCCAGTGGTCGGAGGTGCAGACGTCGCGGAGGTAGAGCTCGGCGGGGTAGATCTGGGCATAGGTCCAGGCGGTGTCGGGGTTCATCCAGACGTGGTTGGAGCCTTCGGCGCCCCAGGAGCCTTCGTGCATCTTGATGAAGCCGGCGCGGGGATATTGGGCGAGGTAGTCGGAGCCGGAGGTGAGGTGGATGCCGATGGGATAGTTGTGGAGAGTGCGGGCGACGGCCTCGAGCCAGAGGGGGCCTTCAAACCACCAGTGGCCGAAGAGCTCGGCGTCGAAGGGGCTGGTGAGGATGGGGGGAACAGTGTCGTTCATGCCGGCGTGGATGGCCTCCCAGACGAGATGGACGAAGTGGGAGGCGTGGGACTGGACGCGCTCGGCGGCGAGGTGAGGGTTGTAGGGCTGCTTGTCGGCCATGTCGACATTGGAGCCAGTGACCGACCAGTAGCGATGACCGCCGGGCCAGCGCTTTTTGTGAAAGTCGAGGTAGTTGCCGTCGCCGGGATAGCCGAAGTTGCCGGACCAGACCTGGATGCCGGTGGAGGGGTCGCGCGGGAAGACGGTGGCGGGGTGCTGATGTTCGGCGGAGACGTAGGGGCCGTCGACGAAGTAGGGCTGATAGAGGCGGCGGTAGTCGTTGTAGGTGGCGGGGTCTTCGCCTCCTGCGACCTGGCCGTGGAGGAGATTGTAGGGGGAAGGGGTGCGGGCGGACTCTTCGACGAGGTGGGTGTCGACGAAGAAGAAGTCGATGTTGGATTCGCTGAGTGCCTGCTCGACGCCGATGCGGTTGAAGGCTGGGGCGAAGGGCGAGCCGTCGGGCTGGGTGACGGGGAAGGACCAGGGGCCGGCGGGGCGGTAGCCGCACTCGGGCGCCCACATGCCGCGGGGATGCTTGCCGATGTGGCGCTGGTGGGCGGTGACGGCGGTGCGGACCTGGGCGCGAACGCTTTCGTCGGTACCGAGGAGAGGCATGTAACCGTGGGTTGCGCCGCAGGTGATGATCTCGATCGTGCCGTTGTCGTTGAAGTGGCGGAAGCCGGCGATGATGTCGCTGTTGAGGGCTTCGAAGTCGTTGAGGGCTTCGGAGAAGTAGTGCTGCCAGAAGCGGGCGAGGTCGGCGTAGTGGGATTCGCTGACGGAGGTGAAGTAGGCTTCGTCTTCGCGGGCGGCGATGATTTTGCGCTCGACGTAGCGGGGGAAATCGGCTTTGAAGACGGGATGAGCGAGCTGCTCGAGGAGGATGGGTGAGAGGTTCAGGTTGCAGTGGAGGGCGATGCCATCGCGCTCGAGATTGCGCAGGACGCGGAGGAGGGGAAGGTAGGTTTCGGCAGCGGCTTCATGGAGCCATTCGATGCCGTGGGGCCAGGTTCCATGATTGACGACGTAGGGAAGGTGAGCGTGGAGGGTGAAGGACAAAAATCCAGCGGGCTTGGTTCCGGAATGAGAGCGGACGGGCTGAGAGTTGAGCTCGCTCAAGGTCGTGAATCCCTTCTGGGAGGGTGGTGGTGCGGGGGGTCGATCGCCGCGCTGGGTGGAGGGTCGGCGGAGGTGCTTAGCGCCGAGTGTACATCTAGTGCGTTAGACGTTGATGGAAGGGTGGAAGCCGCAGAAACATGGTGCTGCGCTATGCAAAGGTGTTCTGCATGGGCAGGAGGGTTTGGAGGATGATATCTGGCTACGAAATCTGATTGAGAAATGAGATGCGGCCAGGGCCGGAAGGGGTGCATCGCGCGCGGGAGACACAACCCGGAGTGGGGGGCAGGCATCCAGTAAAAGTAGAACGCTAGGCAAGATGACGGTTGAAACCGGGTTTTCAAGGCTCGGAGAGAGTATGCTGTCGCAGAGAGTCGCATAGCGTCAAAGCTGAGAAGAGCCCGCAACACGAAGGTGTTGCATCAAGTTTTGAAGGAGAGTGCAATGGCAGAGAATGAGAGCGCAGGTGGATTCGGATGGTTTCTGGCTGGGCTGGGCATTGGAGCGCTGGTCGGCGTGCTGTATGCGCCGAAATCGGGCAAGGAGACGCGCGACGACCTGGTGAATGGAGCGATGGAAGCCAAGGATCGCGCAAACCAGCTCTACGAGCAGGGTAAGACCCAGGTGAACCAGTATGCCGAGCAGGGCAAGCAGGCGGCGAGCGAGTATGTGGACCGCAGCAAGCAGGTTGCGTCGGAGTACGTGGACAAGGGCAAGGAGTATTACGACCGCGGGCGCAGCCAGTGGTCGCAGTATGTGGATCGCGGGAGAGACTTGATCCAGACGCAGGCTGAGGCCGCGAAGGCAGCGGTGGAGGCGGGTAAAGACGCGTACACCGCGAAGACGAATGAGGGTACACCGATCGTTTAATTCCGGCCGCGATACTCTGCAACGATGTTGGATGATGAGGGGCCGGTTTGAGACCGGCCCTTTGTCGTGAGGGCGGCTTTGGGCTGAGAGACTTGCGGAGCGGTACGGGAACGCTGAAGATAGAAGACGAATCACTTTAGAGGCTGTGTAGACAGGAGCAAGTCCATGCCGGTTTTTTGTGGGGCCGCGGTTGTTTTATTGCAGAGTTCGGAGCTGACCAGACATGACATTCACTGGGCGATGATCTTCCTGGCGATCATTGCGATCGCGTTGATCGTGCAGGCGGTTGGCGTGTTGATCAGCAGTGCGTTTGGGGCCAAGCTGCTGCATCGGGTGAACTCGATTGCAGACATTGTGGAGACCAAGACGGGACCGATTCTGGACCGGACGGACAAGATTCTTAAGGAACTTGAACCCAAGGTTCGCAATGTGGGCGACCAGGTGGAACATGTGACCACGACGGTACGCGCCAAGGTGGATGAGCTGGGCGAGACGATGACCGAGCTGAACGACACTATGCGCGAGATCAATGGAAAGACACGCGCGCAGGTGAAGCGCGTCGACGGCATTGTGACCGATGCGCTGCAGACGACCGAAGAGGTGTCGCAGACGATACAGAACGGGATTAAGGGGCCGGTGAAGCAGATTGCCGGGATTATTGCGGGGTTGAGAGCGGGGATTGAGACGCTGATTGAGCGGTCGCCGTTTAAGGGCAGGGGATAGAGGGTAGGGGATAGAGTGTAGAGAAAGCGATGGGGCCGTTGTGGCCACCCTGATGCTTTTGGGGTGCGCAAGGGCCCGCGCGGCTGGCCTTGGTTTTCTCTACGCTCTACACTCTATCCCCTATCCCCTTCCTTTACAGGATCCAGCCGCCGCCGGCTACTTCGTCGCCTTGGTAGAAGACTGCGGACTGGCCGGGGGTGATGGCGCGCTGGGGGGTGTCGAAGGTGGCTTCGATGGTATCGGGGCCGGTGACCTTGAGGGTTGCTGGGGCGGGCTCGTGGCGGTGGCGGATCTTGATGGTGACGCGGATGGGGGCGGTGGGTTCGGGGATGGAGACCCAGTTGAGGCGGTTGGCCGTGAGGCGCGTCGAGAGGAGTTGGTCGTCGGTGCCGACTTCTACCTGGTGGGAGTCGGGGTGGATCTTGAGGACGTAGAGAGGGTCGGGACTGCTGAGGCCGAGGCCCTTGCGCTGGCCTACGGTGAAGCTGTGGATGCCCTGGTGGTGGCCCAGGGTTTCGGTGGCGCCGTCAGGGGTGGTCGCGACTAGCTCGCCGGAGGAGTCGGGGAGGGTGCGGCCCTGCTCGGAGAGGTAGGCGGTGAGGAAGTCCTGGTAGCTGCCGTTGGGGATGAAGCAGATCTCCTGGGAGTCGGGCTTCTGGGCGAGCTCGAGGCCGTGGCCGGCGGCCATCTCGCGGACGGCTGGCTTTTGCATCTCTCCGAGCGGGAAGAGGGTGCGGCTGAGTTGATCCTGCGTGAGGCCGAAGAGGAAGTAGGTTTGGTCCTTGGACTTGTCGGCGGGGCGGGAGAGGATCCAGCGGTTGCGGGCGGGGTCGAAGTGGTTGCGAGCGTAGTGGCCGGTGGCGATGCGGTCGGCGCCGATCTGGCGGGCGGTGAGGAGGAGCTGATCGAACTTGAGGTGGTTGTTGCAGAGGGTGCAGGGGATGGGGGTGCGGCCGGCGAGGTACTCGTCTACGAATGGGCGGACGACTTCGGCCTCAAAGCGCTCTTGCGCGTTGACGAGGTAGTAGGGGATGTTGAGGTGTTCGGCTACGTGGCGGGCGTCGTAGACGTCGTCGATGGAGCAGCAGCGGCCCTGGGGGATGGTGTCGGGGAGGCCCATGTCGGCGTAGTTGGCGGCGAGGCGGCGCTGGTTCCAAAGCTGGAGGGTGAGGCCTACGATGGGATGGCCCTGGGAACGGAGGAGCGCGGCGACGGCGGAGGAGTCGACGCCGCCGGACATGGCTACGGCAATGGTTTCATCGTGCGGCATAAGGCCCTAGGTAAGATGATAGTCTCCGTAGAGTTTTGCAGGAGGCGAGCGGCGGGCATAGAGTGGGCGAGAAGCGTTTTGGAAATTGTTTCAAGACAGATATTGATGGAAACTGTATGTGGATTGAAGAACTTGAGGGATTGATTGGACGATAGAGAGCAGAGCGCGCGATCGGGCGCAACGGAAGGCACGATGGCGGGACGCTGGGCGCTTCCGTTCCTGGGCGTCGCGTGCGCGGTTGGAGTGGGCTCGATCTACTACAACCAGCCGCTGCTGCTGGTGATGGGGAAGACGTTTGGGCGCGGCGTGCAGTCGATGGAGTGGGTGGCTGTGGCGACGCAGTTGGGGTATGCCGCTGGGATTTTATGTTTTGTGCCGCTGGGAGATGTGGCGGAGCGACGTTCGTTGATGATGCGGATGTATGCGGCGGTGAGTGTGGCGCTGCTGCTGACGGCGCTGGCGCAGGGGATGGCGTGGCTGATTGTGGCGAGCGCGCTGGTGGGGCTGATGGCCTCGGTGACGCATGTGGTGCTGCCAATTGCTCCGGACCTGGTGACGCATGAGCGGCGGGGCAAGGCGATTGGGACGGTGATGACCGGGTTGCTGCTGGGGATCCTGCTGGCAAGGACGTTTGCGGGATGGCTGGCGAATCTGGAGGGATGGCGGTCGGTGTTTGTGGTGGCCGCGGTGTTGAATTTGATGTTTGTGCCGGTGATGTTTCGGGTGATGCCGAAGATGGAGGCGCGCGAGACGCTGTCATACAAGCAGACGATGCGGTCGTTGTGGACGCTGTTTCGTGGGGAGCCGCTGCTGCGGGAGGCTGGCGTGCTGGGGGCGCTGACGTTTGCGTCGTTCAGTTGTTTCTGGACTACGCTGGCGTACTTGCTTTATTCGCACTATGGGCTAGGGCCGGGCGTGGCGGGAACATTTGGGATGGTGGGCGCGGCGGGGGCTTTTGTGGCTCCGTTTGCGGGATGGATGGCGGATAAACGAGGAACGCGGTTTGTGGTGACGGTGGCGGGCGCGGTGCTGACGACGTCGTATGTCTGGTTGCTGGTGGCGGAGCGGTGGAAGGTGTCGACTGCATGGCATATGGCGGCGCTGGTGGTGGGAGTGGTGACGCTGGATGTGGGCGCGCAGATGATGCAGGTGAGCAACCAAACTCGAATCTTTGGGCTGGGTGCGGGCGTGCGCAGCCGGCTGAATACGATTTATATGACGATGTACTTTGCGGGCGGAGCGGTGGGGTCGGCGCTGGCGGGATGGGCGTGGTGGCGGTGGGGATGGAATGGGGTGTGCGCGCTGGCGCTGACGCTGATTGGAGCCGCGGGCGTTCGGCACATGACGGGTTATAGCCGCAGCCATGTGGAGGCGAAGGTGCATGTGCCGGCGGAGGAGAGAGAGCCGGCGTAGGGGCAAGGAGTAGAGAGTAAGGAGTAAGGAGTAGAGGGTAAGGCGTCGAGCGTCGTGCTGGGAATGACTGCGTGTGACTGCGCTTAAGCTGGCGATGAGCTAGGGAGAGTTCTCTACTCCTTACTCCTTGCTCACTACTCCTTACAAAGTGCTGGCGGCTTCGTCATCGGGGAGGGCCGAGGCCTGGGCTCGGCGCTGGGCCCGGAGGGCGGCGGAGCGGCGAGCCTGGCGCCAGGTGATCATGGCGGTGACGCCGAAGTTCCAGACTGCGCTGAAGAGCAGGCCGGTGATGCCGGCGAGGAACCAGGGCATGCCCTGGCGGAAGGCTTCGCCGCTGATAAGGACGTTGGCGATGCCGCCGAGGGAACAGGCGATGCAGAAGGTCAACATGCCGTACCAGAAGGCGATGCCGCGGCGACGGCGATCGCGATAGGTGAAGGAGTTGTTGAGGACGTAGTTGAGCACCATGACGATGCCGGTGGCGGTGGCCTGGGATTCGATGAAGGTGAGGCCTTCGATCTTGAGCAGGAGGCCGAGCAGAAGCAGGTGGATGACGGTGCCGAGCGTGCCGACGAGGCAGAAGAGAACGAAGCGCACGGAGACGTAGGCACCGATGAGTTTGTCGAGGATGAGCTCGAGGTACTCGAGGCCGACGATGAGGTCGAGCTTGCTTTGGCCGTGCTGGCGGAGGCGGAAGTGGTAGGGGACTTCGCCGACGCGGACGTGGCCTTCGGAAGAGAGGACGATGTCGAGGAGGATTTTGAAGCCGATGCCGGTGAGGCGGTGGGCGACGCGCTCAAAGTAGGAGCGGCGGACGATGAAGAAGCCGCTCATGGGGTCGGTGAGGACGGCGTGGCGCTCGACACCGCTGAGGCGGCGGCCGAGACGGCTGAGGCGAACGCGCCAGGAGGAGAAGTCGCCCATGCTGCCGCCGCCGATGTTGCGCGAGCCGACGACGAGGTCGAGATTGTCGGCGGTGATGAGGCGGAACATCTGGGGGAGGACGGTTTCGTCGTGCTGGAGGTCGGCGTCCATGACGGCGATGAAGGGGGCGGCGGTGGCGAGCATGCCTTCGATGCAGGCGGAGGAGAGACCGCGGCGGCCGATGCGATGGAGGACGTGGAGATTGGGCTGGGTGAGGGAGAGATGCTTGACGACGGCGGCGGTGCCATCGGGCGAGTCGTCGTCGACGACGATGACCTCGTAACGGATATCATGGAGGACAGAGCGCAGCTTATCGAGGAGGAGCCCGATGTTCTCGCGCTCGTTGAGCGTGGGAATCACGATGCAGAGATCATAGGGCGGCATGGAGATCCTCGGGCGAGTGAACGGAGAGCGTTACGAGCGTGTGCTGCAGGTGTCGCGCGATGGGACTGAGGAACAATTGGGACTGCGATTTGAGCACGATTCGATTATAAGATTACTGACCCGCATCCTAGGTTTGAGAGGCAGATGATTCCAGGTTCTGAGATGAAAGAAAAGGCCGGCGCTGCGCTTGAAGGCGTGGGTGCGTGGGTGGAGCGACGCGCGGTCGTACTGATGAGCGCGCTGCTGGTGCTGTTTTTTGTGGCGCTGGTGGGGCTGGCTGCGAGTGATTACCTCTGGTACGACGAGCTGGTGATTCTGCGGGTGGCGCGGCTGCAGGGGTGGCATGCGATCTGGAATTTTTACGCCAGCGGGCTGGATACGATTGGGCTGCTGTATGCGCTGGTTCTGCATGCGGTATTGAAGATGCCGATGGATGCCGAGGTGAGCTCGCGGCTGCCGGCGATTGTGATGTTCCTGGTGACGCTGGGGTGTGTGTTTGAGTTTGTGCGGCGGCGCTATGCGGCGGTGTATGCGTTTGCGGTGGTGCTGCTGGTGATGGGATATCCGTTTCTGGATATGGCGGTGTTCGCGAAGAGTTACACGTTTGAGCTGGCGGGGATTGCGTCTGCGATGATCTGCTGGCAGCGTGCGATGGAGGGGCGGAGCAGAGGGTGGAATGCGCTGGGGGTTTGGTTGGGGTTGGCGGTGGCGATTTACTCGCATACGTTTGCGGTGTTTTTGTTTGTGCCGTTTGCTGCGGCGCAATGGTTGGGTGATGCGCGGCGGAAGACGATTGATTGGGGGATGTGGGCGGCGCTGGTGTTGTTTCCGGCCGCGCTGCTGCCGGTGGTGCGCGGGGACTTGAAGGCGTCGAAGCTGTATGGATCGAACTTCTGGTCGCAGCCGAGTGCGGCGCTGATGAAGCAGACGTACATTGATTATTTTGTAGAGAACTGGCGGTTTCTGTTGTTGCTGCTGGTGGCGGCGCTGGTGGTGTCGGTGGTGCTGAGAGGACGCGCGGCAGCGGAGCGTGCGGTGCGGGTGGAGCGCGCGGGGTTCTCGAAGCCGGAGTGGCTGTTTGTGGTGTTGCTGGCTGCGTTGCCGGTGTATGTGCTGCCTGCGGCGTATGTGCTGCATGCGTATCGTCCGGACTATGTGGCGGTGTTTGCGATTGGCGTTGCGATGCTGCTGGTGTGCGCGTTTGCGGCGCGGTGTAGAGGTAGCCAGGCAGCGGGCGCGGTGGTGCTGATCCTGTTTGCGCTGGTGACGCTGAAGGTGGATTTGAAGACGATTCCGGGTGGGGTGCGCGCGATGATGCATCCGATGCAGGTGCATGCGCGACTGCAGAGGAACTATGACAGCCAGCCGTGGGTGAAGCTGCTGGAGAAGAGCGGGCTGCCGGTGCTGGCCAGCGATCACCTGCTGTATACGCGGCTGGATTGTTATGCGCCGGAGGATCTGCGGCAGAGGCTTTATTTCTTGACGGACTTTGCGCAGGTGAAGGAGTATCCGCTGTCGGATACGTCGCAGCGGAATTTTCTGCTGTTCGGAAGGTTGTTGGGATATCAGACGATGGATGTGGGGGAGTTTTTGCCGGAGCATCGGGAGTTTTTGATGGCATCGGATGAGGGAGGAGATATGAAGGGCGAAACGCTGTGGCTGCCGCAGTACCTGATAAAGCAACAGGCGGAGGGGAATGCGACGATGCAGTTTATGGGGCCAGCGCTTGAGGTTCCGAATGTGTATGACGTGCGTTTCGATCGGCTGCCGGCGTTTGCTGTGGCGGGGCCGCTGCGGTAGGACGGCAACTTATACTGTGGGTTTGAAGCTCTGGGGGGTTTTTGCAACTCGCGCGTAGATTTCGGATTCCTGCTGTGTTTTGCGCTTTGGCTGTGCTGGTCTGTGAGTTGATCAGCAGACCGTACGCGAACATGGGGGTGTGCGACGACTGGCCGTACATCCTGATGGCGCAGAAGCTGGCCGCTACGGGGAAGTTTGCGTACAACGGTTGGGCGGCGCCGATGATTGGGTGGCAGCTTTACCTGGGCGCGGCGTTTGTGAAGATGTTTGGGCCATCGATGACTGCGGTGCGGATGAGCACGTTGGCGGTGGCGCTGGTGCTGGCGTTTCTACTGCAGCGGACGTTGGTGCGGGCGAATTTGAGCGAGCGGAATGCGACGATCGCTACGCTGGCTTTTGTGCTGAGCCCGCTGTACCTGGTGCTTTCGGTGACGTTTATGACGGATATCCAGGGATTGTTTGGATTGGTGATTTGCCTGTATGGATGTTTGCGAGCGCTTGAAGCGAAGACCTCGAATACTGCGATTGGGTGGATTGTGTTTGCGGTGGCGACGAACGCGGTGTTTGGGACAGCGCGGCAGATTGCGTGGCTGGGGATCCTGATCATGGTGCCGTGCACGCTATGGTTGTTGCGGGCTGATCGTCGCGCGGTGGTGGTGGGGGCGGTGACGACGGGATTGGGTGCGGGGTTTATTTTTGCTTGCCTGCAGTGGTTGAAGCATCAGCCGTATAACGTGCCGGAACATGTGCTGGTGGGGGCGTTTCCGGTGGGTCATATGGCGGCAGAGTTGGTGCGGACGTTTATGGATGCTCCGTTCTTGCTGCTGCCGATTGTGGCGCTGTTTCTGCCGCAGGTACGGAAGAGCCGGCCGCGTTTTCTTGCGGTGTTTGCGGTGCTGTTGGCGGGGTATTTGTTTTTCGGAACGTATCCGAGCCATCTGCGCGGCGACTTTCGGTTGGAACCTACGGGCGGGGATTGGATTGGGATTCACGGGACGTATGAGTTCATTATTCTGAAGGGCAACGCGCCGCGGTTATTGGCGCGCTGGGTGCAGGTGGTCTTCACAATCGTCACGTTTGGCGGCGTGTATGGCCTGTTTGCGCTGTTGCTGTCGAAGCGTGGCGAGGGGAAAGCAGAGGTTGCGGGCGGGGTTTCGTGGAAGCAGCTTGGCGTGCTGTTTGTGCCGTTCTCGATTGCGTACGCGTTGCTGCTGGTGCCGCGAGCGGGAGCGTATCACTTGACGGAGCGCTACCTGTTGGCGCTGCTGGTGGTGGCGCTGGTATGCATGGCGCGGTATTACCAGGAGCGAGTGCGAGCGCAATTGCCGGCGACTTGCTGGGTGCTGGTGGCGGCGATGGCGGCGTATGGCGTGGTGAATACGCACAACACGTTTGCACTCGATCGCGCGCGGGTGAGGTTGGCTGACGAGTTGACGGCGGCTGGGGTTGCGGACAACGCGGTGGATAACGGGTGGGAGTACAACCTGGGCGTTGAGCTGCGGCACTCGACGTATATCAACACGGACAGGATTGTTTTGCCGGCACACGCGTATCAGCCAGCGCCTCCACTGCCGGCGGGGACGTGCACGGTGAATGCGTACGACTTTACGCCGCATATTCGGCCGGAGTATGGGATTTCGTTTGAGCCGAACGAGTGCTATGGGCTGGCTCCGTTTGCGCCGGTGCATTATTCGAGATGGTTTGCGAGAGAGCCGGGGACGTTGTACGTGGTGTATTACAGGCCGCACCCGGCTGCGTAGACGGTGGGATGTTGGCGGTATCAAATGCTTGTGCGTGCAGGCGCAGGGTGGGCTGGGGAGGTGTGGAATTCGACCGTCAGCGTGTAAACTTTAGGCAAACAACGAACGCTGTGGTTAAGCCGGAGCTTAGGGACTGAGTTCCGATGGGAGTGAAGAAGTGTTCAAGGGTGCTGAATGGCTCGTGTAGTGGTAATTGGGGCGGGAGCGATGGGTTTGGCGGCGGGGTATCGTGCGGCCAAGGATGGGCATGAGGTGGATGTGATGGAAGCGGCGCCGGAGCCGGGTGGGATGGCCGGGCACTTCGATTTCGGTGGGCTATCGCTGGAGCGGTTTTATCACTTTGTCTGCTTGTCGGACCTGCCGACGTTTGAGCTGATGAAAGAGTTGGGCATTGCGGACAAGATGGTGTGGCGGCATACGACGATGGGGTACTTCGACGGAAAGCTGCACTCGTGGGGAGACCCGATTTCGCTGCTGAAGTATCCGTCGCTGACGCTGCTGGAGAAGATGCGGTACGGGCTGTTTGCGTTGGTGTGCGTGCGGCGGAATCGGTGGGATGCGATTGAACAGGAGTCGGCGAAGAGCTGGCTGATGCGGTGGTGTGGCCCGTCGATCTATGACCGTTTTTGGAAGCCGCTGTTTGACTATAAGTTTTATGAGTATGCGGACAATGTTTCGGCGACGTGGATCTGGACGCGGATACGGCGGATTGGAAGGTCGCGTAAGAGCATGCTGGAAGAGCGGCTGGGGTACATCGATGGGGGCACGATTACGCTGGTGAATGCGCTGATGGAGGGGATCAAGGCGCATGGCGGGCGGGTGCATCTAGGAACACCGGCGGAGCGTGTGCTGGTGGCAGACGGGCATGTGACCGGAGTGCAGACCAAGCAGGGAACGATTGCTGCGGATGCGGTGATCTGCACGGCGCCGACTCCGATGGTGAATGACCTGGTACCGGAGTTGCCCGAGGAGTGGAAGCAGAAGTATGCGGCGATCCACAACATCGGCGTGATCTGCGTGATCTTCAAGCTGGCGCGCGCGGTGACGCCGCACTTCTGGGTGAACATTTCTGTGCCGGGGATTGAGATTCCGGGGATCATTGAATTTTCAAATCTGCGCAGCATGGGCGGGGATGCGGTGGTGTATGTGCCGTATTACATGCCGGTGACGCATGAGAAGTTTTCGTGGACCGATGAGCAGTTGCTGAGCGAGGCGTTTGCTTGTTTGCAGCAGGTGAATCCGGCGCTTGGGGCGGACGATGTGAAGGGTACGAAGGTGGCGAGGTTGCGTTATGGTCAGCCGATCTGCGAGCCCGGTTTTGCGGCGAAGATTCCGCCGGTGAAGACGCCGATTGCGGGATTGCAGATTGCGGATACCTGCTACTACTACCCGGAGGACCGTGGGATTGCGGAGAGCGTGCGGCTGGGGGCTTCGATGGCGCGGTCGGTGGGCGCGGACGGGTAGCGTGCGGTTGGATGCTGGGTATAGTGGAAGAGTGACCCATGCGGTTGGACGGCGGCGCATTTGCAGTGTGCCACTGAAGATGTGGAGATTATGTCGACTAGAAAAATTGTAATTACCGGGGCCGCGGGCCTCGTGGGCCAGAACTTGCTTCCGCGCTTGAAGCGCAAAAATCTGGGTGAGCTGGTGGCGATTGATAAGCACCCGAAGAACACTGCGATTCTGCGAGAGTTGCATCCGGAGTTGCGGGTGATTGAGGCCGACCTTGCGGTGGCTGGCGCGTGGCAGCAGGAGTTGGAGGGATGCACGCACCTGGTGATTGGGCATGCGCAGATTGGTGGGTTGTTTCCGGAAGAATATGTGCGCAACAACGTGACGGCTACGGAGCGGCTGCTGGATGCGGCGCTGCGATACAAGGTGCCGTATGCGGTGAGTATTTCGTCGTCGGTGGTGAACTCGATGGCGGTGGATGATTACACGGAGACGAAGAAGGCGCAGGAGGCGCTGGAGGTCGCGTCGGGGATGAAGCAGGTGGTGTTGCGGCCGACGCTGATGTTTGGGTGGTTCGATCGCAAGCATGTGGGGTGGCTGGCGCGGTTTATGCAGCGGCAGCCGGTGTTTCCGGTGCCGGGGGATGGGAAGTTCTTGCGACAGCCGTTGTTTGCGGGGGACTTTGCGGACATTATTGCGTCGGCGGTGGAGACGGAGATTACGGGCGCGTACAACATTACGGGGATGGAGCGGATTGATTACATCGATCTGATCCGGCTGCTGAAGCAGGCGACCGGAGCAAAGGCTCGGATTGTGAAGATTCCGTATCGGCTGTTCTGGACGCTGCTGAAGATCAATGCGCTGTGGGACAAGAATCCTCCGTTTACGGCGCGGCAATTGGAGGCGCTGGTGACTCCGGATGTGTTTGAGGTGATTGATTGGCCGGGGATTTTTAATGTACGATCGACGCCTTTGAAGGAGGCGTTTTATTCGACGTTCCGGGATCCGGTGTACTCGCAGGTGACGCTGGATTTCTAGGCAGAAGCGGCGCGGTTAGAAGAGGTTTCCTGCAAGAATCTCTGCGGCGTTTTGCACGATGGTCTGGCGCTGCTCTGTGGTGAAGGGTTTGGTGGGCTTGCCGGTGGTGGTGAGCTGGATGGTGAGGTATAGGTCGCGCAGGCGGGCGCTGATGGTGTCGGCGGTTTGCCTGGTGCAGAGGGTGGCTTCGGTGCCGATGCCGGTGAGGGGTTTGCCAGAGGGGCATGCGGGTTGCATGGCGGTGGTTGCGGTTAGCTTGAGGGTGATGGTGGAGGAGGCGTCGTGCGCGGTGAAGGTGCACGAGCCTTCGTTGTTGGCGTTGAGGTCGGTGGAGAGTTCAACGGGGGCTTGCAGGTATGTGGCGGCAGTACCCTGGGTGAAGAAGGGGCATGCGGTTTGCGCGCGGGCGTGGGGAAGCGACGTGAGCGCGAAGAGCAGGAGCCAGGGTGCGTGGCGCAGGGCTTTCACGTTTGCTCCTAGATCCTGCTCTTGGTTGCCGTGTTGCGGGCTGGAGTGAGTGGGCCGGAGTGGAGGATCTTGCCGCCCTCTTCGATGACGTAAAGCTGGTTTACGTTGAGGTTGGTGAGCTTGTCGACCTGGCCGCTTAGCCAGCGGATTTCTACGGTGTCGACTTTCTTTGCCTGGTCGAGGCCGAAGTGCATGCGGAGATCGTTCTGTGAGAAGTAGCTGCCGCCGCTGCGGAGTTCGTCGGTCTGGGTGAGGGGCTTGGGGGCGTCGGGTTTGTTTTGCGCGGTGACGATGAGCTTGCTGCCGATGCCGGAGCGGTTGGATTTTACGCCGACGAGTTTGATCTTGATCCAGTTGCGCTTGAGGGTGGAGTCGCAGCGGAGGAGCTGGGGGATGGTGTTGATGCAATTGACGGCGACATCGATGGAGCCGTTGTTGTTGTAGTCGCCGAAGGCGCAGCCGCGGGCGGGGGCGCGCTCCATGATGCCGGGGCCACCTTTGTCGGTGACGTCTTCAAAGCGGCCGTTCTGGAGGTTGCGGTAGAGATACTTGTGCTCGGCGTACTTGAGGTCGGCCTTGGATTTGTCGACTTCGGGATAGACGTGGCCGTTGGACATGAGGATGTCGAGCCAGCCGTCGTTGTCCATGTCGAAGAAGCCGACGCCCCAGCCGAGAAGGCGGGTGTTTTCGCCGAGGCCGCTGGGGTAAGTGTGGTCTTCGAAGACTGCTTTGCCGAGGTTGGTGTAGAGGGAGTCGGTGTCACCGGCGAAGTTGGTTTTGACGATGTCCATGTTGCCGGTGTTGTTGTAGTCGCCGATGGAGACGCCCATGCCGGCCTGGGGTTTGGCTTCGGCGGAGAGCGCGGCGCCGGCTTCGATGGCGATGTCGACGAAGGTGCCATCGTGCTGATTTTGGTAGAGGGTTGCGGGGGCGGAGTCGTTGGCGACGTAGATGTCGGGCCAACCATCGCCGTCGAGGTCGGAGGCGACGACGCTGAGGCCGTAGGTGCCGATGGCAGTCCACATGCCGGACTTCTCGCTGACGTCGGTGAAGACCCCCTTGCCGTCGTTGTGGTAGAGGATGTTTTTTCCGCCGGGAAGGCCGGGAGGGCCGCAGGCTACGAGCATTCCCTTGTAGGTGCAGGGGCCGTCTTCGGGGAGAGGCGCGGTCTTGAGATCGAAGTCCACGTAGTTGGCTACGAAGAGATCGAGGTGGCCGTCGCGGTCGTAGTCGACGAAGGTGCAGCCGGTGTTCCAGCGGATCTTGGGACCGGGCTGGATGAGGCCGGCTTCCTTGGTCACGTCGGTGAAGGTGCCGTTGCCGTTGTTGCGGTAGAGGGCGTTCTGGCCGTAGTAGGTGACGAAGAGATCGTCGTTGCCGTCGTTGTTGTAGTCGCCGACGCAGCAGGCCTGGCCCCAGCCGGTTTTTTGATCGAGGCCGGTGCCTTTGGTGACGTCGGTGAAGGTGCCGTCGCGATTGTTTTTGAAGAGATGGCAGCGTGGAGCTTTGTCGGGTGTGAAGCCTTCGAGACGCCAGCCGTTGACGAGGAAGAGGTCTTGCCAGCCGTCGTTGTCGTAGTCGTAGAAGGCTAGACCGCAGCCGGTGGTCTCGAGAAGATACTTGTTGGTGAACTGGCCGCCGTAAATGGTGGGAATGGTGAGGCCGGCCTCGCGGGCGACGTCGACGAAGCTGATGCCGAGGGGCGTGCCTTCGATGGGAGACTTGGGGCCGGGAGGCGGGGGCGCGGCCTTGGCGTCGTAGGAGCGCTCGTGCGGGCCGATCTGCATCTTGGATTGAGGGGAGGATTGAGGCGAGGTTTGCTGCTGCGCGGGAGCGGCGAGGGCGAGGATGTCGGCGAAGGGAAGCACGAGCGCGGTGCGGCTGAGAGAGCGGATAAATTTGCGGCGGGTCTGACGAGGAAGATTCACGGCTTTGCTTTGGCCTCGGTGGTGGGTGCGGCGGTTTGGGCGTGGAGGTGCCAGGGGACGCTCTCGATGCGGAGCTCGGGGTGCTTGCGGAGGTAGTCGAGGGAGTAGGTAGGGGCGCCGGGGTCGATGTACTTCATGGCGTACTGCGCGGACTCATACGCAGCCTGCTTGCGCATGCCGAGGCGGTGATAGAGGATGGCGAGGTTGTAGTGGGCGGTGAGGTCGTCGGGGTCGACGGCTTGCAGGGCCTGGAAGGTGGCGACGGCGTCGTGGACGCGATGCGACTGGTAGTAGGAGATGCCTAGCTCGCGGAGGGGATCGCGGGCCTGCGGATATTCCTGGACGACCTGCTCGAGGTCGGCGATGGCGGTTTCGGGATGGCTCTCGCGGCGCTCGACGATGGCGAGGTAGTAGAGGGCGCGGGCGTCGTTGGGTTTGAGGGCGAGGGCGTGTTCGAGAGGAGCGCGGGCTTCGCGATATTTCTCCCACTCGATGTCGTTGAGGCCGAGGTTGGTGAAGCCGTCGGCGTAGTCGGGACGGAGATGGGTGACGTGCTGGAAGGCGTCTTGCGCGTCGGCGTACTGGAGCTCGTCGAGGAGGCCGATGCCGAGGTTGTTCCAGCGCATCCATGTTGCGTTGTCGTTGGGTTCGGGTGAGGTGGGGGTGTTGTCGCCTATGTTGAGGGTGCGGGTGCGGGAGGCTAGCTCGACGATGGGATAAGCGGGATGGTTGGGGCCCAGGACATTGTTGGTGTAGGTACGGCGGAAGTGGCGGTACTCGACGGCGGCCTTGATGGTGATGGGGCCGGTGGTGTTGGCAGGGAGATGAAACTGGTAGCGGACAAGAGCGGAGCGGCCGGACTGGATGGTGTTGTCGTAGGCGACGGAGTGGAGGGTCCAGACGCGGTGGTTGTCGACGAAGGAGCCTTCGGAGTTGACGGGGCGATTGGTGAAGCTGTGGGCGCTGGGGTCAATGGTGCCGTCGGGACGGAGGAAGCCGGATTGATAGAGGGTGTGGCCGGTGGCGTCGGTGACGGTGAGGGAGACCCAGGCTTCGAAGAGGTCGCGGACCTCGGGGATGAGGGAGTGGCCGATGTTTTTGTTCTGGATGACGACGTAGAGCTGGAGGGTGTCGCGTGGTGCGATGCGGAAGGACGTGGCGCCTAGAGGAGCGATGAGGGGATCGTCGTCAGTGGGGGTGTTGGCGCTGGCTTTGAGGCCGAAGATGTCGACGTTGAGGTAGTTGTTGGCGTGGAGGAAGTCGATGGTCTTCTGAAGCTGCTCGGTGAAGCCGTAGTAGAAGGGAACGCCGGTGTTGCCCGCGGCCCAGCTATGGCTGGCGAAGGTGCCGTTTTTAGCGCCGGGGTCTTGCATGGTGAGCGGGGCGCGCTTCATATGGCAGTTCTGGCAAGAGGCGAAGTCGGCCTGGTAGAAGACGAGGGGATTCTGGTGGGAGAACTTGGAGGCCTGCCATTCATCGTAGGTATCGAAGGCGCGAATCCACTTGTAGTTGTCGAGCATGACGGGGAGGTTGGCCTTGTGGCAGACGAGGCAGAACTCGGCGGAGCGATAGAAGGGCTGCATGACGGCGCGGGAGTGGCGGTCGAGGTTGGCGAGGATTTCCTTGTCGGAGGGGATGCCGGGGATACGATTGCCGTCGGCGTCTACGAGCACGGCGGGGACGCCGATGACGTAGCTGCCGTTGCCGGAGCGGTTGCTGATGCTCTGGATAGAGTGGCAGACCATGCAGGTTACGCCGTCGTTGTCGAAGCTGCGGTCGCCGGTAGCGTTGGGGTTGAGGCTGCCGGAGACGACGCCGATGGGGTTGTGGCAGCTATCGCAGTGGCGCGCGAAGGGAGCGCCTTTTTCGTGGATGAGGAGGTTGACGCTGTGGCGATAGAAGGGGGAGCGGAAGGAGTTGGAGTGGAGGGCCTGACGCCACTGGTGGTAGGCCTCGGTGTGGCAGTGGCCACAGTAGGCGGCGGTGGGGAAGGCGCTGGGCTGGAGGAAGTCATTGCCCTGGACGGCCGCGTTGCCGGGGAGGGAGATGTTGTTTGCGGCGAAGGGGAATTTGTAGGTGGAGCGGATGTGGTCGGCGTAGGCCTTGCGCTCGGGAGTTTCGGGAGCGGTGGGGGTTTCGGGGGAGGGTGAGGCGGCGTAGGTGTTCTGCTTGGCGTCTTGCTGGGCGGCGATGGGAGTGGGCCCGAGGAAGATGCGCGCTCCTGCGCAGAGGAGGGAAAGAAGGAGAGCGCGTCTTGCGAAGGAGGTCATGATGTGGGGCCGTAGCCGCTAGGGCTGTTGCTGACAGAGACGACACAGCTACGGGCGCTGTGTGAAGGGCAGAGGCTGGATCCTCCCGATGGACGTGCTGATTTCTCTGACGGGGATTATAACGATCCGAGCATAGCGAAGTATAGACAGCAGGTAGACGGGTACCGGGATCTGCTATGACAATTTGGCGGCGGGGAGTGGGTCAGGGCTGGGGTTGCGGTGCGGAGGCGGGGATCTTGGAGCGCTCGGCGGCGGCTTCGGTGGACTTGCCCTGGGCGTCGTAGATTTTGGCGAGGCCGAGGTGGGCGTCGGTGTAGGTGGGATCGAAGCTGAGGGCGTCGTGGAACTGGACCTCGGCGCCGTTGAGATTGTTTTTCTTGAGGAGGTCGTTGCCGGTGTGGGTGGCGACCTCGGCGCGCTGGCGGTTCATGTTGGAGCGCATGAGGGTGGCGGCTAGCTTGCGCTGCTCGGTGGCCTCGGCGAGCTTGTTCTGCTTGATGAGGACGTTGGCGAGGGTGAGGTGCGGGTCGGGCTGATCGGGGATCTGCTGGATGGCGTGCTGGAGCGCGGCGAAGGCCTCGGGATACATGTTGAGCTGGTAATAGATGCTGCCGAGGGTGGCCCAGCCTTCGCCATTTTCGGGGCGGAGGGTGAGGGAGGTTTTGAACTGCTGAGCGGCTTGTTGAAAGCGGCCATCCTGGAGATAGAGCAGGCCGAGGGCGTAAGGGGATTCGGGCTGCTGGGGGTCGAGTTTTTCGGCGGCTTCGAACTCGGGGATGGCGCGGACGGCGTCGTCCTGCATCTTGTAGGCGAGGCCGAGATCGTAGTGGAGCTGAGGGCGGTCAGGGGCGAGTTTGAGGGCGGCGTGAAGCTGGGTTTCGGCGTCGTCGAACTGGTTGAGCTGGACGTACGCGGCGGCGAGGTCTTCGTGGGCGGTGACGTTGTCGGGAGCGAGCTGGATGGCGTGCTGGAGGACGGGCACCGCGTCTTTGGCGCGCTGAGCCTGGGCTAGCGCCATGCCGAGGTCGGTGGCGGCGATGACGTTGGTGGGGTCCGCGTCGAGGACCTTGTGGAAGAGAGCGATGGCGTCGTCGGGGTGGTTGGCGCGCTGGTCAGCAAGGGCTAGCTGCGTGGTGGCTTCGAGGTTCATCGGGTTGTGCGGGTCGGGATTGGCAGAGAGGATTTGCAGAAAGAGCGGAACGGCTTCGTCGTCGCGGTTGGCAGCGGCGTAGGCTTTGGCGAGCTCGAGCGTGACGATGGGTTTGTCCGGGGCGAGGTCGCGAGCCTTGAGGATTTCGTTGAGGCCGTTGGGTTGGTTGAGAGCCTGGAGTGCGAGGCCGAGATGAAGATGCGCAGCGGCGAGGTTGGGATTGAGTTGGAGCGCGGTGGTGAACTGCTTGCGGGCGTCGGGCCAGGAGCCTTGCTGCGCGTAGAGGGAGCCGAGGTCGTCGTGGAGTTGGGCGTTGTTGGGGTCTGCGAGCGTGGCGCCTTTCAGTTGTTGGATGGCTTGGGAGATGTTGTTGGTGGCGGCGAGGGCGTGCGCGTATGCGGAGAGAATGGGCGCGGAGAGGGGCTGCTTGCGGATGCGGGCTTCGGCGGCGATGTGGGCGAAGAGCGGGAGAGCTTTGGCGGGTTCGCCGAGTTGTTGATAGGCGATGGCGAGGTTGAGCTGCGCGGTGGTGTCGGTGGGGCGGAGCTTGAGGGCTAGCTGAATTTCGTGTGCGCCGCGTTGAAAGTCACCGCGATTGAGCAGGACTACGCCAAGGGCTACGTGCGCGGGTTCGGCGTTGGGAGCGAGGCGGAGAGCTTGCTCGAAGTCGGACTGCGCGGTGGCTAGATCGTGTTGGGCGAGAGCGGCGGTGCCGGCGCGGTAGACGGTGTCGGCCTGGTGGAGTGCGCTGGCGGTGACTTGTGCAGAGAGCGCGAGCGAGGCGGTGAAGGCGGAGAGGCCTGCGAGGGTTGCGATGCGCCGGTATGGAGGGTGAGGGTGCATGGTGCTCGAAGGATGTGTGGCTATGTTAGTTGGTTGGCGTGGTGAATTGGGGGCCGGTGGATTCGTCGGGGGTTTGTGAGGGGTGAGTGTCGGGGTGGACGTTGCAGTGGTCGCCAGCGTAGTTGCCGTGCTCGATGAAGTCGCGGAGTTGGGGGTCGTCGGGGTTGACGGCGGCGAGGCGGTTGAGGAGGTTGAGGGCGCGATTGGGTTGGCCGAGCTTGCACTCGATGAAGGCAAGGTTGAGGCCAGCGGAGGTCTGGCTGGGGTCCGCCTGAGTGAGGCGGTCGAGGAGGTGAATGGCTTCCGGGACGTGGCCGGAGGTTGCGTCGAGGACGGCGAGGTTGGCTAGCGCGGTGGGATCGTAGGGATCGTCCTGCAGCGCGGCGGCGTAGGCGATGCGGGCTTTCTGAGGCTCCCCGGTGGTTTGCAGGAGGTAGCCGTAGCGCGCTTCAAGTTCGTGGTCGGACTGGCCGGAGTGGACGGCGTTGGCGAGCAGACGCAGAGCGGTTGGGCCGGCGTTGGGGTAGCCGCGCTCTGCGAGTTGCGCGTAGGCCAGACCAAACTCGCGATCGCTGGCTGGGAATGGGCCCACTGGGACGAGGTCGAAGGAGGTTGGGGTGCTTGGAAGTTGGGTGAGAGAGGCGGTTTCGGGGCGTGCCTGGATGTTGTGGTCGGTGACCTGGTTGTGGGAGATGTCGGCGGTACTGCGCGAGGGCATGTGACAGACGGCGCAGTCCTGCTGCTCAGGGTGATGAGTGGCCATCGACGGGCTGGTGTGGCAGGCGAGGCAGCGAGCGCGGAAGTATTGAACGCGCTCGGCGGCGGGTGGTGTGTAGTGGGGGTCGTGACAGGTGGTGCAAGTGAGCTTGTCGCCGACCGCGCGCTTGCAGGCGCTGTGCAGGAGAGCTTCATACTGACTGACGGCGCGATTGCCGCCGGTGTCCTGGCTGGCTTTGACGAAGTAGACGGCGATGTCGGCGAGGTTGTCGCCGGGGACAAACTGCGCGGGTGAGCGGTTGGGACGGAAGACGACGGCCTGGCCTTCAAGATGGCAGATGAGGCAGACACTGTCGCGCTGCATGGGAGCGAAGGTTGCAGGGTTGGCGATGGGGCCGTGGCCGTGCTGCGCGAGATGCTGCGCGGGATTGCCGTGGCAAGCGCTGCAACCGATGCCACCTTGTGTGAAGGGCTGGCCGGCGTAGGCGTTGCGTGCGGTGATTTGAGAAAGCCGCGCGCCGGTGACGTGGCAGTGAAGACAGTTGGGGTCGATGGGCAGCGGCGCGGGCATGTGGGTTACGTTGGCGTAGGCGGGCGCCATCTCCCAGTCGTTGCGGTGAGTGTAGAAGTTGATGGGGAGTTCGAACCATTGGTCGCCGATTTGATAGAGGTAGGTGCGGCCTTGTGCTGCTGAGCCGAGGAAGTATTGAAGGTGGAGTTCGCCGGAGAGTGCGCCGCGGGGGTCGGAGGCGGGACGTTTGTAGGACATCCAGGCGGAGCCGTTGCGCTGAAAGATGCTGTAGTCGACGCCGGAGAGCGCGTGGTGATAGTTGCCGGCGATGAGGCCGGCGGTGGCGAGGCCGCTGCCGCGTGCCATCTGGGTCTTTTCGTAGTGATCGTAGATGGCCTGGTGGCAGGAGGCGCAGACGGCGTCGGGATTTGCGAGGGGTGGGGTTGAGGTTTGCGCGGCGTAGACGTTGGTGGAGGGAGGCGTGTGGAGTGAGATGGAGGCGAATGCGATGAGAGAAGTTGCGAGAAGCGTTGCGAAGAGACGAGAGCGGCTGCGCGAGGTCATGGAGTTGCCTTGTCGGCGGCGGCAGGAGCGGCGGTGAGGGCGGCGGCTAGTTTGCGTTCGGCGTCGGCTTTTGCGGTGTCGCCCTGACGGGAGTAGATTTCGGCGAGGAGGGTGTGAGGCTCGACGAGAGAGGGCTCAGCCTGGATCGCGTTGTTGAGCTGAATGATGGCGTCGGGAAGTTTGTTCTGGTCGAGGAGGACGCGACCGCTGCGGAGAGAGAAGTTGGCGCGCTGGCGATTGTTGGCGGCGCGGCTGAGGTTGGCGGCGAGTTTGCGCTGGGCAACGGCTTCGGCGCGGTTGC
Source organism: Acidobacteriaceae bacterium (assembly GCA_049578265.1). Taxonomy (GTDB): domain Bacteria; phylum Acidobacteriota; class Terriglobia; order Terriglobales; family Acidobacteriaceae; genus Granulicella. The sequence continues at coordinate 52,294 of JBAULP010000128.1, forward strand.
CAGCTTCGATGTCGAGCGAGGCGAGTTGGATGTGCAGGCTTGGTTGATCGGGCTGGAGCGCGACGGCGCGCGTGAGGGCGTCGAATGCGCCAGCGGAGTCGCCGGAGTCTTTGAGGACGCTGCCGAGGAGGGCCCAGGCGTTGCCGTTGTTGGGCTGCATCTGGGCGGCCTGCTTGAGCTCCTTGATGGCGTCGGGAAACTTGCCCTGCTGCATGTAGATGACGCCGAGGGTGTAGGCGGGATCGGGGAGCGAAGGGTCTAGTTGTTGCGCGCGCTGGAACTCGGGAACGGCGGAGACGAGGTCGTCTTTGAGCTTGTAGGCGAGGCCGAGATCATAGTGGAGATGAGCGCTGGAGGGATCGAGTGCGAGGCCTGCGTGGAACTGCTCGAGGGCGTGGTCGATGTCGTTTTGCTGGAGGTAGGCGACGCCGAAGTCTTCGCGAAGGTCAGGTGTGTCGGGACCGAGGGCGAGGGCGCGCTTGTAGAGTGCGATGGCATCGACGGCGTCGCCAGTTTGAACGCGGGCGAGCGCGTAGTTGGTGAGAGCAGCACTGTCGGAGTCAGAGGGTGAGGCGTTGGGAGAGGTGGTCGCGGCTTCGAAGAGAGGGAGGGATCCGCGCGCGTCGCCACTGGCTTGCAGGGCGAGAGCGAGGGCGTAGATGGCATCTGGCGAGGTGGTGGAAGTTGTGATTTGAGCGGCGAGGTGGAGGTGAGTGAGGGCTTCGGAATCCTGATGGGTTGCGGAGAGAGCTTTGCCGAGCTGGAGTTGGATGTCGAAGCGATTGGGGTTCGCTTGCGCGGCGAATTGCAGCGGAGCAAGTGCGGCTTCGGGCTGGTTGAGGGCTAGGAGCGCGGCGCCAAGGTGATACTGCGCGGTGATGAGTGAGGGGTCGGTGGTGACTGCGCGCTGGAAGTAGGGGAGCGCGTCTTCAAGATGACCGGACTGCGCGATGAGCGTGCCAAGCGCGTTGTTGAGGGGCGCGGAGTCGGGGTTTTGGGTGAGGGCCTGGGTGAGTTGCTGACGGGCAGCGTTGATGTCGCCGGTGTTGGCGAGGGCGGTGGCGTAGAGGAGAGCGTCGGCGTCAGAGAGCGTGGGCGGTTGCGGAGCGGCGAGAGCGGCGCGGAAGAGCGTGACCGCGTCTGCGTAGTTTCCGGCGGCGGCTTGCTGATGGGCTAGTGCGAGGGGCGTTTCGGTAAGCGTAGCGGTGTTGGCGGTCTGAGCAAGGAGGTGAGGCGATGTTACGAGGCCGAGGAGGAGGGCTGCTTGCAGGAGCAGGGCAGATCGGCATCGATAACAAAGGGCGCCCATGATGACGGTGGTTACTTGGCTTCAGAGAGGGTGACGTAGTTGCGACCGAGATAGAGACGATAGTGGCCGGGCATGGTGGGGTCGGGAAGGATTTGCAGGGGGTTGGGGCGCGCGAGCTTGTCGTCGTGCGTGGTGGCTGTGTTGAGGAGTTCGTGACCGCTGATGTCGAGGATGACGGCGCGGTTGCCGGCGACGAATCCGAAGCCGTAGGCGCCGGGGGGTAGGGTCTTGTCTCCGATGCGGAGATGGACTTCATTGAGGAGATAGCCCTGGTAGGTCTGCTGGACCTCGGAGGAGTAACCGGAGACGTCGACAAGGACGGCGAGGGTGAGTGCGCCGCCGGGGAAGCGAATGCCAGCGGAGTTGCGGTCCTGCACGGTGGCGCTGGCGCCTTTGAAGAAGACGGCGTGGGGAAGGAGAGTTCCGGTTTGAGCGCGATCGAGAACGCCGGGCTTGGAAGCGGGCGGGTTTGAGTTGGACGCGGCTTGAGCATGCGCGGCTGGGCTGAAAGCGACAAAGGCGGCAAGGAAACCAGCAAGCACCACCAGGTGGCGAGGCGTTGAATTTATTTTCTTCATGGCGACATCATCATACGGATGTGTGCTGTCAGCTTGCAAGGCAGCTTACCGGACAGCTTGGGGGTTAGAATGAGTCCTCTTTGCGAGGATAGGGTGATGGCGTCACGATGGATGGTGGTTGCGCTGATGGTGATGGTTCAGGCGGCGGTGGCTCAGCAACCGCTAGATGCGGGGTTGAAGCCGTTGGGAGCGATGGAGCTGCGTAAGGATGGACCGGTGATTCGGCGGGCGGTGCAGTGTGGGCAGCCGTTTACGGTGGCGGGGCCGCAGGGCGTGATTGTGGGGCAGCAGGAGGGAACGTTTGAGGCGTGGGTGCTGCCGGTGAAGCTGCTTAGCCACTTCACGATTGAAGCGAATGTGCAGGGGTACGACGTGCCCATTGATTTGAACTCGATGGCGCGGGAGATTGAGGTGCGGCCGGACCATACGACGATTACGTACTCGCACATTGCTCTGACGGTGCGGCAGACGATGTTTGCGCCGGAGACGTCGCCGGATGGGACGGGTGCGGTGGTGCTGTTTGAGGTGGACTCGTTGCACCCGGTGGATCTGGTGTTTCGATTTACGCCGGAGATGCGGCCAATGTGGCCGGAGCGTGGGTTCGGCGTGCCTTCGGCGGAATGGGTGCCGCAGGGGAAGAGCGGGCTGTATGTTTTGCATACGGATTTTCCGCAGATGGCGGGTGCGGTGGCACTGCCGGGAGCGACGTACGGCATCATGGCGCCTTACCAGGAGCGGCCAAAGACGTATCCGCTGGAGTTTCATCTGCATGTAGATCCGAAGGATCGGGGGCGGGTGTATCCGCTGCTGATGGCGGTGGGACGCAGCGAGGCGACGGCAACCGATGCGGCGCTGGAGGCGAAGCTGCAGGAGTTGGATGAGCATCTGCCGGAGATCTATGCGGCGCATGTGGCGGCGTATCGCGCACAGGAAGCCGCGCTGACTTCGATCAAGACACCGGATGCGGAGTTGGACGCGGATTTTGGTTGGGCCGAGACTTCGATTGGCCAGTTGCGCGCTAAGGCGGAACCCAGCGGAGAGATGGCGCTGGTGGCAGGATATTTTTCTTCGGGGGATTCTGCGCGACCGGGGTTTGGATGGTTCTTTGGGCGCGATGCGCTGTATACGACGTATGCGCTGAATAGCTATGGGGATTTTGAGTTGACGCGCGAGGAGCTGGAGTTTTTGATGCGACGGCAGCGCGACGACGGCAAGATGATGCATGAGTACTCGCAGACGGCGGCGGAGGTGGATTGGAAGGCGTTGCCGTATGAGTACGCGGCGGCCGATGCGACGCCGCTGTTTTTGACGGCGATGAATGACTACGTGCGCAGCAGTGGGGATGTGGCGTTCTTGCGGGCGCATCGCGCGGAGGTGCTGAAGGCATGGCAGTTTGAGACTACACACGACAGCGATGGCGATGGAATCTACGACAACACGCAGGGCACTGGATGGGTGGAGAGCTGGCCGCCGGGAATGCCGAAGCAGGAGATTTATTTGGCGCTGCTGGATGAGCAGGCGTCGGAGGCGATGGCGAAGTTGGGAACGCTGCTTGGCGATGATGGTTTGGCGAAGTCGGCGAGTGTGAGAGCTGCGCGCGTGCATGCGACGATCGAGCGCGAGTACTATGTGCCGGCTACGCAGACGTATGCGTTCAGTTGGAATGGTGCGGGTAAGCGGGATACTACGGCTACAGTGTTTCCGGCGATTGCATGGTGGAATGGCGGCGCGGGGTTGGATCATGCGACGGCTAGTCTGAAGGCGTGGGCTTCCCATGATTTTGCTACGGACTGGGGGCTGCGGGATATCGCTGCGAACGATCCGATGTTTGACGGGATGAGTTATCACCAGGGGTCGGTGTGGCCGCTGTTTACGGGGTGGGAGGCGATGGCGCAATATGGCGCGGGGCGTTCGCTGGCGGGATATCAGAGCACGATGCAGAACGTGGAGTTGACGGACGCGCAGGATTTGGGAGCGGTGACGGAGTTGCTATCGGGAGATTTCTTTGCGCCGTTTGGGAGGAGCACGAGTCACCAGCTTTGGTCGTCGGCGATGGTGGTTGTGCCGGTGATGCGGGGGATGTTTGGGATTAGGGTGGATGGGCTGGAGCATACCGTTGCGGTGCGTCCGCAGTTGCCGGCGGATTGGGACGGGGCGGAGGTGGATCGGCTGCGGGTGGGGTCGTCAGTGGTGAATGTGACCTACAAGCGCGAGGGTGCGGCGATGGTGGTTCGGCTGCAGCAGGTGTCGGGGGTGGCGGTGACGTTTGCTGGTGGGGGGGAGCTGATGCGCGTGCCGCTGCCGGCGTTTGAGGTCGCGATTGGGCGCGGGTTGCCGCAGCCTGGTGCGCGCACGGCGCAGATGAAGGTGTTCGATGAGACGGTGGGGGCGCACTCTCTGCAGCTTGAGTTGGAAGGTTTGGCCGGAACAGAGGATGTGCTGAAGGTTCGGCGCAATGATGCTGGTGCGCACCTGCGGGTGGAGGGTGCGGAGGTGGTACCGGAGGGAGTGCGCGTGAAATTTCCTGCTGGCGGTGGGTATGTTTCGCAGACGGTGACGCTGCGCTGGTAGCTACTTCAGTTCGGCGATGTAGGTTGCGTAAGGGGCTAGCGTGATTGTCTTGCTGGGGGAGATGCTCGCGAGCGCGGGGTCGTCCGTGTCGAGCGTGCTGAGGTGCTTGTTGCTTAGGTTGGTTAGCGCGAGGGTCTGTGGGTGCGCGGTGAAGTTCATGGCTACGAGTACGGATGGGCCTGAGGGCATGGTGCGCAGATAGCTCAGGATGTTTTCGTTGGTGGGGTCGAACATGGTCATGTCGCCGTTGATGAGTGCCGGGTTGGTGCGGCGCAGAGTGATGAGGCGCTTGTACCAGTTGAGGAGTGAGTTGGGTGCGGGGGTTTCTACCTTTACGTTGGTGGTGATGTAGCTGGGCGGGATGGGGAGCCAGGTTTTGGCGGCGGTGGAGAAGCCTGCGTCTTTGCCGGCGTTCCATTGCATGGGAGTGCGCTCGCCATCGCGACCCTTTTGCTTGGGCCAGCCGGTGATGCCTTCGGGGTCTTTGACGTCTTCTTTGCGCGTGGGTGTGGTGGTGACCATGCCGATCTCGTCGCCGTAGTAGAGCTGCGGTGTGGAGCGCGAGGTGAGCAGGAGCGTGGCCATGATGCGGGCGATGCGGGCCTTCATGGCGGGGTCGGTGACGCCGACGCTGTAGCGGTCCCAGATGCGGTCCTGATCGTGGTTGCCGAAGAAGAAGTAGGGTTGGCCGTTGGCGGGATTGTGCTCGACCTGGTCGATGTATTTGCGGAAGAGAGGGACGGAGAGCTGGTTGATGTCGGCGACCTGGAAGTCCATGGGGAGCTGCACTTCGTCGTTGTGCTTACCGTACATTTTGGCGAGGTCGGCGATGGTGGGCTCGTCGGCTTCGGAGATGAGGACGGGGTCACCGGGATATTTGTCGATGACGGCGCGCATGGCGCGAAGCATGTCGTGGACCTGGGGGAGATCGTCGGTGTACTTGTGGACGATACTGGGATCGCCGAAGGCGTTGGTGCCGGGGAGATTGGGATCGTTGCGGAGTTGAGGGTCTTCAAAGAGGCGCGAGACGGCGTCGATGCGGAAGCCGGAGACTCCTTTGTTCATCCAGAAGCGGAGGACGTTGAGCATGGCCTTCTGGACTTCGGGATTGCGCCAGTTGAGGTCGGGTTGCTGCACGTAGAAGTAGTGGTAGTAGAACTGCTTCGTGCCGAAGTCCCACATCCATGCAGAGCCGCCGAACCAGCTCTGCCAGTTGTTGGGTGGAACGACGGGACCGTGCAGGCCTTCATGCTGGTTCTTCTTTTGGAGGGCGGTGATGTTGGGTGTGCTGGCCGCGATGCCGTCGTTCCAGACATACCAGTTGCGCTTGGGATTGGTGCGGGAAGAGCGCGACTCCTTGAACCACGCGTTCTGATCGGAGGTGTGGTTGGGGACGTAGTCCATGATGACGCGGATGTGATGGAGCTTGGCTTCGGCCATCATGTGGTCGAAGTCGGCCATGGTGCCGTACTGGGGATCGATGGCGGTGTAGTCGGCGATGTCGTATCCAAAGTCGACCTGGGGCGAGGGATACATGGGCGTGATCCAGATGGCATCGATGCCGAGGGACTGGAGGTAGCCGAGGCGAGAGGTGATGCCGTTGATGTCGCCGATGCCGTCGCCGTTGGTGTCCTGAAAGCTGCGCGGGTAGATCTCGTAGAGGATGCCGTGCTTCCACCATGGGTCGTGCGACTGCGTGGTGGGAGCTTGCGCGATGAGGGGCGCGAGCGGAAGGAAGAATGCTGCGGCTAGAGCGAGGGTGGCGAGTTTCGAGCGAGAGGTCGATGGCATGGCGGGGCATTCCGTGCAGAGAAGATGCTGGCCCGGCGAAGAGAGCTTCGCCGGGCCAGTGTTCGTGTGCGAAGACAGGACTACTGTACGCTTGCCACCCAACTTGTGTAGGGCGGGAGGGTGATGTTATCGAGCGAGGTGATGGATTTGAGGGAGTCGTCGTCGGCAGCAAGCGTCTGTACGGTGTGAGCTGTGACGCCAGTGCCGGCAAGGTTGAGGGAGATGGTTTGCGGCTCGGCGGTGAAGTTCATCGCGACGACGACGGAGGAGCCCGAGCCGGTGCTGCGCAGGTAGGAGAGAACGTTGTGGTTGCTGGTATCGAGCATCGTCATCACGCCGCTGTGCAGCGCTGGGTTATCGCGACGAAGGGCTATCAGCTCTTTGAACCAGTCGAGTTGTGAGTTGGGTTCCTTGGACTCCACTTCGACGTTGATCGTCTTGTAACTGGGAGGGATGGGGAGCCAGGTGTGCGGATCTGTGCTGAAGCCGGCTTGCGGGCCAGGGGTCCACTGCATAGGTGTGCGCTCGCCGTCGCGGCCCTTTTGCTTGGGCCAGCCGGTAATGCCGATGGGGTCGCGCACATCTTCGCGACGCGTGGGCGTGGTGGTGTGCATGCCGATCTCTTCGCCGTAGTACATGAGCGCGGTGGCTTTCGTGGTGAAAAGAACGGAGGCCAGCGATTTGTTGATGAGTTGGTCGTGCACGCAGTCGCCGTAACGATCGATGGCGCGAACGTTGTCATGGTTGTCGAAGACGATGAGTGGCTGCGAGCCGTTGATCTGCGTCTCGACCTCCTGGATGTGCTGGCGGAAGCTGTCGGCGTCGAGCTTGTCGTGGTCACCGTGAAAGCCTACGAGCATGTCCATGGGGAGCTGGAGCTCGTTCTTGGCGGTGCCACCGTACCACTTGTCGAGCTCGGCGGTGTTGGGGAGGTAGGTTTCGCCAATCAGGACGCGGTCGCCGGGGTATGTCGCGACCATGGCGCGCATGCGGCGAATGACGTCATGCACTTCGGGAAGATTGTTGGTGTACTTGTCGCCAACCCTCGGGTCGCCGAAGGCGTTAACACCACCGAGCTCCGGGTTGTTGCGGAGTTGAGGGTCTTCGAAGAGGTTGGGAATGGCGTCGAGACGGAAGCCGGCGACGCCGCGATCGAGCCAGAATCGCATCGCGTCGAAGCATGCCTTTTCGACCTCGGGATTGCGCCAGTTGAGGTCGGGCTGCTGCCTGTAGAACTCGTGGTAGTAGAACTGATGGACCGCGGGGACCCACTGCCAGGCAGAGCCGCCAAAGCCGGAGACCCAGTTGTTGGGCGGAAC
>JBAULP010000129.1:0-16757 GCA_049578265.1 Acidobacteriaceae bacterium
TTCTGCAGTCGCCGCACGGCCTCCATCTTATCCACGTTGGCCTTCAGCATCACCACCGCAATCGGAATCGACTTGCCCGCCGACTTAATCGTCCGAATCGCCGTCTCGCGGTCGATATTGCACACCGTCATCAGCACCCGTATGCCACGCTCCACCAGTTTGGCATTCTTCATGTGCACGTTCACCATCAGGTTGTCGTACACATACCCGAGCCGCGTCATCGCACCCGTGGTAATCATGTTCAAAATCATCTTCTGCGCGGTCGAAGCCTTCATGCGCGTCGATCCCGACACGATCTCCGGCCCAACCTCCGCCAGGATCGTAATGTCCACCACCTGGCTCAAATCCGAGTTCGCATTGCAGGTAATCGCAGCCGTCTTCGCGCCGCACGCCCGCGCATACTCCGTCGCGCCCACCACGTAAGGCGTCCGCCCGGACGCCGAAACCCCAATCACAATGTCTTTACGCGTAGGCCGCCGACGCGCAATGTCCCTCTGCCCCAGCTCCGGCGAATCCTCATTCACATCGCTCGCGCTGGCCAGCGCCTTCGGTCCGCCCGCCATAATGTACTGAACCTGCTGCGGTGCCGTAGAAAACGTCGGCGGACACTCCGAAGCATCCAGCGCCGAGATTCTCCCCGACGATCCCGCCCCCACATAGATGAGCCGCCCGCCATCCCGCAGCGAGCGCGCCACCGTATCAATCACCATCGCAATCTCGGGCAGAGCCTTCTTTACCGCTGCCGCAATCTTCGCGTCTTCGTGATTAATAATCCGTGCAATTTCAATAGCGGATTTGGTGTCGAGGCCCTCGGATGCTTCATTGGGCCGCTCGGTTGGGAGATTTTCGAGATTGTTCGCAGTCCGTGCTGCGGGCTGCTCTGTCGGAGATGAGGACATAGTTAAGGTTGCCATGGGAAATAGGTCACCACCTTCATTCTACTGCATTGCCCTGTGATACGTCGCGCATCACGTACCACCGGATACTCGTCCGTTACGTGCCAATGGAGGCTCTTTCTGTGCGAAACCGGGCTGTAATTCTTCTCCCGTTGAAGGAAAGACGGGGCGCCCCTTCGACCACGAAAGGAGCCCCCGCGTATCATCTTGACGAGGGCTACATCCAGAATGAGTACCGTCTCCCGCGCCAGCGAGCGCCTCCGCCGCTACCTCCTTCCCGCCGCCGCCATCCTCTCCACCACCATCGCCGCCGCCCAGGCCCCACCTTCCACCACCCCACCCCTCCAGCAGCAGCTCCAGCAGATGGTCGACACCCGGGCTTCCTCCGGCGCTGGCCATGTCGCCCTTTACGCCATTCAGCTCAACACTTTGAAGGCAGTCGGCGTCGACGCCAACCGCCCCGTCCAGACCGCCTCCGTCATCAAGCTAGGCATCCTCTACGACGCCATGGTCCTGGTCCGCGAGGGCAAAGCCCGCTGGGACGAACCCATCACCCTCCACCCCCACGAGGCAGTCACCGGCTCCGGCATCCTCATGTTTCTCGACACCCCCGTCACCCTCACCCTCAAAGATGTCCTGACCATGATGGTCATCGTCAGCGACAACACCGCCACCAACCTCGCCATCGACCGCTTCGGTATCGACCCCGTAAACGCCCGCCTCGAAGCCCTCGGCCTCGAAAATACCCACCTCTACAAAAAAGTCATGGTCCCCGCCACCGGCCCCATGCCAGCCGACCAACCCAAATTCGGCCTCGGCAAGACCACCCCTCGCGAGATGGCAACCCTCATGGAGACCATCGGCCTCTGCCATCTCCACCAGCTCGGCACGGCCACCACCCCCGGAGCCGCCCGCTTCGCCCCCGTCGACGACCAGGACCGCGCCGTCTGCTCTGTCGCCCTCAACATGCTCAAGAACCAGTTCTACCGCGAGACCATCCCGCGCTACCTCGAGGCCCAGGACAACACCGAAAATGGCACCGCCATCGCCAGCAAAACCGGCTCTCTCGACGCCGTTCGCAACGACGTAGCCATCGTCACCGGCAAATCCGGCCCCATGGTCCTCTCCATCTTCACCTACGACAATCGCGACCACGGCTGGACCGTCGACAACGAAGCCGAGGTCACCATCGCCAAACTCGCCAAGGTCATCGTAGACACCTGGAGTCCCGCCGGCCTCGACGGCAAAAACCTCGTTCCTGGCCTCGGCCTGCCCGATTCCTCCACGGAACCCTCACCCCAAACCCCCTGAGCGCACACTTAAACGGGTTAAATTCGTCTAATCTCTAGGGTGGTGCTCACGCGAGCCAGTATTTCCTCGAACGAGTAAGGCTGTGAGCCAGTAAATCTTCAACCGCCCATGAGGCCCTGAACCGTGTCCCAGATGTCCCCGCTGCAACCAGAGGATGAGCCGCAAACCCCTCAACCGGAGGACCCTGCCCTCCAAGCCTCTGCGCATTCCTCCACCCCACCCGAACCCTCTGCCCAAACCACCGTGACCGCCCCCACCGGCTGGCGCTCCTGGTCGCGCGACATGCTCGTCTCCGTCGCCATCTCTCTCTTCATCATCCTCTTCCTCTACCAGCCCGTGCGCGTCGAGGGCACCAGCATGCTCCCGCACCTGCAGGATCAGGACCGCCTCTTCATCAACAAGTTCGCCTATCGCTTCGAAGCCATCCACCGCGGCGACGTCGTCGTCTTCCTCTATCCCGGCGACCACTCCAAGAGCTACATCAAGCGCGTCATCGCCCTCCCCGGCGACAACTTCCGCATCGACCACGGCACCGTCTACGTCAACGACCATGCGCTCAAAGAGCCTTACGTCCCGCTCCGCTTCCGCGACGAGCGCTCCGAGCCCGATATGACCATCCCCCCCGGCGACTACTGGGTCATGGGCGACCACCGCAACATCTCCAGCGACAGCCGCGACTTCGGCCCCGTCCCCCGCGCCCTCATCTACGGCAAAGCCGCCTTCGTCTACTGGCCCATGGACCAGGCCGGCGTAGTGCATTAAAAGCAAGGAGTAAGGAGTAAGGAGTAGAGAGTAGAGAGTGAGGCGCGCAAGAGGTCAGCAGGCACGCGAAGCGCTCTACTCTCTACTCCTTACGCTCTACTCCTTGCCGTACTGCACAATATTCGCAAACGTAGTTGGCACCAGACTCGCCCCACCCACCAGCGCCCCGTCAATCTCCTCCTGCGCCATCAACGCCCCAATATTCTCCGGCTTCACCGAACCCCCATACACAATCCGCGTATTCTCCGCCGTCTGCGGCCCGCAGCAATGTCCCAGCTCCTGCCGGATAATCCCATGCGCCTCGGCCGCCACCTCCGGGCTCGCAGTCGACCCCGTCCCAATCGCCCAGATCGGCTCATAGGCCACGACCAGCCGCCGCGCCTCGCTCGCCGAAATATTCCGCAACGCCGCCCGCACCTGCGTCCGCAGAACTTCCTCCGTGCGCAGATCCTCGCGCTCAGCCAGCATCTCGCCAAAGCAAACAATCGGCGTAATCCCGTGGTTGATCGCCGCCTTCAGCTTCAGATTCACGCGCTCATACGTCTCGCCAAAGTAAAGCCGCGGCTCCGAGTGCCCCAGCAACACATGCCGGCACCCAATCGACACCAGCATCGTAGGCGACGTCTGCCCGGTATACGGCCCCTCGTTCAGCCAATGCATATTCTGCGCGCCCGCCCGAACATTCGTCCCCATCGACGCCTCAATCACATACGCCAACGAACTCATCGTAGGGAACAGCAGAATCTCATCCCGGTCATGCCCCTCCACCAGGGGCAAAAACGCGTCCAGAAACGCAATCGACTCCTTCGGAGTCTTGTACATCTTCCAATTTCCAGCGATTACGGGTTTCCGCATAGAACTCCTGCACACGTTAGAGGAGAGTAAAAGCGCGCTCGTAGCACTGGCAAGCAATCTGCACGCCTATCGCACACTACTTCTCCGTCAGTGCGGCAACCCCCGGCAGCGTCTTCCCCTCAAGGAACTCCAGGCTAGCCCCACCACCTGTTGAGATGTGCGTGATCTTGTCTGCGACTCCCGAATTATGCAGCGCCGCCACCGAATCTCCACCCCCCACAATCGTGATCGCGTCCTCATTCTTCGCCAGCGCCTTGGCAATCGCGTTCGTCCCCTTGGCAAACGCCGGAAACTCCGCCACGCCCATCGGCCCATTCCAAACGATCGTCGCCGCTTCCGCAATCTCCTCCGAGAACAACTTCACCGTAGCCGGCCCGATATCCAGCGCCATCCACTCAGCAGGGAAGGGTCCATCGCTCGAAAACAACTGCGTCTTCGCATCCGCCGCAAACTTGTCCGCGAGGCAATGATCCACCGGCAAGAGAAACTTCACGCCGCGCGCTTCTGCTTTCTCCATAGCCGCCTTCGCCACCTCAATCTTGTCCGCCTCCACCAGGCTCTTGCCGGTCGTCTGCCCCTTCGCATTCAGAAACGTGTACGTCATGCCGCCGCCGATCAGCAGAGCATCCACGCGGTCCAGCAGGGCATTGATCACCTCAATCTTGTCCGACACCTTCGCCCCGCCGATGATCGCCACAAACGGCCGGAACGGCTCCGTCACGGCCTTGCCCAGATAATTGAGCTCCTTCTCCATCAGCATCCCCGCAGCCGACTGCGCCACAAAATGCGTGATCCCCTCCGTCGAAGCATGCGCCCGATGTGCCGCGCCGAAAGCATCATTCACATACACATCGCAAAGCGCGGCAAGCTGCTTCGCAAACTCCGGATCATTGGCCTCTTCGCCCGCATGAAATCGCAAATTCTCCAGCAACAAGGTCTGCCCCGGCTCCAGGTTATCGGCCATCTCCTCAGCCACCGGCCCCACGCAGTCCGGAGCGAACGCCACATTCTCATCGGCATCCAGCACGCCATCCAACAGCGTCCGCAGCCGCGCCACCACCGGCCGCAAGCTCATCGACTCCACATGCTTGCCCTTCGGCCTTCCCAGGTGCGCCGCCAGAATCACCTTCGCCTTGCGCCGCAGCGCATACTCAATCGTCGGTATCGTCTCGCGAATGCGCGTGTCGTCCGTGATCGAGCCCTCCTTCGAGAGCGGAACGTTGAAGTCAACGCGTATGAAGACACGCTTACCGGAGAGATCGAGGTCACGGATCGAAAGCTTGGACATTGCGAGAAGGATAAATGAACGAACTGCAATTGAATAGCAAACAGCCCCGCCCGATCCGCACCCCAAGGCGCAAATCGAACAGGGCTGTCTGTGGAAAAATCCAGATCTTCCCAGCAGCGGTCGGCCCAACTGAGAACTGAGAACTGACAACTGAGAACTGAGAACCCCTGGCCAGAAGCCCCTTCCTACAACTTCACCGTAACCGCCTTCACCTCGGTGTAATTGTTCAACACCTCAGCGCCCATCTCCCGTCCCCAGCCCGACTGCTTATATCCGCCAAACGGCAGCGCCGCGTCGAAGACGTTGTGGCAGTTCACCCACACCGTTCCAGCCTTAATCCGCCGAGCCATCTTGTGTGCAGCCGACAGGTCCTTCGTCCACACACTAGCCGCCAGCCCATAGATCGTGTCGTTGGCCTGCGCCGCCAGCCGATCCAGATCAGCGTCCGTTGAGAAACTCTGCGCCACAACCACCGGCCCAAAGATCTCCTCATCCACCACCTTCATTCCCGGCCGCACATCGGACATTACCGTAGGCGCCACGAAATATCCGCGCCCCGTATGCTGTTTTCCGCCCGCGACAAACTTCGCGCCCTGCTCGTGTCCGCTCTTCAGGAACCCGTTCACGCGCGCAAACTGCTCGTCGCTCACCAGCGGCCCAAGCTCCGTCTTCGGATCAAGTCCTTCGCCCATCTTGATCTTCCCGGCGATATCGCTCATGCCCGCCATCACCTGATCAAACACGCTCTCATGCGCAAACAGCCGAGAACCCGCACAGCAGCACTGACCCTGGTTGAAGAAGATCGCAGAAGCCGCGCCAGCAATGGCCGCATCCATATCCGCATCCGGAAAGATAATCGCCGGACTCTTCCCACCCAACTCCAGCGTCACCTTCTTCAGATTTCCAGTAGCCGCCTTCGCAATCAGCTTGCCCACCTCGGTCGACCCCGTGAACGCAACCTTATCCACCAGGTCATGCGCCGCCAGCGGAGCGCCGCAAGGCTCGCCAAATCCGGTCAACACATTCACCACGCCAGCAGGGAAGCCAGCCTCCTCAATCAACTGCGCCAGCCTAAGACCCGTCAGCGGCGTCTGCTCTGCAAGCTTCAATACGACCGTACATCCCGTAGCCAGCGCCGGCCCCAACTTCCAAGCCGCCATCAGCAAGGGAAAGTTCCACGGGATAATCTGCGCGACAACGCCCACAGGCTCCCGCACTGTATAGCTCAAAAAATCATTGCCAGCCGACAACGGAATCGTAGACCCCATCGTCTTCGTAGCCCAGCCCGACATATACCGGAACAGATCCACCGCCAGCGGCACATCCGCCACCCGCGCAATCGAAACCGGCTTGCCATTATCCAGCGACTCCAGCTCCGCAAACTCATCCGTATGCTGCTCCAGCAAGTCCGCCAGCCGATACATCAACTGCCCGCGCTTCGACGGTGACATCGCCGGCCACGCCCCTCCATCAAACGCTCGCCGCGCCGCATGCACCGCGCGATCCACGTCCACATGATCGCCCTCTGGCACCTGGCAAATCTCTTCTCCCGTAGCAGGGTTGTACACCGCAAACGTCTTGCCAGCCGACGCCGCCGTAAATTTCCCATCGATATACATCGCATGCTTGCTGTTGACGAACGCCTTTGCTGCGGCGCCCAGACGGGCGTCGATTACGGGCTGAGTAGCTGCTGCCATGACGTGACTCCTTGAGTTCTTGAATTCGATAGCGCGGCACTCGCCCGGTCCCTACGGTTCCAGCCGCCATTGTTCGAACGCCGGAATTCTAGTCCCGCCTCACCACCCTTGTCGTTACAGCCCCATCAACAACTTCGACCCCACCAAAGCCACTCCTACCGGGTCCACCTGCTCCACCCTCGTGCTCTCGCTTATAGCCAATAGATATTTCTACTTGGACGCCGCGCGTTTGCGTGCCGATAGTGGAAGTGGGAGTAAGAAGAAATGACCACGACCGCAACACAGCCCATCGAACAGGCCCCAACCGATCGCGCAGCACACCAGCCCGCACATCAACCACCCCACAAGCTTCTAGACAGCCGCACCGTCTTCCTGCTCGGCCTCCTTGTCGCCGGTAGCGGCATCGTCAACCCGCCCGTCGCCCTCGTCGGCGGCATCGCCTTCGGCTTCCTGGTCGAGCACCCTCTCCGCGCCGAAAGCGCCAAGCTCTCCAAGCTCCTCCTCCAGGCCTCCGTCGTAGCCCTCGGCTTCGGTATGAACATCCTGCAGGTCGCGCACGCCGGCCGCTCCGGCTTCGCCTACACCGCCATCAGCATCACCACCGCCATGGTCCTCGGCACCCTCATCGGCAAACTCCTCAGCGTTGGCGGCAAGGCAAGCTTTCTCATCACAGCCGGCACCGCCATCTGCGGAGGCAGCGCCATCGCCGCCGTCGCTCCCATTACCAATGCGAACGAGGAAGAGATCAGCGTCTCCATGGGCACAGTCTTCCTGCTCAACTCCATCGCCCTCCTTCTCTTTCCCCCCATCGGTCACCTGCTCCATCTCACCCAGAACCAGTTCGGCCTCTGGGCCGCGCTAGCCATCCACGACACCAGCTCCGTCGTAGGAGCCGCCGCGGCCTACGGCAACCAGGCCCTCGCTATCGGCACCACCGTCAAACTAGCCCGAGCTCTCTGGATCGTCCCCGTAAGCCTGATCACCGCCGCCGTCATGGCCCGCATGGCCGCGCGTCAGGGTCACTCCAAATCGCACCATGCAGCTAAAGTAAAGTTCCCCTGGTTTATCGCCTACTTCTGTGCCGCGGCCGCGCTCAGCACCTACCTCCCGCGCTTCCACATAGCCTTCGCCGCACTAAGCCACCTCGGCAAAGCCGGCCTCACCGCAACCCTCTTCCTCATCGGCACCAGCCTCTCCAAAAGGACTCTCCGTCAGGTAGGCGTCCGCCCACTCGTCCAGGGAGTAGCCCTCTGGATCATCGTAGGCACAGCATCGCTAGCTGCCATCTACTTCCACATCATCGGCATCTAGCTTTTAGCTTTTTGTTTGTCATCCCGCAGGGATCTGCAGTAGCGGTCGCCGGGTGCACCAGGCCCCGATTGTGGAATCTGGGACCGCACGATCTTCATAGTGCTAGCTGTCCCACAGCCAGCGGTGACAGTTGGCCCCTCTTACTCCGACTCCACCACCGCCTCAGCCTCCATCTCCACCCTCCACTTGGGATTCAGCAGCGCCGCGACCACCATCGTAGCCGCCGGCCGAATCTCTCCAAACACCTCGCCGTGCGCGCGCCCCACCTCCTCCCAATCCTCCGCATGCGCTAGAAACATCCGCGTCCGCACCACATCCTCAAAACGCGCGCCAGCCTGCTGCAGCGCCTTCTCAATCAGCCCCAGCACCACGCGCGTCTGCTCGGCCGCGCTCATCTCCTCAGCCCCCACCGGCCCTGTCCCCGACACGTGCACCACATTCCCAATCCGCACCGCCCGTGAAAACCCAATCACCGGCTCATACGGCGAAGTCCCCGCAATATTCTTCCGCGCCATTGTTCCTCCTCTTCAGCAAACCCTACAACGTACAACCCTACAACGTACAACTTACAACTCGTTCTTCTGCGCTATCATCTCCCTACCCCGAGGTCCCCGTCCCATGTGCTTCTCTGCAACTGCAAACTTCGTAGGCAGCGGCGTGCTCGCCACCGTCGGCGTCGTCACCCTCACCAAGGTCAAGCACCGCCGCGAACTCCTCTTCGCCTCGCTCCCCACCCTCTTCGCCATCCACCAGTTCATCGAAGGCTTCGTCTGGCTAGGCCTCGACGGCTACGTCTCCCCCACCGTAGAACGCAACATGGGCGCAGCCTTCATGCTCTACGCCCAGGGCCTGCTCCCATTCCTCATCCCTCTGGCCGTCCTCTTATTTGAAGCCACTGCCAAAAACCGCCGCCGCATGTGGCCCTTCCTCTTCATCGGAACCGGCACCGCCCTCTACATGCTCTGGGCCCTGATCGCCTATCCCACGCAAATCTCCGTCAAGGGTCACAGCATCGTATACATCAACCCCGGCACCAACAACACCACGCTCGCAGTCCTCTACGTCATTGCCACCTGCGGCACGCTCTTCTTCTCCAAGGTCAAGGACATGGTCCTCTTCGGTGCCGCCAACCTCACCATCCTTCTAGTAGTGATGGCCTTCAAGCGCTACGCCTTCACCAGCCTCTGGTGCGCCTACGCCGCCGTAGCCAGCATCATCATCCTCGCCTACTTCTGGAAGTCCGCCGGCGTCCGCCCCTTCAAATACGTCGACGCCATCTAGAGTGCGAGTGCGACATTAGTTGCCGGTCTTAGCCGCCACTCGTTGCTGGTTCCGGATAGCATCCACATCCGCCAAATCCTGCGGCCGTCCCGACGCTAGCTTGGTTGCAATCAAATCTTCCGCGGAGATATATCGCGCAGGAATCTCACCGTCGATCACAAGGGAAATGCTATTGGCATAGACGGTAGCGAAATCAACCCCATCGATTCGCTGGATCACCTCGCAGCAGATGGGTGGAACGCCGAAACGGCCGATTGTCTTCCCATCGGCAAAGTTTTCAACTGTAAAGTTTTCCAGAGGTGCGCCAAACTCCGCAAGCCCTCGATAGGTTGCAATCGCGTTTTCGGGGCTTGACTCGATCAGCACATCCAAGTCCTTCGTCATGCGCGGCTGCGCGTGCACAAAGACCGCATAGCCGCCAATGACAACATACTTAACGTGGTTCGCGTTGAAGGCGGACAGCAACTCTTTTAAGTTCTCGTCCATCGGCGGAATAGCCATGCGCACGGTACCCCTCGACACTCATCTGATGGCCTGCAGCAAAACGCTCGCTAGGCGAGAGGCTGGCCCAATAGCGGTACTCCTCGTCCTTGACGTCCTGGAAAGACTCGAATTTTTGCCCAACCATCTGCATCGCCATGATTCCATTCTACCAAGTGGAGCCTGGAGACGCCGCGCAACATTGGCTGAAATCCGAAGCAAAACGGCCTGCCCTCGGAAGAGAGCAGGCCGCGCATTTACAAAGCAGGGAACTAGTCCTTACAGCCCCTTCTTCACCAGAAACAAAATCAAATCCTTCACCCGGCTCGAGTACCCCCACTCATTGTCGTACCAGGCGATAACCTTACCCGTATTCTTGATCACCTTAGTCAGCTTCGAGTCCACAATGCTAGACATCGAGTTCCCGCGGAAGTCGGTCGAAACCAGCTCCTCCTCGGTATACCCCAGGATCCCCTTCAGCGGCCCTTCGCTCGCAGCCTTCAGCGCTGCGTTCACGCTTTTGGCATCAATCGGCTTCTCCGCCACAAACGTCAGGTCGACGACCGACACATTAGGAGTCGGCACGCGAATCGCAAACCCATCCAGCTTGCCATCCATCTCCGGAATCACCAGCTTCAGCGCCTTGGCCGCGCCCGTCGAGCTAGGAATCATGCTCAACGCCGCCGCCCGAGCCCGCCGCAGATCCTTATGCGGCGTATCCAGAATCACCTGGTCGTTCGTATAGCTGTGGATCGTCGTCATAATCCCCGAAGCAATTCCGAACGTATCGTTGATCACCTTCACCACGGGCGCCAGGCAATTCGTCGTGCAGCTCGCGTTCGAAATCACATGATGCTTCGCCGCGTCATATTTGTCGTCGTTCACGCCCAGCACCACGGTCAAATCCTCATTCGAAGCCGGCGCAGAAATAATCACTTTCTTGACGGTCGAGCCCAAATGCGCCTTAGCCTTGGTCGCGTCGGTAAAGAATCCGGTCGACTCCACCACAATCTCCGCACCCACCGAAGCCCAATCCAGCTTGGCCGGATCGCGCTCGGCAAAAACCCTAATCGCCTTCCCATCCACAACAATCGAGTCCTCGGTAGCCGAGATCTCGTTCTTCAGATTCCCCAGGATCGAGTCATACTTCAGCAGGTGCGCCAGCGTCGCCGGCGTAGTCAGATCATTGACCGCGACAAACTCAATCTCAGGATTGCCCAATGCTGTGCGAAAAACGTTCCGCCCGATCCGTCCAAAGCCGTTAATGCCTACCTTGACTGCCATAGTGCCTCATTTCTCTCAAGTTATCTCAGGCTACCAAAGCACCTACCCCACCGCAAACCCCGCATCGAACACCGCCCAATCCCTCCCATTCCTGCACCGTTTTTGCGGCAGACGAGAGCCATGTGTTACAAACCAGTTATGCGCGATTGGTTGCGCGACACACTCATGAGAAGACGCTCCAAGCGTGGTCCGAACGATTCGGAGTCCACGGGCAAGATTGGGCAGGAGATACCTGCAAACCAACCCGCACCCCTTCGGCCCTCCTATCCCGAGCCCCTCCCAAAGGCTCCCGTCCCGGCCGAAACCTCCGCTCCACCCCACGCGCCCTCCAAGCCGGTAACCGCCCTGGCTCCCGACCCGCCACCGGAGCCACACTCCGAGCCCAAGCTCGTCCACGAAACTCAGCCCGAGTCCCTCGCCACGCCCCCCGCCAGCCCCGAAGCCGTCTCGGCCAAGAGCCCCCGCGGCTACGTCGTCCTCACCATCGGTCTCCCCGGCTCCGGCAAGACCACCTGGTACAAGCGTCGCGGCGTCACGCCCCTCTCGTCCGACATGCTGCGCAACATCCTCTTCGACGACATCACCGAGCAGCGCTACCAGGGCCTGGTCTTCAGCACCCTCCGCAGCCTCCTCCGCGCCCGCCTCATCGCCAAGATGCCCTGGAACTACGTCGACGCCACCAATCTCAGCCCGCATGAACGTCGCCAGTGGATCAAGATGGCGAAGTCCTTCGGCTACGAGGTCCAGGCCGTCTTCTTCGACGTCCCGCTAGCCGTCTGCCTCGAGCGCAACTCCAAGCGCGACCGCCAGGTCACCGACGAAGTCATGCACAAGATGGCCGAGCGCCTCCGGCCGCCCGTCTTCAAAGAAGGCTTCGACAAGATCACCGTGGTCCGCGTAAAGGGCGCCGCCCCCACCGCCGACGCCATATCCGAACCCGAACCCACCGCAGAGTCTTCCCCCGAACCCGCCGTCGAAGGCTAACCCCGCGTTCCTTCGATTCGCGTGTACGATGGCGGGATGAACACCACCCCGCTCATCCTTTGTGCGACGATCGTCGCGGCGTCGTTATTGCTCGTACCTGCCTCCGCCCAGCAGAGCCGCTGGGCCTCTGCAGATGACGCGACCGCCGCGTACATCATCAACATGGAACGCAAGTGGGCCGAAGGCGTCTGTGCCAACAACGGCGTCGTAGCAGGCCTCCTTGCCGACGACTTCCAAGGCACCTCGACAAACGGCGAGCGCTTTACCAAAGCCAATGAGTTGAGCGACGAGAAAGGTCCGCACTCGTCGCACGGTTGCGGGCTCGACGCCACCAGGGTGCGCTTCTTCGGAGACAACCTCGCCCTCGTCTACGGCAGCGAACACGCCATCGGTAAGGACAAGTCCCAACCCGCTGCCAAGGTCTGCCAAGTCTGGACTGACACCTGGCTGAGGCGCAACGGCAAGTGGCAAATCGTCGCATCGCAAGACAATCGCGTCCCTTGCACGTAGCACTAGAACTCACGCGCTCTCACCAAGCAGCAAGACTCACTTCGCTGTCGGCTCGCCCACCTCCCGCACGAGTTCCCGATACCGGGCATCGCCATGCAGAAAGTCGAACGCAGGATCTCGATCAACCCTCAGCACGTTGGTGGAGCGTTGCCGATAGCCCTCGTCCAGCAAGGCCAGCCGCGTCACCAGCAACTCCGGCATCGACTCGCAGTAGTTACCTCTCCAGCCTCATCGCACTCCATCGGTGCTCCCCCTTTTCATGTTCCCAATCCCTTCGCCAACGCTGTCCTTCCAATCGCCGCATACAGACGCCGCAAATGCGGAAGCGTATCCACCGGAACCTGCGTCTGCACATCTTCTGCAAGCGCTGCCATCTCCACCAACGCATGCCGCGTATGCCTGGCAAAATAATGATCCCCGCGCTCAGCAGCAAGTAACCGTTTCCAATAACGCGCCGCAAAGGGAAGCGGGATCCACTGGAAGATTGCGCGCAGAGCAAGCGGCGCGGGCGCGACTCCCCTGCGATCCATCGCTGCCCACCCCTCCCTCACCGCAAGCACAAAGCATCGCACAGCATCATCGTCCGCAGCCAGGCGCTGCGCATCGATGCCCGCCTCGCACAGCGCCCCTCCCATCGCGGTTACAAACACCGCATGTCGTGCCAGCCACGACTCCATATCCGCAATCACGCAAACCCTGAAACCAGCGCCCCGAAGAATCTCAGCCACATCTCGCGCCGAAGCTTCGACCGAAGTAGGCTGCTCGCCAATATCGATGTACCGGTCGACGCCGTCTTCAATCCCGCCCGCGGCCCCCGGAAACCCCAGCACGATTCGTCTGCGATTCGACTCATCTTCAAGTGCCCTCAGCGGTCGCGCGAAGTTCACCATCAAAACAATTCGCGCAATGCCATCCACCGCCAACACCTGCGGCAGCACCTCATCAAGCTGCTCGCGGCGAACGCATACGAAACAAAGATCCGCGTGAATCTCCGATCCCAGCTCTCGACGAACGGGAAGCGTAACCCAATCCCTTTTGCCGCCCACTACGTTCTCGATCACCGCCCCGTGCAGTTCAAGCTCATCGGCACGCCTGTCTTTGGCAATCAACGTGACGTCATGTCCCGCACGCGCCAGTCGAACGCCATAAAGCGTGCCCTGCACACCTGCGCCCATCATCACAATCCGCATGGCGTCACCGCGCACAGAACTTTACTGCAAGCCAATCCCCGCACCTCCCTTATACGCGCAAACCATCTCCGCACCGCTCGCGAACCCCCACTCCATCGCGTATAACAAAACTCTGATGCCCGCTCAGGCCATAGAGTTCGCGCAGCTCACCTTCACCGTCCCCGCCGCCGATGGCCAACCACCGCGCGACCTCCTCCGCGACATCAACCTCCGCATCGCCCCCAACACCACCACCGCTCTCCTCGGTCGCAGCGGCTCCGGCAAAACCACTCTCCTCCGTACCGTCAACGCCATCGTCCATCCCACCGCCGGCCGCGTCCTCGTTGATGGTCGAGACGCCTCCACAACCGACCCCGTCGCCCTTCGCCGCTCCATCGGCTACGTCATTCAGGAGACGGGCCTCTTTCCCCTCATGACCATCGCCCGCAACATCGGCATGGCCCTCGAGCTGGCAGGGAAGCCCCACCCCGAAATCGCCCAGCGCACCTCCGAAATGTTGGCCCTAGTGGGCCTTCCCCCCGACGTCCTCACGCGTTACCCCTGGCAGCTCAGCGGAGGCCAGCGCCAGCGCGTAGGCCTCGCCCGAGCCCTCGCCAACCAGCCCTCCATCCTCCTCATGGACGAGCCCTTCGGCGCCCTCGACCCCCTCACCCGCGCCGAGATGCAGACCATGCTCCGCACCCTCCTCCACCAAGTCCAAAAGACCACCCTGATCGTCACCCACGACTTGGAGGAAGCGCTCTATCTAGCTGACCGCGTTGTTCTTCTCGACGCCGGCCAAATCGTAGCCGACCTCCCCTCCGCCGAAGTCCGCACCACCACTAACCCCCACATCCAAGCCTACATAGCCGCCACCCACCGCAACCCAGAACCCAAGCCCGCCGCGGAGGCGCGCCCATGATCCCGTTCCTCCACGAATACGGCTCCCAGATCCTCCGCCTAACCTTCGAGCACCTCTGGCTCACGGCCAGCGCCATGCTCTTCGCCACCGCTATCTCCCTCCCACTCGGCATCCTCCTCACCCGCCGCGAGCGCCTCGCCCGCCCCATCCTCGGCATCGCCAACATCATCCAGACCATCCCCTCGCTCGCCCTCTTCGGCCTCCTGCTCCCCGTCCCATTCCTGGGAGACCGCGCCGCCCGACTGGCCATCGTAGCTCTCACCGGCTACGCTCTCCTCCCCATCCTGCGCAACACCTACGCCGGCATCCGCTCCGTCGACCCCGCCCTCATCGACGTAGCCAACGCCCTCGGCATGACCAGCCTCCAACGCCTCACCAAGCTGGAACTCCCCATGGCCGCCAGCGTCATCCTCGCCGGCCTCCGCACCGCCACGGTCACCTGCGTAGGAGTGGCCACCATCGCCGCAGCCATAGGCGCCGGCGGTCTAGGCGAACTCATCTTCCGCGGCGTAGCCTCCGTAGACAACGCGCTAGTCCTAGCCGGCGCCATCCCCGCCGCCCTCTTAGCCCTCATCGCCGATGGCGCCCTAGGCCTCCTCGAAAAACGCTTGGCGGTCCGCCACCAATGAATCGCCTCGTAACCCTCGTACTCGCCATCGCACTTCTAACGACGATCGCCTGCGCCCCGCCGCGCTCCTCCCACATCGTCATCGGCGCCAAAGACTTCACCGAGCAAGTCATCCTCGGCGAGCTCCTCGCCCAGGAGATCGAAGCCTCCGGCGGCGGCCCCGTCGAGCGCCGCTTCTGGCTAGCCGGCTCCTACCTCTGCCAACAGGCCCTCATCTCCAACCGCATCGACGCCTACGTCGAATACACCGGCACCGCCCTCACCGCCATCTTGAAGCAGCCGCTCGACCGCAACCCAGCTCAAGTAGACGCCACCATCACCCGTCTCTACCACCAGCGCTACCACGTCTACGTAGGCCCCGGCCTCGGCTTCCAGGACACCTTCGCCATGGTCATCCCCGGCCCCGTAGCCCGCGCCCACCACCTCCGCACCCTCTCCGACATCATCCCTTACGCCCCCCACTGGCGCTTAGGCGTAGGCTACGAGTTCGCCGAGCGCCCCGACGGCCTCCGCGGCATGGACGCCGCCTACCACCTCCACTTCCAGGGCGACCCAAGAACCATGGAGCTAGGCCTCCTCTATCGAGCCCTCCAGGACCACCAGGTAGACATCGTAGCCGGCAACTCCACCGACGGCGCCATCAACCAATTCGACTTCACCGCCTTAGAAGACAACCTCCACTACTTTCCCCCCTACGAAGCCGTTCCGCTAGTCCGCGAAGACTCCCTCCGCCGCTGGCCCCAGATCCAAACAGCCCTGAACCGCCTCGCAGGCAAAGTAACCGCCGACGACATGCGAGCCATGAACCTAGCCGTAGACGCCAACCACGAAGACGTAGCCGATGTAGTCCGCACCTTCCGCGCCACCCACGGCCTCTAACGTCAAAGCCGTTGCTGTTGTCCTTGTTCTCTTTGTTTGTCATCTCGCAGGGATCTGCAGTTGCCGTTGCTCTTGCCTTTCTTAAGACAATTTCCGAAGAAATTGTCATTCCGAGCAAAGCGAGGAACCTGCTTCTCGCGCGAAGCGCGCCCGTTCTTGCCTTTCGCCTCATTCTTCCTGTCTCATCACTCAAGAGGCCCCACCATGCAACCCGAACCCTGGCTCCGCAACACCCTCACCAACATCGACCCCATCCGCCGCCAAATCCTCCACGCCCTGGAGCTAACCGCCGAAGACGCCGCCCTCTGGCTAGACCCTCTCACCGACGCCCAACTTCTGGCCCGCCCCCACAACCTTCCCCCCATAGCCTTCCATCTCCGTCACATCGCCCGCTCGCTCGACCGCCTCCTCACCTACGCCGAAGGCAACCAGATCACCCCCGACCAACTCACCGCCTTAAAATCCGAGCTAGGCAGCCCCAACGACGACCCCGCCACCGC
>JBAULP010000130.1:0-22227 GCA_049578265.1 Acidobacteriaceae bacterium
CCTCCACACCGTCCCCCCCAACCTCCACTACGTCAGCTTGACCCAGTACGACCCCAAGTTCACCCTCCCCATGGTCATCCCCCCGGAGTCCATGGACAACCTCCTCGCCAACATCATGGCCACCGCCAACCTCCGCAACCTCCGCGTCGCCGAGACCGAGAAGTACGCCCACGTCACCTACTTCTTCAACGGCGGCATCGAGAAGCCCTTCGCGGGCGAAGACCGCGAACTGGTTCCATCTCAAAAAGTCGCCACCTACGACCTCGCCCCCGAGATGTCCGCCGCCGGCATCGCCGACGTCGTCGTCCGCTCCATCACCGACACCGCCTTCGACGTCATCATCGTCAACTTCGCCAACGCCGACATGGTCGGCCACTCCGGCAAGCTCGAGCCCACCATCCGCGCCGTCGAAACCGTCGACGCCCAACTCGCCCGCATCTACGCCGCCGTCCGCCAGCACAACGCCAACTGGATCATCACCGCCGACCACGGCAACGCCGAGCTCCTCATCGACCCCGTCACCGGTGGCCCCCACACCGCCCACACCACCAACCCCGTCCCCTTCCTCCTCATCACCGATCAAGGCAAAAAAATCGCAGTCCACCCCAACGGCTCCCTCCGCGACATCTCTCCCACCATCCTCAGCCTCCTAAACCAAGACCTCCCCAAACAAATGACCGGCACCACCCTAAGAATCCCACCCCCAACTGCGTGACAGATCGCCACCAGCACAGCCAACCAATCGAATCTCAGAAGGCGACTGATAAGGAGCCGAGCTTCTAGGACAATTGATTACCGAAGCCGACCGATCGAAAGCTCGTGGCCCCAACGATGGCACGTCTTATTCCGCATGTGGTTGATTTAGTCTTCATCTATGCTGAGTTCAATATCAAGTGGGTGGGGACCGTTCCGCTGGTTTCTCTGTGTAGCAATCGCAGGGTCCGGGCTGTACCTAGGCTGGAGACTTTATCTGCGAAGCACCCGGCAGCCAGCGAAGAGCGGCGGCCACTCCCCAGAGGAAACTAACGATCCGTCGCAAAGCTGGACGCGCAGCGACAAGATCGGGCTAGCTACATTCCTTCTCACTATGGCTATGGCCGTCGCGAATTACGCTGTAGTGCCGGAAGTCCGACAGTGGCTCGCACTGGACAATCAATCGTCACCGTCTGACAAAGCGACAACCGAAGAAGGCGATCACCCTCCCGAGACCACCACACCTGCCGTTAGCCAGCAGCAAGAGCCTCCAGCCGGGACAGCAGATGACTCAGCTTTCCGCACCGCCAGTTCTCACCCAATTGGCAAGAGCGCGCCGCCTCGGTCAGCGGAAGATTCCGCCCCGAGGCCGCCGACGCTTGTCCCCGCTGTCAAAACTGCTGCTCCGGTTGGGGCCGAAGCATCAACCGGCAATGTAAGGCCCGCTCTGCATTACATCCTTGAAAGCGACTTCGACGATCAAGTGCTCAAGAATTCCGGACCCGTCCTCGTTTTCTTCTGCACGGATTACCAAGATCCTTGCCGCATAATGCAGCCAACCATCTCCGAAGTAGCGCAAGAACGCCAGCCTAAGCTAAAGACCATCGCTATTGACGTTAACATCAACAAAGAGATCGCAGCGAAGTACGGCGCAGGCTATTTCGACGTTCCTGTCACGGTGCTATTCAGCGGGGGAATTGAGAAGGGCAGCATCAAAGGAGCGGCGTCAAAAACTGCCGTAGAACACCTGATCGACAACCCGCAAGCATTTAGCAAGCAACCGGCAATGCAAGATCCCATCGAAACCATACATAACGTTCCAGAGAGCGATTTTAGCGAGCAAGTTCTTCGGGCCAATGTGCCTGTGCTCGTATATTTCTACTCATCGAATGACGCCTGCAGACAGGTGTCGCCACTAGTGTCGCAGATCACTGGGGAAAACAAAGAAACACTCAGGGTGCTAAGAGTCGACTCGAACGCAGAAAGCGACTTGGCAGCAGAGTACCAGGCCGGGTACTGGTCAAACCCTTTGCTAATCCTTTTTAAAGATGGGGAGCCGCGCGGGATGGTCAAGGGAACCACCTCGTTAGCTACAATCGAAGACCTAATACAGCATCCAGAAAACTACCCGTTCTCAGATGCCGAACTCCCGAATGTCTCCGCGACCCTAGTGGCTGTACCCGATCTGCACGAGGCGGAATTTCAAGACACGCTGAAAAGCTCCAAGACTCCGACACTCGTCTATTTTTATAACGACGACAAAGATCCCAATTCCAGAGCAGTTGCACACATTATCTCGGTCGCAATAAAACCCTATAAGGGCAAGATCAAGCTCTTCAAAATGGACACGTCGAACGACCGAGACATCGCAAACAAGTACGACTCATGGGATGGGCCTGCTCTGGTGCTTTTTATCAGAGCCAAGGCGAAGGATCGAAAAAGCGGAATGATTTCAAGAGAAGACATCACGAGCATGATGATTAAAGCCCTATCTGTAAAAGGACAACCTGAATGAAGATCTCCACCTACATCGTTGCCAGCCTGATCCTCATGACACCGATGGCCTTCTCCGCACAGAGCAAGAATCAGGAGTCGGAGCCCACCGCCTGGGGCATGCTCACGCACAACGCATCCTGCGTCATCTTCGCGGAAGGCCATAAAACCAGCGGACACTTCTATGGCATTGCGGTCACCACCAAGACAGTAGGGAAGCTCACGCTGATCGAAACCCAAAACTACACCTTCGATCAAAAAGTAGTCCTGGAAACGCAAGACAACATGAACGACCTGATGCGCATGGCCGCGAAAGACCACATCAAGTTCGTCAAGATCCCAGAAAAATACTCACCCGAGCTTCTAGACAAGGCCCGAGCCTCCTGCAAGTCCGACGCCCAATGATTCGTTGAGAACTTAAAGAGCCGCCTCCCACCTATCCTGCCGACGCCTCAAACCGCCTCCACTCTCCCTCAGATACCACCTCAACCGACTCCCCAACCACCTTAACCGCACTCTGATCATCAATCGCGTACACCGGAACCGGCAGCTTCGCCGCCCACCTCTCCGCGTTCTCGAACGTGGCATCCGGCCGCGAGCCATCATTCGCATGCACCACCATCGCGAACTCCACAAACCCCGCTCCCTTGGCCGTGATGAAGTTCATCGTCACCCCACCCTCCGGCGTCGGAAACGTCATCTCCTCCACCGTCAGCGGAACCCCCGTCCCCTTGTACGGCTTCTGGTACGTCTCCCCAAACACAGGAGCCGTCACCAGGCTCCCCGCACTCACCCCCACATACACCAGCGGCCGCTCCAACGACGCCAGCACCTCCACCAGCCCCGACTCCCTCATCCACCCACTCAGATACAACGGATCACCACCCCACACCAGCAGCGCATCCGCCGCCTCCACCGCCGGAACCCACGCACTCCGATCGATGCTCGGCAGCGCCGTCAGCTCCAGCACCCCCACCGACTTCCACCCCAGCTCACACAACGGAGTAGGCGCCGTCCCCCGAATCAACCTCCCCGCCATCTCCGCCCCAACCGAAAACGGATAAATCCCCGTAGGCACCACCAGCGCCGTCGCCTCACCCACTGGCTTCCCCAGCATCCCCTCCAGCGCCCCAAGAATGCTCGCGTTCTTAATCCCGGAAGAAGTAAGCAGCATCTTCATCATCCCAACCCCCAAAGGTGTCCTTACCCCACGAGTCTACCTCCACCACCCCACCCACCAGCCATCCCCACCCCGATCAAACCCTGTCATCCTGAGCGAAGGGCGCAGCCCGCAGCCGAAGAGCCTGTCCTGAGCGGAGCCGAAGGAACCCCTACGATGCCAACCCCTCGCAAACGTCAACCCATTTTCCACCACCCCGCCCCAACCCATCGAGAGCCAAAAATGTAAAGGACACTTTACATCGATGTAAAGCGTCCTTTACATTTTGGCAATCTCTGCTGCACAAAACCCCGCTAGAACCGCCCGATTGCAACCCAAAACGGGGCTATAACCAGCCTCAATCACACACTCCGCCGCCCCTCCAGGGCCCGCGTCATCGTCACCTCATCGGCATATTCGATGTCACTCCCAGCCGGAACCCCAGTAGCTATCCTGCTGATTCGAAGCGAGTTATAGCGCCTCCGAGCCTCATCCGCCACATGCCGCGCCGTAGCCTCCCCCTCCACCGTAGGAGAAGTGGCCAAAATCAGCTCTTCCGCCCCCTCCAAACGCCCCCAAAGGTTAGCTAACCTCAACTGTTCCGGCCCGATACCGTTCACAGGTGAAAGCGTTCCATGCAAAACATGGTACAAACCATTGTAGCTGCGTGTCTTCTCCACAGAATTGATGTTAGTAGGCTCCTCCACAACGCACAAAACCCGCCCATCCCGAGCCGGATTCGAACAGTAGATACAGGGGTCTATGTCAGTGATATTATTGCACTTAGAGCAAAGCCTCAACTGCTCCCGCAAGCGTAGAATCGAAGCCGAAAGCGCCGCCGCATCCGCCGAAGAAGCCCTAAGTATATGAAAAGCAAAGCGTTGCGCGGACTTAGCCCCCACCCCCGGCAGCTTCCGCAACTCCTCAATCAGCCTCTCCATGGGCTCCGCAAAACGCGTCGCCACAGCCTACAATCCAGGGAGGCCAAGGCCTCCTAACATGCTGGCAGCATTGGACTTAGAAGCCTCATCCGCCTTGCGTCCACAAGCATTAACCGCCGCCACAATCAGGTCCTCCAGCAGGGTAAGATCCGAAGCCGCAGCAGCCGCCGCAGATGGTGCAATGGTTAGACTTAGCAGCTCCTTCTTCCCATTCATCCGAGCCTTCACCGCCCCCCCGCCAGCATCCGCCTCCACCACGGTCTCAGACAGGCGTAAGTCCATTGTTTGCTGCATTTCCTGGGCCTGCACCAGCATCTCCTGCATCTTCCCCATATCAAATTCCATACCAGCTCCTGTGAGTTTCACGCTGATCTCAGCCCCGTTTTAACCTGCAAAACGACGCTCCGAACCGGGTTTTCAGCCGACGAGTTTCGAGAGTTCATCGAAAAAATGTCAAGCAAGCCTGACATCCCTATTTTTCCCGCAAATCAATCACATTACTAATCTCCGCAGAAAATAATCGCCGAGCCTCCTGCACCATAGGATGCTTCTCCGCCATCTCCGCCACCGACCCGCTGGCGGCCGCACGAGCTTTCTTAGGAGCGCTGGCTGCCGCCGGCGTTCCTGGTAACATCTTCAGAATTAGCGAGTTATCCCGCTCACGAAGCACAGCCTTCAGCGTCTTCTCAGCTTCCGCGTTGAGGACGACCGGAAGCATGGTTTTGGAAAGCGTGGTGTGGATCTCCAGAGTGTTGGCGTTGAGCTTAAGCGTGGAGTCTTCGATCTGTTCGGAGGCCGACTGTTGGCCTTTGGTGGCGGCCAGCGCCGAGACGAGAGCGGCCTGAAGGGCGTCAAGATCGACGGACCCGGAGGGAGCGGAGGGCTCGGGCGCGGAGAATTCTTCGGCCACGGCTGCCATGGAGCCGACGACGAGTTGCGGACCGCTCTGGGCTTCGGCTATGGGTGCGGGTGCGAGCGCCATGGAGCCAGCGGTCGCCGTGGGCTCGGGACGCGGGGGTTCTGGTGTCGGAGTGAGGCTCGCTGTTGGGAGCTTGCGCGAGCGATCGGTCTCGAAGGGCGAGGCCGGTGGAGCGGGGCGGGATGGTGGCGGGGTCGAGACCGCGCTACGGCTCGTAGGTTGTGCGGCTGGCGAAGTTGCAGAACGCGGAGCGGGTGCGGAGGGGGTGGCGTTGGGGCGCTTGGTTGGTTCGGCGCCTAACTGACTGAGGATCTCTTCGATGGGGACGAGGCGTTGGACGTGGACCAGCTTGAGCAAGCCTAGTTCGAGGTGGAAGCGCTGTTCCTGTCTATAGCCAAGTTCGTCGAAGGTGCGGAGCATGATGGCGAGGAAGCGCGAGAGGTCTTCTTCGGTAAAGAGCGCGGCGGATCGAGCGGCGCGGTTGCGCTCCTCGGGCGAGATCTGGAGCAGGTCGGCGGCGATGCCGGTGGCGTCTGCGTCTGGAGTGAGGCCGGTGACCTTGGCGACGATGGTGTTGCGCAGGTAGCGGACGAACTGGCGGGCGAGCTGCGGGGCTCCGTTGCCTGCGTCGAGCAGGCGGCCGACTACGGAGAGAACATCGGCTGAGTTGTTGGCGTGGACGGCCTCGAGGATCTGCTCGTAGACGACGTTCGAGACCGAACCCATGAGCTCGCGCACCTGCGTGATCTCGAGGTGCGGATGTCCGTCGACCAGCGGCGCGGAGGCGATGGCCTGATCCATGATGGAGAGCGCGTCGCGCATGGAGCCGTCGCCGGCTTCGGCGAGCAGCGTGAGGGTGGCGTCGTCTACGTTGAGCTCTTCCTTCACTGCGATGGAGCGGAGCTGGCCGACGATGTCGTCGAGCTTGACGGCGTGAAAGCTGAAGTGCTGGCAGCGCGAGCGGATGGTCTGGGGAATGTCCTCGGGCTGGGTGGTGGCGAACATGAAGATAGCCCAGTCGGGCGGCTCTTCTAGGGTCTTGAGGAGCGCGTTCCAGGCGGCGTCGGTGATCTGGTGTGCCTCGTCGAGGATGATGATGCGGTACTTGCTCTTGTTGGTGGGGCGAGTCTGGATTTTGGCGGTGAGCAGGCGCGCGTCGTCGATTCCGCGGTTGGTGGCGGCGTCAATCTCTTCGACGTCGAAGGAGTGGGCTTCTTCAAAGATGGAGTTCTCCTGGCGGGAGGCGGAGGAGATCTCGCGGCAGTTGACGCAGATGCGGCAGGGTTCTTCTGTGGGGCGCTCGGGGCTGCCAACCGGGGTGCTGCAGTTCAGGGCTGCGGCGAGAATACGCGCGATGGTGGTCTTGCCGATGCCACGATGGCCAGAGAAGATGTAGCCGTGGGCGATGCGGTTCTGGGCGAGCGCGTTGAGCAGGGTACGGGTGACGTGGTCCTGCCCGATGACGTCGGAGAAGAGCTGGGGGCGGTACTTGCGGGCTAGAACTTGATAGGCCATCGGCGAGGTTTGTTGACGAGGTTGATTGTAGCGCCCAAGGGTGTGGAGAGGGTGTATCCGGTAACAGGATGAGAAGGTTGTCTGGCTTACGAGAATGTTTTTGATTGGAATTCTTCGCGGTGCAAATAAGTAATGAAAGAGTGGGGCGCGCCACAACCCAGGGGAGGGGCAGTGCATCCCATACCGCTATGAAGAAACTAGCGCTTGGATTTCTCGCCCTTATGTTCCTTGTGCCGTTCGTCCCTGCACCTGCAGCGAACGCGCAGGTGGTCGTCAAAGTTGGACACAAAACCCGCCATTGTTATTGGAAGAATCACCATCGTCATTGCTACTATAAGTAGTCCGCGGAAGCGCATGGTGAACTAGATTGCAACAGAGCAACCCAACTTTTGGAATTGAGTGGGGTTTACGAAAAAGCAGCGTGATTGTGACGTTGCGAATCATCAAAGAAAGAGGTCATCTCCCATGAAGAGGCTTGCGCTTGGATGTCTCTCGATTATGTTCCTTCTGCCGCTCGTACCTGCGCCTGCAGCGAACGCGCAGGTTGTGGTGACGGTGGGGCATCATCATCGGCACCGTCATTGCTACTGGCGTCATCACCATCGTCATTGCTACTGGCGCTAGTTCACAGGTAGTTTATGACGCGAAGAAGCGCAACGACCCAACCGGAGATCGCTCTGGTTGGGTCGTTGTCTTTTCTGGGAGCCCTGGCTCAGCCGGCTATTGTTCCGCTTTGGCTTTCTTACGCGCCTTTCTGCGAGCCTGGCGTTTGACTTCTTCGTCGGAGAACATGGTGCCGCGGCATTGGGAGGCGTTGCAGTAGCAGTCGGCGGTGTCGTCGTCGGAGTCGTAGAGGTTGTACTCATAGACGAGCTCCTCGTTGGCGGCGATGTTGCGGATGGCGCGAATGAAGACGCGGCCGCCGGACTCCTCGGTGCGGCAGTTGGGGTTGCAGGAGTGGTTGAGAAACATGGAGGTGCCGAAGCCGTCGATGACGTCGCCTTTGTCGCCGAAGCCGAAGAGGTAGGTGACAGGGCGGTCGGCGTAGCGCTCGTCGGCAAGCTCTTTGGAGATGCGCGGGCCGTCGTACTCGAGGATGCGACGGCCGTTGGGGATGGGGTCAAGCGTGTAGCAGCCGGCGGCGTGGATGGACGAGGAGCGGATGAGGAGTCGGGGGCTGGTGGCGGTGCGGGACGGCATGGGGTGGAGTATAGCAAGTGCGGCGGTGGGAAGCGGGCGTGACGATGGAGAAGGTTGGAGAGGGGCGGGACTACCACTGTGGGGCCGGGTGTCGTCTAATGGAGGTATGCAGGGTAAGCGGTTGATGGGACGGGTGGGTTTGGTTGCTGTCGGAGCTGGGTTGATGCTGGCGGCGCAGGTGGGGCGCGCGCAGCAGCAGGGGGGCTGCACCTTTACCGACGACAACGGTAAGACGGTGTTCTGGCCGAACTGCCAGCCTCCTGCGGGAAGCAAGTCGGCGGACGGAACGACGCCTGCGAAGGGCGCGCCGAAGGCGCCTGCGAATGGGCAGACCCCGGCGGCGAATCAGACGCAGCCAGGGTCGACGAACCCGGCGAAGAGTTTCCCGTTCCCGGGAGACACGCCGGCCGCGCCCATCGTTCGGAAGGATGCGCAGGGACAGACGGGAAATTCTTCGGCACCAGCGGCTTCGCGGTTTCCGTTCCCAGGTGGAGATTCTTCTTCAGGGAAGGCTAATGGTACGGGGCAGGCGGGGGCTTCGGGAAATAGCGGACCCATGAAGGACGCGGGGAGCTCGGGCAGTAGTTCCAGCAGGGGCTACGACCCGACGGCGGGGCCGCTGGGCGACGGAGATACGGATCCGGCGGCAGAGGCGGCGGCGGCGCGTAGAGCGGCGCGGATCAGGCACGAGCACGATGGTTCGGACTTCCACCAGACTCCTGACCAGCGCGAGAGCGAAGACCTGCGGGTGGCGGCGTTCTATCAGAATGATGGGGACTATCGCGGCGCGTATGAGCGGGCGACGGATGCGGTGTCGATTGCCGGAGACGACGCGGAGGCGCACCTGGCGCTGGCGGAAGCAGCGCGCAGGCTGGGCAAGCTGGATGAGGCGGAGACGCACTACAAGAAGTGCCTGGCGCTGGATCCGGTGCCGAAGGTGAGGCGGGCGGCTGAACGCGCGCTGAAGGAGATGACCTCCGGCGGCTAGGCGCGTCGCGTGGGCGATTAGTTGGGCTGCTTGAAGGGGCGCGTGAGGAAGGCGGGGAGCTCGGTGGGGAGGGGGCGCGGAAGGACTTTTGCGCGGCCGGATTTTGCCGGCGGTGGTTCAGGTCGGGGTTTTGTGCGACGGATGGGGGCCGTTGGGAGCGTGTCGTCGGAGGTGGCCATGGCGACGTCTTCGGTGAGGTCTTCTTCCACGTTGAGGTACTTGCGCAGGTAGCGGAGAGGTTCTTCGGCGAGGGCCATCTCGCGGAGGTGATAACGCCAGGCGTCGCGGCGTGCAGAGCGGCGGATGAAGCCTTTGCGCTGGACGGTCTTGAGCGATCCGTCGGGCATGGGACGCTGGAAGCTCTGGGCGGGGACGCTGAAGGTGATCTCTTCGCCGGCCTTCCAGAAGGCGCAGGCGAACTCGTGGGAGAAGAGCAGGGCGTAGTAGCGGCGCTGCTGGTCGAGGAGCTTGAGGGAGGCTTCGGCGGTGATCCAGGGAAGGCCGAGACGATGCGTGTACCAGCGGCGGAACTCGAATCCGTTGCCGCGCGCGCGGCCGACGACGATTGTGAGGAGTTCGAGGCGGGTCATAGAGGCAGAGAGTACAACAGTCGGCAGTGAATCGGAAAGACAGAAACAGTCTACTCCGATGCCGTGATGCGCTCTCTGGAGTTGCTGGCGGATATTTGCTACGGGTTATTCGCCGTATTTGGTTTCGTTGCGGATGCGCAGACGGAGGGCTTCGGCTTCCTGGGTGGGGAGGTCCGGCAGCGCAGGCGCCATGCGGGCGTGACGGGCCTTCCAGATGCGCACGACGAACAGGATGAGCAGGATGCCGATCAGCAGGAAGGCGAAGGGGCCGATCCAGGCTACGATGTCGAATCCACCGCGGACAGGCTCGGCGAGGACGGTGGGGCCGTATTTGGCGGAGAAGAATTTGAAGATGGCCGCGTCGGATGCGCCCGAGTCGATTTGCGCGTGAAGGTCTGCGATCTCACCGGTGGAGTTGGGGCAGCCAACGTGGTTGCACTCCAGGAGAATTTCGCTGCAGCCGCAGGTGCACATGAGATCGTGGCCAAGGCGGGTGAAGCGGGCCGACGGCGAGGTGGCGCCGAGCATGGTGAAGGCGACGAAGACGATCAGAACGACTTGGAGCGCGCGCTTATACATGGGAGTCCTCGGGACCGCTCAGTGCGACCGGGCCGCGCGCCAGGCCGCCGCCTAGTGCGGTGCCGGGAATCGGGGCGGGAACTTCGACGCGTCGCGTGGCGGGCTTCAGCGGAGGAACCAGCGCGATGAAGGTGCCAAAGACTACGATGACCACGCCAATCCAGATCCAGTTCACAAGTGGATTGACGAAGAACTTGATAATGGGTTTATCGGTAGCGGGGTTGGTGCCCTCGAAGACTACGTAGAGATCGTTCTCGAGTGTGGAATGGATGGCGACGACGGTTGAGGGCTGCGCATGGTCGGTGTTGACGAAGTACACGCGGCGCTCGGGTGCGAGGCGAACAATCTTCTTGCCGTTGTGGAAGACGTCCAGCAGGGCGAACTGCGAGTCGTAGTTCGCGTTGGAGTCTTCGGAGTAGCTCTGGCAGACGACCTTGTAGCCGTCGAGGTTAATGGAGTCGCCGAAGCTCATCTCGGCTTCCTTGGACTGATTGAAGGCGGAGCCGGCCAGACCAATGAACATCACGACGATGCCGAAGTGGATGAGGTAACCGCCGTAGCGACGAGTGTTGCGACGCGTGAGAAGCAGTGTGGAGGCGGCGAGATTCTTGCCAGTCTGGGTGTGGACGACGTTGGCGCCGCGGAGGAACTCGGCCGCGATGGCCGTGATCACGCCCACGCCCAGCGCGATGCAGACCAGCGCATAGATGTCAGAGCCGACATCGCCGGCTGCCTGCACGCTTGCGGACCAGGGACGAACTCCGGCAATGATCATCACGACGGCGGTGACGATGATGGCGATGCAGGGAAGGACGAAGTTGCGGCGGATGGCGCGCAAGGAGGTGGAACGCCATGCGAGCAGAGGACCTACTCCGGTGAGGAAGAGAAGGAAGAGGCCGATGGGCACGGCGACGCGGTTATAGAACGGCGCGCCCATGGTCACCTTCGAACCTTGCACAAACTCCGAGAGCACCGGGAAGAGCGTTCCCCAGAGGACCGTGAAGCAGGCAGCGAGCAGAACCAGGTTATTGAAGAGGAACGAGCTCTCTCGCGATACCAACGACTCCAGGTGATTTTCTGCCTTCAGGTGGTCGCGGTTATAGAGGAAGGTGAAGAGGCAGACGGCGAGGACGATGACCAGGAACCAAACGAACCAGTCGCCGATGCTGCTCTGCGCGAAGGCGTGCACGGAGGCGACCAGGCCGGAGCGCGTGAGCAGCGTTCCCAGGATGGTGAGGATGAAGGTGACGAAGATAAGCCAGACGTTCCAGCCCTTCATCATGCCGCGCTTCTCCTGCATCATCACGGAGTGAAGAAAGGCGGTGCCGGTCAGCCAAGGCATCAGCGAGGCGTTCTCGACTGGATCCCATCCCCAGTAGCCGCCCCAGCCCAGCACGGCGTAAGCCCAGTGCATGCCGAGGATGATGCCGCAGGTGAGAAAGAGCCATGCAACCATGGTCCATCGGCGAGTGATGGCGATCCACTTCTCACCGGGATAGCGCATCATCAGTGCGCCGAGCGCAAAGGCGAAGGGAACCGAGAAGCCTACGTAGCCGAGGTACAGCATCGGCGGATGAATGACCATCTCCGCATATTGCAGAAGGGGATTGAGACCGAATCCGTCTGCGGGTCCAACGCCACCGGGAACGATGGCGAAGGGTTGCGCCACGAAGACAACCAGGAGCAGGAAGAAGATCTGAATGCCGGCGAGAATCGTGGAGGCGTAGGCGTGGAGGGTGATGTCGGTCTTATGGCGCAGGCGGAGAACGAAGCCGTACGCGGCAAGCAGCCATGCCCAAAGGAGGAGTGAACCTTCCTGACCGGACCAGATAGTGGAGAACTTGTAATACCAGGGGAGCGCGATGCTGCTGTGGTGAAGCACGTAATCGAGCGCGAAGTCGTTGGTGAAGAAGGCCCAGACAAGGGCGAAGGCCGCGCAGGTGACGGTGATGAAGCTGGCGATGCCGGCGCGGCGAGCCGTCTCACGAATGCGTTCAGGCGCTACGGCGAGGGCGCGTCCATTGGCGATGGCCCATAGCGAGAAGGTACCCGCAAGGAGCGCATAGACGGACAGGCCCAGTGCCAGGAGGAGGGAGACGCTGCCAAAGAACGGCATGGGATGGGACATGTATGGACACTTCCTTCGAGGACTATTCTCTCAGAATCGAGCTGGGCGCGGCAGGGGGCGCAGAGCAGGTGCCGGAATTCGCGCGTAAGCCCAGTGACAGGATAGAGTTCCACGGCAACACTGCCCGTGATTGGGGTCACAGGCTGGAAGGATTGGTGAGGATTGATCTAGATTCGTGCGGAGGCTCGTGTTTCGATAAGAGCTTGAACGCTGGCCAACAGATTCTGCGGGAGCAGAGGCTTCATACGGAAGTCGACCCCCAGATCCTGATACTCGTCTTCGGCTTCGGCCAGGCCGCTGATGACCAGCACAGGGAGCTCCGGAGCGAATTCACGCAACCGTCTGACGAACTCTGAACCGTTCATCCCAGGCATGATGTGGTCGGTGATGACGAGGTCGATGTTTTCGGGATAGCCGTTGCTGCGAAGCTGCTCGAGTGCGCGTTCGGGGCTGAGGACGGCGATGACAAAGTAGCCCTCTCGCTTGAGAATCGTTTGACGGGTCGCAGCCTGGATGGCGTTGTCGTCGATGAGCAGCAGCGTGTGTGGCATGGATACCTGAGACATTCGTTTCGGATTAAGTGAAGCGTTTGGTCGTTCGTCTTTGCCGCCGGTTTGCGGCCGTAATCCTGCACAACTAGCCTGTGATGCATGATTGCTTCAAAAGGCTGCCTCGAATATTTTTGTGGAAGTAACCACTCATGTACCGTTTTGTGACACTTCCAGTTGTGGAAGACGCGCATGCGACTGTGAGTTTTCTTCACAGAGGATGCAGCGAAGTAGCTGAGATAATGAGAGTATGGCTCGCCGCGTCATTAAACAGTATGAGTTCATCCGTAAGATCGGGTCGGGTGGCAGCGGCGTGGTGTTTTTGGCCAACGATACGCTGCTGCAGCGGCCTGTGGTGCTGAAACTGCTCAAGCAGGGCTCGCAGACGCCTGAGCAGATGCGGGCGACCCAGTTGCGGGAGGCCCGCCTGGCGTCTGCCATCGACCATCCGAACGTCTGCGCCATCTACGAGGTGGGCGAAGAGGAGCTGGGGTCGGAAGACTCAGAAGCCTATATCGTCATGCAGTACGTTCCCGGCAAGAGCCTGGACAAGGTGATTGCGGAGGGGCCGGCGAGCGTGCAACTGGTGCTCTCCAGCGGAATGCAGATGGCCGATGGTCTCTCGGCGGCGCACATGCTGGGCATCTTTCACCGCGACCTGAAGCCCGCCAACGTGATGCTGACCGACGGTGGGATGATCAAGATTCTGGACTTTGGGCTGGCGCGGCAACTGAAGCGCGACAACGTGGACTTCGACCCGTCGCTGACCTCGCAGCCAGTGACGCCGGCGTTTGCGGGCGCAACGTATACGGCGCGCGGTGGGACGATTGCTTATATGGCCCCGGAGCAGTTTGTGACGGGGCAGTCGAGCGTGCAGAGCGACATCTTTGCGCTGGGGCTGATTCTGTACGAGATGGTGAGTGGTCGGCATCCATTTCATCGGCCGGATGCGCAGGAGCTGCAGAGTATTCGCGCGATTCAATACGCCGACCCGCCGGCACTGCGAGAGATCAATCCGGACCTGCCGGTGGAGCTGGAGAGCGTGATTCTGCGCTGCCTGGAGAAGCAGCCGTCGGAGAGATATGCGTCGGCTGCAGAGCTGCGCGAGGGGTTGAAGACGATTGTGAAGGCGCTGCAGTTGGACTCGATGCTGATGCCGGGCGAGGGCGCGATTAATATGGCGGCGCAGCAGCGGCTGGACATGGAGCGGCCGGAGGAAGAGAAACGCACGACGGGCATTCTGTCGATGCTGGCCGAGCGGTTTCGCGATAGCACGGCGACGACCGCGTCGAAAGGGCCGAACATTGTGGTGCTGCCGTTTGTGAACCTGGAGTCGACTGAGTCGCGGCAGTTTTATGGATACGCGTTGGCCGATGCGCTGGCGGCGCGGCTGGCGAAGGTGCCGTCGCTGGTGGTGCGGCCGTCGAGCGCGTTGATGGATGTCCCGACGCGGCAGCTTGATCCGCTGAGCGTGGGACGCAAGCTGATGGTGGACTTCGTGCTCGCGGGAAGTTTTCTGCGGTCGGAGAAGGGGTTTGATCTGAACTGGCAACTGCTGGATGTGGGCGGCCAGAGCGTGCGCACAGGCGGCGCGATCAGCGTGGCGAGCTTCGATTTGATTGCCGTGCAGACCGAGATCTGCGACGAGGTGTTTGCGGAGCTGCATGGATTTGGCGGGTTGCAGGTGGGGTCACCAGGGCCGGCGTCGGTGACGTCATTGGGTGATGCGGTTTCGGAGGAGTATCTACAGGCGCGGGCGCTGCTGAGCTCGTTTATGACTCGCACTGGAAGCAGGGATGAGCTGGATCGCGCGCGTGAGTTGTTCGATCGCGTGGTGAAGCGCGATCCGGACTATGCGCCGGGCTGGTCAGGGCTGGGGATTACGCAGTTGCAGTATGCGCGACATGGGCTGGGCGGCCAGATGCATGTGCTGGAGGCGCGGCGGTCGTTCGACAGGGCACTGGAGCGCGATCCTTCGTCGGTGGAGGCGAACCTCTATCGCGTGTACATGCTGCTGAGCCGCGGAGAGAAGGAGAGCGCGCGGCATGGAATTGAGCGGCTGCTGCAGACTGCAGGGAACGACTGGAATGTACACCTGGTGGCCGGGCTCACGCTGCGGATCGATGGCCTGTATGAAGAGGCGCTGGATCAGTTCAACACGTCGCTGCGATTGAATCCTTCCAACGCGGCGATGATCTATAACCACCGCGCGCGGGTGTACCAGTATCAGAATCAGTTGGAGCTGGCGGGTGACGAGATCGAGAAGGGGTTGACGCTCGAGCCGCGGCAGCCGCTGCTGCGGATCTCTAAGGGCTATCAACAGATGCGGCAGGGACAGCTCGAGAAGGCCATTCAGACGCTGGAGCAGGTGACGCGCGATGACTCGACGCTGCGCATTGTGTTTCCGACGATTGCAATGTGCTACGTGCAACTCGGTGACCGGAAGCGCGCTGCGGAGTTTGTGCTGGAAGAGACGCTGGCGGCGGCGGAGGCCGATAGCGAGATGGCCTATCGGCTGGCAACCTACTTTGCCGTGGAAGGCGATGCGTCCGAGGCGCTGCACTGGCTGCGACGCGCGATCTACCTGGGCAATGAGAATTATCCTTGGTTCAGCATTAACCCGGCGTGGCGAGGCATGGTGGAGAATCCGGACTTCCTGCGGATTCTTGAGGACCTTAAGAAGAGCTTCAAGCGCAACCAGAAGAATTGGAAGCGGCTGCTCTCGCAGGTGATCAGTTAGCGCGCCAGCGAAGCAAAGTTGCACACGTTAAAGGCAGAGGCCCTCGGTAATTCGAGGGCCTCAGTGTTTGAGATGGAGGGGGACTAATGCGAGGTGGGACTAACTTGCAGAGGGGTGTTGAGGGTGAAAACAATCGATGTGCCGGTCGCGAGCTCTTGCTGGCGATCATGCTTGAGCCACCAGATGGTGGCCGCACCAGCGCCGACGCCGAGTCCGACCACCGCGCCCACGCCGCCGCCGATGAGAGCTCCGGCGACCACAGCGCTCGTCGTAGTGATTCCGACGGCCGCTACCGTTTGGCCGGGATGCGGGTTGCCGACGATCGTGCCTTCGGCGTTTACATGGGAGGCAGCGTAGTGATCGAGGTCTGTCACTTCGGCGTGAAGCGGGTAGACGGTGCCATCAGGCAGGCTTACGGAGTCCGGTACTAGATGAATCGCGGAAGGGCCGCTGATGCGGCGGCCGCCATGGATGTGCGAGATGCGACCGTAGACGATGCTGCCGGTGGGAAGAAGGACTACGCCGTTGCGGCTGACGTCGGTGGTGAGCTGGGCGGTGAAGCGCGAACCCTGCCGCGTGGTCTCGGTGGAGATGGGCTGCTGGAGCATGGCGTTGATCGTGGTGCCGATGGGAATTTCGTCGGGGCCGATAGGAACGGAGGTGATGATCTGGCCGTCGGGATCGCCAACCGCGGCGGCGTCTGAATGATTCGCGGCAGTCTGGTTCGGAACCTGCGCATACTGTGGGGTGCGCTGGTAGAGCGTAGGGGTGTAGGGCGCAGGCGCGGGGGTGGTCACGGTCGCAGCGTGCGAGGGCGGAACATAGTGCGAGGTGTCCGGCGTGAGAACGGGCTGGGTGTCGTCCAGGTCCTCGGGGTGCGAGGTTCCGGTCATCTGAGCAAAGAGCGGCGCGGCGGTGAGCAAGAGCACGGCGGCGGCAAGCGGGAGGGAGAGCTTCATCTTCATCGAGGAGTTTCTCCTGATAGAACTTTGGCGCAGAAGCGGCACGCCGTGGCGTACCTGCAGATGCACCTGCTTTAAAGATAGACGCTCGACCTGCGGCACAGTGAGGTTCATTCATCGGTGCATCCCGCGGGTTATTGCTGGCCCGGATGCCGAGGGTTTAATTGGCGAACCAAGTTTGGTTCAACGAGCCGTTCACGCGCCGTAAATGGAGACGAAGATGCATCGGCGAATCGCGCGGCACGGCACCCTAGCGACGCGGAGGCGCGGCGATAATGCGCTCGTAGTATCTCTCATAGTGCGGAATGATCCGCGACGCGCAGAAGTGTTGCTGCGCCGTTCGACGTGCGGCGCAGGACATCTTCTCTAGTAGCGCCGGGTTGGTGAGGATGGAGATGGCGCCGGCAGCCATGCCATCCACATCGCCCACTTCGAAGAGCATGCCGTTTGCTTCGCCGCCATTGGGGCCATCCTTGCTCGTTCCGTCGTCGACAAGCTCGGGGACGCCGCCCACGCGCGTCGCGATCGTTGGAACTCGGCAGGCCATGGCCTCAAGCGCGGCAAGACCGAAGGATTCCATCTCGCTGGGCATCAGCATGAGGTCGGAGAGGGCGAGGAGCTCGTTCACGTTCTCCTGCTTGCCGACAAAATCCACGCGGTCGGCGACGCCAAGGCGCATAGCAAGGAACTCGGCGGCGGAACGGTCAGGACCATCACCGATGAGCAACAGGCGGGCAGGAATAGCGCGCGAGACACGGGTGAAGGTCTCGACGACATCAAGCACGCGCTTGACCGGACGGAAGTTCGAAAGGTGGACCAGCAGGCTCTCGTCGGACTTGGCAAAGCGAGGTCGCTGTTGCGCGACCAGGTCCGGATTTCGCACGTAAAAATCGCAGTTGACGAAGTTGCGAATGACCTCGATCTCGCGCGTGATGCCAAGGTTTTCGCGGGTACGCTCGCGCAGGTGTTCGGAGATGGCGGTGACTCCATCCGACTCGTCGATGCCGAAGCGCGTGATGGGTAGATAGGAGCGATCGAGGCCGACGAGCGTGATGTCTGTGCCATGCAGGGTGGTGATGAACGGCAGATGACGACCGCGGGCGGCGAGCATCTGGCGAGCCAGCAACGCGCTCACGGAGTGGGGAATCGCGTAGTGGACATGCAGCAGATCGAGCGAGTGGAACTCCGCAACCTCGGCCATGCGGGTCGCCAGGGCGAGGTCGTAGGGGGGGTACTCGAAGAGCGGATAGTTCGAGACGGGAACCTCGTGGTAGCGAATGTTGGCGTCGCGACCGGCCAGACGGAAGGGCTGCGAATAGGTGATGAAGTGAATCTCATGGCCGCGGGCCGCGAGCTCAATACCGAGCTCCGTGGCAACTACGCCGGAGCCGCCATAGGTTGGATAGCACGTAATGCCAATCTTCATATTGCTTCCGTTCTGGCGAGCGAACCTTCGCTCTGGTTTCAGCGCTTCGCGACGTCTCCGTAATGGATGAGTTCGGGGGTCTGAGGATGCAACAACATCTCGTGAACCTCAAGAAGCAGGGCCTCGCGCTCGATCTCCCGATGGGCGCGAAGGCGGGTGGGAATGGAATCGAGGTCCCTGTCGTTGTAGCCGGGATGACAGAGAAGCTCAAAGGTTCCGGTGGAGGGAATGTGGCTGAGTAGTTGGTGGAGCGCGGCCGCGTCGAGACTGCCCGTTGCAGAGATGCCGAAGGTGCCGTCGGTAGTGAGTACATCGGAGGCGATGCGACCGAAGGCCGGTTTGAAGCGATTGAGCAGCGCAATCTGCAGGCGGCGTTTGAGGCCCGCATGAGACCAGGTGTGCAGCGGCTCGAACGGATTGCGGATGGCGGATACGGATGTAGCTTTCATGACGCGCACCAGCGCGCGTGTGACCGGAGGAAAGATATGCGTATGCTTGTGCGTGTCCAGATGCGTAACGCGGATGCCGGCGCGCTGCAACTTACAAACCTGCGCGAGCACCTCGCGCGCAATCTCCTCTTCGGAGATGCGGCCGGCTACAAGGTCGCGGACAAAGTGAGTGAGTTGCGGACGGAAGGTGCTGCCGTTTGGGCAGAGCGTTGGCACCGTGGATGGAGGAGAGACCGGCACACCGTCGGTGAGCACAACGTGGCAGCCTATGCCGAGGGTGGGCTGCGCGAGGGCAACGCGGACGGCGTCGTTGAAGCCGGGGCCGTTCGCCATGAGCGTTGCAGAGGTGAGTGCTTTGGCGGCATGCAGTTCGGAGATAGCGCGATTGATGCCCAGGGTGAGGCCGAAGTCGTCAGCGTTGAGGATAAGGCGCGCGGGCATGGTGAGGGCTGTGGCTTCGTTGCGGAAAAGAGCCTAGTCGCAGGTGCGAGACTCGAAATGATTGTAAGCCGAATGGCAGGCCGCTAGGATCGCGCTACTTCGGCAGTGTGTTGTTCCTGTCTTGCGG
Source organism: Acidobacteriaceae bacterium (assembly GCA_049578265.1). Lineage (GTDB taxonomy): Bacteria > Acidobacteriota > Terriglobia > Terriglobales > Acidobacteriaceae > Granulicella. The sequence goes on from JBAULP010000130.1 coordinate 19,179, forward strand.
TGCACGTCGTATGACAGAGAGTGGCAGCTTCAGATGCGCCATCGCCATCTTGTCGGGCATCCTCGCAATCCACTCGTTCAGTGAGATGTCCCTATAGTGCGCGGTCTTGAACATCTCCAGAAAGATCAGGTCTTCCGTTCCCGTGTTCTCGATGTAGTGTCCTGCCATCGACGGCACAAAGCCCACATCGTTGGCATTGAAGTTCATGGTGCGGGCCTTGCCCTCAGCCGTCACGATCGTCATGCGGCCTTTGCCCTGGATCCAGTACTGCCACTCGCTGACATTCGGGTGCCAGTGAAGTTCGCGAATGGCACCGGGTTTGAGCGTCACTTGCGCTGCGGCGATGTTCGTGGAGACAGAGAAGATGCTCGAGTCTACGACGCGAACTTCTCCGCCTGCGTTCTTCGTGGTGGGTGACATCTGCGACATCTTGAACGTGTATTTGTTCTTCGTCTCCAGATGATCGCCGAGAAATCGCTTGTCATCCGCCAGAGGCCCAGGCAGCGGAGCTTCGAAGATATAGAGCTGCGTCGGCGGTAATTGATCCCACTCCTGGCGTGTCCAACCCATGTTCTTCTGGATAACTTCGGGTGGAATATGCGCAAGAAACTCCGAGAGAAGGAAGGTGTCGTCCTCTGAGAAGTTGCCTTGATCGAAGACCAGAAGAAACTCGCATCCTTCTCCCTCGAGCCCCTGGATCGAGTGCGGAAAGCCGGCAGGGAAGTACCAGAGATCGTTCTTCTCAATGTCGTCGATGAACATCTTGCCATCGGGCTGCATGACGCTGACGCGCGCCTTACCCGACAGCATGATGGCCCACTCATCCGCGAGATGCCAGTGCAGTTCGCGGAACGAGCCGGCGGTGAGTCGCATGTTTACGCCAGCAAGATCTTTCGACGGCGGCAACTCCCGCTCGGTGACCTGGTGCGTCCATCCACCGCCCTGAAGTCGCTTCGGGGTGATGTCGAAGGAGAACCAGGTCGGGCCGGGGTTTCCAGTGTCCGTGAACGGAGGCATGTTCGAGTCAGGATTCTCCGCGAGCAGTGGTTTGTTCTCCGGACCAGGGTCGCTTGCGTTGTCGCCCTGCCGGCCTGCTACTGTCTGCTGCCGCGACTGCGCGAAGGCAGCGGTGCTCGCAAAGCCCGCGCCCGCCAGCGCCGCAGCCCCCACAAACGAGCGGCGCGAGAGTGCGTCCCAACCTGATCCCTGCTGGCTCGATTCAGAAGGTTCGCCAACTTCCGCGTGCGGTGCTGAAGGCTCCAATTCGTCTTGCGGCATCTGTACTCCTCCACGGTTAAAATGCTGGGTTGGATTCACCTTGAGCAGGCAAGTTTCTGGAAGTCGGGCATGAGGGGAATACACGTCCGTGGCTATTACTCTAATTGTCAGCGGTCGCAATCTGCGAACGGGCGCCAGAAAGTTGCGCGAGATGCCGCGTCGGTCTCTTCCGAATCAGTTTGGAGGAATGAATGCCGTGGCGTTCGGGTGAGAAGGATGCAACAAAAAGGCGCGATCGGAAAGGGAAGCGTCGATTGCCGTGGCTCGACAAGGGAGAAAAGTGGTGGGCAGAGAGGGACTCGAACCCCCGACATCCTGCTTGTAAGGCAGGCGCTCTAACCAACTGAGCTATCCGCCCACTTTTCGGCGCTGCTCTAAGTGTAGGCGATTGAGAGTGGGAGAGCAATGCATGCGTCCGCGGGATATCATGGACGTCGGCAGACGCAGCCGAGCACCCATAGGAGAAAGCAAAAAGCATGAAGGCATTGGTCAAGAGCAAGGCGGAGCAGGGACTGTGGCTGGAAGATATTCCGGAGCCGGAGATCGGGATCAATGACGTTCTCATCCGAGTGCGCTACACGGGGATCTGCGGCACCGATGTGCACATCTACCAGTGGGACGAGTGGGCGCAGAAGACTATCCCGGTGCCGATGGCGATTGGCCATGAGTTTGTCGGCGAGATCGTCGCCGTTGGCTCGAATGTCAACGATTTTTATCCCGGCGACATTGTCAGCGGGGAAGGCCACGTCACTTGCGGCCGTTGCCGCAACTGCCTCGCGGGGCGCCGGCATCTGTGTGCGCACACGCTGGGCGTCGGAGTGAATCGGCCGGGCGCGTTTGCCGAATTCATCTCGCTGCCCATGAGCAACATCTGGCGCCACGATCCGAAGATCAACCAGGAAGTTGCTGCGATCTTTGATCCGTTCGGTAATGCGGTGCACACCGCGCTATCGTTCCCTCTGCTGGGCGAGGACGTGCTGATCACCGGCGCTGGCCCCATCGGCATCATGGCGATTCCGGTGGCTCGCCATGCGGGTGCGCGACACATCGTCATCACAGATATGAATCCCTACCGGCTGGCGCTGGCAAAGAAAATGGGCGCGACGCTGGCGGTGAATGCTGCTGAAACAACGCTCGCCGAGGTGCAGCAGCAACTCGGGATGCAGGAGGGCTTCGATGTTGGGCTGGAGATGTCCGGCAACGCGCACGCGCTCCGCGACATGATCTCCAACATGGCGCATGGAGGGAAGATCGCGATTCTCGGCATCCCGGCTAAGGAGGCGCCGATGAACTGGCGCGACGTCATCTTCAACATGCTCACGATCAAGGGAATCTACGGGCGCGAGATGTATGAGACCTGGTACAAGATGTCCGTAATGCTGGAGTCGGGGGTCGACATCGAGCCCGTGATTACGCACCGATTCGGATACAAGGACTTCCAGAAGGGCTTTGACGCGATGATCTCAGGGCAGACGGGGAAGGTTGTGCTTGACTGGACCAGTTTGATCTAGCGCAGCCTAGAAGGCAGCGGCGGCGGCGGCCTGGTCGGGATGGAGGGTGGTGTACTTGGTGATGCCGACCATGGTAAACACCTTCTGGAAGTGAGGGCTGAGGCCGAAGGTGCGGATGGTCTGTCCGCGTTTGCTGGCAGCGATCATCATCTGGATGACCAACGCGATGCCGCTCGAGTTGAGATATTCCACCTTGGAGAAGTCCAGCAGGATGCGTTTTACGTGTTCCGGCAGGCCGTCGTAGGTGCCCATCAGCGCCG
>JBAULP010000131.1:0-52950 GCA_049578265.1 Acidobacteriaceae bacterium
GGCGGAGCTCGAGGCGGAAGTTATGGGCTTCACCGGCGCGGCCGAGCTCGTGCTCGCGCGGGGCCTGGTGGGTGGAGGTGGCAAAGTGCTGATTGCCGCGACCTCCGCGACCTCCTCGGGCGATGACGATCTCGTCGTTGGGGTGGTTGAAGTCGTGGATGAGCTCGCCGGTGTCGTCGTCGTAGAGGAGGGTGCCGACGGGGACGTTGAGGACGGTGTGCTCGCCGGCGGCGCCGGACATATTGGAGCCGAGGCCGTGGCCGCCGCGCTCGGACTTCCACTCGGGGTTGAAGCGGAAGTGGACCAGGGTGTTGTGGGAGAGGGAGGAGCGCATAAGGATGTCGCCGCCGTGGCCGCCGTCGCCGCCGGAGGGACCGCCGCGGGGGACGAACTTTTCACGGCGGAAGGCCATGCAGCCATTGCCGCCGTCGCCGGCTTTAATACGGATTCGAGCTTCATCGATGAACATTGCTGTTTGAAGGGCCTTGTTGAATTAAAGTGCGTCCTATCTGAGTTTACAGAAGGGGAAGGGGCGGTGAGGAGAAGGCGGGAACGAAGGGTCGGGTGGGGAGGGTCGCAGGGCGATGGGAAAAATTACAAGTCGTTCACAGGATTTCCGCAAGAACTGGGATAACTTAAGGTCTTACACCGATCAGGCCAGCTTGTAGGAACGCTGGTTGTCTTGTCTGCGGGGAAGCAGACAAGGTCGTCTATAGCAACCCCCCGTTCGGGGACGCTCCTGAGATATCGTCGTGGCACTGAGGGAACACCAGGCCGCAGATTTGAGATCAGGACTACGTAGCAGCAAAATTTCAGGAGGTAGTCGATGTTTCGTAACAATTTTGCGCACAGACTTATGGTCTGGTGCGCGGCAGCGGTGTTTTTCTGTGCGGCGGGGATGGCTGGGGCACAGTCTACGACCCAGGGCGCGATCTCGGGAACGGTAGAAGATACGACGAGCGCGGTGATCCCGGGCGCGACGGTCACGATTGTAAATAAGGGAACAAACGCGACGCAGCATCTGACAGCGGATAGCAGCGGATATTTTGATGCACCGCTGTTGGAGCCGGGGACGTATTCGGTGACGGTGGCGGCGCAGGGGTTTGGGCAGTTTGTGGCCGATCCTGTGACGGTGCAGGTGGGTCAGATCACGAATGTCGCACCGCATCTGAATGTGGGCTCGTCGGCGACAACGGTGCAAGTGACGGCGGAGACTCCGCTGCTGAACTTTGACTCGCCGGACTTTACGGCGAACCTGAACAAGAAGGCACTGGAGAATGTGCCGATCAACAACCGGCGGTGGTCAAGCCTGGCGATGACGACGCCGGGTGTGGTGTCGGACTCGAATGGATATGGACTGGTGAGCGTGCGTGGTATCAGCCCGATTTTGAACAACGTGCTGATCGACGGTGCAGACGACAACCAGGCGTACTACTCGGAAGAGCGCGGCAGAACGCGTGAGGCGTATTCCACCTCGGCAAGCGCGGTGCGCGAGTTTGCGGTGAACACGGGCGTGTACCAGGCAGAGTATGGACGAGCGGCCGGCGCAGTGATCAACTCGGTGACCTCGAGCGGAACCAATCAACTGCATGGCACGGCGTACTTCTTCGATCGCGAGAGCAATTGGAATGCGTTCAATGACTTTGCCAAGCTCACCCCGGTGACTTCCACAGCGAGCGGATTCAGCGTTGGGACTGCAGTTCCGGTGAAGCCGGAAGATTTGCGCAAGATCTATGGTTTCACGGTAGGCGGCGCGATCATCAAGGACAAGCTGTTCTGGATTTACACCTTTGATCAGCATCACCGGACCTTCCCTGGAATCGCTGTTCCGGAGAACGCAGCAACGTTTTACTCGCTGCCAAGCGCAGCGCTTCCTTCGGGAGCCACCTGCAGTGCGACGACCGGCTATCTGAAGGGCGACACGAATTCCGTGGACGAGCAGGTTTGCTTGCTCGCAGCGCGTCAAGGGATCACATACGCAGCGGCGGCAACAGACTGGGACAACGGCATCGATGGCCTGAACAGCGACCTGGGCGCGGTTCCACGTTTCGGCGATCAGGAGATCAACACGCCGAAGATCGACTGGCAGGTGAATCAGAAAGAGCATGTGAGCTTCCTGTATCACCGGCTGCGCTGGGATTCTCCTGGCGGCGTGCAAACGGCTGCCACAGATGATTATGGTGTCGACACCTGGGGTAACGATTTTGTGAAGCTGGACTACGGCGTGGCGAAGCTGACCAGCCTGGTGTCGTCCAACATCAGCAATGAGCTGCTCTACCAATACTCTCGGGAGCTTGATGACGAGAGCCAGCAGCCCTATAGCGCGTACACGACGACGAACCTGGTTGGGCCGGGCGGAAATGTGCCCGAAGTTGCGCTGGACACGAGCGTGTTTGGATCGTTTGGATCGCCGTACTACTCCTACCGCAAGGCGCTGCCCGATGAGCGCAAGTGGCAGATTGGCGACGTTCTGCATTACAACCACGGGAACCACAGTTTCAGCTTCGGCGGAGATGCGGACCACAACTACGATCTGATCAACAATACGTATGAGAGCAACGGCGAATATGCCTACAGCTATATCGGCAACTACATCAACGACCTGATTAATAAGACAACAGGAAAGAGCACGTCCACTTGCGGAACGTCCACGTCGCAGACCGCAAGTTCAACGACGACGGCGGCGCAGGCAGTCGGCGATTATCCTTGCTATGCGAACTTCTATCAGGGCTTCGGCAACCCAGTGTTTGCAGTCTCAACGCTGGACTGGAGCGGATTCGCACAGGACAACTGGAAGGTTAGTCCGCGGCTCACCGTGCAGCTTGGCGTGCGTTACGACTACGAGGCGCTGCCTTCCCCGGTGGCCAGCCTGACGGCCGCGACGACTGGCTTCACGCCCTACTCTCAATTGAACAATCACCCGAGCGACAAGAACAACGTTGGCCCGAGGATTGGTTTCTCGTACGACCTTTATGGAGATGGAAGGACGGTTCTGCGCGGCGGATACGGCATGTTCTATGGGCGCATCACGAACGGTGTGCTTCTGAATGTGCTGCTCGATACGGGCAGCCCGGCTGGCCAATACACGACGGACATCAAGCCGACGTATGCTAACGCACCAATTCTGCCGAACCTGGTAGCCACGGGGTCGGCTCCGACGCCCAGCTCCTACTTTCTGGCGAAGAACCTGCAGAACCCGATGGTGCACGAGTACGATCTCATCCTGCAGCAGCAGATGGGACGAGGGACGGTGTTCTCGGTGAGCTATCTGGGAGCGCAGGGACGTGAGTTGCCAAACTTCCTGGACCTGAACCTTGACCCCACCACGGTGACAAACTACACGATCAGTTTGGCACCGTATACGGCCAATGGCGTGCTCGGACCGGCCCAGCGACTCGGAACCACCTTCACGGTCCCGACCTACACCAAGTACGGCAACACGGCGCTGTTTGGACCGCAGGCTACGAGTTACCAGAACATCACCGAAGTGGCTAGCAACATCAACTCGAGCTATAACGCGTTCGTGGCCGAAATCCAGAACCGCTCGATGCGCAACCTGGAGTTCGACTTCAACTACACTTGGTCGCATGCGTTGGATTACAACCAGAACGCAACGACCACCACCAGCGGCAATAATTGGTACGATCCATATTCCAATCCGCGGATCAACTATGGTAACTCGAGCTACAACGTCCCGAACCGCTTTGTTGGATACGCAATCTATACGTTGCCGACCATCGAGTCAGGGAAGTGGTACAGCTATCTGTCCAATGGATGGAAGGTGGATACCTCGTTCCAGATGCAGGATGGCCTGCCCTACAGCGCCAATGTAAGCGGCTATGTAGGAAACGCAATTGTGTCTGACTGGAACGGCTCCGGCGGTCTGTCGGTCATTCCGGGTCTCGGAATCAACACGTACAAGTCACCGCGAAAGATCGTTGACGATATTCGTCTGGAGAAGGATTTCCGCTTCCGCAGCCGGTACAACCTGCAGTTCTTTGCGAATGTGTTCAACGTGGCAAACCATCAGAATATCGATGGTCTTGGAACGACGGCATACAAGCTTACCGGCAGCGGCACGGTAGGGACGGCGACCTTCCAGGCACCCACCTGGCAAGTCCCGACGAGCAGCAATAACAGCGGCTTCCTCTACACTCCACGTGAGATAGAGATTGCCACCAAGTTCAGCTTCTAAGCAGGCTGAACTGAATGGACAGGGCGATGACTTCGGTCATCGCCCTGTTTATTGTGCACTTTGTCCATTAAACGAACGCGGGGGGTCGAAATCGGACAAATGGTCGTGTTTACAGAATAGACATGATGTACAGTCATACTATTCAAAGACCTTGTACTCGATAAAGAGCAGCCGGATGCGCCTTCCAGAGGGCGGGCATTTGTGTTTGCCGAGATCAGATAAGAGTCTGCCGATACCTATCAGGGCCAACGCTGCGATGAGTAGAGTGGGCCGGTTGTATTCACCTCCAGGAGAGTCAGACCTATGCGAAAACTTCTTACAGTGCTGTTGTTCTGTTGCTTCATTACGGCCGGAGTCTCGGCGGGGGCGCAGCAGACGCTCGGTTCGCTGAACGGAACGGTGGTTGACACCTCGGGAGCAGCGGTACCGGGGTCGACGGTAACGGCGACGGACGCAGCGATTGGCGTGACGCGCACGACGAAGTCTCAGGGGAACGGGTTCTTCCAGATATTCAACCTGCCGGTGGGCACGTACTCGGTGAAGGTGACGCACGACGGCTTTGATACGTCGGAGCTGACGGGCATTGAGGTGCAGGAAGCGCAGGCGAAGACGCTGCCGGTGACGCTGAAGGTGGGCGAGGTGACGCAGTCGGTGACCGTGACCGCGACGCCACTGCTGAATGCGACCGACGACACGAATGGCTACACGCTGGACAAGGCGCAGATTGCGCTGACACCGCTGGCGACGGGCAGCTTTACGCAACTGGCCGTGCTGAGCCCGGGCGTGAGCGCGGAGTTGCTGAGCAATTTGGATTCAAACTCCGGCCTGGGCAACCAACCGATCTGGGCCAATGGCCAGCGCGATACGTCGAATACATTCCAGGTGAATGGCGTGGATGCGACGAACCTGTTCAATGGCAAGAGCTCGAGCGGATCGAGCTCGCAGCGGTATGCGTTCAACATTGGGCAGGGCGCCACGGTGGGTGGCGCGGCGGGCGTGGGCACGTCGGTTTTCGGATCAAACGGAAACAGTTTGCCTTCTCCTCCTCCTGAGTTTCTGCAGGAGTTGCGTGTGAACACGTCGATGTATGACGCGCAGCAGGGTGCGACGAGCGGCGCGCAGATTGACGCCAACACGGCGAGCGGAACGAACAGCTTCCACGGCCAGCTCTATGGATCGTTTGCGAACAACGGACTGAATGCTGCGCCGTTCTACTTCAAGCAGGAGTATTTATTGGGCACCGAGGGCGTGGGCGCGTTCCCTGAGGAGCTGGCCAATCCAGCGCTGCACCGGTGGACGACAGGCTTCACGGCAGGCGGACCGATCATCAAGGACAAACTGTTCTTCTTTGTTGGCTACCAGCACCGGTATAACAGCGACCAGGCGACGGGCATCTCGCAGATGACAGTGCCTAGCGGGTTGACCGACGACCGGTCGCCGACCGGCTTGAACAATGCGCTGACCTCGTGGTATGGGGGACCGGATAATTCCTGCAAGGTAGGCGGCGTAAAGGACCAGCCCTGCTCGGAGCTGTTTGGGCCGATCTCCGCGGCGATTATGAACGCCAAACTGCCCAATGGGCAGTACCTGATTCCGTCGTCGCAGACTCCAGGGCAGACGGTCCAGTATGGCGTACCGAACGTGACCCTGTTGGGGACATCGACGCTGGTTGCCGATCAGGCGAATGTCGCGGTGGATTACGACGTGACCAGCACGGACCGCCTGTCGGCGAAGTACTACTACCAGAACGATCCGGTGAACAAGCCGTATGGCTTCTCGGAGACGGGTGGATTCCCTGTGACGCAGAAGAACGGCGCGCAGGTATTCGCTCTGGACAATACGATCACGATCGGATCGAAGATCAACTGGGAGCAGCGGCTGGGCTTCGACCGTATGGGTTCGTACAGCTTCTTCCGGCAGACGCTCGCTGCAGACCCGACGCTGGGTGCGAACTACGGGATCGGAGCGGGTGGCACAGCCGGAGAGTATGCGGCGGGACTTCCTGGACTGGACCTGGCTGAGTTCGCTTACGACAGTGAGGATTCGTCTGCTGTGACAACAGGTCCGGAGAGTGCGTTCGTCAACATGGGGTACTACCAGAACCGCTTGAACCCGTCGACGAATGTGATCTTCTCGATTGGGAACCACACGATTGTCGCCGGCGGCGGGTACAGTTACACACAGTTGAACATCGAGAACGACCGTCAGGGCATTGCGGACGTCAAGACCAAGAACTTCCAAACGTTCCTGGCTGACGAGGCAGACACCTCTGCGATTCTTGAGTCGACTGCTGATGGGCGGAACAACTCGAACCGGTACTATCGTTCGAATGAGATCGCCGGGTACGTGCAAGACAAGTGGCAGGCGCTGCCGAACCTGAGCATCACGGCGGGCGTGCGGTATGACTACCACGGCGGGCTCACCGAGAAGTATGGCAACATGTTCAACTTCGATCCCAGCAAATATGACGTGACGGGAACGGTGGCCGATGGGTTCGACGTGGTGAACTCGGGGTTTGTGATCGCAGGCAACAATAAATACGATCCGACGGCGGGAACATCCCCCTCGACATTGACGGGCAGGCAGTGGGGCATCTCGCCTCGCGTGGGCTTTGCGTATTCTCCGAAGCGCTTCAACAACAAGATTGTGATCAATGGCGGCGCGGGCGTCTACTACGACCGCGGGGAGCTCTTCACGTACCTATCGCAACCGGCAGGCAGCGGTAATGGCGGACCGTTTGGCGTGACGGAGTCGTCGCCACTGGCCAGCTATATTGTTGGTACGGGCACGGCGATGAGCGATCCGATTGGCGGGGCTTATGCAGCAGCTCCGCCGCCGACGTCGAATCCAGCGGTGGTCAATCAGGCGCTGCAGCAGACGCTGGGGATTGGACCGACGGCAGCCTACGGCTATTCGGGAGCGAACAATCCGAGCGATGGCCAAAACTGTAGCGGTATCGACAACCAGGAGAACTACCTGGATTGCCCGACCGCGCTGAACTTCGGAGTGTACGACAAGAACAACGTGCTGCCCTATACGATCAACTTTGCGTTGAACATCCAGTGGCAGCCTACGAATGATCTGGCGATCACGATTGGCTACAGCGGCAATCGCGGGCGGCACTCGGTGATTCCGATTCCGTTCAATGAGCCGGGCCTGGCGACGGCGACCAACCCTATCCACGGAGAGACAGCTACTTATGGCTTCGAAGTGTTGAATGCAAACTCGGAGAGCAATGGCTACGACTACGATCCGATTGGCAGCGAGCCGTGGAACTCAGAGGACGGCGGCAATGCGGACTTCCGTACGCCGTACATCGGCTTCAGCCCGAATGTGGCGGACTTCAAGACGGTGGGTGAGTCGGCTTACGATTCGCTGCAGGTGCACATGGAGAAGCGGCTCTCGCACCACTTCCAGGGTGGCCTGAGCTACACGTGGGGCCATGCGCTGGACGAGCAGAGCGACATCGGCCTGTTCTTCACGGGCGACAACCCGAACGATCTGCGCGACTCGTATGCTTCGTCGGACTTCGATCGTACGCATACGTTCACGGCCAACTTCCAGGCGCAGCTGCCGAACTTTGCCAGGGAGCACTCAGCGCTCTCGTATGTAACCAACGACTGGAGCCTGACGGGCATTGGCGTGGTGCAGAGTGGCGAACCGTACTCGCTCTATGAGTTCTACGGAGCGGTTGGCAGCGCGTACTTTGGCGACTACCCAACGTTGATGAATCCGGTGCTTCCGATATCGAACCCTAAGGAGGCAAAGTCGGCTGGGCTGACAGGCAACTCCGGCAAGTTCCGTGGCACAGGCGGAGATTACATTCCCACGGTCAACCCGGATGATATTGCGATCAACTACATCACGCCGGGTAACAAGGGTGTGCCGACGGCGGCGCAGGGCAATGCAGGCGATCCGGTGGATATCTACGAGACCGACTTTGCTCCGGAGAACCAGCGCAACATCTTCCGGCAGGCGATGCAGAAGCGGTTGGATCTTTCGTTCCGCAAGAGCTTCCGCGTAAGCAACCGGATCAGTGTGCAGTATGAGTTCAACATCTTCAACGCGACCAACACCACCAGCCTGGACGTTCCACAGGACCAGACGCAGATTCGTCAGGCCGATGCATGCTCGACGAATGCGAATGCCGGTGGCAACTGCTCGGCTGGATATGTGAACTATGGGCAGATTGCAACCGGCTCCTCGACGACGGACCAGCAGTCGGCGCTGACGAACCTGGACCAGAAGCCGATCTTCAACGGTTCGGGCAAGACGACCACCATTCCGACGCAGCTTACGGTTGGGCAGGGTTCCTGTACGGCCTACAGCACTGACAACGCAGGAACGTGCCCGAACAATGGCGCGAACTTCGGCTCGGTGACCGGGACGATCGGCGGCGGACGTGCGGTGACGATGGGTCTGCATATCGTCTACTAACGATGCTTGAAAGAACTTGATGGGTGGCGGCTTCGGCTGCCACCCATTTTGTTTGCATCGGGGATAGGGACGGCGTCAAGGGCGTGGGACACGGGCGTCGCTTGGATTCCCAAAATGGGAAATGGTGCTTGCTTCCCAAAACGGAAATTGTTGGTTAGGCTTGAATTACAAGGACTTTTCAATGATTTGCGGTCGCCTGTGGTTTGAGGCGATTGTGGATTTTGGTCACTCCCTCTGCGCATTTGGTGCTCCGGCCTTCCCCGGGGCGGAGTTCGGCTGTTGGTTCTGTTTGCACACCGCGAGGCGGCTGCGGCCGCTACTGCCCAGGCACAATCTGCTTTCAGAAAGCGTGCGCGCGAATGCTTGCGTGCGTGTTTGCTGCTGATCATGGGATTGTGCGCGGTGAGTGCGCGGCTGTGGGCGCAGGGGCCGGTGGATGGGGCCGTGCGTGGGCATGTGTGGGCGATGTGCGGGCCGTATCCGCATCGGTGTCTGGCGCGGGATGTGCGGGTGCGGCTGACGTCGGTGGAGTATGGTGTGGAACGCGACGTGGTGGCGGACAGCGCCGGAAATTTTCTGCTGTTGCGATTGCCGCCGGGGGAGTATGAGGTGCGGGCAGTGTCGCAAGCGGACCGGGGCGTGGCGTCGGTGCGGTTCGATCTGCAGGGCGGGGACCTGGACGATGTGCTGCTGACGCTGGGGCCGGTGCCGAGAAGGGCGTTGGGGGAAGGGTTGGGGAATGTTCCGGGGTTGAGGCTTGCGTCCTTTGATGAGGCGGGGCCGGATGTGGAGACGGATGCGGGGCTGCCGGTGGAGTCGGGTGAGTGGGAGAATCTGGCCGAACTGGACTCGGAGGCCAATGAGGAGCCGTCGACGACGCAGACGGAGGAGAGTGCAAGCGATGATGAGGATGATTCAGAGAGCAGGGTGAGTGGGAATGATGGTGCGACGGCCGCCGGGCTGAGCTATGCGGGGCTGCCGGCGACGCAGGGTGGGTTCTCCATCGATGGGCTTTCGGGAGAGCAGAGTTTTCGCGCGGGGCCGCGAGGTGCGGCGAGTGGAGGCGCGAGTTCGGGGGCGAGCTATAACCAGGGGTCGGTGAGAAGCTTTCGGGTGCTGCCGCGGAGCTTCTCAGCGCAGTACGGGATGGTAGGAGGGATGGCGGTGGTGTCGCGCAGTGCGGGTGGCGCGCTGCATGGAGACCTGTTTGCGCGGGCGCGCGAGAGTGCATGGGCAGCGACGAATCCGTTTTCGATTGCGACGTATTACAACAACGGTGTGGTGACGAGCGGCCCGGTGAAGCCCGAGGGGTCGCTGCTGCAGGTCGGTGGGTCGGTGGGGCTGCCGCTTTGGGGCAAGGCAAAGAGTAGGAGCAAGGCGCCGGGGCGGCGACGATCGCGCTATCTGCGGGCGATGGAGACGGGCGAGCGGCTGTCACTGTTTGCTTCGCTCGAAGCGCAGTTGCATCAGGACCATATTGTGTCGACACCGGAGCTCGCGAATTTTTACGATTTGTCGGCGGACCAGGTGGCGCTGCTGGCGAATCGCGGAGTGGATGCGACCGCGACGAATGCGGCGTTGAATTATCTCGACAGCTTGACGGGAGTTACGGAGCGGAGTGCGGTGCGCGTGATGGGAACGGTGCGCGTGGATGCGGCGCCGACGGCGAAGGATGAGGTGACGGCGACGTATGCGGGGAATCGGTTTGATTCGCCGTCGGGGGCGGCGCTTGGGCAGGCTTCGGATGCGGTGGTGGCGCGGGGGATGGGAAGCCTGGGCAACAGCGTGGTGCATGTGGATGTGGCGAGCGGGCGCTGGTTGCATTCGTTTTCGTCACGGTTGAACAACGAGGTGCGAGCGCAACTGGCGCATGATCTGGACTACGAGACGCCGCACGCTCCGCTAGCGCAGGAGCCGGCGATTGGGCCATACGGGTATGCGCCGCAGGTGACGATTGCTCCGAATGGATTTGCGTACGGGACGCCATCGAGCATGGCACCGGGAGCGAACGGCGGAAAGAACGCGTACCCGGATGAACTGCGGTCTGAGCTGGCGGACACGATGCAGTGGCATGTGGGGCGACACCTGCTCATGGTGGGTGCGGACTGGAGCCGGATCCATGATCGGATCGATTCGCTGAGTGCGGAGGAAGGGTCTTTCAGTTACGACAGCGGAACGACGAATGGCAAAGATGGCGGGCTGGTGGATTGGATCACGGACTACACGTTCAACGTGCATGCGTATCCGAACGGCGGGTGCCCGAGCATTGATGCGACCGTGCACTACTTTTGTTTTCGCAGCTTCACGCAGAGCTTTGGGTCGACGTCGACAGAGTTTGTGACGCACAACGTAGCGGGGTTTGTGGAGGATTCGATGCGGGTGCGCAGCAATCTTTCGGTTACGTTAGGGATGCGTTACGACTACACGCTGCTGCCCAAACCGCAGATGGCCAATCCTCTGCTGGATGAAGAGATTGCGGCGTTGAATCAGCCGATCCATGGAGCGACGGGGACGTTCCCGGAGGACCGCAACAACGTTGGGCCGCGGTTGGCGATATCGTGGTCGCCGCGCAGTTTGTGGGGTGTGCCGGCTCGATGGTCGCCGAAGAGTGGGCAGATGTTTACAGTGCGGCTGGGGTGGGGATTGTTCTACAGCAAGATTCCGGGGGCGACGCTGCGCGCGGCGTTGGTGGATACGGCGTTGACGGCGACGACGACGCCGGCGGTGACGGATTCGACGATGCATGTGCGGATTCGGCCGACGACAGAGACGGATTGTCCGCAGGTGACGGCTGTGCAGCAGGGGTTTGGATTCCCTTGCGACTATACGAGCGCGCCGCCGGCAGCAGTGGCGGAGACGAGTTCGGCAACGGTGTTTGCGAGCGACTATAGAGTGCCGATGGTGCAGCGTGGGACGCTGTCGATTGAGCGAACGCTGGGGCGGCGCGCGAGTGTGCGCGTGGACTACGCGATGGCGATGGCGACGCAGTTGCCGGGCAGCACGGATCTCAATATTTCGCCATCGCCGGGAATGGTGAGCTATGAGCTGCAGAGCGTGGATGGGACGCTGAATCAGCATAAGGGGCTGCACGAGGGTGAGACGTTCGAGGTGCCGCTCTATGACCAGCGGCCGATTCTGAACATCGGCGCGGTGACGGCGTTGGTGTCGCACGCGAATGCTACGTACCACGCAGTAACACTGGAGACGCGGGTGCATGGGTTGCGCGTGCGGGGGCTGCGCGAGATGGAGCTGAAGGGCAGCTATACGTTCTCACGATCGATTGACTATGGGCCGCAGGGGTCGGCGTCGCCGAAGTTGGATAGTCAGTTCGATCCATTTCGGAATGGGTATGACAAGGGGCTCTCGAACCAGCAGTTCCCGCAGCGGTTTTCGGGAACGCTGGCGCTTCCACTGCATGAGCGACATGGACCGAAGGCGGTGCGGCGGGTATTGGATGGCTGGAGACTGGCGGCGATTGGAGTGGCGAGTAGCGGGGCTCCTTACAGCTACGAAATTTTTGGTGGCACGTATCTGAGTGGCGGCCGCGAGACGATCAATGGGTCGGGCGGAGCGACGTATTTGCCGACGATTGGGCGGAACACGCTGCGACTGGCGCCGCGCGGGCGAGTGGACCTGCGTATGGCGAAAGAGTTAGCGCTGGGGCGAAAGCTGCATGTGAATGCGTTTGCGGAGGCGTTCAATTTGTGTAATGCGCAGAATGTTTCCAGCGTGGAGACGCGAGCGTTTGTGCTGGGAACGCCGGCTACGATTGGCAATGGGACTGCGACAGGGCCTACGCCGTTGATCTTTCAGAATGCAGCGGGAATCGCGACGGAGGGGCTGACGACCGATGTGCCGTTTGGGACGCCGAGTTCGTCGACGACAGGGACGAGCCGTGAACGGCAGATTGAGATGGGGGTTCGTATCCTGTTCTAAGCAGGAGCGATGCGCCTGGTAGTCGGGGCGGTGGGGGCTGAGTGGCGGCCGGTGCGACGCGGATGTTATGTTATGCATCCAACATAAGAACTGCTTCGTATACAAGTGGGCCCCGGAGAGTCGGAACGCGATGAACCTGCTGGACGTGATTGCACACCATGGCTACGCAGTGACGTCGATTGTGCTTTTCGCTGCGTGCTGCGGACTGCCGGTACCACTTTCGGTGGTGTTGCTGACGGCGGGCGCGGCGGCGCATGGTGGGTCGCTGAAGCTGGGTGTGGTGATCTTCTGCGCGTGGGGATCGGCGATGGTGGGCGACACGCTGATGTACCTGGGCGGCCGCTATACGGGGTGGTGGATGCTGACGGGGATCTGCCGATTCAGCATGAATCCTGAGACATGCGTGTTCGCTTCGGCGAGACAGTTTTACAAGCGTGGACCGAGAGCGCTGTTGATCGCGAAGTTTGTGCCGGGACTAGCGACCGTGGCGGCGATCCTGGCAGGAAGTTTGAACATGCGGCTGCGGCGATTTCTCACGACGGATGGTTTGGGGATCCTGCTGTACGTGAGCACGTGGACGCTTACGGGATATTTGTTTGCGCCGTTTCTGCGCGTAGTGATTGCGTGGGTGGAGCGCGCGGCGCATGTGACGATGGCAATGTTTATAGCAGCGCTGGCGTTGTATGTGCTGTGGGTGGTGTTGGCGTCGATGCGGGATGCGCGGCTCTCGTCGGTGGAGAAGATTGCGGCGCAGGAGTTGTTTGAACGCATGAGCGTGGCGACGCATGACCGGCTGCTGATCATCGCGGACGTTCGCTCGCATGGGTACTACGATCCGGGCATGCAGCGAATTAAAAATTCAATCCGCGTGGAGCCGAGCCGGTTGAAGGAAGAGCTGATTGCGCTGCGTGAATTTATGCAGCCAGAGTGCGAGATCTATCTGTATTGCTCGTGCGCGCACGAGGCGACGAGCGTGCGCGTGGCGCGGATGCTGGAGAAAGAGAACTGCTCGACCAAGGTAATCCGCGGTGGAATGAAGGCGTGGGTTAAAGCTGGCGGGCCAACTGAGCCGGTTCCGCCGGGGGACGTGGAACACCTGCCGCAGTTTGATTAGCTGGCGGTGCTAGGTCGTGAGCCGGGCGAGGGTGGTGAGGAGCTTCGTGTGAGGCAGGCCGTCGGCGTAGGTTTTCAAGATGAGGGAGCGCAGGATGGGGATGCGCATGGCCTTGAAGCCGCGCTCGGGTTGCGCGTAGAAGGCTCGTGCGGCGCGGTGCGAGAAGGTTAGCGTTTCCTGCAGCGGGCGAAGGTGGTGGGCGTAGGCTGCGGCCACATCTTGGCGGGATTTGTTTTGGGAGAGGACGGCGGCGGCGGCGGCCTGGCCGCTCACAATCGCGGAGTGAATGCCTTCGCCCGTGAGCGGATCGACGAGACCGGCGGCGTCTCCGACGAGGAGGACGAGGCCGCGCGGGATGTACGTATGGCCGCCCATCCCGAGCCGCTGACCCGTGATGTGGTCGAGTGAGGTGACACCGAGTTTTTGCTGCGCGTAGTCGAGAAGGAGGGCGCGTGTGACTTGCTTCAGTTGCGCGCTGGAGGTGCTGCTGGGGGCGAAGGCTCCTACGCCGATGTTGATGTGGTCGCCCTTGGGAAAGAGCCAGCCGTATCCGCCGGGAAGGGGCGCGAAGTCAAAGACGAGGTCGTGGGGTTTGTCGCCGGCGGGGAGGTTTGCGGGGAGTTGGGTGTAAGGGATGGTGGCTTCGAGAGCGAAGCCGTTCTCATCTTGCGCGGACGACGAGAGGGAATGCGCAGACAAGCGGCGGACTTGGCCGTTGGAGCCGTCTGCGCCGATGAGGATGGGCGCGGTTAGAGTTTCGACGCCGTCCGTTGTGACGATGTCCAGCTCGACGTGCGAGAGGGTTTCGCGCAGTGCAGCGATGCGTTCGATCTTGCGCAGGGAGACGCTGCCGCCTTTGCGCGCGGAGCCCAGGGTTTGTTCGAGGCAGAAGGCGTCGAAGCGCTCGCGGACGGCCATGGCACAGATGGGGTTGCGCGTCTTTACGCGAATCGCTTTGAGGCTCGGGTCGGAGGAAGTTTGCTGGAGGACGATCTCGTGGCAGACGCGTTCCACGATGGGATCGACGGAGTAGCGGAGGGCCTTGAGGGTCTTGCGCGTGAGGCCGCAGGCGCAGGCTTTGTGGCGAGGGAAGTTGCGCTTGTCGAGCAGCAGGACGCGTTTGCCGGCGCGCGCAAGGTCATAGGCTGCGGCGCATCCGGCAGGGCCGGCGCCGACGATGAGGATGTCATGGTCGTGAAGCATCTTTTGGTGAGTGTATCTGAGTAGGCCGTTGAGTTGTGGTTGCGATGAGCAGAAGGGCTACCTTGCGGTAGCCCTTCTGTTTACGGAGTTGAGTTGAAGCCGACGACTACGCCTTGCGCAGATCGAAGCGATCGAGGTTCATCACCTTGTTCCATGCGGCTACGAAGGCTTTGGCGAAGGTTTCTTTCGCGTCGGCTGCTGCGTAGACCTCGGAGAGGGCGCGAAGCTGCGAGTTCGATCCGAAGATCAGGTCGACGCGCGTCGCACTCCACTTGACCTCACCGGTGGCGCGATCGATGCCTTCGAAGTGGCCCTCGGTGGTGGAAGAGGGCTTCCACTCGGTGGCCATGTCGAGGAGGTTGACGAAGAAATCATTCGTCAGCGCTTCGGGCTGATTGGTGAAGACGCCATTCTTCGAGCCGCGATAGTTGGCTCCGAGAACGCGCAGGCCGCCGACGAGCACGGCCATCTCGGGAGCAGTGAGGGTGAGCAATTGGGCGCGATCGAGGAGCAGGTCTTCGGCGCGCTCGGTGTGGCCGAGACGGAGATAGTTGCGGAAGCCGTCGGCGGTCTGCTCGAGCGGAGCGAAGGACTCAGCGTCGGTCTGCTCTTGCGTGGCGTCGGTGCGGCCGGGTGCGAAGGGGACGGTGAGGTTGACGCCGGCCTTCTTCGCAGCGGCTTCGACGGCGGCGCAACCACCGAGGACGATGAGGTCGGCGAGCGAGACCTTCTTGCCTCCGGCGTTGAAGTCCTTCTGAATTCCTTCGAGCGTGCTAAGGGCCTTGGTGAGAACGAGAGGCTGGTTGACCTCCCAGTTCTTCTGCGGCTCGAGACGGATGCGCGCGCCGTTGGCTCCGCCGCGCTTGTCCGAGCCGCGGAAGGAGCTTGCTGCTGCCCACGCAGTGGAGACGAGCTGCGAGGTGGTGAGGCCGGAGGCGAGAATCTTCGACTTGAGTGCGGCGATCTCCGCGTCACCAATGAGTTCGTGATCGACGGCGGGCACGGGGTCCTGCCAGATCAACTGCTCCTTGGGCACGAGCGGTCCGAGGTAGCGAACGATCGGGCCCATGTCGCGGTGCGTGAGCTTGAACCACGCGCGCGCGAAGGCGTCGGCGAACTGGTCGGGGTTGGCGAGGAAGTTGCGACCGATCTTCTCGTAAGCGGGATCGAAGCGCAGTGCGAGGTCGGAGGTGTACATCATGGGCAGATGCTTCTTGCCCGGGACGTGCGCGTCGGGAATATTCGGTTGCTCGGCGACGGCATACCACTGGTATCCGCCGCCCGGACCCTTCTTCAACGCCCACTCGTAGTTGTAGAGGTTTTCGAGATACTCCATGTCCCACTTGGTTGGGTTGGAGGTCCAGGCGCCTTCGAGGCCGGAGGAGATGGTGTCTTCGGAGTGGCCCTTGCCGAAGGAGTTCTTCCAGCCAAAGCCCTGCTGCTCGACAGGCGCGCCTTCGGGTTCAGGGCCGACATACTTGGAGGGATCGGCCGCGCCGTGTCCCTTGCCGAAGGTGTGGCCGCCGGCGATAAGGGCGAAGGTTTCTACGTCGTTCATGGCCATGCGCGCGAAGGTCTCGCGGATGTCGCGGGCAGAGCTGACGGGGTCGGGCTTGCCGTCGGGGCCTTCGGGGTTCACGTAGATGAGACCCATCTGCACGGCGGCGAGCGGGTTGTCGAGATCGCGGTCTCCCTGGTAGCGGTCACTGCCGAGCCAGGTGTGCTCAGAGCCCCAGAAGATGTCCTCCTGCGCCACCCAGACATCCGCGCGGCCGCCGCCGAAGCCAAAGGTCTTGAGGCCCATGGAGTCGATGGCGACGTTGCCGGCGAGGATCATGAGGTCGGCCCAGGAGATCTTCTTGCCGTACTTCTGCTTGATGGGCCAGAGCAGGCGGCGCGCCTTGTCGAGCGAGACGTTGTCAGGCCAGCTATTGAGCGGCGCGAAACGCTGCGTGCCCATGCCTGCGCCGCCGCGGCCATCGTGAGTGCGGTAGGTGCCTGCGCTGTGCCAGGCCATGCGGATGAAGAAGGGGCCATAGTGACCGAAGTCCGCGGGCCACCAGCTCTGCGAGTCGTTCATGAGAGTGTGAAGGTCCTTGATGACAGCGTCGAGGTCGAGGGTTTTGAACTCTTTCGCGTAGTCGAAGCCATCACCCATGGGGTCGGCGAGCTTGTTGTTCTGGTGCAGAATCTCGAGGTCGAGGCGATCGGGCCACCAGTGCTCATTGCGCGTGATCTTGCGCGAGTCGAGGGTGACGGCGCCGTGCATGGGCGAGGCTGTCTCGGTAGCAGTGGACGGGTTGCCGTGCGGGACGGGGCATTGCGATTCGTTCGACATGGTTGCTCCTTGTTCTGGTTGAGGGTGTTCGCGTTGAAGATGTTTTCGTTGCCGGGGAAGCTATCCCCGATTGGGCCGCTCGGGCCAATGGGTTGGTACGTAGTTGCTAGTTGCGGTTTGCTCCCTGGCACGAGGCGCAGATTCCGATGACGTCGATCGCGTAGCGCTCTACTTGAAAGCCCCCGGGGAGATGCTGCAGTGCCGGGAGGACGCCGAGGTCCTTTTCTGCAATGTCGGTGATGGCCTTGCATTGCGAGCAGACCATGTGGTGGTGGAGGTGGCCGTTGAGTTCGACTCGGAGCGAGCCGTGGTGCATGCTTACTTCTTTTAGCACTCCGCGCTCGACGAAGAGATGAATGTTCTTGTAAACGGTGGCGAGGGAGATGGCGGGGATGAATTTTTTGAGCCGCGCGTAGACTTCCTCGGGGCTGGGATGGCCAGGCATGGTCTGCATGACCTCGTAGAGCACCTGGCGCTGGTGGGTGGCGGCGAGGCCGTGGTCCGCGCAGAGTTCGCGGAAGGAACGGGCTTCGAGAGTGGAAGCGGGCCTCATCAAAAGTTAGTAAACGATAATTGTTATCGTTCGTCAAGCAATCAGGTTTTTGGGGGCTTTTTGCGAGGAAGTCCAGACGCGACTTGTCAACAAACGACAGGGTTATGCTGTGCCGGAGTTTGCCGATAGATGCCTCATGAGTTCGCGATTTGCCGGATGGACCTGGCCGATCGCCTGAGGACAAACTCGTAGCCTCCCTTAACCGCGTTGTCTGATGGACCAGACAAAAGCGCCGTAACGCGTTTTGGGAAGAGGCTCGAAGTGATTTCGATCAAGCGATATCTGGATCACAGCACGGAATTAGAGAAGGCGCTGAAAGCTGCCTACAGCTCCTCGTTGATTGCGATGGGGAGGAGTGCGTTGCAGGCCCATCGGATTACCGGGGCTGAGTTGCAGGGGGCGCTCGACGAAGTGGGGCTTGGCATTGAAGAGTCGAGCACGTCTGATGGAGTCGCGCGAGCGCAGGCGGAGGTTGCCGCGTTGCTGGAGCAGTGGGGAGCGCGAACGGCTGATCATGCGAAGGCGACCGCCGAAGAAGTGAAGGCTCTTCTCGTCGCGGTTGCTGGAACCGCAGATGCGGTGGGCGAGCGAGACCAGACCTACGCGGACAAGCTCAAGGATTTAACCGGCCGATTGGAATCGGTTGCGCAGCTTGATGATATGGTGCGCATGCGTCGCTCGATCGTGGAAAGCGCAACGGAGCTGAAGAAGCAGATTCGCGAGATGGTCGAGAGTAGTGAGTCGGCGACGAATCAATTCAAGTTGCAGATCGATCACTATGCCAGCAGGCTGGAGGAGTCGGAACAATGCACGCGTCGCGACTCGCTGACCAAGGTGCTCAATCGCCGTGGGATTGAAGCAGCGATGACCCGGCGGCTGGAAGATCGGCGCGCCTTCAGCTTAATGATGGTGGATCTGAATCGCTTCAAGAGCATCAACGATGAGTACGGGCACCTTGCGGGGGACGATCTGCTTCAGCAGTTCGCAGGGAAGCTGAGGTCAGCGCTGCGGCCGGCGGATTTTCTCGGGCGTTGGGGCGGTGACGAGTTCATGCTGCTGCTGGATGGCGCGCCAGTCGATGTGGCTCTCATGACGGAACGCGTGCGCGAGGCGACTACCGGTGAGTATTGCCTTGCGGTGGGAAAAACCACGAAGAAGATTATGGTGCAGGCCGCCTTTGGCCTGGCGAACCGCAAGTCCGGCGAGACAGCGGCGGAGCTGGTGGCGCGAGCCGATCGGGCGATGTATATGCATAAGCAGGATCATCAGCGGTAAAAGCCTTTGAGGGCTGCACCACGGAGATGGCGCGGGCGCGGGGCAAGCTCCGGATGGGGGTGCCTGGGAGCAAGTGGAACCAAGGTCGTGCGCTTCTCGTACCGGTTTGTGCGAGCCAGGAATGGAGATAGCGCATGCTCATGGAGATTTTTGCACGGAAAGTCGGACGCGTCGGGGTTCTCTGCTCGCCAATCCTCTTTGGTAGCGTTTGCTTTGCGCAGCCTGCGCTAGCGCAAGCCTCTTTTGATGTTGCGGTGATTCACCTCAGCAGTGGACCGGTGAAGTTCGAACGCAATGGGCAGACGGAGGCTGCGTATGGGACGCTGAGAATGCATGACGTTACCGTCAGCAGTTGCATCCAGTGGGCCTATGGGAGCTCGCGGGCGCTGGTGAATGGCCCGGATGCGCTTACAGATGTGCACTACGACATCCTGGCAAAAACAGATCCACATGCTACGAAGGAGCAGATGCAGCTTATGCTGCGCACGCTACTCAAAGACAGATTCAAGCTTGCGTTCCATATTGAGAAGAAGGAGATGCGCGTCTATACCTTGGTCGTCGCGAAGAGCGGGAGCAAGATGCACACGGCGGCTGCGGGTGAGGAGATGCTGCGGGAAAACAGTGCGACGGGGATGGTTGCGAAGTCGATCAGCATGCAGGAGCTTGCTGACTATCTCTCCGATCCGCTGGATGCTCCGCTCATGGATGGCACGGGGCTTTCGGGGCGCTACGACTTCGTGATCGACTTTACGCCATATGTGAATATGGAGCAGTCGGATGTGCGGCCGGATCCGGTGGCGGTTCTACGGTCAACGCTTAAGGGTGACCTGGGGCTCAACCTCGTGCAGAGCAAACAGGTGGTGGACGTGATGGTGGTCGATCATGTGGAGCCGCCGTCGATGAATTAAAGCGGGGTGGGCTCGGGGTTGAAGTCTTTGTGGTCAACGGAGACGCGTTCGTCGAAGATGTAACAACTGCCTTGCCATTGGCTGGATTCGGCGGCGACTTCCTCGAGGTATTTCAGGATGCCGCCCTTGAGGTGGTAGACCTCGGGGAATCCTTGCTGAAGCATGTAGGCGGAGGCCTTTTCGCAGCGGATGCCTCCGGTGCAGAACATCGCGACCTTGCTGTGCCTGGCGGGGTCGAGGTGGTCGCGGACGTACGTGGCGAAGTCGGAGAAGGTGGCGAGCGGTGGGGCGACAGCGCCGTGGAAGGTGCCTAGCTCGGTCTCGTAGGTGTTGCGGGTGTCGAGGAGGAGGACGTCGGGGTCGGCGAGGAGAGCGTTCCAGTGTTGCGGGTCGACGTACTGGCCGGGGCGCGAGGGGTCGGTGGGCGCGTTGCGGAAGGTGATGATCTCGCGCTTGAGCTTGAACTTCTGACGTCGGAAGGGCGGCGCGTCGGTGGTGGAGAACTTGACCTCGGAGCGGGGAAGGCCGGTGCGGTCGGCGAGGAGGTTGAGGAGGCGGTCGATCGTGGCGGGCGAGGCGGCCATGGTGCCGTTGATGCCTTCGGGGGCGATGAGCGTGGTGCCGAGGAGGTCGGTTTCGGCGAAGGTTGCGCGGAGTTCGTCGCGCAGGGCGGCGGGGTCTGCGAGCGCGAGGAAACGGTAGTACGCGGCTACGGTGTACATGCTCGTTCTATTTTAGTGTGGTTCAGTTAGCGGTGGGCTGATCCACATGATCGACCACCAACGTTGTGACTGGACCCTTGGCGGCCTGCAACTTCAGGCCAAGCTGCTCCTGGATCGCCGTGAAGAGGTCGGGTGGGGCATCCGTCGCGCCGGTGGCAACGCCATCCGGAGTCCATCGCAGTTGGAAATCGTAACGGCCATCGAGCCCGGTCTTGTTGAGCACCGTGCGGTCCAGGGGGAAGGACAGGTTCATCGCGAGGTCGGAGAGCGTGACGCCCGTGGCGGTCATCTCCGTGTTGTGCACGTCCAGCGTGCCGTACCCGAGAGGGTCGGCGTTCGGAGCATCTGGCGGCGGGAGAATGGTCGTCTTGAGCTTGGGGCCACCCTTTGCGATCTCAAGGTCGTATACAGGAAGCGTCTTGATTTCGGTATGCGTTTTGAGATGAAAGCGGTCGGCGAGGAGCGCTATGAGCATCGCCTGACGCTGTTCGCGCGAGAGCTTGCTCAAGGACTTCATATCCGGATCCGTGACCTTCGCGGTGATGTCGAACCGCGAGGAGTTGGCCCATCCGGGCAGACCGGAGATGAGGCCTTCGCGGATGGCATACGCGTTCACGAGCAGGACCTTGAGCGACACGTTGACGGCTCGCAACGTGGTTTCGTCCATGTCCATGCTCATACCGTGCGCGAGACGATCGCTCGGTTTGATGACAACGATGTCGTAGACCGGAGCGGCGGAAGCAGGCTGCTGCGCGACAGCGTGCGGCAAGTTTCCGAGACAGGCAAGCAGCGTAATCGACAGCAGAATGTTCGACATGGCAATCGTTACGCAGCAAGGAGCCCGTAAGTTCCCAATGATCAGGCGAGGACTGCTGAGGAGCGTGGAGCTTCGAAGTGTTGCGCATTCAGGCCAAAGGCTTCCGCGAGGAGCGTGAAGCTGCGCTTGCGGGCTTCGTGGCTATGGGTGATGGTGTTGATGATGAGTTCATTGAGGTTGAGCTCGGTGGCGATCTGGAGGAGCTGGGTACGCACGCTCTCGGGAGTGCCGACGATGTAGCGCGGCCACTCGCTGACCTCGGCGAGGCCGGGGAGGTTTTCGATGGGCGAGGTCGTAGCGGCCAATTCGCGGAGTGCGTCCTCGGGAGTTTCTACAGGGCGCCGGTCGTCCATGCGAATGCGGCGCTGGAGAAGGCGCACGGAAGCTTCGAGGTGCTGAGCTTCTTCGAGCGTGGGCGCGCAGATGACGCCGATGGCGAGCGTGGCCTCGGGTTTTGAGCGGCCGTCAAAGCTCGATTCTGCTGAGGATTGCGATTCGGTGGACGGACGCCCGCTGCTACTCCAGCTCGTGGCAGGTTGGAAGTTGTGCTGATAGTACTCGATGGCCTCGCGGGTGTGGACGGGCGAGAAGAAATGGGCGAAGGCGTAAGGAAGGCCCTCTTGCGCGGCGATGACGGAGGACCACATGGAGGAGCCGAGCAGCCAGATATCGGGCGCGCCAGGGGCGTCGGGTGCGACGCGGATGGTGCCGAAGGGGTGGTCTGGGCCGAGGAGCGCGGGGAAACGCTCGGGGTGCAGGAAGGCGCGGAGCTCGGCGAGTTGGTGGAGGAAATCGTCGGGCATAGGCGTGTTGCGATCGCGGCGCAGGGCGATGGTTTCCAGGCGGCCGCCGCCGGGCGCGCGCCCGATGCCGAGATCGATGCGGTTGGGAAACATGGCGTGCAGCGTGCGAAAGACCTCGGCAATCTTGAACGGCGAGTAGTGCGGGAGCATGATGCCGCCGGAGCCGACGCGGATGCGTGTGGTCGCCGCCGCCGAGCGGGCGATGAGGATCTCGGGTGCGGTGCAGGCGAGAAGATCCATGGCATGGTGCTCGGAGTACCAAAGGCGCGTGTAGCCAAGGCGATCGACATGGCGTGCGAGGTCGAGCGAGTTGTCGAGCGCCTGCGTGGGCGTGAAGCCCGCCGGCACCGGAGATTGGTCGAGAACCGAAAGGCGCAGCGCGGGTTGGCCGGAGTTGCCCATGTGGAGGTTAGATGTTGCCCGGGAGGGGAAAGATTGGGAGGTAATGAGATTGCCGAGTCTGAGACCCTATGCGGCAGCGCGGAAGTACTATGGTTGCTGAAACATTCGCGCGCAGCGAGCGTCAAATCCAGCATCGGACAAGCTGGACGATGTGTGTCTGGAGGCATGCGTGAACAGCAGGCGGTGCTTGGCGGGAGTGTTGGCGGCGTTGCTGGCTGCGAGCGCAGGCGTGTGGGCGCAGAGCGGTGCGGGTGTTGAGCCGCTGGCCGCGCTGCGCAAGGGGCCGCTGGTTGTCTGGTATCTAAGCGCGTCTGCACAGCCGCCGGAGTCGGCCCTGCAGGCGGTAGCTGCGCTGCACAACGCGACGCCGCTCAACTACAGCGAGAAGACTACGGGGAACTTTGGGCAGAACGCTGCGTCGTATGGGCAGGATGCGGGCAGTTATGGCCAGGATGCGGATACGCGCAGCATCAGCGTGCCATCCATTCCTGCAGACAGGGACGCGACGACTGCGACGCCGAACGGGTTTGGCTACAAGGAAAAAGAAGCCAGCAACGAAGGCCAAAACGCGGCAGGCTATGGCTCAAATGCGAGCAACAACGGTAAGCCCGCAAGCGCGGAAGGCCAGAACGCGGGCGGATACGGGCAAAACGCCGGAGGCTATGGCACGGAAGCCAGCAGCGTTGGGCAAAATGCGTCAAGCTATGGAGCTGGGAGCGCTTCAGGAAATGCGCCGGCAGAGGCGCAGAATGCAAATGCGAGCGCCGCGCAAGGGCCGCTGAGCGACGCCGGCGCCGAACAGGTGAGAGAAAATCTGCGCGAGGCGTTTCCCGATCTGCAGATGCGGTTTGTCGCGGTGGCGCCGAACCAGTTGCTGGCGCGGCTGACGGCGGTGCGCGGCACGGCGGATGCCCCGGACGTACTGCTGGGCCGGTTGCCGGCCACTTGGTGGAATGGGATGGATAGCGAGTTTGGGCTGACGATGCTTCGGCCTGCAGTGTTTTATCCGAACGGGTCGATCGACAACCCGGAGAGCACGGAGGAAGTTGCAATTCTTGCGCACGCTCCGCACATGGAAGCGGCGCGCGCGTTTGCGCTGTGGATGAGCGAGCCGGGCTCGGGCTGCCCGGGCTGTGTGCTGGGTGGGCTCGCAGGCAATGAGGGCGCAGCGGCTGCGGTGGCGAAGAGCGCAGTGGAGCGGCTGATGAGCGGAGAACCCCTAGGCAGCGTGGCCGATCCGGAGATTGCGACGGATTCGTCGCGAGATGTGCGACGAATGCTGGCGACGATGGGCAGCGCGAACACTGCGAACGACGGAGTGCGCGTGCAGGTGGAACACGCTTCGTTGCATGGCGCGCTGGCCGCGGTGTCGTTGCGGGTGGTGGTATCTTCGCACGGCGTGTTTGGCGTGGTGCATCCGCTGGTGGTGTTGCGCCAGGCGAAAGACTCGCAATGGAGGGTGCTGCAGCTCACGCTGAATCTGCCGCAATATGAGCAGGCCAATGAAGAACGCGCGTTGATGGTCAGCGATCCGCCCACGGAGAAGGAACAGCGCAGCGGAGTCATGGGTATCACGCAGGCGGCGCCAATGGATGACCAGACAGTAGCGCAGATGCCGCAGTTGGTGTGGGACAACCACGGCGGCGCAGGGCTGCAGGTGGTGGAGTGGCAACACGGCGAGGGTGATGGGTGGTCGGAAGCGCGGCTGTTCCTGGTGCAGGATACAAACGCGAGGCTGCGCACGCAGGTGATGGCTGGGTTCGCTGCGGTGAGCGGGCGGTATCGGTGGCGGGTGTGGAGCGTGGGCGCGCACGGAGAGTTGAAGCTCAGCCCATGGCGAACGTTCCGGCTGGCGATGTAAGTCTGCGCCTTCTACCGGCGACAATCCGATATCCTCGGAGAGTGAGTTTCGTTGCAGAAGACAAGACGTTGCCGCTGCTGGCGGTGGGGAACCTGCGGATCGGGTTCTCGGGGCACGAGGCGGTGCGCGGCGTATCGTTTGAGATCGCGCAGGGAGAGACGCTGGGGCTGGTGGGAGAGTCGGGCTCGGGGAAATCGGCGACCTCGCTGGCGCTGCTGCGGTTGTTGCCGCCAAGCGCGACGATCAGCGGAAGCATTCGCTTTCAACGCGCGGATGGCGGAGTGGATGAGTTACTGTCGCTGCCGGAAGAGGCAATGCGGCGGCATCGCGGGCAGGCGATTGCAATGATCTTTCAAGAGCCGATGACGGCGCTGAATCCAGTGATGAAGGTGGGCCGGCAGATTGGGGAAGCGCTACTGGCGCACGCACCGAAGACGCCACGAGCCGAGGTGCGCGAGCGCGTGCTTGCAGCGATGCGCGAGGTCGCGCTGCAGGATTCGGAGCGGCGCATCGACGATTATCCCCACCAGTTTTCGGGCGGCCAACGGCAGCGCATTGTGATCGCGATGGCGCTGATCAACAAGCCACGCTTATTGATCGCCGACGAACCGACCACTGCGCTCGATGTGACCGTGCAGGCGCAGATCCTGGAGCTGCTGAAGACGCTGAAGCGAGAGCATCGTCTGTCGATGCTGTTTATCTCACATGACCTTGCCGTGGTGGCGCAGGTGGCCGACCGTGTGGCGGTGATGCGGCACGGGGAGATTGTGGAGCAGGGAAGTGTGGCGCAGGTGCTGACGCGGCCGCAGCACGAGTACACGCGTAACCTTCTGGCTTCGGCGACGACGATGCGTACCGACCGCGACCGTCCGCTTGCTACGATGGTGCGATCGGGCATCTAATACTCGCCAGCCTGGCGGTTTGACGATCGCCAGATGGGCAGCAAATGTATCGACGGATTGGTAGAGTATGCGCGCGCTCGTAGTATCGGACATCCACGGAAATTTGCAAGCCCTTGAGGCAGTCCTCGGAGCGGCGCGGAGCCGCATCGGTGGCGGGTTCGAGCAACTGTGGAACCTCGGCGACATGGTGGGATACGGCGCGCGGCCGAACGAGGTGATCGATACGCTGCGCGCGATCGAAGTGAAGCGCGCGATCCATGTGCGCGGGAACCACGACCGCGTATGTTGTGGCTTGAGCAGCTCACAGGGATTCAATCCGATTGCGGCAGCGGCTGCGGGATGGACCCGGCAGCAACTTCGTCCAGACAACCGCGAGTGGCTGCGCGAACTTCCGATGGGTCCAATTCAGGCAACAGAGCGAGCGCTGTGCGCGCATGGTTCACCGTTGCATGAGGATCAGTACATTGCGTCGATGCGCGACGCGTGGACGCCGCTGCAGCGCATGCCCTCGGAGGTTGCATTCTTTGGGCACACGCATTTGCAGGGCGCGTTCTCGCGATACGAACAGGACTGGGCAGAAAACTATCCTGAGTATGCGGCGGAAGGCGCGGACGGTGTGCAGCAGTTTACGTTGGATGTGCCTGCGGGATCGCGGCATTTGATCAATCCCGGAGCCGTGGGGCAGCCGCGCGATGGCGATTGGCGCGCGGCGTTCGCGATCTATGACGAGACGGCAGAGCAAGTCACGTTCTTTCGCACGCCGTATGATGTGGCGGCGGCGCAGGCAGCGATTCGCGCGGCGAAATTGCCGGAGCGTCTAGCAACGCGGCTCAGCACGGGGCGCTGAGCCTCGCTAGAAGAATTTGCCGATGGTGAAGACGAGTTTGCGCTCGTTATGCGTGCCGATTGCGGGGCCAATGGAGACGACGCCAAGCGGCGTTTCGGCGATGACGCCGAAGAAGACATCCTGCTCAGTGATCGTAGAAGCGTCGGGCGCGCGCATCTGGCCAGCCTCGTAAAAGCCGCCGAGGTAAAGACTGTTGCCGAGCGGCGCGGGCAGCGATTTGATGCGGCGCAGGTAGCCCGGTGTCACGAGAAAGTAGTCCGTGCCGCGGTACTGATCGATGGCAGCGGCGCTGACGCGAAGCGGGCCGCCGAGCGTGAAGCGGAACGGCTGCGCTACATTGCGATGCAGCAGGGTGCCACCCTCCATGTTCATTAGAAAGAGATTCTTTTTCGCGAAGGTGTGCGCAAAGGCGATCTGGCTGGAGAGCTGTGGCGCGTTCGGACTGCCGGGAGTTCCGTAGAGATAGCCGAGGTCGGTTTGCGAGCGGATCCCGTAATGGGGCACCAGCGCGCGGTCTTCGGAGTCGAAGATGTATTGAACGCGTCCCGTCTGCGCATTGCCTCGATAATCAGGAAGGCCGTCGAGGCCCGTAGTGGTGTACCAGCGCACGTTCTGAAGCTTCCAGCCGGCACGCACCTCCTGCGTGCTGCCATTGCTCCAGCCGACGTCGGCTGCGGGGCCGACGAACTGCGCGAGGCGCTCCGAGAGGCGTATGTTGCCGCTATAGATGTAGTACGGCGTGCGCGTGATGTTGGCACGCGGAGCGAGGAAGAAGCCCTGCCAATCCAGCTTGCGATAGTACTCACTTTCAACGCGTGTAGAGAAGCCGAAGTCCACGTACGTGCGAAGCTCGGAGCCGTAGCCGCCGAGATCCTGATCGAGCAGGATGGTGTTGATCGTCGCGCGTGTGACGCCGCCGGTCTGGGCCTGCAGGTTGAATCCGACGTCGAGGAACGGCGGACCGGTGGTCTTATCGTGCACCGTAACGAGAAGGATGGGCCGACCGCGCTCGGAGCGGTCATAACCAACGGTGTAGTCGGCGGCATAGCGTCCGTCGCTGCGAAGTTTGGCCAGGAGTGTGTCGACGCGTTGCGTGTTGACGGGCTGATCGACCAATGGAGCGAAGAGACGCTCGGCGGCGGCCTTGACTCCGGGATTGGGAGCATTGACTTCCACTCGCAGGACGTTGCCTGGAGGCCCATGCATGCGCGCGTTGCGCTGCTCGATGTACCGTTTCCACTGCGCGGGCGTGATGGCGTACTTGAGCAGCTCGGCCTTGTCGCTTTCGGCGGCAGCGTAGCCGCGCGCTGCCAGTTGATCCACTTTGAGATAGCTCGCTGCGCTGAAGCCGCTTACGTCGGGTGTGATGACGACGTTTGCCAGCTTGCGATCGCGCTCCTCGTTGTTTTCGATGCCGACCGCGAACGCGCGCTGCAACACGCCAAGGATCGAGTTGAGATCACCCTTGCCGATGGGCGAGAGCTTAAGACTGACCGCGAGCACAACGTCGGCGTCCATCGCTTTGACGTCTTGCGTGGGAAGGTTCTCGAGGATGGCGCCATCGACGAAGGCGTGGCCATCCAGCTCGAAGGGACGGAAGACGCCAGGAATCGATGCCGATGCCAGCACCGCATCGCGCAGCGATCCGCGAGAGAAAGTGACGGTCTTTGCCGCGGTGAGATCGGTGGCCTGGCAGCGGAAGGGAATGGGCAGATGATTGAAGTCGGTCTGATCGTTATAGCGGAGGAACTCCTTCTCGAGAAGCTCGTTGAGACCGGACTCGGTGAGGAGGCTGTTGCGAAACTCGATGCCGTGCTTGAGGCCAACCGTGATGCCGTTGGGAATGTCGCGCGTGTCTTCGCGACGCCGAAAGTTCTGCGCGGTATAGGCCTGCTCAATGCGAAAGACCGAGTAGACGGAGTCCTCGGTCATGATGTGCTTCATCTCTTCGGGGGTGTGCCCGGTGGCGTAGAGTGCGCCGATGATGGAGCCCATGCTGGTGCCGGCGATGACATCAACCGGAATATGATGCTCATCAAACC
The DNA here is from genome assembly GCA_049578265.1 of Acidobacteriaceae bacterium. Lineage (GTDB taxonomy): Bacteria > Acidobacteriota > Terriglobia > Terriglobales > Acidobacteriaceae > Granulicella. The sequence goes on from JBAULP010000131.1 coordinate 28,356, forward strand.
ATTGCAGTACGCCGATCTCGCTCAGGGCCTGCGCACCGCCCCCACCCAAAGCGAGGCCGATGACGGGGCGATCGTTGGGTAGGTCGGTGGGAGGGGTGGAAGGATCGAGCGGACCGAGCGTGAGATGGCGAGGGCTTGCGGCTTCTTCACCGTTCGCATTGGGGGTTGTCGCGGATTGCGGGCTCTGCTGCGGCTTGCTCTGGTCCGCAGCGGGTTTTGTACTGCGGCCATTGGCTTCCAGCCGCTTCGCTGCCTGATCTGCTGGTGTTGATGCCTGCGAAGGAGTTAATGGCTGGGAACTCGCCTGCGCAGCACAAGGCAGATCGAGAGAACATGCTGCGGTCGTCAGCGCAATCGCTAACGCACAAGCCCTGATGGCGAGGGATCGACGACGCGCAAACCAATTGTGCTTCCTTCGAACAAGGTGTTGCATCTAGCGATGGTTACCTTCCGGTTCGTGCTTTCATTCGGCTCTGGCAGGTGGCTTCGCAGGCGCAGAGCGTTACCAACCTTTCAGTAAGGATAGGCGGTTCAGCCGCGGGAAAGCGACCGCGTATGGCGTGGGGACCTTGCGTGATCCTTTATCGGACGTATTCCTGGAAGAGGTCCGGAAACTGCTTTTCCAACGCGGCGATCTTGGGGATGTCGCAGACCTGGATGTACGGGTTGTGCGGGTTCTTCATGGCGTAGTCCTGGTGATAGTCTTCGCCACGGTAAAACATCTGCAGCGGAACAATCTGCGTCACAATCGGCTTGCCGAAGATGTTCGCCGCGTCGAGTTGATGCACGTAGGCTTGCGCAATATCGCGCTGTTGCTCGCTGGTGTAGAAGATGGCAGAGCGGTAACTCGTGCCTACGTCGGCGCCTTGGCGGTTGAGCTGCGTGGGATCGTGCACGACGGAGAAGAAGACGCGCAGCAGTGTGCCGTAGCTCACGATGGATGGATCGAAGACAATCTCGATGGCCTCTGCATGGCCCGTCTCTTCGTTGCACACGGTGCGGTAGTTCGCTGTTTCCGCGTCGCCGCCAGCATAGCCAACCATCGTCTGCACAACGCCCTTCACGCGTTGAAAGACGGACTGCACGCCCCAGAAACATCCGCCCGCGAAGACAGCTTTCTCGTGATGATCAGGAGGCCATCCATTGGCAGGTGCAGGAGTGTCCTGAACTGGAACTGGTACAGGTTGCTTGAGCGTCGATGCCATGAAATTAAGTCTCCGAAGTTGTGTTCTGTGTCACTCGTTGCAATCGCGATTACCGATCGATAGGGAAAATCTTTTCCACTACACTTGCGAACCGCGCGCAGATGATTGGACGCAAGAAGCGAGCGAGATGACGCAGAAAGCCGCGTGGAGAGCGGGGCGCAACAAGTGAACCACGGTAGTTAACACCACCTAAACCCTCACTTGAAGTGTTAGTAGTCGCTAAGGATGTAGCGTTACGCTCCGTGCCGAAGTGATGTTACCGAACGCGCGTTCGTGATGTTACTGTTCGTGCGCTTTCGTAACGTATGCGGTGTGGAAGTACGAAAGAGTTACCCCGGAGGCCAACTCATGTGGCGTCCACCAAGAAGATGTACATGCAGGTGATCGACTGTTTGTCCGCCGTCAGGACCGGTGTTAATAACTAGACGAAAACCCCCTCCGCCATCGTGCAAACCAATGCCCTGTTGTTGTGCAATCTCAGAAGCGGCCCCGGTAAGGTGACCGAGCAGTTCAGATTCTTCGCGAGTTACGTGCGCGATCGAATTGAAGTGTCGCTTGGGGATGATGAGGATATGCACAGGCGCCTGTGGATTGATGTCGGGAAACGCGAGCAAGCGATCGTCTTCGTAGATTCGAGTGACCGGGATCACACCTGAGGCGATTTTGCAGAAGAGGCAGTCGGAGTGGGTAGTCATGAGCGAATCCTAAACCGCGGCGGCCGCTTCTATAAATGATCGCGACTACTTCTTGAAATATTTTGGCTGCATCCCAGGCGCCCAGGGATCGTAGTCCTCGGCAAACGCCGCGCGGCGACCGATGGAAGGGTGGGTATAAGTCCAGAGTTCGTAAAACGGGTTCGGATTGGGGTCAGCGAAGGAGGTTTTGCCGAGAACGTCGAAGGCATTCTTCGCAGTGGACTGCGGATCGGGGACCAGACCGTGGATAGCCTCCTGGCCGTACACGTCGGCGGCGTGCTCGTGCATGCGGCTGTAGGAGTTCTCAATTGGTTCCAGCAACGTTCCAAAAAGGGAAAACGCCAGAAGCAAAATCGCGAGCGCTGCCCAGTCGTTTTGCGAGGAGATGTGCCAGCGATCTCCGAAGCGCGCGAGGGCCCAGAGCACGAAGCGGTAGCCGAGATAGAAACAGACAAAGAGCAGGACCAGGGTGAAGACGATGGTGCTTGCGATGTGGTGGAGAACGTAGTGGCCGGACTCGTGGCCAAAGACGAAGACGATCTCGTCGGGGGTCATCTTGGCGATGGTGGTGTCCCATACGACGACGCGCTTGCTGGCGCCGAAGCCTTCGACATCTGCGTTGAGCGTGGTGAACTTGGCGCTCGCCTTCATCAGAAACATTCGTTGAGGCGGAATGTTCATATGGCCCTTCTCGACAACTTTCTCTAGCTGCGCGACGAGGGCGGGGTCGGTCTGCTGGAGGGGCTGGTAGTGGAAGAAGATGGGCTCGATGTAGGGGGCGACGAAGATTCCGAAGAGAAGGATGGGAATGAAGGCGCACCAGAAGGCGAACCACCAGGTGCGTGGCAGCTTGCGGATGATCCAGAAGAGCAGCAGGACGAGCAGGCCGCCGACGAACCATGTCAGGCCAAAGGTCTTGCCCTGGTCGGCAAACCAGCTCGGCCAGCTTTGCACAGAGAGTCCGTAGTGCAAAGAAAGATGGTGCGCGTAAAGATCGATGGGAAGGTTGAGCAACGACGTGACGAGGAGGAAGAGAAAGACGAAGGCGTAGCCCTGGACCCAGCGGCTGCGGCTCAGGTTGATGGCGGTATCGCGCATGCGGGCGATGATGCCGAAGGCGAGCAGGAGCAGAAGGCTGACGATGCCCCAGGCTTCGTCGCCGAAGTGGAGGACCTCATCTACGGTGCCGAGGTGCTGCGCCTTGGCAAGGTCGGCAGGAGCAAGCGAGTAGTCGGGGATATTGCCGTGAGGCGGCGCGGCGGCCAACTCCTGCGAGGCATAGACGTTGGCGGCGTGTTCCGCGGCCGTTTCGTGCGCGCAGCCGATGAGGCCGAGCGGCAACAGGAAGAGGCAGAGGGCGGCGACAAGGTGCCGAGAGAAAGTGCGTAGATTCATAGGTTTCCTTGCGTGGAGACCAAGGCGGGTGCGAATCATGATGGATCGAGTCTGCGCTTTGGCAGAAAAACAGGCAAGGTGGTCCTCTCTCAGGCCAAGATTTGCAAAGGGGCGGAAGTGCGGGAGAAGCCAGAACGGCGCGCAATTCGATACACTCAGAGGACATTACGCCCGTAGAATCGCTTATCGCATTGGAAGCTGGCACACCCTTGATCCTGTCTGAATCGCCCCGTCCCGTAGTCTCCCGTTTTGATCGATCGCAAACGTTCTCCAGCATGGCCTGGACGATGAGTCTGCGACTTACTGCGCTTGCTTGCGTGAGCTTGCTGGCGTGCGGTGCGGCCGCAGCGCAAAGCACGCCTGTGGCGGCGCCGCAGGCAGCGCTAACCAACGCAACGGCGCAGGAGCCGTTGCTGATGGAGGCGATGGACGCAGAGTTGCATCGCGCGATGGCTGATCTTGGCAGCGCGAGTTCGGCGGTGAGTTCGGTGAACGAGAAGAGCTCCGCGAAGCCGCCGCAGAAGCCCTACTTCCTTAGTTACTCAGCAACCGACGCGGAGAGTGTAACGATCACGGCGCAGTACGGAGCCATCGTGAATGCGAACCAGAGGCACGATCGCACTGCGGATGTGCAGGTGAGGATTGGAACGCCGCAGTTGGACAACACGCACGACACGCATCGCACCAGCGCGCTGACGACGATGGCGCTGCCGCTAACAGATGATCGCGCAGCGATTGAGCGGACGCTGTGGTTCACAACGAACCGCGGCTACGGAAAAGCACTCGACGCGCTGGAGAAGGTGAAGACCGAGCAACAGGTGCGCGCGCGCGAAGAAGATGCTTCGCCGGACTTCTCCATGCAGCAGCCTGTAGTCGACATTCTGCCGACGGAGGGCCCACTGACGATTGACCGCGCGGCATGGGAGGCGCGGCTACGGCAGATATCGGGAATCTTCCGCGGATACCCGAACATTTTTTACGACACAGTGGTGCTGCAGGCGACGCATGAGACGGATTACTTCGTCTCCAGTGAAGGAGCAAAGGTTGCAGCGCCGAACCATGTGGCACGACTGATTATTGCCGCGCGCACGCGGGCTTCCGATGGCATGGATATGTTCCGCGACGAGACCTTTGAGGCGGACTCTGCAAGACATCTTCCCGACCAGGCTGAGGTAATGACGAAGATCGAAGCGTTGGCGAAGGGTCTTAACGACCTGCGGACCGCGCCGATCACTGAGCCGTACAACGGTCCGGCAATTCTTTCAGGGCGCGCCGCGGCAGTGTTCTTCCATGAGGTGCTGGGGCATCGGCTGGAAGGGCAGCGGCAGCGCGGCGATGAAGAGGGCGAGACCTTCACCAAGCTGCTTGGCAAGGCCATCCTCCCCAGCTTTCTTTCCGTTGCCGACGATCCGACGCTGACGAACTTCAACGGCTATCCGCTCAGCGGCCACTATTTGTTTGATGACGAGGGCCAACCTGCGCAGCGCGTGCAACTGGTACGGGATGGCGTGCTGCAGACGTTCCTGATGTCGCGACTGCCGGTGGCGGGATTTGCGGAGTCGAATGGCCACGGGCGCGCGGAGACGGGCAAGATGCCGACGGGACGCCAGGGAAATTTAATTGTGACGTCGACCAAGACGGTGAGCGATGCGAAGCTGCGGCAGATGTTGAAGGCCGAAGCACGTAAGCAGGGTAAGGCGTATGGGCTGTACTTCGAGGACATCAGTTCCGGCTTTGCGGTGACCACGCGCCGCTCGCCGCAGGCGTTCCAGGTGATTCCGCTGGTGGTGTATCGCGTGTATGTGGATGGGCGGCCGGATGAGTTAGTGCGCGGGGTGTCGATTGTGGGGACGCCGCAGGCCGCGTTGAGCAGCATCGTTGCGACCGACGATCATCCCGAGGTCTTCAACGGACTGTGCGGCGCGGAGTCGGGGACGATTCCGGTGAGCGCGGTGGCGCCGGCAATGCTGGTCTCGTCGATTGAGACGCAGCGGCAGGCTCAAGGCACATCGCGGCCGCCGATCGTTCCGCCTCCACCGCTCGATGATGCGGCAAGCACGGGCAGTGCGCCGAAGGGAGGCCGCTAATGCGTATGCGATCGTTACTGTTGATTCCGGCGTTGTGTTCGTTTGCAATGGCACAGGCTCCGCAGGCGGCGGATCCGATCTTGAATGCGATGCAGCAGGAGTTGGCGCGCGAGAAGGCCGACCTGGTAATTCCCGGCATGCAGCGGCCGTACTACATTGCGTACCGGCTGGAGGATCTCCACACCTACGACGCAATTGCGAGCTACGGAGCGCTGACACGCGAGACGGAGAACCACCAACGGGTTGTGCGTGTTGAGGTGAGGATTGGCAACTACACCTCGGACTCGAGCTCGGCGCGCGGCGATGGGTCGCTGGAGCTTGCCCCCATGGACAACGATCCCGCGGCATTGAAGTATGCGCTGTGGTCTGCAACCGATGATGCGTACAAGAATGCGCTGCGCGCCTATGCGGCCAAGCAGGCGACGCTGAAGACTTTCCAGACACCGCCCACCGCGAATGACTTCACGCCCGCAAAAGCAGTCACGCTGATTGAGCCGCTGGTGGAGCTGAAACTGGATCGGGACGATTGGAAGAAGCGATTGATTGCCGCGAGCGATCTTTTTGAGACGGCCCCCGAGGTGCGGAGTTTTGCGCCCGAGGTGCAGTACAGCTCGGCGAGCATCAGCGTGCTGGTGGTGAATCGTTACACGGTGGACACCGACGGAACCGCGCTGCGGCATGGGTACGCGGGCTACTCGGACGACATCAGCGTGGGTGGGCAGGCGCCGGATGGGATGGACCTCGGCCGCAGCAATGGATCGGTCGCGACGACAGCGGCAGGCTTGGAGAGCGCAGCCGCGCTGAATAAGCGCACGCTGGAAGACCTGGTCAGCTTCAACGAGCTGCGCCAAGCGCCGATCGTGGATCCCGAGGACTACCACGGCCCGGTGTTGTTCTCCGGCGATGCGGCGGCGGATGTGTTCAACCGGTTATTTGTGCCGAACGTGGAAGCAGACCGTCCGGACATGGGAACGGCGGCGCGCACACGAGGAGCCTATCAGTCGAGCTATAAGACGCCGATCCTGCCGTCGTTTCTCTCGGTTGTGGATGATCCTTCGATGCGCACGTTTGAAGGGCAAGGGCTGCTGGGCGCGTACAAAGTCGATGATGAGGGTGTGCCAGTCGCACCGGTGGATGTGGTGGTGCGCGGCAAGCTGATGAACTACCTGATCGGCAGAGAGCCGGTGAAGGACTTTCCGGAGTCGAATGGGCATGGTCGCGCTGGCCTTGGCCAAGGTGCGCACTCGCGTGCCGGAGTGATCATCATCAAATCTTCAGATCCGCTTCCGGCGGAGGCACTGCGCGCGAAGCTGCTGGCACTGGCCAAGGAGCAGGGGCGAGACGTGTACTCGGTGGAGACGCTGGGCGGAGAGTTGTCGCCGAAGCTGTTGTATCGGGTGAGCCCGGATGGGAAGCGCACGCTGGTGCGCGGAGCGGTGTTTGACGAGCTGGATCAGCGAGCCATTCGTAGTGGGATTCTGGCGGCGGGAGGGAAGCCATATGTTGCGCAGCTTCTGATGCCGACGCCGGAGACGACGATTGCTCCTGAGTTGCTGTTTGCGGATATCACAGTGAAGCGTGCGAACGAGGAACAGCAGAAACTACCGTACTATCCGCCGCCCGCGCTGCCAGCGAATTAGCCGCAGATTTCGCTGCGAACTAATTGAGACGCACCAGGTATGGGACGACCTCGGGGAAGGGCTTGCCAATCCAGTCCATGATCGCGACGGCTTCGGTGCGGTCGTGGCGAATGGGGTCGATGCGCACCCAGTAGCCGGTGGAGCTGGCGAACTCGATGACGCGTGACCCAGTGTAGCGGCGAGCCAGCGCGGACTTTAAATCGAGCGCGTCCTGCTGATTCTTAAACGCGCCGGTCTGCACGCACCACTTGGCTTGGACGCTTGCAGTCTTCTGGCCAAAGGCTTCGACGCGAACTTCCGCGACACCCATGCGGTAGAGCCCAATCTCCTTGGCGGCATTCTCTGAGAGATCGAGGATGCGGCCATGAGAGAAGGGCCCGCGGTCGGTGATGCGGACCATCACGGACTCGTTGTTCGATAAATTGGTGACGCGCACGACGGTGCCGAGCGGAAGTGTTTTGTGCGCTGCGGTCATGCCGGTTCCATCGTAAGCTGAGCCGTCTGCAGCGCGGCGTCCGCTCGGGCCGTACCAGCTCGCCATGCCAGTCTCAACGAACTCGGGCCGGCCCTCTGGGCGCGGGATCGGCGCTCGGTCGGCTTCGGTGGGATTCGGTTGGATTCTGCGCTGGTAGGACGATTCACTGTGCAACGTCGGCGGCGGTGGAGCATACGGTTGATGACGCTGGTGATGGCAGCCAGTGAGCAGCAGCAGCAAGGAAGCGAGTGCCAGCGCGGTCGCAGCTTCGATGGAAGGCAGAGGGGCGAGCGCGCGGGTGAGGCTGCGACCGGTGACGCCTGGCATGGAATCGACTTCGATGCGCGGCATCGACGGGCCCCTTTCGCTAAAGCTCCAATCTTCATGATTGGGTGCTGTTGATACATGAGTCAACGTCGCAGGGCGCGATGTGTGCCTAGCTGGTAACAGGTGCCGAGCTGCATTCCCCGGCAATTTAGCGGGCAAAACGACTGCAACGTAGCAGCGAGACCGCGCGGAATGCAGCGTTCCGCGTCGTGCGGACGGTGAGGAACAACCATGTGAGCTCAGAGCGCGTCCGTAAGGAGAGCGCGTCGAGACGTGTGAGTTGAACGCGCGAAGCCAGTGAGGAAATAAGCAATTGCAAGCAAAACCGGTTCCTTCGATGTTGCGCACGCAGGCGGAGAGTCGCGAGGGCGTGCGGTCACGCTTGGGATCGAACGGCATCGTACGGAGCCAGGTGCGAAACACGATTGCGCTGTTGGCGATGCTCATGGCTTCGGCAGCGATGGCGCAGCAGGTTCGCATCGCAAGCGCCGGAGGTCAGGATGCTTCGCGGCCAGCGCAGCCTGTCGAAATCAACGCCCCGGAACCGCAGCAGCCGGAGCCCGAGACGACTGCGCGGTTGGATATGGGGTTTGCGCGTCCAGGGGATGTCTATGCAGGAGGCGGGGAACTTCGTCGCCCGGTTGATCAAACTGCGCAAGGAGCGATCGAGCCCAGGGATGTGAAGTTCATTCAGCCGGGAAGAATTGCGCAGCCGCTGGACGCGCACGGCAAACTGGTGATCGGATTAGAGGACATCTATAGCCCGCTGAATTACGGCGGCATGATCGTGGCGGCGGGCTTTGAGCAAGTGACCAATGGAGCGCCGAATTATGGAACAGACAGGGGCGCGTTCGGAGAGCGGCTGGGAGCGGCGGCAATTCGAGACACGTCCGAGGGGGTGTTGACCGACGGAGTCTTCGCTTCGCTGCTGCACGAAGACCCGCGCTACTACGTGGAAGGGCCGCAGTACAGCCTCGTGCACCGGGCGCTGTACGCCATCACGCGGCCGCTGATTACGCGCACGGATAGCGGGCAAAGCACGGTGAATGGCGCGCTGTTGCTGGGGTACGCCGCGTCGAGCGTGCTGAACAACGCCTACTACCCGTCCATCAATCGCAATGTTCACGACACCGTCGCTGAGTTCGGAGGATCGGTTGGGGGCGCCGCGCTGGGATTCGCGATTGGTGAATTTACTTCGAGCCTTTGGCACAAGGTGCATCTCGGCCGGGCGCATGCGCGAAGTTAAGAGAATCTGCGAAATCGCGGGCTCCCGGACAGTACAAGGGACGTCACACGCATCTCAGCTTCAGGAATCCTCCGGGACGCCCGGCGGAAAGGAAGCGACGCTCTTCCATGCGCGACCTGGAACGACAGGATCTGAAGAGGCCGTGGCGGCTTACCAGTTGGAGATCGGCCCTGGCGATGCTGGCCGTTGCGTCAGCGTGCGTTATGACGCTCAAACTGTGTGCACAGACCGACGACCTGCCCAATGCTCCGAGCGCCTTGTTGTACTCCTCCGACAGTAATCTGCCTTCTCCGAATCAGGCGGATGCGGGGCTGCCGGATGAAGCGCGGAACCAAGCTTCTGCGGATGAAAACGAGACCGACAGCGTACAGCCGAATCAGCGGAGTTCTGCCCCTGCGACAACGGCTCAACCGCCTGCGCAAACCTCGAAGCACAAGGCTGAGAAGCTTCCTCCCTGTAGCACCCGGTCGCATGATCGAGCGATCCCGATCATTTTTCTTCCGTCCACGGAGCCGACGTGCGAGGACCAACTGCAACTGATCGTCGACACGGGATACATCCGGCCGCTCACTTCAACGCAGAAGGGTGTGCTCGCGATCCGCGCTTTGATTGATCCGTTCAACCTGCTGACGATCGCGACTTTTTCCGGAATCTCGGTAGCTGCGAACTCGCACTCGGTGTATGGCCCGGGCCTTCGAGGCTGGGGAAAGCTTTCGGGCTATAGCCTGGCGGAAGACGCTCAGGTCGACCTCACAGGGATCTATGTGATTCCTTCGCTGGTGCACGAAGACCCGCGCTATCACCGCATGCCGAAGGCCTCGGTAGGGCGCCGCATCGCGCATGCGCTGATCCATACCGTGGTCTCGCAGCATGATGATGGCGCGCTGATGCCGAACTACGCCACGCTGATCAACATTCCACTGAGTGCGGAGATCTCAAATCTTTATGTACCGGACATTGGCACCAATGCTCCAGACACGGCCAAGCGCGTTCTGGTAGGGTACGCGACTGACCCGATCGGGCCGCTGGTTGCGGAGTTTCTGCCAGACTTCGCCAAGCGCGTGCATGTGCACATTATCTTCGCGCAGCAGATTCTGAATCGGCTGGCACTGGGATCGGGCGCATCGTCTTCCTCATACTGAGTAGACAGTAGAGGGTAGCAAGTAGACAGTAGACCAAAGCAAAAGCCCCGGCTGATGGTAGCCGGGGCTTTTGTCATTCACTACTCTCTACTGTCTACTCGCTGCTTCTAGAACGAGGTGCTGATGGTGAGGCGGAAGGTCTTGCGCGGTTCGCGCAGGATGTAATCCGCTCCGTAGTATTGCAACGCCTGCTGATAGCTGTACGCCGCCGCACCAGGTGAGGTGGCAAACGGGAAGAAGTCCTTGAAGCAATTGGTGGCTGTGCCGGAGCAGGCTGAACCGCTCGGTGCGACCAACTGTTGCGGAAGGCTCTTGTACAAGCGCAGGGGGTTGTAGGCGTAGTAGATGATGAACGGTGCATTGATGATCGGCATGATCACCTGCAGGTAAGCACCATCCGACATGCGCGGAACAACGTTGGTTCCCGGGACGTCCTTCAGGTACTGGGAGAACGGTGGGAGCTGGTAACCGCCGACGCAGTTTCCGTTGACCACCTGCGGGCAGCCATACAGCGGGCTGTTGATCGACGTGAGGCCTTCAGGACTCTGGCGGAGCTGCTTGGCTTCCGTGTTCACGTCGAGGCCGAAGTCGCTAAAGAACGCGAAGGTGACCTCGTTGATGATGGGGAAGCGGTACTCCAGGTTGGAGGTGAGGGAGGTGTCCGCGCCGATTGGGGCGAGCCGGTAAATGGGCAGAGGAATCTGCACATTGCCCAGCGCCGGATCGGTCGGATCGCGCAGCACGGTGGTTCCATCCGGGTTGGTCAGGTTGAACATGACCTTGGTCGGAAGGAAGGTGTAAGGCGAGAGCGAGCGAATGTCGAAGCCACGCAGGTCGTTCTCACCGCCGCCATAGATACGGGCAAAGGGAGGAGCAACCTGGCCGCCGTATCCGGCAATGTTCGCCAACTGAATACGATAGCCAAGGACGTTGTGGCCTTCCTTGCTAACCTTCAAACCCTTCATCGGGAAGTACTGCCGCCACGCTAACGACGGCAGATAGTACTTCGTATTTCCGCCCACGCCAGCAAGCTGGAAGGCCGCGCTGAAGTCCTTGCCACTGTGAGGGCCGATGGCGCGGTCCAGCGTGGAGAAGCTGAAGTTCGGCGTGATGATGGACGTCACGATACCGTTGAGCTGGTTCGAGCCCTCGATGCCCGAACGGAAGGCCAGGGTCTGGAAGACGCTCAGCGTGTTCTGGTTGAACGTCGTGATGCCGGAGCTGGATAACGAATACGCCAGGCCAACGCGCGCCACGCCGGTGCGCCGGAAGAGCTTGCGCAGCGCGGTGCTGGTGGAAATCGTGATGCCCTTCGACGACTGGTTGTAGTTATTCAGCAGCGAGTTCTGTGCGTTGGTCAGGTTCTCGCTCTGGCCGCTCGTGATGGCATAGCTCTTCGCAGGGTTGAAGTCCGTCTTGCGATCGAACACCTGGACGCCAAGCGATACGGGCTTGTTGCGCAGATACGGCTCAGTAAATCCAAAGCTGAGGTTACGCGAGAGGTCGCCGATATTGGCGGCAACGCTCAGCGTTTCGCCGAGGCCGAGGAAGTTGTTGGTCTGATAGTTCAGGCCAAGGAACGATCCCGAGAGGCCGCTGACGCCGCCGTTGACGCCGATAGAGTTCTTGCCCTTCTCATGCAGCTTGATGAGCAGGTCAACCGTTCCGGCATCCTGATTCTGCTGGGTCTCGACGTCCTGGTCGGCCTTCAGCGTGTCGAAATAGCTCAACTGATTCAGACGCAGCAGCGACAGGTCGACGAGGCGGCTGTTGTAAACCTGGCCCTCTTCGATCAGCAGCTCGCGACGGATGACGCGGTCGCGGGTGAGTGTGTTGCCGGTGAACTCAATGCGGGAGACGTAGAACTGTTTGCCTTCGTCGATATCGACGTTGAGGTAAACGAGCTTCTTCGCCTCATCCGTCCGCGGGATCGGAGTCGGCACCATGTTGATGTAGCCGCCCTCGCCGTATGCCTTCTTCAGGTTCTCAATACCCTTGCTGAAGAGCCGCGCGTTGAACCAGTCGCCGTCTTTCTCCGGGAACTGCGCGCGCAACGCCTTCGCATTGCGGTAAGCCTTGTTGCCGCTGAACGTAATTCCGCCCAGCCGGTAGCGCTCACCCTCTTCGATCGGGATCACGATATCGACGCGTTTGCCGTGCGAAGGATGGAGGGTGAAAGGATTGATGCCGCCGGCGTTGCGGACGTTAGTCTGCGGCTCGCCCGTGAGGGCCTTGAAGTAACCCTTGTCGCGATACGCTTCGCGAACCCGGTCCGCATCCTCGTCCAGCTTGCTGGCGTCGAAGGTACGCGGGAAGATGTCCTCGAGAATGATGGAATGCGGGATTCCGATGGGCTTGAGGTTCTTCATCGCAGCCACCAGCTCGCGGTGGTTCAGCGCATGGTTTCCGGTGAAGGCGATCTTTCCTACCTTGACGGTCGGCCCTTCCTTCACAATGAAGGTCAGCGCGACGCGTGCGGGCGGGATGGTCTTGACCTGCCCCGTCACCACGGCAAACTGATGGCCGTGCTCGCCGAGCATCTCCTGGAGGACGACTTCGGCGTGCTTCACGCGGGTCTCGTCAAACTGGCTTTCGACGTTCAGCCCGACCTTTTCCTTCTTGAAGCGCTCCATCACGTCGGAGACAGAGACCGAATTCAGGCCTTTGTAGTTGATCTCGCTGATGGTCGGCTTTTCCCGAACATAGATCTCGAGTTGCAGGCAGCCCTGGCCCTGCACCTTCTCAATGCGGACGCTATCGAAGTAGCCGGTGTTCCAGAGCGAGTTGAAGTCGCGCTCCACCACGGCCGGATCATAGGTGTCGCCGGCGCGGCTGAAGAGGCGCGCGACGATCGATTCCTTGGGAATGCGCCGGTTGCCGATGACCTGGACGGGGCAGAGGATCTGTGGCGCGGACTCCGCCGAGAACTGCGGCGTGGCCTGGACCTGCGCCCCGGCAGTCAAGATCAGTGCCGGGAAGGCGGCCGACATCGCCACAATTCCCAGGCTCGAAAGGCCCCAACGCAGAACGCGGCGCACGCCGGAGCAGTTTTGGCCGAAGCCAAGGATGCCCAATCGGCTCGAGCGCGTGCGCACAGGCTGGGTCGTACACTTCAGGGAGCTTGCGCTCACTCGGATTCCGGTAAAGATAACCACACCCTCACTGCTCTTTGAATCTGTCAAAGCTTGTTGGATTCTGCTGTTGATTCCAGCCCTGCGGTACACGAAGGGAGAGCTTTGATTATAGGCGACTAGCGGCAACCCATGCGAACCCGAACGTCGTCAAAACTGAGCTTCGACCCTTAATCGATGGTCTTGCCCATGGATATTCGAGCGGTCGAACTAGAGATAATCGGCGGCTTCCGGTGAGACGAATCCGGGACCGCGGCAGTGAGCAGAGAAATTTCAGGTAAGAATCGGAGCCGATGCGCTTTCCTACCGCCGGCTGTAGGGGCCAGTCAAAGCAAGTAGATTGGCGTTCCTCAAAAAGGTGTCGAGGGTCGCGGCCAACTGCGGTTCGATGACGCTGGCAGGGCTCATCGTGTCCAGGCTTTCCACCTTCAGCATCACGGGGATGGGCCGGGTCGTGTCGGCTTCCAGAGGAACGCCGCGATGAGGGCGCGCATAGATCACCGTCAGATGCCGGGTGCTCTCGGAGTACTGGCGGCAGGCTCCGTTGTCGCACACCGTGGAGGCTTCGAGCTCCTGGGTTGCGCCATCGTTGTAGGTCGCTGCCGTCATCTCCACCGGACCGCCGGCCGTCGCGTCCACAATCTGCCCGTGCCAGGTGGGGTCTTCGCCGCGAGCCAGGTGGCAGACCTCGGCATCGTGTATGGTCTGCGGAGAGATGCCCAGCATCACGTGCGCGCCGGGCACTCCATGGACTGTGGGTTGGGCGTAATCCCCCCAGGTGTACACCAGAATCCCAAACTGCGACTCGTCCCAGGTGCGCTGGAGGCTGAAGTTGCCCACATGCGCTGGAAGCGTCGGCTTAGGCTGGGCTGCCTCCCACGCAGCGTCCACGCGGTGTTCATGCAGCACGTCTACGCCAAAAACCGCTGCCATCGCAAGCACAGCCGCCACACGCACCCAAAGAGACGAACTCTGCCGGATGGCCCGGTGAGGCCCGGCATCGACGTCCGAGTCCGGAACGACGGCCGCTGCATCCTCACCGCCAGCAACTGCCGCCGGCTCGGTGCGGAGTTTGTTGGCCACGGTGAAAAAGACGGCCAGCGCGCAGGTGAAGAGGCAAGCCCCAATCACGTAGTCCGCGATCTTGGCGTGATGCTGCAGCCACGGGTAAGGCAGCGCAATCTTGTAATACACCACCAGCAGGCAGAGCCGAAGGAAGTTAAAGAGGTATCCCAGCAGCACGGCGCCCACGACTACCGGCGCATAGACATACCAGCGAAAACGATAGAGATAGCTCACAACCACCGCCGCCAGCCCGAGCGTGATCGCTCCGCGGATGCCGTTGCAGCCGGGCGCGATGAACATCCCAAACTCCGGGGTGAACATAAGCCGGAGCTTGTCCTGGGTGAGCGGCTGGCCAAGCGCGTGCGCCCAGGCCCGGGCAACCGTCGCGGAGGCGTGTTGCAAGGGAAGATCCACCACCCGGCTAAAGGTTTGGGGGACGGGAATCACCGCCCACATCAAAACCACCGGAAACCACGCCGCCTTCAGTAGTCGCCATCCGCCGAACAAAAGCACCAAGCCGGCTGCGTATACGACGGCAACCAGCGGAAGTGGCGGAAGCTGCAGCAGCCAGTTCTTATTAACGGTGATGATCAGCAGCATCTGATCGCGGAGAAACATCAGGCCGGCCGAGACGGCCAGTACCGCGAACCCCCACCAGGAACCGTCCGTCTCCCATTCCAGCGCCCTCCAGGCCCGCAGAATCAGCAGATAGCAGACGAGGGGGACGACCATGCCCATGGATTTCAGGTCGTCGGTGGTCCAGATTCCAATCAGGGACTGCACCGTGGGCCAGATCGTGAGCAGACCTGCCGCGGCGCAAAGAGTCGCCAGCACGATTACGGACTGGGAATGGTATTTAGATGAGAGTGGTGTCGCCACAAACCTCTGCACCCCTGGACGGGGCATGACGCAGAACTAGTTAATACACTCCGGCCCAAACGCTTACGGCCGGCCTCAAACTACCGGTTTTTCGACCCTCTACGGGCACGGATCTTCATCCGCACCGAAGAAATGGCATATGCTCCACCAGCCAATCCCGCCAAGATCAGAGTGGGATTCTCCGGCGAATCATCGCATCCACCCTGGGCGCGTGCAGGAATCGCAGCGATCAATGCAAATGCGAGAGCAGTGAGGAGAAAGGTCTTCTTCATTGGGAGATCCTATTTCCGCCGCGACCCGGGGGCCCTTGGCTATGAAGCATTTTATTTGCGTCCTCCCGAATAGGATGCACAGTTTGGGCACAAGATCGGGTCGGACAGGTGTACATCTCCTTCAAGGATATAAGGGGTGCGGGGGGTAAGTCAACGATTCTCCGAACGGATGCAATCCTTTGGCAAGCACCATTCGTCTACATCCCAGGGCCGGCAAGCCCGGCTTCAGCAAGAAGCGATCCGGCTGTAAAATCAGGGCTTGTAGCCGGGAAATCCGGCAGGATTCAGGAGGATGTGATCACCATGGCATCGGCAATGGCAGGTATGGAGGGCCTTTCAGGCGTATACGACGGTATAAAGGCGCGTATGAATAAGTCTGTGGAAGACTTTCGCGCAAACCTCGTGAGCGTCCGTACCGGGCGCGCCTCGGTCCATATGCTCGATGGGATCAAGGTTGACTACTATGGTACGGAGACACCAATTTCTCAGGTCGCCCAGGTAACCACCCCGGAGGCCAACCTCATCCTGGTCCAGCCCTGGGAGCAAAATCTGGTCACGGCCATCGAAAAGGCCATCCGGACCAGCCAGCACGGGTTCAACCCCATGCACGATGGCAAGATCATCCGCGTGCCCGTCCCGCCAATGACAGAGGAACGCCGCAAGGACACCGTGAAGCTTCTCTCCGGAACGGTCGAAGACCACAAAACCTCGATTCGTAACATTCGCCGCGAGGGCAACGAGGCCGTGAAAAAGGCGGCCAAGGACAAGCTCATCTCCGCCGACGACGAGAAGCGCGCCAACGCCGAGATCCAGGAGCTCACCGACAGCGAGATCAAACACCTCGAAGACCTCTTCCGCGCCAAAGAAAAAGAAGTCATGACGATCTGAAGAACAGGGGATTGGGGAGAAGGGGATAGGGGAGAAAGACACGAGCGTTCTCCTGGTCCGCGGTCCCCGACCCAGAGCTTTTGCTTTTCTCCCCTATCCCCTATCCCCTATCCCCTGCTCCTCCAACACTGCGTCGGCGACGGCCGCAGCCTCTCGCGCGGCCTGCAGATCATGCACCCGGATCACATGCGCGCCGGCCAGGATGGCTGTCACATTGGCAGCCACTGTAACGGTGCGGCGAGCCTTCGCCACCTCCATCGGGTGAGCCTGCAGGGCCTGCACGGCTTCACCTAGAAACCCTTTGCGCGAGAGGCCTGCGAGCAGCGGCCTGCCCAGTTCGTGCAGGCGCCGGAGGCCCGCAAGGAGAGAGAAATTCTCCTGCCCGCGCTTGCCAAACCCGAAGCCCGGATCGACGACAATACGCTGGGTTCGAATCCCCGCAGCCTCCGCCTGCGCTATCTGCTCGCACAATCCTGCAAAGACCACCGGCACGATGGAGCGCGCCTCCAGCGGCGGCTGCGCGTGCCAGTCTCCGGGACGGCCGCGCGAATGCATCAGCACCAGGCCGCAGCCGCTCTGCGCCACCACGGCCGCCATCGCCGGGTCCCAGGTGAGACCAGAGACATCGTTGATGATCTCGGCCCCCGCCCGCGCCGCCGTCCGCGCCGTGGCCGCATGGTAGGTGTCCACCGAGACGATAGCGCCGGGTCGCTCGCGCAGGAGCCCTTCGAGTACCGGAAGTAGCCGGTCCTGTTCTACCTCGCTGCTGAGCGGGACAGCCTTCGGCCGTGTCGACTCCGCACCGAGGTCGATGATGTCGGCTCCCGCATCAACCGCCGCCACCGCGGTCGCAATCGCCAGCTTGGTCACAGCGGCCATCGGGGCCAATCCCATCGCCCCTTCGGGCGAGAGCAGGCCGTCGCCCGAGAAGCTGTCCGGTGTGAGGTTGATGATGGCCATCAGCAGCGTGCGCTCGCCCAGGGCAAGCCCGCGCGTGCGCAGTTGCCAGTCGAAGAGCGGTCTGTACTTGCCGCGGTTCATAGTCGTTTAAGCTTCAAAGAACGGTTTCAGGGGTTGAACTTCTCGGCGACATTGTAGGCCTGTTGCAATACAAGCTATAGACAAATTGCACCCCTGCTATGCATACATTGCACCAATTCTGTAAACTTTTGCCATGCAAACCTCTGCGCAAAACGCACTGATTTTGTTGCTTTTTGTTGCAGCGACCGGGCTGCCCGCCGCCTCCGCCCAAAGCTCCGCGCCCACCGTACCCCCGCCCTTCCCACACGCTCTCTATCCTACCGGCAGCGGCACCCCGCTCGGCGACCAGGTTGCCGGGCTGCTCGCTGACCCCTCCGTTTCGCGCGCGCATTGGGGAGTCGCGGTGACCTCGCTCGATGGCACGCCCCTCTACGGGCGCGGCGAGGACAAGTTCTTCCGTCCCGCCTCCAACAACAAAATCTTCACCACGGCGACGGCGATGGCGCTGCTTGGCCCGGGCAAAACCTTTACGACGCGTATCGTCGGCGCATTCGATGCAGCGACCGGAACGGTGACCGGGAACCTGACGCTTGCCGGCGGCGGCGATGCGAACTTCGGCGCGGATGACCTCCCCTACGTTCCGCGTTCAGAGCGGCCAGCGCAGCCACAGCCTCCACCACCGCCTCAGCTTCCGGCGCTGTCAGATTTGGCTTCGCTGGCCGACCAACTTGTAGCCAAGGGCGTCAAGCGCATTGCCGGCGATGTGATCGGCGATGACACGCTCTATCCTTACGAGCCGTACGCGGAGTCGTGGGCGCAGGACGACCAGGTGTGGGGGTATGGGGCGCCGGTGAGCGCGCTCAGCATCGACAACAACCAGATGACGCTCGTCATCACCCCGGGCGTAGCCACAGGACCGCAGACCTTTAGCGCGGCGAGTGTGCAACTCGAGCAGAACGTGCCCTACTACACAGTTGAGTCGCAGGTGCAGACGTTGCCAGCAGGCGCGCAGACTGCGGGGATTCAAGTGGAGCGCATGCCTGGCTCCTTGCTGGTGCGCGTCTATGGATCAATCGCCGCGGATGCGCATCGCGACGTCGAAGAGCTGGCCATCCAGGACCCCGCAGAATACGCAGCCATGGTGCTGCGCGCGATGCTTGTCCAGCGGGGCATTGCTATCGATGGCCCTGCAACGGTTCGGCACCGGCCGGTAACAGACGCGCTCGGCTACGAGACCGAGTTGCTCGCTCCCGATCCCTGTGACGCGTCGCTTGTTGCCGGACAAGCATGCCCCGTGAGTTGCCCTGCGACGACGGCGACCCCCGCAGGAGACTTGCTGGCCTCGCATACCTCCGCGACCTTTGCGGAAGACGTGGTCCTCACCAATAAGGTCAGCCAGAACCTGCACGCGGAGCTCGACCTGCACAACCTTGGCACCCTCGCGTGCGGTGATGGCTCCATCGTTGCCGGCGCGAAAGTGATTCGCGCGAACCTGCTGCACGCAGGCCTCGATCCCGACGACTTCATCTTCTTTGATGGCTCCGGCCTCAGCGCGCACGATATCGTCACGCCGCGCGCCACCGCAACGTTCCTGGCCTACCTGGCGAAGCAGCCGTGGTTCGCGCAGTGGAAGTCTTCACTGCCGGACGCCGGTGAGGATGGCACGTTGAGCAGGCGCTTCCCCGACCCGCCCCTGAAGGGCCATCTCTTCGCGAAGACCGGAACGCTCGGCGAGTCCCGCGCGCTCTCCGGGTATCTCGACACCGCCAGCGGACACACGGTGATCTTTTCCATCTTTGTGGATGAGCACACGCCCATAACAACCGCCGACCGCGTCACCATGGACAAGATCGTTACGGCAATTGCGGCGGAGTAGTTGCGGAGTTGTACGTTGTACCTTCTAAGTTGCAACGAACTGCAGGAACTTACAACCTACAACTTACAACTTACAACCCATCACTACCTGGGCGTGTGCTGCTTGATGTAGTCGCGCAGTTGCAGATTGAGCTCCAGGGCTTTGGTCACGCCGGAGTCCATCATGCGCAGCCAATCGCTGGCCGGCTCCTTCAGCTCGGCCATATTCAGCAGGTAGCTGGTCTGCACAATGATCTCCAACGCGTTCGACAGGTCATGCGCAAGTCGCCGGATCTCCAGTGCAAGGGCTTCCGGGATCTGTTGCTGGGAGACCGGTTGGTTGCTGGTCGAAGGCTCACTCATAGGGCTTCGCGCTGCTCCTGTTAAGAGATGATCGATTGGACGTGAAATCCTGCACGCAGGATTCGCCCAATAATTCGCCAAGTGTAACCCGAGGCTGCACTCTGACGGAACGGAGAGCACTGCCATTGACAGCGTGTGCACGCTCTGGGAAACTAAGACTTCACGCAGTTCGCGCGGCTGGATACAGCTGAGGCCTCTGAAGTGAGCCGAAATGGCGGAATTGGCAGACGCGCGTGGTTCAGGTCCACGTTCTCGCAAGGGAGTGGAGGTTCGAGTCCTCTTTTCGGCACCAAAATCTTCGATTCGAAACGCAGACTTCCACGCTTAGGCGTGGATTTTTCGTCTAGCCCACAATCGCTCTCCGGCGCCACTGCTGACGATCCTGCTTGAGGCTGTACGATGTTTCGCAGGAGATTCCCCTCTGTGATCAAGCTGCCGCGTGTCGTCCTCCCCGCTTTGGCCTCTGCATTCGTCTTCGTGCTCGCCGTCACGCCTGCATCCGCGCAGCAGCCCGCAACTCCTGCCCAGCCGCTCACCGTGATGCCTTACTCTCCCTCGTTCAATCTCACCAGCCTGGATCGCTCGGTGAACCCTTGCGTGAACTTTTACAAGTACGCCTGCGGCGGCTGGCAGAAGCTCAATCCGATCCCGCCCGATCAGGCCACATGGGATGTGTACGCCAAGTTGAGTAACGAGAACGAGCAGTTCCTTTGGGGCATTCTCGAGCAGGATGCCAAGGCCACCGACCGCACACCTGTTCAGCAGAAAATTGGCGACTACTTCGAAGCCTGCATGAATAAGAGCGCCATCAACGCGGAGGGCGACAAGCCGATTGCGGCAGCACTCGCCACCATCAACGGTCTTGAGACTCGTCCCGAACTCCTCGCCGCCATCGCCAAGCTGCATCACGATGATCCTGGCAGCTTCTTCTTTCGCTCCGGCACAACGCAGGATGCGGTCGACTCCTCGAAGATGATCGTCGAGCTCGGCGCCGGTGGCATGGGCCTCCCCGATCGCGACTACTACCTCAAGACCGACCCGCAAAGCGTGAAAATCCGCGAACAGTACACCGACTACATTGCGCAGTTGCTGACTCTCAGCGGCGAATCAGCCGCGCAGGCGCACACCGACGCGGATAGCATTCTGCACATCGAGACGGTGCTTGCCAAGGCCTCGCTTACGCGCGTGCAGGAGCGCAATCCACACAACCTGTACCACATGATGTCGATCGGCGACGTTCAAAGCATGGCGCCGGCGATCAAGTGGGCCGCGTACTTCAAGGCCGAGGGCGCACCCGATGTCTCCAACCTCAACGTCTCGCAGCCAGCCTTCATCAAGGCCCTGCAAACGGAGCTCTCCACCGAAAAAGTAGCCGCTCTGCGCGCGTATCTGCGCTTCCATCTTCTCAGCGCCATGGCGCCTTACCTCGCGAAGCCCTACGACGACGCGTTCTACGGCTTCTATTCGACGACTCTCCGCGGTGTTCCCCAGCAACCACCCCGCTGGAAGACCTGCACGCGCGCCGTCGATCGCAACCTCGGCGAAGCGCTGGGCCAGGAGTTCGTGCGACGCACCTTCTCCGCACAGACCAAAGCCAAGACCGAGTTGATGACGCAGCAGATCGAGGCTGCCATGCAGCACGAGATCGAGAACCTCGACTGGATGAGCCCGGCGACGAAAGAAGAGGCGCTGCGCAAACTCCACGCGATCCGCAACAAGATCGGCTACCCCGACCACTGGCGCAGCTACACGGCGCTCGAGGTTAAGCCCAACGACTACGCCGGCGATGTCGTCCGCGCCTACCAGTTCAACCAGGCCTACGAATGGAACAAGCTAGGCAAGCCCGTGAACCATGATGAGTGGGGCATGACGCCGCCAACGGTCAACGCCTACTTCGATCCGCAGATGAACGACATCAACTTTCCCGCCGGCGTGCTGCAGCCGCCGCTCTACGACCCTAAGATGGACGACGCTCCCAACTACGGCAACACCGGCGCGACCATTGGTCACGAGCTCACGCACGCCTTCGACGACGAAGGCCGGCTCTTCGACTCCAAGGGCAACCTCCGCGATTGGTGGACGCCTGCGGACGCTCAGGGCTTCGAGCAGCGCATCGGCTGCGTGCGCAAGCAGTATGCGGGTTACGTCATCGTCGATGACATCCACATCAACTCAAAACTGACCAGCGGAGAGGACGTGGCAGACCTTGGCGGAACGCTGCTCGCCTACATCGCGTGGAAGAAGGAGACGGCCGGCGAAAACCTGCCGGACATCAACGGCTTCACCCCCGATCAGCGCTTCTTCATCGGCATGGCGCAGTGGGCGTGCTCCAACGAGCGCCCGCAGAACGAGCGCGTGCAAGCGGCCACCGATCCCCACTCCCCTCCCTTCGCGCGCATCAACGGCGTCGTTTCGAACCTGCCGCAGTTTCAAAAGGCATTTAGCTGCAAGGCCGGACAGCCCATGGTGCACACCCCCACCTGCAAGGTCTGGTAGGCGGCGACTCCTGGGTCGCGCTCACAAAGTGCGCACCGGGAGGCAAGCTCTAGTGGCGATCTTCCAGCCCAAGCCCAAATACGTTCATCCTCCAAAGATGGTTCGGATGTAGACTGGCAGCGCTTCGCGGGCCTGCAACACCATTCCCTGAACCTCAGGAACGTTGGAGGAAATTCATGCAAGTATCCCTTTCCAAACGTTGCATCGCAGAGTTCTTTGGCACCTTCTGGCTGGTCTTCGGAGGTTGCGGCGCCGCGCTCTTTGCTGCTGCCTTCCCCTCGCTCGGCATCGGCTTTCTCGGTGTCGCCTTCGCCTTCGGCCTCACGCTGCTGACCATGGCCTACGCCATCGGCCACATCTCCGGGTGCCACATCAACCCGGCCGTGACGCTCGGTCTTGTTGCCGGCAGACGCTTTCCGGCAAAAGAGATTCTGCCGTACTGGGTCGCGCAGGTGTTGGGAGGCATCGTCGCATCCGGCGTGCTCTACATCATCTTCACGGGTCGCCAGACATGGAGCCTGAACGGCTTCGCCTCCAACGGCTACGGCGCGCACTCGCCCGGCGGTTACAACCTGCTGGCCTGCCTCATTGCGGAGATGTTGCTCACCTTCTTCTTCATCCTGGTCATCCTTGGCTCCACCGACGAGCGCGCCTCCAAGGCCCACGCGCCGCTGGCGATCGGCCTCTGCCTCACGCTGGTCCACCTGATCAGCATCCCCATCACTAACACCTCTGTAAACCCGGCGCGGTCCACCGGCCCGGCCATCGTCGTCGCTGCCGGAGGCGATCCCTGGGCGATCCAGCAGTTGTGGCTCTTCTGGGTCGCTCCACTGGTGGGCGGGCTGCTCGCAGGGCTCTTTTACCAGGCCGTTCTGGCCGAGCACCTGCCACCGCCGGTTGTGGAGAAACCTGTTACGTACGCGGCCGGTTCCTAGGGCCTATCTGTGCCAGATAAAGGCCCCGGAGCGACTGGCTTCGGGGCCTTTTTCATGGCCTGAAGAGGTGCACGCAGCGGGTGTTCAAAACGGCTCCTCCGAGACTTCGGAAGGGGTCCCAAACGTGCTATACTTAGGAGTCGAGAAAACTGGCAGATCGCCAGTATTTTCAAGGGTTTTGCGTCGATTCCCAACCCAGCCTAAACCCAATCGGAGTGTCCCGTTCGTGCCTGAAGATATTACCCCTGCAGCAGCCGCCAGCCAGACCCCTCCCCCTCCCGCTGCATCATCGGCCCCGGCCGAGTCCGGAGGGTACTCCGCAGAGAATATTACGATCCTCGAAGGCCTCGCCGCGGTCCGCCTGCGCCCCGCCATGTACATCGGCTCGACGGGCGAGATGGGCCTGCATCACCTCGTCTATGAGGTCGTCGACAACTCGGTCGACGAAGCCCTTGCCGGCTACGCCACGCGCATCGATGTCACCATCCACGTCGACAACTCCATCACCGTCGTCGACGACGGCCGCGGCATTCCCGTGGACGACAAAACACTGCCCACCGGCGAGACCATGCCCGCCGTGCAGGTAGTCCTCACCATGTTGCACGCAGGCGGCAAGTTCGACGCGTCGAACTACAAAGTCTCCGGCGGTCTCCACGGCGTCGGTGTCTCGTGCGTCAACGCTCTCTCCGAAGCCTTAGAGGTCGAGATCTGGCGCGATGGTTCCACCTGGGAGATGGACTATTCCAAGGGGGAGCCGGTCTCCCAGTTGCGCAAGATGGGAGCATCCAAGCGTCGCGGCACCAAGATCCACTTCCTCCCGGACCGCTCCATCTTCACCGTCACCGAGTACAACTTCGACACGCTCGCCAACCGCCTGCGCCAGCTCGCATTCCTCAACAAGGGCATCGAGATCACGCTCACCGACGAGCGCCAGGCCGACGCCAAGGGTGAAGCCAAGTCGCAGGTCTACAAGTACACCGGCGGCATCGCCGAGTTCATCAAGCTGCTCAACAAGGGCAAGCAGGTGCTCCACGACAAGCCCATCTACATGGAGACCGAGCAGGGCAACGTCGTCATGGAGATCGCGCTGCAGTACAACGACGCCTACTCCGAGACCGTCTTCAGCTTCGCCAACAACATCAACACGGTGGATGGCGGGACGCACCTCTCGGGCTTCCGCACCGCGCTCACACGCACCATCAACGTTGCCGGCCAGCAGCTCGGCCTCTTCAAAGACGTCAAGGAGAACCTCTCCGGCGACGACGTCCGCGAAGGCCTCGTCGCCGTCGTCAGCGTCAAGCTGCCGCAACCGCAGTTCGAAGGCCAGACCAAGGGCAAGCTGAACTCCGACATTGCAGGACAGGTGCAGGCCTTCGTGAATGAGCGCCTGGGCGGCTTCCTGGAGCAGAATCCGCAGATTGCCAAGCGCATCATCAACAAGGCCATCGACGCAGCCCGCGCGCGCGAAGCAGCCCGCAAGGCTCGCGACCTCACGCGCCGCAAAGGCGCACTCGACGGC
>JBAULP010000132.1:0-2042 GCA_049578265.1 Acidobacteriaceae bacterium
GCCGGGTCCAAGCCGCCGTTGTTCTGCGCGTTGGCCGCAGCACTGGCGATCACCTTGGCGACCGGCTCACTGGCGGCCTGCGGCGTCCACCGCAAGATGTCGAGCGCGTCGGTCACCGACTTGCCACGCACCAGGTCGATGACCCGGCGTGCTTTCGTCGGCGACACCCGCACGAACCGTGCTATGGCGACCGCCGAAGGAAATTCAGTTGTGGTCATCGCCGTTTGGCCTTCCGGTCGTCCTTGATGTGCCCCTTGAAGGTGCGCGTCGGCGCGAACTCACCGAGCTTGTGGCCCACCATCGCCTCGGTGACGAACACCGGGACGTGCTTGCGCCCGTCGTGCACGGCAAAGGTGTGGCCGATGAAATCCGGGATGATCGTCGAACGGCGCGACCAGGTCTTGATGACCTGCTTGCCGTTCTTCTCGTTCTGCACGTCGACCTTCTTGAGCAGATGGTCGTCGACGAACGGTCCCTTTTTCAGGCTGCGTGGCATGTGTTAGTCCTCGACTTCCTAGCGACCGTGCTTCTTGCCGGTGCGCCGGCGCCGGACGATGAGTTTGTTACTGGCCTTATTCGGATGACGGGTGCGGCCTTCCGGCTTGCCCCACGGGCTGACCGGGTGACGGCCACCAGAAGTCTTACCCTCACCGCCACCGTGCGGGTGGTCCACCGGGTTCATCACGACACCACGGACGGAGGGGCGCTTGCCCTTCCACCGCATACGACCGGCCTTGCCCCAGTTGATGTTCGCCTGCTCGGCGTTGCCCACCTCGCCAACGGTTGCGCGGCAGCGCACGTCGACACGGCGGATTTCACCACTGGGCATACGCAGCGACGCGTAAGTCCCCTCTTTACCGAGCAACTGGATGCTCGACCCGGCCGACCGCGCCAGCTTGGCGCCACCGCCCGGCCGCAGTTCGACGGCGTGCACCAAGGTACCGGCCGGAATGTTGCGCAGCGGCAGGTTGTTGCCCGGCTTGATGTCGGCGTTAGCACCTGACTCCACCACGTCGCCCTGCGAGAGCCCCTGTGGCGCAACAATGTAGCGCTTCTCGCCATCCAGGAAGTGCAGCAGCGCGATGTTCGCGGTGCGGTTGGGGTCGTATTCGATGTGCGCGACCTTGGCGTTGACACCGTCTTTGTCGTTGCGGCGGAAGTCGATCACCCGGTAGGCGCGCTTGTGTCCACCACCCTGGTGACGGGTGGTGATGCGCCCGTGGGCATTGCGGCCGCCCTTGCTGTGCAGCGGGCGCACCAGCGACTTCTCCGGCTGCGTCCGAGTGATCTCGGCGAAGTCGGATACGCTCGCGCCGCGACGACCCGGGGTCGTCGGCTTGTACTTACGAATTGCCATGTCTAATCAAATCTCTCTCTCGCGCCCGGCTACGCCGGTGCTCCGAAAAGGTCGATTGGCTTGCTACCCGGTGCCAGCGTGACGATCGCGCGCTTGGTGCCCTTGCGCTTGCCGAATCCGCTCCGGGCGCGTTTGCGCTTGCCCTGCCGGTTCAAGGTGTTCACCGATGCGACCTTGACGGAAAAGATCTTCTCGACTGCGATCTTGATCTGGGTCTTGTTCGAATCGGGGTGCACCACAAAGGTGTACACATTGTCATCGAGCAGCGAGTAGGACTTCTCCGAGATGACCGGAGCCAGGATGATGTCGCGGGGGTCAGTGATGGTCGCCATCAGGCCGACACCTCCACATCGTTGTCGTCGCTGGCGCTGTGCGTCGCGCCGGCGATGTAGGCGTTGAGCGCCTCGACGCTGAACACCACGTCGTCGGAGCGCAGCACGTCGTAGGTGTTGAGCTGGCCCGCCGTCAGGATGTGCACACCGGGCAGGTTGCGCGCGCTCTTCGCGCCGGCCTCGTCGCTGCGGCCGATGACGACCAGCACCTGCTTGCGATCGGTCAGCGTATTCAGAAATGCTTTGGCGCTCTTGGTCGACGGGGTCTGACCTGCCACCAGCTCGGTGATCGCATGGATACGTCCGTTGCGTGCCCGGTCGGACAGCGCCCCGCGCAATGCGGCTGCGATCAT
>JBAULP010000133.1:0-1511 GCA_049578265.1 Acidobacteriaceae bacterium
AAGGTCGGCGTGCTCGACACGACTGTTCCCTTCGGGGGAGTTGACTTCACGAGTGAGGCCCTGTCGGCAAAGCAGAATCACGTGGACTCCTTGGCGCCGGAGATGGACAACAACTCGAACTTTGCTCTGGCTGTGGCACTTCAGCAGGCGGGCGTGAAATCGATCGGTTTGTTCGCGACCGGCTACCAACCTGACGTGATCCACTCGCCAAGCTGGTCGGCGCTGCAGGGCGACTACTTCTACTCGCTGTTCCGTCCGTGGTCGCTGCCGAACACGGCAACCAAGCAGATGCAGGCTGCGATGGAGAAGTACGACGGATACTCGAAGTCGGACTTCCCATCGTTCAGCGAGTACGAGGCCTGGTTGGGCGCCGATCTGATGATCAAGGGACTGCAGCTGGCTGGGCCGAATCCGACCCGAGCCGGTGTCATCACCGCCCTTCGGGGTGTGAAGTCGTACAACGCCAACGGCATTCTGCCTCAGACTCTGGATTTCGCCACAGACTTCGGACACGACGACGCGAAGAGTTGCGCGTGGATGATGCAGGCCGGCAAGAACGGGTTCACGGTGGTGTCCTCGCAGCCGTTCTGTGGAACCGATATCCCGGGAACATCGACGGCGAGCGCAAGTTGAGACCATGCATCTTCCTGCTCGTGACATCCCAGTACCCGGGTCCCTGAGCCCACAAGCCCAGGCCATCGTCGCAATAGGTCCTGTTGGCGGCTCCCCATTCCCAGCGCTCGACGACACCGAGGCTTGGCGATGCAGGGCGGCCGAAAGTGATGCGCTCATCGTCCAGATGGTGGGAGATCGAGCCTCACAGGCTTCCGCTGACGTCGAGGAGGTCGACCTGGACGGAGTCCGGGTGTTCGTGATCACGCCCCGTGATCTTCCTGGCGACGACGGTCGGGCACTCCTCGAAATCCATGGTGGTGCGTTCGTCACGGGAGGAGGCGAGAGTTGCCGGATCATGGGGCTCAATGCAGTCGGACTCAGTCGTGTCCGCACCTGGGCCGTGGACTACCGAATGCCACCAGATCACCCTTACCCTGCGCCGCTCGATGACTGCGTAGCCGCCTACCGGGCACTCCTCCGTGACCACCGGCCTGAGGAGATCATCGTGAGGGGAGGATCGGCCGGAGGGAACCTCGCAGCGGCCCTGATTCTCAGAGCGCGTGACGAGGGACTGCCACTGCCCGCTGCTGCGGTCCTGATGACCCCTGAAGTCGACCTGACCGAGTCGGGTGATTCGTTTCACACCAACCTCGGCCTCGACAATGTGCTCACCGAGAGCCTGATGCCCGCCAACCTCCTTTACGCAGGGAACCATGATCTGACCGATCCCTACCTTTCCCCGTTGTTCGCCGACTTCGGCAAGGGGTTCCCGCCGTCCATGCTGACGACGGGGACACGCGATCTCTTCCTCTCGAACACGGTCCGCCTGCACCGGGCTCTGCGCTCGGCGGGTGTACCGGCCGACTTGCACGTGGTCGAAGGTGCGGGTCACGCGG
>JBAULP010000134.1:0-54395 GCA_049578265.1 Acidobacteriaceae bacterium
CTCAAACTCCGTCATCTCGACCGAAGCGAAGCGTAGTGGAGAGATCCCCGTATTTGTCTCTGCCGTTGCCGTTGTCTCTGCCGTTGCCCTTGCTTCTTTTGTTTGTCATCCCGTAGGGATCTGCAGTCGCAGTTGCCTTTGCCTTTGCTTTTCTGGTTGTCATCCCGTAGGGATCTGCAGTTGCAGTTGCCTTTGCCGTTGTCTGTTTTACGTCGTCATCCTGAGCGAAGCGAAGGACCCCCGTAGTTGCAGTTGCCGTTGCCGTTGCCCTTGCCGTTGCCGTTGCCCTTGCCGTTGCCGTTGCTCTTGCCCTTCCTCGATGGCCAACCACGAACAGGTACCCCGAGGCTTCAGCCTCGGGTCTCCTATCGATCCCAAAGCAAGAGGGCTTTAGCCCGAAGGTATGCCCTCGCCGATGCACCTGCCATTGCTCGAACCGACAACTGAGAACTGACAACTGACAACTGACAAACCGCAGCCATCACGCCGTCAACCGCCCTCCCGAAATCGCCTTCACCCTCCAACCCAACATCTTCTCCGCTCCCTCCGCGACTACAACAACATCCGGCGCAACACCCCCCGCGAAATAAAACCTCTTCGTCCACCCCACCCGCTCCCCCAGAATCGCCTCCACCACCGACCCATCCACAAACGCATGCACCACCGCCCGATCCGAAGCCTCCAACGCAATCACCCTCCCATCGGCAGCAAACGAGTGCGACTCCGCGTCATACACCACCTTCATCAACTCAACATCCCCAGCCCGAAGCGACAGCGTAAACCCCCGCCCCACAGCCCCCACACAAAGAACCTCACCCGTAGCCCGCGGCAAAATCACTTTCCCGCCCTCCACACGAATCTCCCCATCCCGCAGCACCGACAACTCCGGCAGCTCCTTCATCCGCAGCATCCCATCCGCATCCAGCGACAGCACCCGCGGCAGACTCATCATTCCACTCCACCCCGCAGCCTTCATCGCCGCTTCATCCCTCTTTTCCTGAATCCATCCCCAAAGAATCCGCCTCCCCTGCGCATCCACCTGCGTCTTCGGCGCATAAAACGCCCCCCAATCCAACTCCCCCTTCTTCTTCGCCACAAACGTCATCGACCCCTCATCCAACAACCCCGACTCCCAGAAGACTTTTCCCAAGGTCGAGTAAATCAGCACGTGCCCCCCGCCGTTGGAAGGATCGCCCAAAGCAAAGAAGTCCGGGCACTCCCACATCTCCCCATCATCACAAGGGTTCGCGGTCCGCTTCCCATCCCACTCCCCACCAGTCAGCTCGTGCAGATACGTCCACTGCCGCAAATCCTTACTGCGATACAGCAGCACGCACCCACCCACACCCTCCACCCCCGAACCCACCGTCATGAAGTACCCATCCCCACTCTTCCAGGCCGAAGGATCGCGAAACCCAGTAACCTTCATCCCCTCCGGCGGCCGCCCCACAATCGGCTCTGGGTCCTTCGTCCACTTCACCAGCATCGGATCATCCGACCAAGCCAAACACTGCGTCTCCTCAATCGACTTCGCATCCCCACGAATCGTAGCCAGCGCCGGCGCGCTGATCTGCGTCCCCGTATACACCACATACACCCGCTCCCCCACCGCAATCGCCGTCCCCGAAAAGCACCCATACGCATCCGGCCCACCCGGAGTAGGCGTCAACGCCAGCGGCAGATGCCGCCAATGCATCATGTCCTCGCTCACCGCATGATTCCAACTCATGTCTCCCCACACCGCCGCCTGCGGGTTGTACTGGAAGAACATGTGGTAGTGCCCTTTGAAGTAGATAGGCCCATTCGGATCATTCATCCAGTTCTTCGCCGGCAGCAGATGAAACTGCGGCCGCATCGGATCATTCGCCAGCCGAGCCTCCAGCTCCTCACCCACCATCCCAGCCGGCAACACCACCATCGCCGCAGCCGCCGCAGCCGAGCAACAAAATCCCCTCCGACTCGTCACCCAGCTCTCCGCAGTTACCCACGTCTCGTCCGCCACGCAGCTCTCCCCGGTCGCCCATCCGGCGACCCCCAACTCTTAGAGAAGCTGACATACCATTGTCAAGACATTTCCCCAGTCAATTTCCCAAAGCTGCCAGTACATGCCTCAAAACCCACGCCCTAAACCACCACCGCAGAAATCCCAGTTGAAACCCCAGTTGAAACCCCAGTTGAAATCCCAGTTGAAATCCCAGTTGAAACCCCTCCAGTGCAACACAAAACCCACTTCGGAGCGGCCTCAAACTCACACCTTTTTCGCCTCCGCCCCGAAGAGATACCGCCAGCCAATCCGCAAAATCTCCCGCAAACGGAAGTTAAACACCCGCCGTGGCCAGAACAGCTCCCGCTTATCGCAAACCGTAGAAACACTGAACCGATTGATCTCCCCCTTCAAAACAGACGACGGAACCCCTTCAGAATCAGCGTGTTCCAGGTTGATCCGCGCCCGCAGCGCACGCGCCTCCACAATGCTCTGCGCCACCTTCGCCCCCCGATTCGCCGAGATCCGCCCATACTTCACCTTCAATAAATTCAGCCGTTCCGCTGCATCATACGTAGAATCAACAAGTTCCGCCCGCGTCATCCACTTCGTCTCATAGTTCAAAATCCGTTCCCAGCTCGACTCCACCAATAGCTGCCGATGCTCCTCCAGCGTATGAGCAAACAGCGTGTACCCAAATCGTTCCGGCTCCTCAAAGCTGCGACTGCCCGGATCCGCAAACGGCCCCATCGGCGAGATAAAGCAAGACAAGCGATGGTCCCCGAGTTGAAACAAATGCTCGCAGTAGTCGATCGTCTCCGCCACAGAGCGTCCCGTCTGCGCAGGCAATCCAATCATGAAGAACACATCGATGCGATGGCAGCGCAGACCAAGCGCCACCTTGAACATCTCTTCCATCTCTTCGTTGTCGTAGCCAGCCTCGCCTTCCTGCGCATCCCGCACCAGTTGTTCATGGCTTTCCGGGCTGAACTCGATACTCCATGACGTGATTGAGCCATCGATGTCGTGCAAAAAACTCAGTGGCGGAATCGTAAAGAACTCGAAAACAATCTCATTCGGAAGCGCCGCCGCATGCAGCCGCTCCAGCATCTCCGCAGCATAAGCCGCACCTCCCTGCAGCAGATCGCCCACCAGAAAGATCGGCCCCTTCGACAAGCGGCTAATCGCCGCCATGTTCTCGACGATGCTCTGCGGGCTCCTGAACACAGGCTGCTTCCGCTTTGTCAGATGGGCGCACGTCGTATGAGAGCTCCCGCACGTCACACACTGGTAGGCGCAACCCTTCACCGTAAACACCGCCGTGATCGGATTACTCCACCAACCATTGAACGGCAAGACGCTCTCAAGATCGCCGAAGCGCATCGCCATCTCGGCGATCAAGTCCGGCCTCAAGTCAACATAATCCAAAGACATTGGAAGATAGGTGTGAGGATTGACGTGGACTCCGGCCGAATCCTTCCAGGTCAAATTCGGAATCGCATCCAGCGCTGCGCCCGTTTCGAGCGCCGTCAGCAGATGGTGCAACGGAGGCTCTGTGCTGTCGCCGCGAAACACAAAATCTACCTGCTTGTATTCAATAAGCTCCCGATGGAAGTACGTCGAAGACAGGCCGCCCATAATCACCGGAACCTCAGGGTGCAGCTCCTTCACAATGCGAGCCACTTCCAGTGCGCCGTGGCAATGCGGCAGCCAGTGAAGATCGATCCCTACCGCCTTCGGATTCAGCCGGGCGAGAAACCGCGGAACATCGAACTGCCGATCGTTCATCATCTTCAGCGCAAGATTGACGATCCGCACGTTCAACCCGCGTGCCTGCAGATAACTTGCGATCGTCAGAAATCCAAGCGGATACATCTCGAAGACCGTCGACGAAGGAATCATGTCGCTGACCGGGCCGTAAAGGATGGCCCTCTCCCGAAAGTCGTACACGCTCGGCGCATGTAAGAGGAGAAGGTCAATCGGCTTCGACCGGTTGAACGTCATCTTGTGAAACAAATTCGTCCATCGAGACTGCGGCGGACGATCGGGCAAATCAGACTCGTGATCAGCCGGCGCGGCCACAATCTGGACTAGATCCGACGCGCCTGCCGGTCGTTCTCCTGCGATCTCGGGTTCGGTTGGGACTGGTGATTTCATCGTGCCCGTCCATTACTTGGCGCGATTCTATCCGAGAAAAAAAGTGGAAGATGTGATCAGCGTCCGCCACGTCGTTTGCATACTGGGGTACACCCATCGATCTTGATTTCAACGGAACCAACGTCATGTAGCATCGGTGAAGTGATCAGATCAAGCTCCACTTCGTTCAGAATCCCGCACAAGGTGCAGGTCAAGGAAGTAGTGCGTTCCAGGTTTGGAGAAAGTGATATCTGCAATGGAAGACTTTAGACGGCTCGCTCGCCTCCCTGCCTATGTGTTCAACGTGACCGGAGAGTTGAAGGCCGCAGCACGCAAACGCGGCGAGGACATCATCGACTTCGGAATGGGGAATCCGGACGGTGCGACCCCCAAGTTCATCGTCGATAAGCTAATTGAAGCCTCACAACGAACCACCACGCACAGATATTCCCTCTCTCGCGGTATCCCGCGTCTACGTGCCGCCATCTGCAACTGGTATCAGAAGCGCTACGGCGTCTCACTCAACCCCGAGACCGAAGCCATCGTCACCATTGGATCCAAAGAAGGCATCGCTCATCTGTGCCTGGCTGTGCTCGACGATAACGACACCGTCGCCGTTCCCAACCCCAGCTATCCAATCCACATCTTCGGGCCGGTCATTGCAGGCTCAAAGGTGCAAAGCATTCCCATGGACGGAAGTGACCCGACCACTCTGATCGAGAAGCTCGAATACGAGCTGCCGCGGATGGAACCTCGTCCAAAGATCCTTATCTTAAACTTTCCCGCCAATCCAACCACCGCCTGCGTCGACCTCTCCTTCTTCGAGCGCCTGGTGCCGCTCTGCAAGGAGTTCGGTATCTATCTGGTGCATGATCTCGCCTACGCAGATCTCACCTTCGATGGGTACGTGGCCCCCAGCGTCATGCAGGTACCAGGTGCGAAGGACATCGCCGTCGAGTTCTTCACCCTCTCCAAGAGCTACAACATGCCAGGATGGCGCGTCGGCTTCATGGTCGGATGCCCAACCCTCGTAGCCGCCCTCGGCCGCATCAAGAGCTACTTCGACTACGGCATGTTTACTCCCATCCAGATCGCATCCATCGCCGCGCTGGAAGGTCCGCAAGATTGCGTCGCCGAGATCCGAAACACCTACAAGCTGCGTCGTGATGTGTTGGTCCCGGGCCTCAACAAGCTAGGTTGGCCGGTAGACCTTCCCAAGGCCACGATGTTCGTCTGGGCGCGCATCCCGGAGTCGTACCGCTCCTTAGGGTCGATGGAGTTCTCCAAGAAGCTCCTCGTCGACGCCAAGGTCGCTGTGAGCCCAGGCATCGGCTTCGGCGATCACGGAGATCAGCACGTACGCTTCTCTCTCATCGAAAACGAAGAGAGAACCCGTCAGGCCCTGCGCGGAATCAAGCAGATGTTCAAGGCAGGGTAGCCTCACTGAACCAAAGCCGAACCGTATCCAAGTTACTGGTGGCCTCTGAGTCGCTGGTATCCTCGGATCCCATCGTCTCGACCAAACTCCGCCAACCCGGTCTGCGTTCGCAATAAGACCGTCGGTTCAACGCGTTCGTAAACTCCCACCGAGAACCCCCATACCCACTTCCCGCTCACGGGGCAATCCCAAGTTCGCGGTCCCAACCGCGGCCATCAACGCGTGCTGCCGAAAACCCTGCTCAAGCCCTCGTTTTGCAACACGAAACCGGGCTATGGCAGCACATGAAACCCACAAAATCCCCTCTCGCAAAGGGCGCGAATCGCACAAATATTCGCGTAGCCGAGGGACTTTATCGGACGTTGTATTCCGCTCCAAAACCTAATGTTTGCCGCGAAAACGCCGATAAACCCCACAAATCGATAGCCCCAACGACAGAAGTTTCAGACCGTTCCGAGCCTGGTTACGAAAGGAATCACCCCACCGACAAATAGATTTACACAACCAAAAACCACCCCAAGGCCATTCCACCACCACCTCCGAAGCCAGCAAATCGTCTCTTGCCCCGCTCCGAAGCTACTCGCGTAAGTATCACAAAAAATAGCGCTTTATCTGCGAGAAACAGGTGCCACATGTGGCCCGAATACCACCTTTGTCGGTGCGCCATTTATGAACTGGTTAATTGTCGATGGAGGGTACCTGCGGACTTGTGCACATGAACGACCTGCGACTCGCGGTGAACTGTGGTAGATTCAGTGGTAACCAGTCATTTGGTTACTATAGTGTGATTTCGTAACATCACACGTTCGCCAGCGGCATATGCCGGAGGTGTTGCGACAAGCAGCATTTCGTTTGGTTTAGAGGTGTGTCTTGGAAATATTGAAAGCAAACAGTACGAGCTCAGGGATTACAACCCGCTCTTTCGACCAAGTCTTTGGCAGTTCCATTTCGACGATCGTGACCTCCCGCGTTTCGAACGAGAGAAGTATCCGCACGAGCTTTGCCTCGAATTCATCCGTTCGGTTGAAAGCACTCCTCATCTTCATATTCTTATTTCTCGCAGCTCTCCCCGCAGCCGCATCGGCTCCGGTTTGTATGTACCAAGACGTGCAGTCAGGCCCAGCCGCCGGCGGTGAAGGTGGCAATGGAATTTATCTCAGCATCTACGGCACAAACTTCGGCACCAGTCAGGGAACTTCTACTGTCACGGTGAACGGAACCCCTGTAGCGCAATACATCTACTGGGGCGCAGATCCAACTGGCGACCGGCAGCAAATCGGTGTTCAAATCTCCAGTGCAACAACTGGAACAGGCAACATTGTTGTCACAACGGCGGGCGGCACCTGCTCCAATCTCACCTTCACCGTTCGCAGCGGGCATATCTATTTCATCGGGCCCTCAGTAGACAACTCTGCGCCAGGAAGTTGCGCAACGTTGGAGGCGTCCAACTCCTACTCGTCTCCGTGGGGTCTGACGAATTACGCAAGCACTACCGAATCCAACTACAACGCATCAACGATGCGAACTCCTTACACCTACTACAGTTGCATCAGCCCCGGTGACACGCTGGTCTTTTTGAATGGCGTTAATTATCCGTACTTCGATGGCCGAGGCTGGCACGCGGCGCTCACCCCCGACAAAGCCGGCACAACCTCCACCAGTTTCGTAACGATCATGGCGCGGCCCGGCGCCACCGCCACGCTCGGAGGAGAGAACGGGGCCAACGATGGAATTCGCAACACGGGATCGTCCACTTACTCGGTGTACGCGGGGATGACGCTCATAGGCGGCAGTTCCGCGAGCGGGAGTGGGCTGATTCCCGATCCATACGACCGCTACGTAGGTGACACATTCATGTGCCCGAACTGCGATGGTCAGTCGGCGGCGGTGGGAGGCGGAACAGGTAACGTAGCACTGGGAAATGTCGTGACAAACGTGTCGAATGACACCTCGGCGCTCCCCAATGGTTCGGATAAGGAGTACCACGCCGCTTATTTTCAAGGGGATAACTTCGAGTTTGGCTGGAACCGCATCTATGCCACGGGTGCCTACAATGGCTTTCAAATAAACGAGGATGGTTCAACAGGGTTCTACAACTTCTCCATCCACGACAACGATATTGCCGATGTTAATGGGAGCGGAATCAACCTCTCTGACATCGACCCTGCTTCGGGATACGTCGAAGTTTACAACAACATCATTCACCACACGGGCGTGAGCATTGCCTCTGATGGATCAGGTGGGGACCCACACAATTGCATCGCCGTGAAGGCATATGGAACTGCAACTGGAATCGGCACGGCTCAGATCTACAACAACACGATGTACGATTGTAATTCCTACCTTAACACCGAGAAATCCACTGCAGACTGCGCCGTTCTGGTATATGACGGTCAGACAAATGTGACCACGAATCTCGTCAACAACATTGTTTACCAGCCGGCTTATGCCAATACATCGTCGCAGAATGTTTATATTTGCGGTGGTGGATCTGTCGGTACAGTCTCAGGTTCAAATAACATTTGGTACAGCGCAGCGACACCCGGAAGTACAGCATATGCCACAGCCGTGGGAACAATTGAAAACCCGCTCTATGTCAATGCTTCGGACGGACCGTGGACGAATTATGAGTTGCAAAGTTCCAGCCCTGCTCGCGGCGCGGGCATCGTTGTAGGTCCAGCGGCATCTCTCGGAACGAACTATGCTGCTCTGACCTGGGACTTTGCCGCTGTCGTACGGCCAAATCCGCCGTCGATTGGTGCGCTGGAGGTCGGTGGAACATCCAGCGGAGATCTAATCACGATGTCTGCTTCGCCGAGCCCCGCGAATCTCGGACAATCGGTCACCTTGACCTCGACGGTAGGTCAGACCGAAAGTACAGTTCCGACGGGCACCATCAATTTCATGAATGGGACCACTTCGCTCGGTCAGGCTTCACTGAATGGTTCAGGCACGGCCACCCTCAACCTCTCAACCCTCGCTGCCGGATCATACTCAATCGTCGCATCCTACTCCGGGGATTCGCATTACCTCCTGGGTCAATCCCCGGCCGCTTCATTGCGCGTACTTTCCAACACGACAACAACGCTGATGGCGTCTCCAACTTCAGTCACCGCGGGCCAGCCACTGAGCTTGACGGCGACGATAAGCGCCAATGGATCCGCATCATTTTCTGGCACCGTCAACTTTTTGAACGGATCTACAGTGCTAGGATCGGCTACCGTGAACTCTTCTGGAGTTGCGACCCTATCCACCTCGTCCCTGTCGGCTGGAACATACAACCTCGTTGCCCAATACCTCGGGAGTACGAGCCTGGCCGCCAGCACGTCGGCCGCAACGCAGGTAACGGTCAACGCCGCAACCGCGACAGCAACGGCAACGACGCTGGTTGCTTCGCCAAATCCCGTCACCGCTGGTCAAACGCTGAATCTCTCGGCAACCGTGAGCGCTAGTGGAACGGCTTCATTTTCTGGCACCGTCGAATTCATGAACGGATCCGCGGTACTGGGATCGACGAGCGTAAGTGCTTCCGGAGTCGCGACGTTGTCGACGGCATCTTTGCCTGCTGGGACGTACAGCCTGACGGCCAAGTATCTGGGAACCGCTAGCCTCTCGGCCAGCACATCGGCAGCGGCGTCCGTGACGGTGAATGCCGCAGCAGCAACAACGACGACAACAACCCTGATCGCATCTCCAAATTCCCTTACCGCGGGTCAGACGCTGAACCTGGCGGCAACGGTAAGCGCGAGCGGAACTACTTCACTCTCCGGGACTGTCGAATTCATGAATGGATCCACGGTGCTGGGATCGTCGAGCGTGAGTGCTTCCGGTGTTGCGACGCTGTCCATCTCGTCCCTATCCGCGGGAGCATACAGTCTCACGGCCAAGTTTATGGGGACCTCAAGCCTGGGAGCCAGCACATCGGCTGCGGCTTTGGTGACGGTGAACGCCACCAATGCGACGACCACCGCAACGTCACTCATCGCGTCTCCGAACTCCCTCACAGCCGGCCAGACCCTAAGCTTGGTGGCAACGGTGAGCGCCAGTGGAACCGCTTCACTATCTGGCACCGTCGACTTCATGAATGGTTCCACAATTCTGGGGTCGGCTAGCGTGGGTGCTGCCGGTGTAGCGTCGCTGTCCACTGCATCTCTACCTGCCGGAACATACACCCTGACAGCCAGGTACTTGGGAACCTCAAGCCTGGGAGCCAGCACATCGGCTGCGGCCTCGGTGACCATAAACGCTTCAACGGAAACAATATTGATCGGCCTGGTTGCAACTCCGAATCCAGTCACCGAAGGTCAAGCGTTGGTTCTTGCGGCCACCGTTACTGCGAATGGAGCACCGGTGCCCAGTGGTACGGTGAGCTTTATGAACGGTTCGACGGTTTTAGGAACGGCTTCGCTGAACACCTCCGGCGTCGCAACACTTTCGGTCACCTCTTTGGCTGTTGGGACATATAGCCTGACTGCCCAATACCCGAGCACCACCGGCTCCAGCCCGCAGGGATCGAACGGTACAACCCCCACCGCGAGCGCGTCGGCAACCGTTTTGGTTACCGTCAATGCTGCGACCGTTCCAATCGCTCCGTCTTTCACTATGACGGTAAGCGGAAGTAGCCCGTCAAGTGTTTCCCCTGGCGGGACGGCAGTTTACTCTCTCGTTGTAGCTCCGAACGGCGGAACTGAACTCCCTGCGATCACATTCGCAGCGTCGGGTCTTCCGGCCGGCGCTACGGCAACCTTTTCTCCGCAAACAATCGCAGCGGGTCAAAGCACCACAAACGTTACTCTGAGTATCCAAACTCCGGCAACGGTGCAGACGGCACGTCTCGACCGAAGCCGAAAGTTGAATGAAGGCTTGCCTATCGTCGCGGTCTGTCTATTACTGCTGCCGTTCGGCCGTCGTAGCAGACGCATTGGCAAACGCTTGATGCGGCTCTCGAGCATGATCCTTTTGCTGGCAGGAGCGTTGTCCGTGATGGGACTGAGTGGCTGCGGCGCTGATGTGGTCCGTTCCACGGCACAGACCTACACGGTTACGGTGACTTCGGCATCGGTGTCGGTGTCGCAAACTGCACAGGTCACTCTCGCCGTTCAATAGGATTACAGCCTCTTAATCGACGTTCCTTTAGAAGATCTCCAAGGGCAGCGGTAGCGCGAGACCTATGAGCTTCGGCAATTGGCAAATCGGATGCGCAGCAAGAGTCTGTATCCTCACGAGCCCCCAGCTAAGGTCCTCGAAGCTGCTTGTGGCCCACAACCAGTGTGTTCAGGCGCTTTCCTATAGAAGCCATCGAGCTCGATGAAGTCGCTCACATCTAGTGGTACGGAATGAATGCGTTGCTGGCAACGTGAGGATACCGTAAACTACTCGCTCAAACGGGTGCGTCTTACCTCCTTCCCGAATGCTAGGGCCACACACCGTGAAAATGCCGTCCATGAGTCGTTCCAAATACCTTCCCTTTGTCGCGATGTGCTTCGGATTACTCGCCTTCTGGCGCATAGCTGATGCCAGCGTAAAGTACTCCAATGAGAGTTTATCCGGCATATCCGCACGCAAAAAAGTTGTGTCCGATTCACAGATGAGGTTGGCAACGAGAATCGATCATCCGATGGCGGCTTCCGCGATCGGCAAGCAAGCTGCGGCCAGCGCAAAGTTGAATTCCCGGCCGACGAGTGCGACAACGTCATCCTCTGGTCCTCTCATCCTTTACACGGACATTACCTCAGGGCCGAGCTCAGGGGGCGAGCGCAACGATGGAAGTTATCTGACCGTCTTTGGAGTCCACTTCGGCGACACTCAAGGCGCATCCACGGTGACCATCGACGGTCGCCCCGTAGCCCAATACATCCTCTGGTCCAACACCAAGATTGGGGTCCAGGTTGGCCATGTCTCCTCCGGCCCTATCGTGGTATCCGTAGGAGGTTTCTCCAGTAACTCCGATAAGACGTTTACTGTTCGATCCGGTCACATCTATTACATCGGACCCAACGCCGATAACTCTGCTCCCAGGGCCTGTCCCGAGATGCTCTCAAGCAACTCGTATTCGACTCCGTGGGGTCTGACGAACTATGCAAGCAAGGACGAATCCAAATACGACGCATCGAAGATGCGGACTCCGTACACCTACTACAGTTGCATCGCCCCTGGAGACATCCTGGTTTTTCTCAATGGTGTGGATTACCCATACTTTGACGGCCGCGGCTGGCACGCGGCTCTAACTCCTGACAAAGGCGGCACAACCTCCACCAATTTCGTAACGATCATGGCGCGGCCGGGCGCCACCGCTACGTTGGGAGGAGAGGGCTGGGCGAATGACGCGATCCGCAACACGGGAGAGTCTACCTACACGGTCTACTCAGGATTGACGCTCATCGGCGGCAGTCCCGACAGCGGGAGTGGGCTTATCCCCGATCCAAATGATCGCTATGTAGGCAACACGATTATGTGCCCGAGCTGCGATGGGCAGTCGGCAGCGATGGGAGGCGGCACAGGTAACGTTGCATTGGGAAATGTCGTCACCAATGTGTCCACTGACACTTCGGTTCTCCGCCATGGTTCAGATAAGGAGTACCACGCCGTCTATTTTCAAGGGAACAATTTCGAGTTTGCGTGGAATCGGATTTACAACACGGACGCTTACAACGGCTTCCAGATCAATGAGGATGGTTCAAAAGGTTTCTACGACTTCTCCATTCACGACAACGATATTGCCGACGTGAACGGGAGCGGCATCAATCTTTCTGACATCGACCCTTCCTCCGGATACATCCGCATCTACAACAACGTAATTCATCATGTGGGCGTAAGAGACGCCGAAGGTGAATCAGGAGGTGATCCTCATTCCTGCATTGCGGTTAAGGGATATGGGAGCGCAACCGGCGCTGGGACGGCGGAAATCTACAACAACACCATGTACGATTGCAGCTCTTACCTCAATAAGGACCCGTCCAGCAATTCGGCGTGCGCCATTTTGATTTATTCCAATCAGCTTAATGTCACAACGAATCTAGTCAACAACATCATCGATCAGCCGGCCTATGCAGGGACGGCAAGGCAGAACGTTTATCTCTGTGGCGGCGGTTCAATCGGCACGCTGACCGGATCCAATAACCTTTGGTACAGTCAACGATCTCCAGGGAGAACGGCTCCGGTTACAAGAATCGGGAAGATCGCGAATCCGATGTTTGTTTCCGCTACGGACTTCCATCCGCAGACCGGAAGCCCCGCTATAGGAGCTGGCATTGCCTACGGCGATCTCAGAAGAGACATCGATGGAATGATTCGCGCGAATCCTCCCACGATTGGAGCCTATGCTTATTCCAAAAGCGACAGCACCGCTTTGGCGCCTATCGCAGAATCCACTCCGGCCTCCTATGCTTCCGCTCCTCTCCTCAAACACAAGCATCTCGTCTATCTCTTGCTAGTTATCGTTGCGCTCGTCCTCATCTTCATCGCTTGGAACTCTCACTGGTTCCGGCTCGCGAATAGAGAGAGCAGATTTGCCGATCGATCAAGAAGGGCAGCGTCCGCCCACAAGCCCGGCTCTTAAAATGATGATTTCATCAAGGAAGAGGACATACTGATGAGCCTGGCACAGAAAGCATTTAGTTTCGACGAACAGATGCGATTTGCCTCTGCTTCCGGCGATCTAAATCCGATGCATGTCGACACACTTGCAGCGCGTCGAACACAGGCTGGCGCGCCCGTTGTACACGGAATGAATCTGTTGCTTTGGGCGTTGGATTCCTTGGCGTCAGACTTGCCTGGCTTGCCCCCTTTGAGCGGCTTGGAGGCTCAGTTCTATAGCTTTGTCTATCTGGACGAACTTGTTCATGTGGATCTGGTCCAACAAGGGCCAGCAGGCGCTCGATTGAGCCTCTCCGTAGATAACATCGCGCGAGCAAAAGTCGTACTTCATTTCGGCGAACTCACTCAGAGGCCACCGGACTGGCCGGCGGATATTTTAGAGCCTGAAGATCTCTTGCGGGCACCAATGAGCCCTGAATTCGAACATATTTCGAAACTCTCCGGAAGAGTCCCCTTTGTAATGAGGCCTGAAGATTCGTCGTTCCTCTTTCCTTCGGCGACTAGATGGCTTGGAGCTTCACGTATTTGCGCGATGGCTGCAAGCACCTACCTGGTTGGTATGGTTTCCCCGGGACTTCACTCCATCTATCGCGAACTATCCTTAGAGGTCTGCGCCGAAATCGACCTTGTAGATTCACTTGCCTTCAGAGTAAGTAAGACAGATGAGCGTTTTCGATTGGTCGTGCAAGAGATCTTTGGAGGTGGCGTGATGGGAACGGTGAGGTGTTTCGCCCGCACTCCACCTGTCCAGCAGGCGTCTATGGA
The DNA here is from genome assembly GCA_049578265.1 of Acidobacteriaceae bacterium. GTDB lineage: Bacteria > Acidobacteriota > Terriglobia > Terriglobales > Acidobacteriaceae > Granulicella. The sequence continues at coordinate 13,920 of JBAULP010000134.1, forward strand.
AGCACTAGCTGGCTTGGTTGGCCCGGCGGATTATGCCGGCAGTATCGCTCTCATCATTGGCGGGTCACGAGGCTTAGGCGAATTGACGGCGAAGGTGATTGCTAGCGGGGGGGGACGGACCATCGTCACGTGGCAGACAGGCAGAGACGATGCTGAAAGGGTGGCGCACGAAATTCGCATGTCGGGGAAAGTTTGCGACGCTCTTGCTTACGATTCGCGCAAACCGGTCTTAGAACAACTGGCTTCTCTCACAGAGGCACCGACACATGTCTACTATTTCGCTACGCCCGCAATTTTCAAGCCTCAATCGCAGATGTTTTCCTCTGGACGATTCAAGGAATTCACAGACATTTACGTTGAGGGCTTTTGGCAACTATCGCAGGCATTGCGTGTGAGGAACCCCAAGCTTTCAATGTTTTATCCATCTTCTGTCGCGGTCACCGAACGGCCACGGGGAATGACGGAATACACAATGGCCAAGGCTGCTGGTGAAGTCCTATGCGATGACATAAACGCATTCATGTTACCGCTTCGAGTGATCGTCAAGCGCCTCCCGCGGCTGCTCACTGATCAAACCGCCTCAAACACTGTCGTAGAAACAGCCAGTGCGATCGAGACGATGTTGCCGATCATCCGAGAAGTGCAGGCGTAAAAGAATAATTCACTCCTTTGGGTTCCCCAGCCGTGGCCATGGGTAGATGGTCAGCTTCGGGGGCAGACTTCTGCTAAAGCTTCGCACCTTTTTGTTCTAAGGCCTCTTGGACTTTTGCAACCGTGTTAAGTTCAGGAATCTTCTGCGGATCAAACTGCACCCCGTACTCGTCCTCGATGGAGAGGATCAATTGCAGGTGCCGGAACGAGTCCCATGTCTCCGCCGACTCTGTGCTGAGATCCGGTGTTACATCCTCGCTCCGGATCTCAAGTGTATCGGCAAAAATGTCACGAAGCGACGATGGTATCTGCTGCGAACTCATACGTTGGTTCTCCTTCGATGGTTAGCCACGCGGGGCTCGTTGGCATGCGTTCTGTCAGATCCAGTCGATAGAATATCGATCCAGCCTCGCCAACTTCCGCATACGTTTCAAATCCGTGGCAGGAATAGAAATCTGCGCACGGAGCATTCTTCTTGGACGCGATAAATTCTCCAACTAGCCACCGGCAACCCATCTTCTCGGCACGCTGCGCCACAAGCGAAAGCAAAGCCGTTTCGATCCCGCGGCCAATCACGCGGCAGGACAGCAGAAGCGAATCAATCACGCACTGATCCTCCTTCTGCATGGCCAGCGCCAGTCCAACCACTCCCGCATCGCCGAAACGGTCACGGACGCGCACCGCCACAGCCTGCCCGCCTGCCTCAGTGGCGAAATGCTCCACCTCCGTCGACGAATGGCGCCGTGTGGTCAGGTTGAATTGGTTGGTCTTGGCTAACAACTGTACCGACCGCGCCAAAGGTGCGTCCACCGCGCTCACAAAAGTGCAAACAATCCCAAGCGACTTCAAAAACTCGTCCCGGCTCGTGGTCGTGTTGAGCAGTGCCTCTCGCTGAATCTGTGCCTCATACTCCTTCGAGCGATTGACATCGTCTTCGGTGATCACCGCCGAGTCGAAGAACCACTGGTCGGCAAGCATGGGCACAAGCTTCCAGGGTTCGTCCACCGGAGCCTGCACGACGGCTACTTCCGGAAGGTATTGCTTGATGGCTTCACATTCAGTCGGACTGTCATCCACGAAGACAAAAGAATCAAGCCCGAGGGACAGTTCCTCGGCAAGCGCGCGCAAAGCGTCGGACTTTTCGTTCCACCCAATCTTCTTCGCGATAAACGTGTCCAGCCCTACAGCAAGGTCCGCTGACCGAAGCTGAAAGGCTTCCTCTACGTCCGCTTCATTATTCTTGGATACCAACGCCAGCAGAATGCCTCGTGACGCGAGTTGCTTCAGATACCGTTGATACTCGAGATAGCAATTACCTGGAAACGCGCTGCCAGTCAAAATTCCCCGAGCTCCATCTTCGCCGAGAACTCCTCCCCATAGAGTGTTATCCAGATCGGTGCAGAGCACCTTTCGCGGGGCACGAAACAGCACCGACATCGTCCGCACCAAAGCACGCGCATATGCCTGAAAAGCGCCCGCAGAAATAGGTAAGCGCGACGAGAAAAAAAGTCGCTCATCTCTCCACTCTGCGCGTCCATAATGCGCAGCTACCTCGTCGACGTCGAAAAACACGCAGTCGGGTATCGTATTGCATAACGCGAGCAACCCACGGTTCAATTCTTTAACAGCGTTCACCAGGCTGTGCTTTAGGTTCCCTTCTCCCACAGCTCCCAGCGAGGTGCCGTAGGGAACCGCGCACCCTTGGAGAACGAGCCGCCCCGCGTTTCGTTCGCGATAGCTTCGCACCATCTGACCAACGCGCTGCACCGACTCTGCGATCTCTTGTTCCACTCCCATTCCGAGGCCGCTCGCGCACAACTCCGGCAACCGCCCTGAAATGTCTTCCAGATCGAGTAACACCAATACCAGGTCTGCCTGGGCGCGATCGAGAGCACTCTGAGGAGTAAGCATCTCCTCCATATAGGCGCCGTAGCCACCAATCTCCGTATCCATTAGGTAGCCTGCAAGCGTAGCCTCCACGCCAAGAAACGGAAGGATTGGTTCTAGCGTCACGGAACGAACCACAAACGTCTTTAACCGTCGGCAAGCAGCCTGCTCTTCTAATGCACTTCCAGCGTTTTTGAATGCAGACGCGCAAAACATCGTATCTGCGGATCTACCCGATTGCAGCAACTCTCGTGCATGTCTGAGCACATCCTGCGCTTGGCCAGCGCTGACGGCCTCTGACAACGCTCGTCGTACTTCCTGTCGGTCCACTTCACTCGCCATCTGCAACCTCTGTAACCTGCATCTCCTCGGTGCTCGCTGCTGGAGGCGGCGGTTGCGGCGCCTTTGCGCGCATAACAATTCGTCCCGGAACCCCCATTACGGTAGCCCCTGCTGGCACATTGGTAATCACCAGTGTGTTAGCAGCGATTTTTGCTCCATTTCCGATTTTGATCTTACCCGCCAGCGTTGCTCTCGCCCCAATGTATACGTCGTCACCTAAAACCGGAACACCTTGACGCCCCATCGCCGATGCACCAATGGTCACGCCGTGAGCAAGGTCGCAGTTCCGACCCAGCACAGCTCCTGGGTTGATATGCACCCCCCCAGTATGCCCGATATAAAGTCCTCCTCCAATCGTCGCCTGCGGGTCAATATCCATTTCGAGAATCACCACACAGGCTTTCACCAAGAAAAATGAAACGACCTTCATGGGAATCCGAATAAACGCCATCGGCTTGTCCACATAAAGCCAGTTACTAAGCCGGTAAGACGCGATGGACCACACGGCCGGGTCTAGCCATAAGTCCTTGCGGCGATATCCTCGGGCAAGATATCGCGACATATCTTCAGCAAACCTGCTCATTTAAACGTCTCGGACATCACGCTCAATCCTACATCGTGAACTTGCATATCTGTACTTCGGAGGAACCCTCAGTTGGTTCTCTCTTGCGCTTACCCCTCCGATGCGCGGCGCCAGCGTCTTCGAGGCGCAATTTCTCTAGCCCAGGGTCGATCGACTCGATGGTGGGGTTGCAGTCTGATGGAACCACGGTATCTCCTATCACCTCGAGGAGAGCAAGTTTGCATAGACGCCCGTGATGCGCCTCATCATCGCGTCTGTCGTGAATCGCTCGCTGGCCAAGACTCTCCCCGCAAATCCCATCGCTCTTGCCCGACCGGGAGCCAAGAGCAGGCGGACGATTGCATCGGAAAGCGCGCCAGGATCTTCCGCAGGGACGATAAATCCAGTAAGTCCATCCCGCACCGCCTCCGCGTTTCCGCCAACGTTAGTTGCGACGACGGGGAGGGAGGCGGCCATAGCCTCAACGAGGGCATTCGAAAAACCCTCGCTGCGTGAGGGAAGAACAAAAATATCAGCACCCGCGAGATGTTGGCGCAGATCGGGCACGCCTCCCTCGAAGTGAAAACAGTTAACGAGGCCCAACTCTCGAATGAGGCTTTGCAACTCCGCAAAATAATCTTGATCCAACACATCGCCGGCTATGCTAAACGAGACCCTTGGAAATTGCCGCTGGACGGCCGCGGCTGCCTTGACGAATAGATCGTGTCCCTTCACTCTGCGTATGTTCCCGACCGTCGTGATGTGGAACTCGCCAGGAGCTCTTGGCCCCTTTGGCGTCGTCTCCCAATGCGCAAGGTCCAGGCCGTTGTAAATCGTTTGGACTATATCCGCGTCGACTCGATCCACCTCAATGCAGTGCTGGCGAACTTGTTCGGAAACAGCAAAAACCGCATCTGGAGCACCGGACATCAGTCTGTAAGCCAATCTGTGTTTGCGCGCCCTCAGAATACCCATGTCTCTCCGGGACCAGACCAGCTTTGCATTCGACATTGTCTTGGTAATTAAGCCAGCCCAGATGTCGGAACTCTCAAAAAAGGTGTTTACGATCTGGATATTCTGCTGTTTGAGGAATCGCCTCAAATCGAACGCAGCTCGGAGAGCCTCCAAATCGTAGGTGCGCTGAAGGGGAAGCAGATAGACGGGGCACGGCGGCGAAGCCAACTCGGCGACAGCTGAGGGGATCGACAATGTAAGGATGGAAACGCGATATCCATAGCAGGGCAGAAGAGCACCAAGCTTGAGCACGATGCGTTCCCCGCCCCCGAGTGTTTTTGGAAACTGGTCCAATACCAGCAGAACGTGAGGTAAATCGTCTTGCCCTGCGTTTCCAATTGCTTGTAGCTCAGAAGGTAAAGCCACGATGTCGATCATGTACCAACCTCTGGGCGCCAAGACTGCAGATGAACGGATTCCAGCATACTACGTGCATTCCGGAGATACTCGCCGTCTAAAGCATCCAATGGAAGCGTGCGAATCGCTACAATGCAATTGAAACACGTAAATGCGAAGCCGATGTCCTGAAATGAAAAGCAGTATGAGGGCTAAAACGAGAATGCCAAAACAAGAAGCAGCGTTGGACCCGACCCAGGTGGGGAAGGGGAATTGGGCTCGCTTTGACTTTCCAATGGAAAAGGTGCGCGAAGCCGCTGCGGAGTGGCGCCAAACTCTTGCTGGCATCGACCGCCCGTGGTTGTGCTGGAACGTAAGCGATCGTTGGTGCATGGTCCAACAGCGGCTCATTCAGGAGGTTGGTTGGACCCCGGTCATCGGGTTCGATCCTCGATGCGGACCACCGACAGTACTGCCGGGTTCAATCCTCATCGACTTCAACGCTCATTTTGGGCTCGAGGTTATGTGGCCTCATTTTCCACTTGAATTCGCCTTCCTATTCGCCGATCGGCTCGCATTCTGGCATGCTGATCTTCTGTGTTCGCTCGACACAATGCGAGTTCTGCGTGACAAATTCGAAGCCTTGCCTGATGGCGCTACGGCAGCAGTTCCCAACTGGGGCGGGCGACGTAATCTACTCAAGTTTCGGCATCACCGTTACTGGGAGTTGGTAGGTTGTACAACCAAGGCGGCCAGTGAGGATCAGTTTGAGCATGGCTGCGGCTGGTGGCGCTACTTCAAGAATCATCCGCAATGCGTCGACGATTCAGAGCGCAGCCGCCGTTCAAAGTATTATTACGACTCCGGGGTCGGAATCATGTATTGGAAGCGACATTACGGGGGCCGCGTAATAGACATCCCGGAGAAGCTAGTTGCGGAGGGTCACTGTACCTCGATTAACCGCAAGTATTATCGCCAGGTTGATCCTGGTGGCGCGCGCAATCTGGGAGCGGAGATAGACCTCAACTTCGACATCAAGGAGGTTGCTACACGGCTGGGGATCGCCCATCTCCTCTAGTTCAGCCATGCTCTGCACAGGCCGGCGACCAGAAATACGATGTCGTCGCTCAGAGGACTTGAAAGAGTGAAGGTAGCGCCAGGTGCTGTGGCGGATTTTTAAAAGGTTGAAAAGCCTTGCCGGCTGGTTTCGGGCGCAGCTTTGCGCAAGCCAAGCCAAGCGTTCGCGCCAGACTCTATTTCAGGGCGGAAACCCAGGGTCCTGGCATGACGACTGCTATACTGAGCGGGCGAAACCCGAGCAACTCGCGTGACATGCGCGTTTCGGATATCGGAGAGGTATGTTGCGCATCGGTGTGATGTTGGATTCGTGGACCACTAATGCGTGGGTCGCCGCGATTATCGAGGACATTCAAGCCTCTCAATTTGCGCACGTGTCGCTCGTGATCTTGAATACGCCCGCCGCAAAACACAAGCCGTCCATCAGTAAGTGGGTTAAAGATCATTGGAATTTATCGCTTTACGACCGCTATGAGAAGTGGGACTACCAAAAGTATAAAACTGCTCCAGACGCCATGGCGCCGTGCGATCTCGAGTCGATGCTTAGCGGTTCCCAGTCCATCAGAGTCAACCCTGTTCGCGAGGGCTCGAACGATCTCTTCCGCGAGGAGGACATTGCGCAGATTCGTGCCGCGAACCTGGATGTGGTGCTTCGATTTGGGTTTCGCATCCTTCGAGGCGAAATCCTGCATGTAGCCAGATGTGGTATCTGGTCTTTCCATCACGATGACAATCTTCGATACAGGGGGCGGCCGCCGCTTTTTTGGGAGATGTACGACGGAAATCCTGTATCAGGTTCCATGCTGCAGATTCTGAACGAGACCCTCGATGGTGGCCATGTAATCTATCGCAGCTATTCCGCGACGGATTTCACATCGCTCTATCGAAATAGAAATCCCATCTATTGGAAAACATCAGAGTTCGTCCTTCGCAGATTACATGACCTGAATTCGCGAGGTTGGAAATATATTGAGTCTTTGGATAGCTATGCTCAGAGGGATTCTTATGGTCGGAGAATTTATCGAATTCCGAACACCTTCCAAATGGGCGTATTTCTATGGCGACTTCTTTTGAGGTCAGTCCGAATCAAAACCTCTGGGCGTTTCAGCAGCCGTTTCGAGCAGTGGTTCCTCGCAATCAGGAAGCGTTCCCCGGACCGCAGTTTTGAGAGCACCTTGGGTTACCAGATTGTGCGGCCGCCGTTGGATAGGTTTTACGCAGATCCCTTTTTATTCAGATGGAATAATAAGTCCTATTTATTTTTTGAAGACTATAGATATAGGGACGCTCAAGCTCACATTTCCTGCGCGGAGGTTGGGTCTGACGGAACTCTTCGCGAAACCTCGGAAGCTCTGCGTCGTCCGTATCATCTCTCCTACCCGTTTTTGATCGAGTACGAAGGCGACATCTACATGATTCCTGAGACTCGACAAAATCGCTCGGTAGAGCTGTATCGTGCAGACGAATTTCCGACACGCTGGTCCCTGGCGGCGGTTTTGTTGACGGACGTCGTGGCGGTGGACGCCACTATCCACCAGGCAGGCGGCAAGTTCTGGATGTTTGTGGGGTTATCGAACGGTAAATTTTCTAGTTGTGATGAGCTGGGGATATTTTATGCGAACTCTCTATTTGGGCCTTGGAGTCCACATCCGAGCAATCCGGTCATATCCGATGTGCGGCGAGCTCGTCCGGCGGGAGCGCTGTTCTATCAGGATGGTAAGCTCATTCGACCCTCCCAAGACTGCTCTAAGGCCTACGGCTACGCTATTTGCTTCTCGGAAGTACTTGTCTTAGACGAGACGGGGTATAGCGAAGTGCCCATCGGACGAATCGATCCGGATTGGACTAGTAATAACTTGGGATCCCACACCTATTCCCGATCCGATGGCTTCGAAATTATCGATGGAAAGTCTATGGTTAAGAGTCGCCGCTCAATGCGATCCGGCGATAAGTCGAATCGAGAGGGATAGCTGCCGTAGGGAAACTGTCTGGGAACATGTCGAGTCAGGCGCAGAGGTGGCCGTCGAGCACATCGTCGTCGCATGAAGGATGATCGCGTCGACTACCCTGCCAATCGCGATTGCGTGTTCAAAGGCACATTCTTATCGGCATCTTTGCTGCCTGTGAGACCTTTCGCATCCGTGGATTCATTCATAGGCCGGGTTAGGATGCTGATACCCTGAAAGGTAACTGCCTCTATTGTTTTTTGGGTTGGCATTCATTTAACGGGCGCATTCCAGTAGGCTCTACTAATTGCACCTCTCGCGGGTGCGCATTGCCGATATGCACGCGATTGCACTCCTCGCTTCAGGGTGATTGCGGAAAGGTTGCACGATGCCGTTGGTTTCGATCATCACCCCGGTCTACAACGCTGCGCGCTGGTTGCCGGAGACCCTCGCAACGGTTCGAGCGCAGACGTTCACTGATTGGGAGCAAATTCTTGTTGATGACGGTTCCACTGACAACTCGTTAGCCCTTGTTGAAGCTGCATGCGAGCAAGATCCACGTTTTCGCTCGCTGCGCACACCTCAAAACGAAGGCCCTTCTGCTGCCCGCAATCTTGCGCTAAACGCTGCGCGGGGACGCTTCGTCGCTTTCCTTGACGCCGATGATCTCTGGCATCCTGACAAGCTTGCTCGCGCCGTGGAGTGGATGACGACGCATAATTACGGCTTTATCTATCATGATTACCGTCATATTTCTTACGACGGCTCACTTGTTGGTCCGCTCATCACCGGCCCCGAGGTACTAGACATGCATGCCCTGCACACGCGCAGGGGCACTGGAGGGTGCCTTAGCATGGTCATTGACCGCGATCGTGTTCCTGGCTTTCATTTCCCCCACCGATATCGTTACACGCACGAAGACTTCTGCGGCTGGCTGAGCATCATTCAGCGGGGCGAAAACGGCCACCGGCTTCCTTTCGATCTGGGCAGCTACCGGCTATCAGCGCATAGCCGATCTTCCAATAAGTTCAGGGCAGTAACAGACACGTGGAAGATATATCGCGAATACTCTAAGCTACCAGTGATGCGCGCAGCGCTTTGGTGGATGCAGTACGTATGGAACAGCTTTCGGCTATATCGATATGCTCGCCCTCGTTGAGTTCGGGGCAATGGGCACGACCAAGCTGAAAGCCTGCATCCGGTCGCGCAAGGAGCAATTGAGGGCCGGCGCTAACCAGCTTCGCGGACGCGCACCACAGAAGCCGAGATCAGCCAGCCACCACGTGAAATACTATTCATCGCTAACCTTGCAGCAGCATTTATGACTTTGCAGGCGGTGTGTATCGGACCACATAGAGAGTGCCCGGTGCGGAGAAGGGCCACCGAGAGTAATGCACCGGAGCGAAGGGGGCTTCGCCGTAGCAGGCATTGGGGTCGAAAGATACGCCGTAGAGCGGACGGATGAGCGGGGTGTTGTCGTGGTCGAACATGGGGCAGGTGCCAGCCGGAAGCGGAGGTGCGGGAACATAAGCATGCGCAGGTATCACGATCTTTGAGTCATTTATGTAGCCCGCGTGCCCAATTTCAACCTCGAAGTTATACTCCCACCCGTTGTCGACCGAGGTGTCCGAGATCCCGACTGCACGGATCTCGGCAGCCATCGCCAAGCGTGCGCGATAGAGCGCGAACCTATTGTGAGTGATCACGATGCCGTAGACCGCCATGATCCCAATCAAAATGAAACTGCCAATCGGAAGCCTTCGCTGGATTCGTTCTTCGTAGTAGCGAACAATGCAAAGCAATGCGACTACGAGTAATGCCAGTGTGTAGCGCTCATAGAGCCATCCAGTAGCGCGGGGGATGAGTAAGAGAGCGTTCGCGATGGCGAAGGGTCCGAGAAGCACTCCGAGTTCTTTCCAAGAGATGCCGTGAGATGAGTCGGATACCGGCGACGCTGGACGGGCACAGGCCCACGAGACGATCAAGCCAATCAATCCGCCAATCGAAGCGATTGTGATCAACAACTGCAGCCAAAAGTGGATGAAGATGGGTGGGTTACCTTGGAGAAACATACCCTCCGGAATTCCGTGCACGCTGACCATATCACCCAACGTCGGTTCCAGAAAGTGTTGATGGGAGGGCCCCCAACGAATCACCAATAAGAGATAAGCAGCCGAGAAGACGGCGATCGCGATCGCCAATCGACGACCAGCCTTGCGAACCTCGGGAAGAAATAAGACGATGATGGGAAGCAGCAGGAACGGAAACTCGAAGGAAGTGCGGAAGAGTTCCAAAAATGTTCGGCCCACAGGGAAGGCGGTGGGCAGCAGGTGTTCGGGTTTAGCGTACGGTTGTCTGTTAAGCCATTGCATGCAGGCAAGGATGAAGAGAGCACCAGTGAAGGTAGCGGCGGTGCCTGCGACAAGGACGCGGCGCTGGGTTCGAAGGAGCCAAAGTGTCGAAGGGACCATGACGAGGAGACCCAGCCATGCAATCTGGCGTGATGTACCGCAGATCGCATTACCAGCAACTGCAAAACAAAGCCAGCCAATGGCAGCTCCGCTTGAGAAAGCCTGTAAGGCGCGAAGGCATCCATAGAGACAGATCACGACAGCGAAGAGGCCGAAGGTATCAGTCAGAAAGGTGACTGAGAGCATAAGGTAAAGCGGCGAAAGGACGAGGGCCAGCGTTCCGATGGTGGCGTTGCGTTCCGTAATACCGGCGCGGACGAGGGTCCGCTGTAGGACAAAAGCCATGGCTATCGCGATAAGCAACGTGCTTAGGCGGGGCGCAGTAAATGAGAAACCGAATATCTTGATGAACGCTGCGCCAAGGTAGAGTTGCCAGCCGAGCATTGGCGATGCCCATCCGTTGAAAACGATATGGCCGGTGTTGGCGAGGTGTCGCGCCATCAGGACGTAAGGCCCGTCGTCGCCAATGCCCATGTTGGCGTAAGGGCGAGCGATTAACTCGCAGACGAGAACCGCAAGCGCGCAACAGAGAGCCGGGATACGAAATCTGCGAATGAGTTGCATGTAGCCCTCATGGAAGTTCGTCGTCCAGTTATGTCAAAGAGTGAGAGAAGCTTTCATTCTAACCCGTCATAAGACTCTCGCATTCCAGAACCGGTCAGCCTCATCGAACCGTTTAAGGTGCCAGACCGAGGCATGCTCGTCCGATTTTTCGCTCACATGCTTGCTTCCGCAACGAAGAACGATTTGATCTTCGGCAAGATCTGACTGCGGACGAATGTTCGAAACACGAGTGCAACTGTGGCGAGGAAGACTGGCAGGGTGGCGATGACTTGTAGGATGAAAACCAGAAGATTGCGTGCAGGGAAGAGAACTTCTACTGCGTATGTGGCGATAGTGAACGGGATCGCTGCAAGAAACATCGGCGCCCATATTTTTCCCACAACCTCAAAATAACCTAAGCCGACTAAATGAGAGATGTATCGCGGCCAGAAAACAAGTTGGACAACAATACTTGGTACGAGGGTCCCAATTGCGACTCCGTAGATTCCATACCAATGAACGAGGATGATGCTCAATGTTAGGTTCGCAACACCTTCGCTGATCGCCCAGAGCGCTCCCATTTTATGCTTCTCAATTCCGAAGGCAATCGCTCCCGCAGTTCGATTCGCATAGGAGAAGAAAAGTGGAACGCAAAGAATGATGAGGACAATTCCAGACTGGTGCGAATACTGAGGCCCCATCCATAGGCCGATGAAACTTGGTCCTCGCACAATCAGAGTGATCAAGATCGGCAACACAACCATCAACACGGCGCGAGTGCCGTTCTTATAAAGCATGAGTAGACTTGCGCTATTGCCGGCCGCCTCATACGTGCTCGCGGCTGGGATGAAGGTGAATCCCATCGTGTCGACTATCCGGCTCGCATAAAGACACAGAGAGTTGGCAATGCCGTAGAAGGTTACGGCCGACGCAGAAACAAATGCGCCTACGACGATATTGTCCGACTGGTAAACCAGTTGGATTGCGATCATCGTCAGAAATGCATAGTAGCTATAAGTCCAAATCTGTTTGAGAGTCTGACTCTTTGGCCTTTTCAGATAGACCCGTAGTTCAGGGTAGAGGCGTCTCGCTACCAACGCGCGGAGTGCATTGCCAACCAGTGCCGCGATGAGCTCTGCTACAGCGATAGCGACGATTCCGTGTCCGGTGCGTAACACTGTTACGACCCCACCTACGCGCACAGCCGTTTGCGTAAGACCCACAAAGGTCTGTAGATCATAGCGATTCAGGGCGGAGATCACACCGCCGAAAACCCCGACTGACAGATTGATGGCCGTCGTTAGACCGATGAGCAAAATTGCTTTTCTGGCATCGCTCGCGATCGATGGCGGAATTTTGAACATTATTGGAAAGATCGCCGCGAGTCCTACACTGAGCAGCAATGCAAGGACGCTGATCTGGAGCCGAATCCACAGCGCAGCAGATATCGCCTCCGAGGCGCCGCCGTGATCCTTTTGGGTGTGCCCTTTGGAAACAAATCGAAGAACCGAATCCTGGATCCCGAGATCAAGCAGGCCTATGTAGGCTACGGCTGAAATCGCCAATAACCAGACGCCGTACCCAACAGTACCAAGGTGATGCAGGATAAATGGCGCAAGAAAAAAGCCAACAGCCATCGTGGCTGCGGTTCCGAACCAGTTGAACATCACGTTCCGAGCGATGTGTCGTCCCTTCAACTCCAAGCCAAAACTCCTTCTTGCCGACCTCGCACATGGCGGAGATAGTTCGACTTTACCGGCCTTCGGGGCGGATTCCGTTTCGCAGGCGCTTAATCGATGGTACCAGCCTACCCTGCGACCGGAAGACTACCGGGCTATGCCAATTTGAACCGTGACAAACAGGGTTAGGGTCTAAGTTGGCAACTTGGGGTACAGCAGCCTATTGAGTTTTGAGACGCTCTGCGGAGATCATCACAGCCAATCTGAGGTGATCATTTTCGTCGCTGGTGTCATCAGCAATAACCCATCGTTCCTAGCGTGCTAGAGTGAATCGAGGGCTGTTCGGATAGACTTTAAAATTGGTCGCACAAAGACGAGCTGAGTCATCGCAGGTAATTCGCAGCGACGCGGTTTCGGTTGGATACGACGAAGCGTGCATAGAGTGAAGGCCTGATCCAGTCAGACGTAAGGTCGTTTGTCGGACTTGGCGCGGTCTCGGAGCGGGTGCCGGTCAAGACGTTCGTAGGGTGGCAGTCTCTGGGACGACCTGCTTTGCCGCTTCCGCGAACCTTAGGGAGGTTGCACGTTGCACACAGGGATTGGACACTTCATACCACTAGTTGCCTATATAGGCTTCTGGGTGATGTGCCTTGTCTCTTTAGGCGGACGGCCACTTTGGGGCCTTTACTACTTGATCCCATTTATCCCCTATCGCACGATGCGAAATCACTTTGGCCAATACCCTCTGGGTGGAAGCATGCTGACGATCCTGGTGATCACGGTGATTGTTGCCGCTCTCATCCATGGCAAGCGTTTGCCGAAATCAAAGCTGCTTCTTACCTGGTTGGTTTTTGGGGTTTACCTTTACATTTCGATGTGGATGGGTGCTGCGCTTGGAAATGCTCCGTATCCTATCTGGACACCAGCGCTGAACTTTGTGTTGTGGAAGGCTTATATGCTAATTCCGCTCATCTTCGTTGCGACGTGTCTGGTCGTCGAAGATCGGCGAGCGGTAAGGATGGTCATCCTTATCACTGCGATATCGGTTCTCTTTATCGACAGGAGCGTCATTCTAGAAAACCTAACAAGGAGTTGGGCCAACTTCGATGAAGCCAAGCGCGACGTTGGCCCTCTGGCGTACGGCTCGAACCAAACGGCGGCGTTTCTTGCTCAGTTCGCCATGTTTTTTTGGGGCTTTGTGGAGTTCATCAAGCGGAGGAAGATCAAGTTCCTCGGCTATGCACTAATTGCGGCCACCTTGTTTGGCACGATGTATGAGTTCTCTCGTGGTGCTTATCTGGCGGTGTTGGTCAGTGTGCTCGTGCTTGGCCTCCTAAAGGACCGAAAGCTTCTGGTCGTTCTTGGGATCTTCCTGTTTACATGGCAAGCGGTTGTTCCGCTGGCAGTTCGAGAGCGAGTAATGATGACCGAAAACTCCAGTGGTCAGCTCGAATCCTCGGCTCAGGAGCGTGTGGACCTCTGGTCGGATGCTGAGAAGTCGATCCTCGCCGATCCGATTTTTGGAGACGGTTATGGAACCTACCAGTATGGCCAACACGTTGCCAATCTGGAAAATCCTCATAACTTGTACGTCCAAATCCTCGTTGAAACAGGCGGGATTGGGCTCATCATCGCTTTGGTGCTTATTGGACAGATGTTCGCAGCGGGCTGGCGGCTTTACAGGCGAGCCGAGGATCCGCTCTACCGAGGTTTGGGCCTGGGTCTATTTGTTGCAATGTGCTGTTGTGTGGTGTCCAACAGCTTTGGTGACAGGTGGACCTATCTCGAGATCACAGGAATGCTTTGGGTTCTTGTGGGTGCGACGGTTCGTGCGAATCAGTTGGTGGCTGAACAAGCGACGTTAGAATCGACAGCGGTCGAGGCAGACGCTGTCGGGTGGGTCGCGTGACCGAGGGCGGAGAGCCTGAAGACTTCTCCGCATCGAGGTCCCGTATGCGTCCGTAGAGCAGTAGTCATGAACGCCCCCGCCGACGAAATTTGGCCTGCAACCATCAGATCGTAGGGGCGGTAATGGCAAAGACTTGACCTTTAGATGTTTCTCGTAAGTCGAATGTATCGCGCCGAAAGAGAGGTGGAGGCCAGATGAATTTGGATTACAGCGATGAACAAATCCAGGGAGGGCTCCTAAGGTGTTACGTTGGTGCGACTTGTACTCGGTAACCTAATTTTCCGTCTTCACGGGGACCTTCGAGTAGTGGCTTCGGAATGGGACCGGTCGCAGCGGTGGCCAAGCAATGAGCGACCTTTATGAGCGAGAACTCAGTGCGGTTCCATAAACCTGTGACGTTTCCATCGCGATCGACAGCCAGGATCGATCGCCGAAGTCCATGGCGCGGACCCGTCCGGAGAGATGCTCTCTCAGCGCTGCATCTTGCGCCAATTCCGTCAGCGCGTCGGCCAACCCCGCGGGATTCTGAGGATCGACGAGCAGTGCGTTTTCCCGATCTATCAGTAACTCGCGAAACACCGGAAGGTCGCTGGCCACGATCGCTTTTCCCAAGGCTAATCCCGTTGCCAATGCTCCGCTTGTGGTAATTGCGCGGTAGGGATAAACAACGATATCTGCGGCTCGATATAACGCCACCAGCTCCTGAGTCGAAACGAAATAGAGTTGCAGGCTTACCCGTTTCAGCCTCAGGCTTTCGACCTGCCCGCGGATCTGATCCAGCAGATCGGGCGCTCCGGTGCCAACGATTGTCAGGTAAGAATCGCCGTCACGAGCCTCCACTTGTTCCCACGCACGCAACAGAAGATCTACACCCTTGTAAGGAGAGATAATCCCCTGCCAAAGCACCTGCACGCCGCGTGGCTCGGACTCGGCGCTCGGCGTTTGCGCGACCTCGGTCGTGGGTAAGTCGTAGAAGAATGGTCCGTGTGGAATCACGGCAATTTTCTCTTCGGGCACGAGAAATTCGATTTTAAGCTGCGATCGGACGTGATCGGAGTGGCAGATAATTCGGTCCACCATCCGATAGAGTTCGAGAAACGTAGGCCTAAAAGTTTCCCCCGAATTGTGAGGGAGAAGATCGTGAACGGTGAGTACAATCTTCGAACCGCGCCGGCGACAACACTCTAGAAACCAAAGATCCAATGGGAGGTGCCACTTCAACATCGGTAGAAATTGGACATGAACGATTTCCGGTGGAGATATCATGAAGCGCAGCGTTAGCGCGGATAGATTAAGGAGTGCCTCCATCAGTTTTAGCGCTCTGCGCGGCAATCGCGGCAAGCGGAACTTGCCCACGACATCGATCAACCCTGGATCAACCGTAATCCCTCGGCTGGAGAAGCACCTAGGATCGAGATAGTAGGTGATCGAACCGACCGTCACATTGACGTCTTCCGCAAGGAGAGCTCTGGACAGATAGGCCGTGTAATATGGCACGGTCGCCAATAAGTCCATCATGAAGATGCGTGGCTTTCGTGAGCTCACCCTGAAATTCCTTGAGTGTCCACCGAAGCTTTCTTGGAATGACCGCGGAACCTGGACGCAATTGCCGTCTCGTAGACGCGGAGATAATCTGCGGTCATACGCTGCGCGGAGAATTGTTGTTCCACCAAAAGCCTTGCCGATGCGGCTAGATGCTCGCGTCTCGGCTTATCATGCAGGAGTTCGACGATTTCAGCGGCAAGCCGTGCAGGATCTTCGGCTGGCACCAGCACTCCGGTGCGGCCGTCCAGGACGACCGACGGAACCGCGCCTACAGGTGTTGCAATCAAAGGCCGGCGGCTAGCCATCCCTTCGAGAATAGCCATCGGAAGGCCTTCCCTTCGCGATGAAGATATCATCAAATCGAACGAAGCATACACTGCGGGCATATCGTCTCGGCGACCGAGCAAACGCACACTTTGTCGAATCCCTAATTCGTCGATCAAAGTCTCTAAGGCGTTGCGATCGGGCCCATCCCCGACGACTACAAATTTCGTGGCCGGTAGCTTTTGGAGGACGCTGGCAGCAGCGATCAAGAAGATATCAACGCCCTTCTCCGCAGCGAGACGTCCGACCAGCCCAACAAGTAGACAGGAATTCCACCCCAACTCATCTTTCAGCGTAGCGGATGTCTGACCGAACATCCTCAAGTCAATTCCATTTCGGATGATGCTTATATTTTGTGATGGAACACCAGCCCGTACAAGTCGTTCCCGTACACTTTCGGAGACGGCCACTACGCCAGCGTATCTTCGCAGGATCAGCCGGTCGACAGTTCCAAAGAAGCGGTCCTTTCGATCGTGGTCGTACCAGGTGTGACATGTCGATACCATTGGAGTTCCAGATTTGCGCATCGCGAGATAGACATGTATGTCTGCTTTGTAGCCATGTGCATGGACGACATCGGCATCGGCAGCCAACTCCCGGATACTGCGGATCGCTGTCCAGTCAAGCCTGCCTTTGCATGGAATCGGATGGGATTCTGTACCGTCTTTCAATGCGGCTTCGTGGAGCTGAAGATTTGGGTTCGAGGCGTTCAGGAAGACGCCCAATACGCTACGATTCGATCCTTCCTTCAACGCGCGCGACATGTGCAGAATCACAGCCTCCGCTCCGTACATTCCTCCGCTGCTGATGATATGGAGAACTTTCACGCTGCATCTTTCTGGTCGTCGACGACAGCCGATTCTTTTCGATTTAGTATCGCCCAGAATCTTTCATACAAACCGTCGCCCAGCAATCTCTTCGTCATCGCTTTCAGTCGATATTGTCGATCTAAAGCTGACAATACTCGGCTGCCAGGCTGAAAGAGATCTTGAAGCCACTTTTCGGTCATGTCTCCGCGAATGTTCAGCCGCCCGACGGTGTAATCCTTCGGTTCTCGTACAGCCGCCGGTTCGGACGTATAAACCCTCGAATACCCGGCCTCACGACAAGCCCTGAGAATGGGCTGATTGTAGCGACCACCGGGCAGGGACATTGTTGTAATCGAGGTCCCCAACTTATCCTCCAGCAGCAGCCGTGCGCCTCTCAGTTCTTTTTCCAATTGTTCCGGAGCACAGTGGGTAAGAAGAGTGTGAGAGTATCCGTGCGCTCCGATCAATTGACCAGACGCAAGCAGCGATCGCAACTCCGGCCACCCCATGTAGTCTGGCTTGTTCCCTGTCCACCCTGCCGTAATGAAAAAGCGCGCGGTGAGGACTCGTGCTTGGAGGAGAGGAAGCGCTATTTCGAAGTTGGAAATGTGACCATCGTCGAAGGTTATCTCAGGCCACAAATCAAACTTCTCAGAGGTGCGCATCTGGACGAACAGATCGAGGTGGCGCTCAAACTGAGCGGTCTCAATTGCATAGGAGTATTGACTTCGATGGGGCCGTATCTCATGGTAGAGAAGATGAAGTCTGCGCAGCGGCTGATGCGCCCCTGCTTCGAGAGTCGGGTCCTCGCGCAAGATTCATTTCTCCCTGGAACAAGATGCTCTTACCGCAAGCGTAGTTTACCAGTCAGAGTTCGACAACTCGCTCGCGAAAGTATCGAGTTTCTCTCCATGTTCAAAGTGGAAGAGCTTCGACGGGACGGCTGTTATTCAAGCGAAATTCTGAAATTTTTGTTGAGAGGATTTTGGCGGCGGAGGGACGGGCAAATCGTCTGCTGACAATTTGAATTGTGGTACCCTGTCTTCGAGGAAATCAGGGAGAAGCCAAGAACTGGCGGAGAATTGTGAAGTTCTTGTGCCCGCGGGTCTCTTATCCGGAGAATTTTGTACCATCTGGGGAATGAAGGAAAGGCTGATTGTCGGCCACCGAGTTTTGTAGCGTGCCTCGGGTTTCGATCTCTTGAGACGCATAGCGTCCCTCTAACAGAATGAATTCGCGCGATGAAAACCAGACTGGTGATGCGGCAAGATGATACCCCCTTGGTTGAAGAAGGTCTTTCTCGAAGAGTCGGTCTTAACCCGTGCTGCAGTCCGATGCATAGCTCGTCCCGGCCCCGTCTCCATGCTGATCCTGGTGCGGGACGAAGTTGACATCATCGAGCAGAATATTAATTTTCATATCCGCTATGGCATAGAGCAGTTTGTCGTGACGGACAACGGGTCCATTGACGGGACCAGGGATATTCTGGCCGATTTCGAGCGGCGGCTGGGAAAATCATTTGTGGTCATCAATGACCCTGAGCCGGCCCACCATCAATCTGTGCGCGTGAATCGAATGATTCAAATTGCGAAACAGCGATTCAAGCCGAGTTGGATTATCTCCTCCGACGCGGATGAGTTTTGGTATCCGGTGAGTGGCCGCCTCGACACGGAAATGGACGGAAGGAAGAACATCCTGAGGTGCTATTGGCACAACTTTCTCCCGCGCGCGAATGTGCCTTGGCAAGAATTTACAGATATCGGCGAGATGCCTGGCTACCATGATCGGATGTACAAGGTTTTCTGCCTCGCACGAGGACTAGCTGGCATGTACGACGGAAACCATGGATCGCGATCCGTACCAAGAATTGCAGCGCGATCCGAGAATATCCGTGTGTACCACTATCCAGTTCGCAGCTATTCGCAGTTTGAGCGCAAGGTCATCCAGGGACATCGCGCATCGGTCAAAGCTTCGCTAGAAGAAACCAAGAATTGGCATTGGCGGGAGTATTACCAGGCTTGGGAAAATGGCGACCTGCAAACGATATATGAAGAGCTCGCGTCGAGGAACCATATCGCCGAAGACGAGACGATGGCTAAATTCTTCCGTAGCGCAGCCCCCTAGGTGGGTATGAAACGGGCCGCAGGCACCCTTGGCTGATGACGATCGGGGTGGTCTCCGCGCGTGCCGCGGGTGAGTGGGAACGGATGACGCGGCGCATGAATGGGGCACCCTTGATGTTGGTGAATCGGCCGTGCGGCGTTCATCGAATGTCGCCGTGGGTTCGGGCACTATTTCGATTGAAGAAATCCATCGATTGCGTCGTCAAATTCCTTTGGCCGTTCGAACCATGGAAAGTGGCCTGCGCGGTCGATGAATTCCAGTGTCGAGTTTTTAAATGCGGCGCTTGTTTCGTATGCCATCAGGGGATCCATGGGGTCCTGGCGACCGTTCAGGACGAGGACCGGACCCTCGAAGTTCTTGAGGCGGGATCGGAGATTGTACCCTGGCGCGGTGATCTCGGTTCCGAGGAGATAGCCGACGTTGCCATGTCGCGCGTGGACCAGTGATGGGACTAACTGGTCGCCGAGTTTGCGGTTGAAGAAGAGGGCGTCGACGAGCAGCTTGCCCATGGATTCCTGGTCTTCTGGCGAATTTGAGTTCTGCAATTTTGTCATCTGATCGCGCTCCTCGGGCGAGAGACGGTCGAGCATGTTGTCCTGGAAGGCGGCCAGATACTGGAATGCGACGGGAGCTGAGTCGAGGAGGATTAGCTTGTTGATCCTGTCGGGGAATGCGGCGGCGTAATCCATCGCAAGAACGCCGCCGGCAGAGTGACCAACGACGGTCCATTGCTGGATGTTTAGATGGGTTCGGAGCGCCTCGAAGTCTTGAAGATAAAGCGCCAGATTGACGGTGGTCTTGTCGACGACGGGAGGGATGGATCGGCCTGTCCCGCGCTGCTCGAGCAAGATGGCATGGGCGTGCTTTGCGATCTCGGCGGCTACGGGAAGCATGTAATCGCAGTCATCTCCTGGGCCGCCACTTAAGATAAGGACCGGTTGGCCGACGCCGAGGGAACGGTAGTAAAGGTCGAAGCCGTCTCGCGAGATTTTTTCAGTGTGGAACTGCTTCTCGTAGCTTGCGAGGGGCGACTGGGTGCTCTGCCCGAGGGCTTTGCTGGCCGGCATAGCGCATGCAGAGAGCATGGCGCACTCAGAGAGAGTGAGCAGGAAGATCCATGGCGACTGGCGCCTGTTGAGCATAGAACCTCCGCGCACTCTGCGGTCGCGTTATGCAGTGGCTACGGGGCATACGTGCAAAGAGCGTGTCTGGTTCACTAGCGGCGGGATTTGGGGATGCGGCCTAGGCGGGGGTCGTGGTGGAGGAGGTGGTCGCAGGCGCGGAGGGATTCGGATTCGAAGGAGGGGCTGTCGGAGGGGATTAAGAGCCAGTGGTTGATGGCGCCGCCGAGGATGTCGATGGTGCGGAGGGAGGGGAAGTCGCGGCGGAGGGCTGGATCGGCGGGGCTGGTGGTTTCGGAGAGGACTAGCCAGAGGCCGTTGTCGCGAGGTGATTTGGGGCTTTCGCGCAGCATGAGGATGAGGCGATTGGCGGTGTAGACGGCGAAGCCCGAGAACATGCGGCGGACTTCCGGGTGGAGGGGGTCGAGGGCATCCAGGACGAAGGGGTACGGGGGCTTTGATTTGGGCTTGGCTTGGCGCGGGGTGGGTTCGCTGGGCGGTATTGGGTTGCGGGGTGTTAGGGATTTGCTCGGTTTGTTCGCTTTGTGGAGTGTGATGGATTTGATGGGTGTTGTTGGCTTGCGGGGTGGTGTTGATTTGCTGGGAGGATTTGATTTGCGGGGCATGGTGATTTAAAGGATGCGCTTGTGGCGTTATGAGGGCAACTTGTTTGGTATCTCGCGGGGGATCGATGGGGTTGGGTTAGGTTGCTGGTGAGGGTGCGTATCACTCATGGCGCTGAAGGGGAGCGCGCCGTTTTTGCGGGAGGGTTCGGCGAGTGGGCTGCTGGTGGGCTGTTAGTTCTCGGAAGGTTGGTCGACGTGGTCGATAATGATTGCGTTCACGGGGCCTGTTTGCTTGATGAGGAGGAGGCCGGCTTGTTTTTTTAGTGCTCCGGAGAAGGTGAGGCCGGAGACCTGGGGTGCGGAGGCGTCGTTGGGCTGAGGGATTCTGGACTCGCGCACGAAGTCGAGGGTGAGATCGAATCTGCCGTTGAGGCCGGTTTGGTCGAGGACGGGTCGGGGATCGAGGGCACCCATGTTTGCTGCAATGGTGGCGATGTCTCCTGCGATCTGCTGCATGGTCCAGTCGAGGATCTTCATGTGCCATAGGCCGTCAGCGTCGTGGGTGAAGAATGGGGCGCAGTAGGTTGGGGGCTGACTGGCTGAGCTGTCCGACGAGGGGGCGTGGGGCGTGCACGGGCTGTCGGATGGGCTGGGCTTGAGTTGGGGGCCGGGCTTGTTGGGCTTGTCGAGCACGAGCGCGTAGACGGGAAGCTGGCGGGTTTCGTTGTGGACGGAGAGATGGAAGCGGTCTTTGAGAAGCAATTGGACCATGAGTCGGATTTGATCTTTGGTGGGCGTGCCGATGGGACGGGCTTCGAGGTGGAAGCGCTGGGTGTGGGCCCAGGGAGGGAGTTGGGCGTCGGTGAGCGGGTATTGGGTGGTGTCGGCGATTTTGTAGGCGAAGATGATGAAGTTGATGAGATAGCCGTTGGCGGAGATGAGGCCGCCAGTGTAACGGGACTCGTCGGAGGCGTCGAGATCGAGGTCGGAGGGGGGATCGGATATTACGTTGGGGCTGATGGGGCGGAGGGAGGCGACCTCGAAGTGGGGTGATGGGGTGGGGGCCAGTTGATGCGCGGTTGCGTGGAGGACGGAGAGGGTGATTGCGATCAGTATGACGGCGAACGGAAGTCTGTTTGCATGCGGACGCCGGTGTGGAAGAGTTGGAATCATGGAGATGCGCGCGCCCTTGATGAGGTGTGTCTACGTTTATAGACGCGTGACGAGGGCGATCGCTCGAGATTTTAGAACGAGGCCCGCTGTTCGTCTGCGGAGAGCGGGCCTCGTGCGTTTTTTTGCGGCGGATCTGCTTGACGGTTAGGAGTGATCGGGATGGGTGGCGTCGGAGCCGTGTTGCTTGACCATCTTGTTATAGATGCCTAGCAGAAGGAAGGGCGCGGCCCATTGGCCGATGAAGAGAGCGTGGTGGTCTTTGCCGGAGATCTTGCAGACCAGCGAGCCGGCAATGGAAGCGATGGCTGCGCCTAAAAAGATGCTGGTTGGGATGTTGGAACTTTGTGATTCGAGGAGTGCTGTGAATTGATCCTCGGATTTTTCTCCTGCGCGGACGCGATTGTCTGACATACCCCTGTCTCCTTGATTGATGAGTTCGTGCACGTTCATGGTGTGATGCACGGGGTGGTCAATGCGTAACGAAGAGTTTATTGAGGTGAACGTTCGAGGTGGGGTTGCGTTGAGCGGATGCAATCGGTGGCGTTATGTTGTGGGTCGGGGGATGGGACTGGGTTGGAGGGCGGTGGCGATGGCGGCGGCGGCGAGGAAGGCGACCGAGGTGATGAGGAGGGCAGAGCTTAGGCCGTGGCGGTCGGAGAGGAGGCCGATGAGGAAGGGGGCGGCGGCGCTGGCGATGCGGCCGATGTTGTAGACGAAGCCCATGGCCGTGGCTCGGATGGGGGTGGGGAAGAGGTCGGCGGCGATGACGGCGAAGCCCGAGAAGTAGCCGGTGCCGAAGAAGCCTACGATGGGGCCGATGATGAGCAGCAGCCAGGGGTTGGCGACGCTGGCGAAGACGGGGACGGCTGCGGCGGCGATGACGAGGTAGGCGATGTAGGTGCGCTTGGCTCCGAAGCGGGAGGCGATGGAGCCGAAGGAGATGTAGCCGGCGAAGGTGCCGAGCTGCATGACGATTGTCCAGGTGGAGGTGTTGACGATGGAGAGGCCGTGGCCGCCGCGGGCGATGGGGAGAGAGAGGAAGCGTGGGGTCCAGGTGAAGAGGCCCCACCAGGCGAAGAGGGTGGCGGCGTTCATGGTTGCGCAGATGAGGGTGGCTCGGGCCAGCGGGCGGCGAAAGAGTTGGAGTGGCGAGGGGTTGGGCTGGCGGTCTCGCTGGAAGAGTTCGGGCTCGTGGACGCTGCGGCGGATCCAGAGGGTGAGGAGGGCGGGGAGGATTCCGGCGAAGAAGACGGCTCGCCAACCGAAGCGCGGGAGGACTATGGCGGTGATCGCAGCGCCGAGTGCGTAGCCTATCGCCCAGAAGCTTTGCACGAAGGCGAGGGCTTTGGCGCGGGAGGTTGGGGGGAAGGTTTCGGCTACTAAGGCGGCGCCGGATGCCCACTCTCCGCCCATGCCCAGGCCTAGCAGGATGCGGAAGGCGGCGAGGATGAGGGCGGTGTGCGCGAAGCCGCAGAGGAAGGTGGCGACGGAGTAGAGCAGGAGGCTGGCGTTGAGGGCGCGGGTGCGGCCGAGTCGGTCGGCGAAGTAGCCGAAGAAGATTCCGCCGACGGCTGCGGAGATGAGGGTCGCCGACATCATCGCACCTGACAGGGCCGAGGATAGGTGGAGGTCGCGCTGCACGGCGGGGAGGATCATGGCGTAAAGCATGACGTCCATGCTGTCGAGCATCCAGCCGAGGGCGGCTGCGATGAGGGCTCGGCGCTGGGAGTGGGTTGCGGTGGTTAGCCAGGACATAAAGGCAGACAGTAGACGAGTAGTGAGTAGACAGTAGTGGGTGAGGCGGTTTTGTTCAAGCATACTGGTGGGGTTGGTTTTTGTGGGGGATGCTTTGCGCGTTGCGATTGATACTGGCGGGACGTTTACGGATTGCGTGGCGATGGTTGCGGGGGAGATGCGCGTGGTGAAGGTGCGGTCTACGCCGGGTGATCCGGGGGCGGCGGTGATGGAGGGGGTGGGGTTGCTGTGTGTTGAAGACGGTGCTCTGGAGTTACGACACGGGACGACAGTTGGGACCAATGCGATGTTGGAGCGGAAGGGGGCCCGGGTTGCGTTTGTTACTACGTCGGGGTTTGAGGACACGATTGCGATTGGGCGGCAAACGCGGGCGAAGTTGTATGCGTGGACGCAGCCGGCTCCGGTTTGTCTGGTGCCGGAGGAGTTGAGGTTTGGGGTTCCGGAGAGGGTGTCGTCTGAGGGGCTGGTGCTAAGGAGGCCTTCGGATGCTGAGTTGGAGGAGTTGGTCGAGAGGGTGAGGGCTAGTGGGGCGGAGGCGGTTGCGGTGTCGCTGCTGTTTGCCTTTTTGAATGCGGAGAATGAGGTGCGGGTGGTGCGGGCGCTGGAGGGGTTGGGGATTCCGTTGTCGGTTGGGCATCGGATTCTGCCTGAGTTTCGGGAGTATGAGCGGGGGTCGACGCTGGTGGTGAATGCTTATCTGACGCCGAAGATGAGGGGGTATCTGCTGGGGTTGGAGACGGAGGTGCGCGAGAGGTATGCAGGGGGAACGATGGAGGTGATGCAGTCGTCGGGTGGGATTGTGGGCGCGGGGCTGGCGGCGGAGGAGCCGGTGAGGACGGTGTTGAGTGGGCCTGCGGGTGGCGTGATGGGCGCGTGGGAGATGGCGCGGGTTGCGGGGTTTGGTCGCGTGATCGGGTTCGATATGGGTGGGACTTCTACTGATGTTTTTCTTGCCGATGCGGAGATGGGTGGGGTGCGGCGGACGCAGGAGAGTGTGGTGGCGGGTGTGCCGGTTAGCGTGCCGATGCTGGATATTCATACGGCGGGTGCTGGTGGCGGATCATTGGCGAGGTTTGATGCGGGAGGGTTGTTGAGGGTCGGGCCGGAGTCTGCGGGTGCGGTGCCGGGGCCGGTTTGTTTTGGGAGAGGTGAGTTGCCTACGGTGACCGACGCGAACCTGCTGCTGGGGCGGTTGGATGAAGAGCAGTTTATGAGCGGGACGGTGAAGCTGGATGTGGAGCGGGCGCGGGCTTGCTTTGAGGCGCGGCGTGGTGGGTTGGAGAGTGGTGGGTTGGAGAGCGTGGAGGCGTTTGCGGCGGGGATTCTGCGCGTGGTGGAGACGCAGATGGAGCGCGCGATTCGCGTGATCTCGGTGGAGAGAGGACATGACCCGCGGAGGTTTACGCTTGTGGCGTTTGGTGGCGGAGGGCCGTTGCATGCTTGCGCTGTGGCGCGGGCGCTAAGGGTTCCGCGGGTGATGATTCCGTCGATGCCGGGGGCGCTGAGCGCGGTGGGGATTTTGTTGGCGGATGCGGTTCGAGATTATTCGCGGACGGTCATGATCCACCCCAACGGGCAAGGAACGCCCGTCGGGGACCCCGGTCTTGCTGGGTCGCGGATGAGTGAGTTAGAGGAGGAGTTTGCGCGGTTGGAGGAGGTTGGGGCGCGGGAGTTTGCGGGGAAGAAGTTTGTGGTGGAGCGCTCGGTGGACGTGCGATATGTGGGGCAGGGGTATGAGTTGAATGTGGCGTATGGTGCGGGGGCGGTGGATCGGTTTCATGCGCTGCATGCGCAGCGGTATGGGTTTGCGCATCGGGAGCGGGGACTGGAGATTGTGAATGTGCGGGTGAGGGTGGTGGTGCGCGCGGAGAGGTATGAGCCTCGGCGAGAGGAGATGAGGGAGGGCGATGGGGCGCAGGCGCTGCGGGGGGAGAAGTTGATGTACTTCGATGGGGAGTGGGTGAGGGGGCGGGTGTTTGATCGGGAGAGGTTGCGGGCGGGGGATGTGGTGGTGGGGCCAGCGCTGGTGGCGGAGTATACGTCGGCTACCGTGGTGCCTCCGGGGGCGCGGGTGGAGATGGATGGGTTGCGGAATTTGGTAATGGAGGTGAGCGCATGAGTTTGGGGGATGCTGCGGAGTTGGCGGTGTTTCAGAGTGCGATGCACTCGATTGCGGAGGAGATGGGTGCGGCGCTGCGGCGGACGGCGATCTCTCCGAATATTAAGGAGCGGAGGGATTATTCATGCGCGGTTTTTGATACGCGGCATCGGGTGATTGCGATGGGGGATCACATGCCGGTACACCTGGGGTCGATGCCGATGAGCGTGGAGGCGGCGGTGGAGGCGCTGCGATTGGAGCGAGGCGATGTTGCGATTCTTAATGATCCTTATGCGGGAGGGACGCATCTGCCGGACATCACGATGGTGATGCCGGTGTTTTGCGCGGGCGCGGGGGTGGCTAGTTTTTTTGTGGCGGCGCGGGCGCATCATGCTGATGTGGGAGGGATGTTTGCGGGGTCGATGGGACCGGCGCGGGAGATATTTCAGGAGGGGCTGCGGATTCCTCCGGTGAAGCTGGTGCGGGGCGGTGTCGTCGATGAAGGGTTGATGGCGATGGTGTTGCTGAATGTGCGGACGCCGGAGGAGCGTGAGGGTGATCTGGCTGCGCAGATTGGGGCTTGTCGGGTGGGAGAGCAGCGGTTGTTGGGATTGGTGGAGCGGTATGGGGTCGAGCGGTTGGGGGTGTTGGGTGAGGCATTGCTGGATTATTCGGAGAGGTTGGTGCGGGCGGAGTTGCGGGGGCTGCCTTCGGGTGTGTTTGAGGCGAAGGATTGGCTGGACGATGATGGCGTGACGGACGAGCCAGTGCGGATTGCGGTGAAGGTGACGGTAGACGCGGAGGCGGGCGCGATGGAGATTGATTTTGCGGGGACGTCGCGACAGGTGGCCGGGAGCGTGAATGCGGTGCGGGCGATTACGCTGTCGGCTTGCTTCTATGTGCTGCGGTGTTTGCTGCGTGAGGATGCGCCGGCTACGGCGGGGATTCTGCGGCCGCTTACATTGTTGACGGAGGGCGGCAGTGTTGTGGATGCGCGGCCTCCGGCGGCGGTGGCGGGAGGGAATGTGGAGACGTCGCAGCGGATTGTGGATGCGCTGTTGCTCGCGTTGGCGAAGGCTGCGCCGGATAGAGTGCCGGCGGCTAGCGCGGGGACGATGAGCAATCTGACGATTGGAGGTGTGGATGCGCGGAGTGGCCGCGTGTTTACGTACTACGAGACGACGGCGGGAGGGATGGGGGCTAGCGCAGAGGGGGGTGGGGTTTCTGGGGTGCAGACGCATATGACGAACTCGCTGAATACGCCGGTGGAGGCGCTGGAGTTTGCGTATCCGCTTCGGATGCGGAGGTATGGATATCGGCGAGGGTCGGGTGGTGAGGGCGAGCAGCGCGGGGGCGATGGGTTGGTGAAGGAGTTGGAGATGCTGTGCGATGCGGAGGTGGCGCTACTGGCGGATCGGCGGCGGCGGGGGCCGTATGGGTTGGAGGGTGGAGTGGAGGGTGAGGCGGGACGGGCGACGTTGCGCGAGGGTGAGGTTGAACGAGAGTTGAAGGGGAAGTGCAGCTCGCGGGTGAAGCGCGGGGCGGTGTTGCGGCTGGAGACTCCGGGAGGGGGGGGGTGGGGTCGATCCAACGGTGGAAAACGATAGGACAAACGTTTCACTATGGGCGACGGTGGAACGTGGTGAGAGGGGTTGGGTGGGTGAGGCGTTGGACGGCGCGATTGAGCCTGTGGGCGGGTATCGGATCGCATGCGATGATAACGATATCTTTTTTCACGATATCGGTGGACGTCTGGAGCGGGCTGGATTCGCGGCTTCTGACGGTTGCTTGACGAAAAAAACATAAAACCGATTTACAAAACCATTTTTTGTGCTTGACGGCTTCATCTGTCTGTCGGCATAATTCTCGCCGCTATCAAGTTTGAGAATATTTGGGGTTTAGCGCGAGCAGGTTCACGCCTGCCGTGTGATCGATATCAAGCAATGGGTCCAAGACGTGAATGGAAGGTAGCCAAAGGGGGCTGTTCGATGATGTCATTTTCTAAGATCAAGCCAGCAGCCGGATTGATGCTCATCCTGGTGACAGGATTTCCGCTGCTGCACTCGGCCGCCCGGGCGCAAGAGACCACAGGATCTGTGTCCGGCGTTGTGGAAGATTCCACGGGTGCCGCGGTTCCTGGCGCGACGGTCCTTCTGACGAATCTGGAGAACAAGACCCAACGCAAGGCGGTGAGTGGCGGAACGGGGCGGTTCACGATGGCATCGGTGGTTTCGGGACTGCGCTACCAGGTGACGGTTTCGATGATGGGGTTTAAGAGCTGGGAGTCGCAACCGTTTCCGTTGCGGCCAGGTGACCAGGTGAACTTTACCGACATCAAGTTGCAGATCGGTGAAGTGACGGCGGCGGTAACGGTGGAGGCTACCGAGAGCCAGGCGGTCAAGCCGCTGGATACGCCGGAGCGGAGTGACGTAATCACGTCGAAGGATCTGGAGACACTGGCGATTGTGGGCCGCGATGCGACGGAGTTGATTGAGACGCTGCCTGGCTTTGCGATGATCAGCCCGGGCGTGAACAATCAATCGTCTGCGAACACTGCGGCGGTTGGTTTGAACAACGGGATTTCGGGTGGGTATTCGGTGAACGGGCTGGGACCAACGGGACTAGCGACGATTTTGGATGGTGTTTCGCTTACGGATATCCAGACGAACGCCGGCACAGTGCAGACGATTAACCCTGACATGATCCAGGACGTGAAGGTGGATTCGGCGAACTTCAGCGCGGTGAGCGCGAAGGGACCTGCGATCTTCAACGCGACGACGAAGTCCGGCACGGCATCGTTTCATGGAACGGCGTACATGTATGCGCGCAACACGGCGCTGAATGCGAACGATTGGTATAACAACTATCTTCAACAGACGCGGCCGGCGGGGAGTTACTACTATCCGGGAGGGACGGTCGGCGGGCCGTTGTGGATTCCAGGAACCCGCTTTACCCGTCACAACGACAAGCTGTTCTTCTTCTTCGGATTCGAGGTGCTGAACCAGAAGTATTCGCCTGAGACGCTGGGGTCGTGGGTGCCGACGATGGCGGAGCGCAGCGGCGATTTCAGCGTTGGGAATCTGAACGCACAACTGTGCGGAGGGCGGCCGGATGGTTTATTGAATCCGAATGCCAGCCAGCCGATGTGTTACGCGGAGAATTATCTGCCGACGGGAGCGGCGGTGGTGGATGGCGACGTGGCGAACAATGCGAACGCCGGGGGCGTGGCGCTGGTGAACTGGTTGCCGCTGCCGAACGCTGATCCGTTCGCGAATTTGTCCGGCTACAATTACGTGCAGCCGGTGGTGCAGACGCAGAACGGCGATCTTCTGCATGCAAGAATCGACTATTCGATCAACGACAACAACAAGCTGTATGTCTCCTACGGACGGCAGACGCAGATTACGCAAGACCCGGTGAGCCTGGGGTATGCGCCGAACTTTTCGGTGGAATATCCGGGAGACGTTACGACCGGCGATATCTCGAACATTCTGTCGCTGAACTATACGAGGGTCTTCGGGGCGAGCGTCACGAACCAGTTCAACGGGTCTATCTCGCTGATCAGCGACCCGGGCAACATGGGCAATCCGGCAGCGGTCGACCGGTTCGATATGAACAAGTACAACTGCAACGATCCCGCGGAGCGAGCGGCCGGAACGTGTACGAATCCAGCGAGCGATAGCTTTGATTACCTCGGTGAATATAAGAATGCGGGGGACTACTCGGTACCGGCGCTGGCGGACTACGGCGGGTTGGGGTATCCGAACCTGCTGATGCCGGGTGGGTTTTACAACGATCAGGTGCACATGAAGAAGACGGTGCCGGACCTTCAGGATTCGGTGACCTGGATTAAGGGACCGCATGTATTCGAGTTTGGCGGGTACTTTGAGAAGGGAATTTTGAACGGGATTGCGGACACGGGCGCTTATCCGCAAGGTGAGTACACGTTCAATCCTGGAAACAGCTTCTACCAGTACAGCGCGAATGTTGGACAAGCTTCGCAGTATGTCGGGTGCGAGAATCCACAGTCGACGGGCACCAGCCGAACCTCGGGCGCTTCTTATTTAGGCGATTGCATCAATCCAGTGGCGATGATGTACACCGGCACGCCGGACAGCTTCCGCCAGACCAACTTCACGCCGATTGTGGACATGCAATACACCACGCTGTCGGGCTATGTGAATGATCGTTGGACGGTGAGGACCAGAAGGCTGCATTCAGTGACGTTCGTGCTCGGCGCCCGCATCGAGCACCTGGGGCCGTGGATTGACCGGCACGGTAACGGGCTGGCGACGTTCTCTCCACAGTTGTACAACCAGCAGTGCACGCGCGCGAACAACTCGAATGTTTCGTGCGCGGAGACAACAGATTATCCGGGCATCACGTGGCATGGAATTAATAAGTCGATTACGAACGAGGTAAACAATCCACCACAGGTGTATTTCACGCCGCGCGTGGGTCTGTCCTGGGATTTGAAGGGCAATGGTAAGACGGTGATTCGTGGTGGATGGGGTGTGTATCGTCACGAAGAAGAGTTTGCGCCTTATGCGCAGGCGGCCGCGACAGCGCAAGGATATAAGACGACCTATCTGCAACAGCAGTGGACGTTTGATGGAGTGGACGAGCAGTCGCCGATCAATCCTTCGGATTTCGACGTGGATGTGCTCGCCGCGAATGACAACGTGCGGCCGGTGAATTATGAGTACAACGCGACGGTGGATCGTCGCTTGAAGTGGAACTCGCTGCTGGAGGTTTCTTATGTGGGAACCAACAGCCAGAACCTTAGTACGTATAACCCGGGCGGTTACAACGAGGCGTCGGATATCAATTTGATTCCGCAGGGTTATATGTTCCAGCCATCTCCGGCGTTCTGCCTTTGTTACCTTCCGACCAATCTTGGTGCGGGCGCGATCTCGAGTCTGACGACGGCCGGGCAGGACTACTATCGTCCGTTCCCGTTTTACCAACATATTTACGCACTGAGGCACGACTTCTATGCGAACTATAACGCGATGCAGGTGAGCTGGAACAAGTCGACGGGAATGATCTCGTTTGGAGCGAACTACACGTTCTCGAAGGCGTTGGCGACGGCGGCTTCGTACAACAACACGCTGTCTGATCCGGTGAATCTGCGCAACGACTATAACCCGACTACCTACGATCGCACGCACGTAGTGAACGCTCATTATCAGATCACGCTCGGGAAGCGTTACCACGGGGACCACAAGCTGTTTGCAGAGCTTGCGAATGATTGGACGATCTCTGGGATCTCGACGTTCATGAGCGGCGTGAATCTGGCTTCGGGACAAGGGGAGAACTTCGGGTTCGGCTATGGATCGACTCAAGTGGTGCAGGTAGCGACATTACAGCAGATGCAAAATACGGAGCAGACGACGTGTATCGATACGTATAACGTACCGAAGGATGCGAACGGAAATCAATACTGCGTGACGAACCTAAGTCCGCTTACATGGCTGGGATCGCCGGACTACCAACTGATGCCAACGCTGAACTGCAATCCTGCGGGAGGGCCGGCAAAGCATCAGTTCATCAACCCAACTTGCTTTGGAGTGCCGCTGCCGGGAAGCCCGGCGGGCGGTACAGGCGCGGACTTCTCAAATCCCACAGGGCAGGGAGTCGAACGGCTGCCATATATTCATGGGCCGGCGTATCAAAACCACAATTTATCGGTATACAAAAACTTCTCGGCGGGCGGCAGCCGGTATGTGCAGTTCCATATCTCCGGCTTCAACTTCTTAAATCATCCGCTGGTGTCGTTCAACAACAACGACAACACGAATCTGAGCCTGGGCAGTCTCAACTACGCAGTAGCTGGCCAGCCACTCACACCGAGCGAGTTGAGGGTTCCAAATTTTGGTATAGCGAATGTCAAGTTTGGAGCGCGGCTCATTGAGCTTGGCGCTAAGTTCTCGTTCTAAGGATTTGCTGCGCACGCCTCGCGCGATGAGCGCGGGAGGGTGCAGAACCGGATCAGCAGTTGAGCGATGTGCATGGCTGGTCGAGACAAAGTAACGATCGCAGCTTCGAGGCGATCAACAGATGAATAGAGCAGTACGACAACGGATGCGAGTGGCCTGGGCTTCTCGCACAGAAGAAGAGACAAGGATTTTCGGAGGGGTTTTATGGCCATAGAGACTGCAGCGCACTTCCCCCGGCGGGCGCGCACCGGGTTGATGGTACTGATCGGAATGATGTCTCTGTGCGGCCTTGCGACGGCGCAGAAGGAACTGGTGACGACCGGCTCGGTGATTCCGCTGCAGCATAGCAACCAGTACTGCCAGATCTACCAGATCATCAACGCGCCCAATGGGGACACGCTATTTCTGGACGTGTGCGGCGGCGGCGGATACGGCTCGATCTATCAGTTGAAAAAGGGTTCGACGACGTTTCAGACCATCACCTCCGCGATTGACAGCGCGGGCACGTATTGGAACGAAGGCATGGCGATGGACGCGAAGGGTACCTTCTATGTTCCCGATCGCTACAGCGGAAGTCAGCACATCTATCGCGTGCCGTATAACCCGAGCGATGGAACGTGGGACTACTCGGCATCGGGGGATAGCTGGGAGCCGACGATTGACGGCGGGTTCGAAGGTAATGGCACGCAGAACGTAGCGTTCCTGAACAGCTCGAAGATGGATGGCAGTGGCATCCTGTTTGTGTCGGAACAGAATGCGAACGACATCATGATGATTCCCGTGAATGCGGACGGTACTGTGCCGTCGTTCCCGAGCGGGCCGGATGCGGGACAGCCTGAGTTCCAGTATTTGATCAAAGGCCTCGCCGACAAGGTGATGCCGATGCAGCTGGATGTGAATGGAAATCTCTACTTCATCGAGAACCCGTACGACCCACCGGCGAGCCGGACCACGGGTGTGTTCTTTGTACCGGCCACTGCATATAAGAGCTGCATGGCTGCGAGCGCGGCTGGGACGGCTGATCCTACTTCGCCTTGTATTTCAGGGACAGAGACTGCCTTGTCACGCATCGATCCGGGAAACACGGAGAAGTTCAACGGGCTGGCGATCGATGCCGCTGGCAATGTGTATGTTGGCGATGCGTCGGATGGATACGGCGGGACCAGGAATGGGCTGCTGATGATTCCGAATGAGAGTGGGAGCCCCGTCGGCGTGGCGGCGACGAGTTTCAACTTTGAGGATTCCGAATATCTTTCTCCGGTAAGCGTGAACGCGAATCCTACGATTGACTATCGCGGATTCATCTGGCTGCCCACGGGGAGTTCAGCGAACTGGAGTCCGAATGGATCAGGAGGGATACCGGGCACTGGAAATATGGTGCTGTACCAGTTGGGTTCGGCGAATCTAGGTGCGACTCCTGTCGGCACGGCGAGCTCGCCGGGAGTTGTGTTTTACAGCTTCAGCGGAAGTGTGACTCCATCGAGCATTGGGTTCTCACAGCCGGGCGGAGGTACTGACTACAGCGCGACCGCGACGAATCCGTATCCACCGGCAAGCGGCAATACGCCGGCGGTTCCATGCACGGCGGCGATGACCTATCTGGCCTTCAGCTCCTGCCAGTACTGGGTGACGCTCACTCCGCAGGGAACGAACTCGGTGGGTAGTGTGTCGGGGCAAGTCTCGATGCTCGATGCGAGCAACAAGGTGATTGCAGGAAGCGCGGCTGATCTGACAGGGATCGGCGAAGGACCTGCAGCGGCGTTGTTGATCCCGGCAGCACAGACGTCTTTGGCGACGGACCTGGTTACGCCGGAGCAAGTGGCAGGCGATTCAGTTGGGAACTCGTATGTAGCGGACTCGGGAGCTGGCAGGGTTCTGATGTTCCCGGCAGGATCATCGAGTGCTTCTGCGGGAACGCCGGTCGGCACGGGGCTCACCGCGCCGACAGGTGTCGCGGTCGATGGGTTTGGCGATGTCTATATCGCTGACTCGGGGAAGGTGATTGAGGTTCCGGCGGTGAGTGGGGTGCTAAATCCCGCGGGGCAGACAATGCTGGAGTCGGGACTGGGAACGCATCTCAACCTGGCGGTCGATGGGTCGGGCAACGTGTATGTTGCGGACCCTGATCACGCTCGCGTGGTTCGGATCTTCAACCCACAAACGGCGATGGTGATCCAGGGAACGGAGACGGTCGGGACTGGATTCACGAAGCCTTCGGCGGTGGCCGTGGACGATTCGGGCGATGTGTATGTTGCCGACGGAAGCAACCTCGTGGAGGTCAATTTCTGGGGTGGACAGACAACGATTACGAGCAATCTTTCGGCTCCTGTGACCGGACTTGCTGTGGACGCGTCGGGTTCGGTGGATGTCGCGCAGAACGGTGGGATCCTGCGGATTCCGCTAGAGACCACTGGTCTGAATTACAACGATGCCGCGCAGATCGATAGCGGAGGTGTCACGGCACCGGCCGGTCTGGGGATGGATGCGCTTGGGGATATTTATGTGACGACGTCGTCTTACACGACAACGACGTACACGAGCACAGCTGCGCCGACAAGTACAACCGTTTCGACGCCGAGCCTGTTCTCGCTCAACGGGGCGAATGTAAGCTTTGGCACGGTGAGCACGCAGACGCAGAGCGATCCGGTGGATGTGGCTGTCTACAACATCGGCAATGAGCCGCTGGCGCTAACGGGGGATCCTACGTTCTCGGGGACGAACGCCGCGGACTATTCGATCGAGACGGATGGGCAGAACCCATGCGACACGACGGGGGCGACACCGATTGGGAGCGCTTCCTCGTGCTCGTTGGGGGTGACGGTAACGGCTGCAAATAATGGCTTGAGCCAGGGTTCGATGCAGGTGCCGACGACGGGAGTGAATGCGCCGACGACCAACGCGTCGTTGGCCGCGTGGTCGCTGAACAACCTTTGCCTTACGACGACGACCATTACGCTGACTCCATCGACGGGACTGGTATACCCGGCGAGCACGACGGTGGCGGCGACCGTGGCTCCAGTGGATCCGACCTGTTCTGCAGGGAACGAGCCGACGGGGGGCAGGATAGTTCTTACGCTTGATCCGCAAGCGAAGGGTTCGTCGGAGACGACGCAAACGCAGACGCTGAGCAACCAGCAGGCTAGTTTCAATCTCACCGGGCTCAATGGTGGGACGTATATTCTGTTCGTCAGTTATAAGGGCGATACGATCTTTGGCGGAAGCTCGAGCTCGAGAACGTTCACCGTTGTCGTGAAGCAGGCCACGCCCACGATTGCGTTGAGCGAACCGGCGGGTGTGAGCGCCGTCAACGGCGTGTACTACGTGCTGCAGGGGTCGACGACCACGCTGCAGGCGTCGGTTGCATCCACTGTGGGGACGCCGACGGGAAATGTGCAGTTCCTGAGTGGGACCACCCCTGCGGACACGACTCAGAATCCGGTGACGCTGGATGGAAATGGGGATGCGGTCTTCAATACTTCCAACCTGGCGGCAGGGACTTACAACCTCACGGCTGTATATAGTGGGGATCTTAATTTTGCGACGGTGACGTCTTCGGTTGTGACGATTGATGTGATCCAGCCGAGCGCACTGATTACGGCAAGCCCTGCCACGGTATCGACTCCGGCAGGCACACCAGTCACGAGTGCGCTGACGCTGACCGCCTTGGAAGGCTACTCACCGAAGCTGGGTGCGCAACTCTACTGCGACAATACGACGCTGCCCCAGTATTCGGAGTGCACCTTCGATGTGCCGACGATCGATTTCTTCGATCATCCCGGCGTGCCGCAGGTCAGCCACGTCACGATCAGCAGCAACATCCCGGTAAATGTTGGTGCGGTGCGAACGGGGACATCCCCGATAGCCTTCGCCGGGCTGTTTGGATTGGGGCTGCTGGGCCTGGCGTTCCGGAGACGGGCAAAACTACATCACTCCGCGTTGACGGCTATCTGTTTGCTCGCGATTTTTGGAGGAGCTGCTCTGGGCCTTTCGGGATGCACGAATTCCGGTTACACAACTACCCCTCCGGCGCCTCACGTGGTGACACCTGCGGGTACGTACAACGTAAGGATTTACACGGTTGATCTTTTGTCGGACAAGGTTTCATCGTTGCCGTTCACGTTGACGGTAACGATCCAGTAGGCATGATGAGCAATGGTTCGAGAGGCTTCCGGAGATCGGGAGATTGTTCTTCGGAAGCGGTAACAGCGGTTGATGCAAGTACGAGTTCTCCAGGGAGAAATGTCATGTTGACCAAGTCCTACACATCGTTGCGCCGGATGTCGGCATACGCGCTCACGCTGCTCCTGTTCCTTGTGGCGTATGGCCAAGGTGCAGCAGCGCAGGCGACCACGCCTCTCGTGACAGCGAGCTTTCCCCAGGGGTTGACGCCGCCGACCGGGCTGGGCACAGTGTTTCAGACTGCGCTGGACACGTATGGGGACTTGCTGGTGGTGGACTTCGCCAATGGCGCGCTATACGAGTATCCGGCCAATGGCGGTGCTGTGGTGACACTAGTGGCTGCCGGCGGATTGCCCACCTATGCGAATCCTGGAATTGCGATTGACTCAACCAATAATCTCTATATCGAGGCGAATTACAACAACTGCCTGCTGAAGTTTTCCTACGACACGTCAACGAGCTCGTGGGACGGGCTGTCGACGGTTACGCCGGCCAACCCTACTACGTCTGTGTGCCCGAACAACGGTGGCGGCACGAGTCCATACATCTTCGCGCAGTACGGAATCACCGGCCTGCCCAACGGTTATTTCCAGCCATGGGCCATCACGACAGATGCCAACAACAATCTAATTATTAACGCGCAAAACAGCGGCAACTTCATCTTTTCTTTGGCTGTGACGGGTTCCGGGAGCACAGCAAAAGCCGGGACGGCCGTTGGAATTCTTGCGGCAATGGGCGCGCGCGCGCAGTCGATTGCGGTGGACAAGTTTGGGAACATCTACTTTGTCGAAGAAGCGGACACGGCGACCAGCACGCCGCCGGAGAGTCCGCTGCCGGGCGTGTTGATGATTCCGGCAGGCTCGACGGCGATTGCGTCGGATGCGGGACTGACGCGCGTGGATCCGAATCTCCCATCCGTTCGGGGAGTGACGACGGATGCCGAGGGAAATCTATACATCAGCGACTCAACAGAGGGCGTGTTCTTTGTGCCGAATCCGTCAGGCACTCCGAACACCGCGGGTGCGGTGTTGTTGACGCCTGTGCCTGCAGATGGGCAGGTGAGCGTAGATCAGACGCGCGACATCCTCTATGTTCCGACCAACCAGAGTGGCAGCCAGTCGATCACAAAAGTTACGTTCAATGCGGCTACGCTGGGGTCGACGGCGACTGGAGCTCCCGCGGCGTCGAGTGAGGCGGTTCAATTTAGTTTTAGCGGAGCAGTGACCCCGGCTTCGTTTGCAATTCAGGAGTCGGGTGCGGCGACGCCGGACTTCACGATTGCGACAGGAGGAACTTGCGCAGGTGGCACGGCCTACGCAGCAGACAGCGGTTGCTCGGAGAATGTGACGTTGAGCCCGACTGCGGCAGGAACGGTGTCGGCGAAGCTGCTGATGCTGGATGCGTCGAACAACGTGCTTAGTTCGATGACGCTGCAGGGAATCGGTTTGGGATCGGCGCTGCAGGTGACGTCCCAAGTTCCGCCGGCAACACCGACGGTGATTGGCGCGGGACTGAAGACGCCGAGCCAGATTGCGGTCGACGCGAATGACAATACCTATGTTGCCGACTCAGGACTGGGTGCGGTGGAGATGTATCCCAAAGGCTACGGCGCTGTGGCCGCGGCTACGACTGTGGGGACGGGACTGACGGCTCCGACGGGCGTGGCTGCTGATGGAGCCGGCGATGTGTTCATCGCGGATAGCGGAAATGTATACGAGGTGCCGATTGGCGCGAGCGGATTGAATACCGCAGGCCAGATCACGATTAAGGGCGGGTTGGGCGCGAATCTTCGGCTGGCCGCAGATGGAAGCGATGATTTGTACATCTCAGACCCGGACAATCATCGCGTGGTGGAGCTGGGCGATGTCGGCGGGACGTTTGGGCCGCTAAGCCAGACGGAGACGGACCTTGGCGGATTCAATGCGCCATCTGCTCTAGCCGTCGATGAGAATGGCAACCTTTACGTTGCCGATGGAGCGAACCTTTACGAAGTGACACCCGCTGGAACGCAGACGACGCTGCTGACAACGCTTAGCAACGCGACGGGTCTTGCGGTTGATCCTTCTGGAGCGGTCTACATTGCGATGCCGGGAGGGACGATTCGCGTTCCGAACGAGGGAGGAACGCTAAACCCGGCGGATCAGACGATCGTTGCGCCAGGGGTGACGAGCCCGGCATCGGTGGCGCTCGATTCCATGCAGGACGTGTACGTCACGGATGCGGTGGCTGAGAACGTGAACTCTGTTAGCTCGAGCGCCTCGATCAACTTTGGAACGTTGACGAGCGCGACGGCGACTGCGACAGGGAACGTTTCCGTGGTGAATGACGGAAACGCGCCGTTCAACTTCACCGGTTTCACCAGCACTGCAGATTACAGTGCGACGACGACAACATGCACGTCGCCAGAGGCGGTGGGAGCGACATGCGGGGCGACGATTACCTTCAACCCGGGGCCTGGAGACCAGGGCACTCTTTCTGCTGAGCTGCTGGTTCAGACGGGCGCTGCGAACTCGCCTGTTGGAGTGAATGTGGTTGGAGTTGGGGTGGCGCTGGCAAACTCAACGACCAAGATTAGCGTGACGAATCCTACTGTTGACGGAACGCCGGCCTTGGTCACGGTCACCCCCAGCTCTGGGACCGGCGCGGCACCGACGGGGCAGGTGACCCTGACCATCACGGGCACTACGTTGACAGCGCCCGTCGTCGTGACCGGAACCCTTGCGAATGGCACGGTCACGATCACGCCTCCTCAGATCCCCGCGGGGACGTATACGTTCAGCGTGAGCTACGGTGGCGATCGAGCTTACGGGAAGTCCACCGCATCGGCCCAGGTGACAGTTGCCGTAGGTGCGGTGACCGTGATCCAACCTACGCTGGCTGCCGTGCAGCTAGCGGCGCCTACGTATCCTTATGTGCTGGCCGGTGGTACGGGCTCGCAGGAGCCGTACGACGGGTCGGTTGTGCCATTCGAATACACCTACCCTGTGCAGGTGGTTGCGACCGATGGTGCGCCGCTGATTGGTCAGCCTGTGTACGATCCCACAGGGAAGTTGATCGGCATGAACTACGGTTCCGTCACGTTTGCTGGCGCATCTACTCCTGGGTGCCAGCCAGTTCCCGTAGCGGCGGATGGAACTGCGCCGTTCCAGACTACCTGCTTCGCGATCGATACAAGCAACAACTCCATTCCGGACCTGCTGACGGCTTATACGATCACGCCGATGTACAGCCCTGCTGGTACTGGCTCCGCGGTCGGCTATACGAACCCGAACTATTCTGCAGCGAGCGGGTCTGCGATTTCATTTACGGCATTGCGTAATCCTGTGGTGCAGATTTCTTCGAATCCGTCTTCGTTGTCAGTGACCTCTGGGAGCACGACGACCGCGACGCTGACGTTGACCTCGCTGTTGGGCTTTGGTTACGCGGGCGGGGGAGATACAGCGCCGACTGCTACGGTTCAAGAGCCTAATGGCGGGTTGCTGAATAATTACTCGTTACCCGTGCAGCTGGCGTGTGATGGACTGCCAGCTTATGCGACGTGCACCTTCACTTATCCGAATCCCGATGTCTCCGATCCGCAGTCTGTTGCAGTGGGACCGCCTCCGGGCACATTGATCGGAGGAACGGCATGTGCGGTTAATGTAGGCTGCGTTGGCCCGGGCACTGTGATGTTGACGATTACCACCAATGTGGGCTCGGGCGCCGTCTCGAGTGTAAGAAGTAAGACCAGCGCCTTGACCTTTGCCTCGATGTTTGGGTTGGGATTGCTTGGTCTGGCGTTCGGTAGAAAGAAGTCACTGCGCGGGCGGATCTCTCTGCTGGCTTGCCTGCTGCTTTGTTGCGGAGTATTTGCAGGAATCAGCGGCTGCAGTACGAAGGTGCTTGGAACGACTTCCGGGACGGTAACACCAGCGGGGACGTACCAGGTATTGATCACTGCGAAACAGGTTGGCAGCCGCACGGTGCCGGTAACACCTGGCAATCCTGCGGGAATCGTGTATGGAAATGAAAACCAGATGTCGTTGCCCTTTACGGTCAATGTGACGGTGCAATAGGGCCCACGAGATCGTGAGGGTGAAGTGGAACACGAGATTGGATTGCAAAACGCAAGGAATGAAGAAACAGTAGTTCCCGCCATGCCAAGAGAACGTAGACGAGGAGCATTAGAAATGAAAGCTATCCAGACAGGCCCAGGCAATTCCTTGAGCTCATGGAACACGATTCCGACCGCATTGGTGGTAGCTTTGGCACTTTGTCTTTCGGGTGGAATTGCAAAGGCGCAGGTGCCGGCCTCTGGAGACATCGTGATGAGTGAGTCGACGATGTTGGGGGCGCTGCCAGGAGGGGGAGGGCAGTCAGGAGGGGAGCCTGCGGGAGACACGATGGCGGTGAACGCGGCAGGGGATCTGATCGCGACCAACACGTA
>JBAULP010000135.1:0-119506 GCA_049578265.1 Acidobacteriaceae bacterium
GGCCCAGGCCGAGGCGGCGAAGGCGAGAGCGGATGCCGAGGCGGCGAATGCTCGGGCGGAGGCCGCTGCGGCGCATCAGCAGGCGGAGCAGAGCAAGCAGGAAGCTGCGGCTACGCGCGAGAAACTGCGTGCGCAGTTGAACTCTGTGCTGGCGACTACGGAGAGCGCGCGCGGGTTGATTGTGAACCTCGGCGATGTGCTCTTTGACACGGCTCGCTATACGCTGAAGCCGAATGCGCAGATTGCTTTGGCGAAGGTAGCGACGATTCTGCAACTGTATCCGGGACTGCGGGTGCAGGTGGAGGGCTACACGGACTCGGTTGGCGGAGATGCGTACAACCAGAAACTGAGCGAGAACCGGGCGAATGCGGTGCATGACTTCCTGGTGCAGAATGGTGTGCCGGCGGCGAATGTGACGTCGGTTGGATATGGCAAGGCTGATCCTGTGGCGTCGAATGCCACGGCTGCAGGAAGGGCGAAGAATCGCCGGGTGAACCTGGTGGTGTCTGGTCAATCGATTGGGGTGCAGACGACGCAGCCTACGATTACCGAGCCGCCTTCCATCAATCAGCAGCAGGGGCAGCCGCAACAGGAGCAGCCGCAGCAGCAACCACAGCAGCGGTAGATTTGGTTGAAGATCGAAGTTGGCATGAGGACCGCGAGCTAATCGCGGTCCTCATGCTTTGTGCGAGGTGGGACAATAGTTTTGAGTGTTTAGGAGGAGACTGTGGGCACATCGATGAAGGGGAAGATTGTGTTTGTTACGGGGGCGAGCGCCGGGATTGGCGCTGCGACTGCGATGGAGTTTGCGAGGCGTGGAGCCAAGTTGCTGCTGTGCGCGAGACGGTTGGAGAAGTTGCAGGCCATGGAGGCGGAGCTGCGCGATGCCGGCGCCGTCGATGTGCTGAATTTTGAGCTGGATGTGCGCGACGGCGCTGCCGTGCAGCGGGCATGGAGCGAACTACCGGAGGCGTGGCGAGCGGTGGATGTGCTGGTGAATAACGCTGGCCTCAGCCGCGGACTGACTAAGCTCTACCAGGATGAGATTGAGAACTGGGAGGAGATGATCGACACGAATGTGAAGGGGCTGCTGTATGTGACGCGCGTGGTGGTGCCTGGAATGGTAGAGCGCAATGATGGGCATGTGATCAGCTTGGGGTCGATTGCGGGGCACATGGCGTATGCAAATGGCGGAGTTTATTGCGCGACGAAGGCGGCGGAGCGATTTATCTCCGATGGATTGAGGATTGATCTGAATGGGACCGCGGTGCGCGTGACTTCGGTGGATCCGGGGATGGTGGAGACGGACTTCAGCAGGATCCGGTTTCGCGGCGACGAGGAGCGGGCAGCGAAGACGTACCAGAATGTAGATCCATTGCAGCCTGAGGATGTGGCGGATGTGATTGTGTGGGCTGCGACGCGGCCGCCGCATGTGAGTATTCAGACTGTGGTTCTGACGCCCACGGCGCAGGCGAACCCGTTTGTGCTAACACGAAAGAGCTGAGCGGGCGAGTTAGAGCTTGATCGACCAGCCGAGCTGCTCAAGTTCGCGTTCGATGGTGGCGAGTGCGAGTTCGAGGGCGCTGCGGCGGTGAGGGCTTGAGGTGCGCTCGGAGAGAACGCGCTCACGCTGTAACTCGAGGGCCTGGACGCGGCGCTTGCGGTCGGCCTCATCGCGCTTTGCCTGGGCGGTCTGCTCAGAGGGGGACGACGGCGTAGGCGCCGCCGCCTCAGCTTGCTGCTCTTCAACGCTCTTGGATTCCCAACCTTTGGACATAGAACTATTTTATCCCCTCAGGCTTGCGATCGGCTTTGAAGGGATGGTTACCGGCGACCGAACCTGTAGAGGATTCCAATATTGAAGCCGAGGTTATTCTGCAAAAAGTTCCCGGTGGCGCCATTGTAGACAGGGATTGTTGTGTAGGTAACTGTTCCGGTGTCCGAGATGGTGGTGTTTGTCACGGTCCCGACCTGGACCTTCGTGCCGGCGAAGGTGGTGCCTACCCAGGTTGGGGTAAAGCGAATCGCGACATTGGGAAGGATGTTGTAGTCGGCGCTCACTCCCACAGAGAATGCTGGACGGAAACCGTCA
The DNA here is from genome assembly GCA_049578265.1 of Acidobacteriaceae bacterium. GTDB lineage: Bacteria > Acidobacteriota > Terriglobia > Terriglobales > Acidobacteriaceae > Granulicella. The sequence continues at coordinate 2,093 of JBAULP010000135.1, forward strand.
TTCCACAAGCCAACTTCATTTCCAGTCAGGCCCTTCGCGCCACCTGAGAAGATTCCCCAACCTTCGCCGCCGAGGGCCTGGACGCTGAACGCATACTTCTCCCGGGAGTAAAACCGATAGCTTGCGCCGCCCATGAAGGTGTACTCGTTAATCTGCGGCCTTGAGATGTTGGGAAACTGAAGGGGAAGTTGCTGATGGGCGTCGCCAAAGGAACCGCGGGCGTCGCCGACGATCGCCAGCTTTTCATTGAGGTAGTAGTTGAACGCTGTAGCCCAGCTGATCTCATTGTTCCTGCGGGTGTAGTCGCCACTGCGAAAGCGAAGATAGCCGCCGCCGCCGATGACTTCGTAACGATGCGAGTAGGTGTCCTCGACGGTGCGGCGGATGCGCGCGAGACGGGTTGCGTTGGTCTCGTGGCGGGCATGGGATTCCTGCTTTCTTTTCTTCGTCTGGGTCTGGGCATTTGCGGGGGCAACGCCACCAGCGAGCAGAGCAACAGCCAAACCGGAGAACACCAAACGTACAGCTACCTTACGCACATCACACATCAAATCCGAACTCCTGATTGCACACTGCGGCGCCGAATTGCCCGCATCCATTCATTAGAACATCTAAGACCCGTTCCGGGGGCTCCTGGAGCTTCCCAAGCCCTTTTGGGGGGCTTGGGAAGTAGCCCCAAAGAATGCTACGGCAGCACGTACGTGACGCCGGTGATGAACTGGAACGAGTTCTTCTTGTAATAGACTGCGGGGTCGTTGAGGAAGTTATCCGCAACGGATACCGAGGCGCTAAGACGCTTGAAAACAGGCACAGCGAGGGCCGCGGTGAAGTTGGCCGAATAAGCTTTGAAGTTATTCCAAGCGGGCAGGACGTCCAGGGTTTGCGTGAAGAGCATCTTGCGTGGCAGGGTGCGCTTGTACCCCTCGAAGATTGTGCTGCCGATGATGTTGACCGATGGGGGAGTGGTCGTCACGTTATTGACCGTGGTGGAGACGTACTGCTGCTTCTCGTAGTCCATCTCTCCCTTCAGATCGAGTTCCTGCTTGGCGTCCTTGATGGCCGTGTAGCCGATGCCACCGCCGTAGACCTGCTGGAACTGGAGGCCCTGACCGAAGTTGTGGTCGAAGGTCGCGTTGGCGAGGGCGTAGAGGCGGGGGCTGAAGTACTCGTCGCGCTCGGCGTCAGCGTGAAAGATGCTGGTGATGACGACGGCGGCCGTGGGCGGCGAGGTGGGCGGAATATTGGGGGTAGACAGCTTGCCGTAGCTTTCGTCGACGTTGACGATGGTGCGATTGCGGGGAAGCAGCCAGGGAACGCTGGGGATGGCGCGGACGAGCGAGATGCCTGCGTTGAGGGTGGTTCCGGTGGTGGTGGAACGCTCGATATTGGCGCCACCGGTGACGGTACCGCCCCAGCCGCTAAGAAAGCCGACCTCGTGGTCCATCTGCTTGTGGTAGGTTTCCCGGTCGATGAGGTAGTCGACCTCTTTGGCGGGCACGACGGCTGGCGACTGGCCAGAGGGAGGCGTGAGCTTGAGGTCGCCATCCGCGACCTGGACGGAGCCTTCGGGAACGGGAGCTTTGCCTATCGGGACTCCCTTACGGAGGAGGGCGAACTCGCCGCCGGAGCTGAGCTGCTTGATTTTGTCGATGGAGATGGTGAGTTTTCCGGCCATGTCGCTATCGAATACGACGTTTCCTGCAGTGACACTTTCGAGCTTGCCGGTGAGCCTATCGCCATTGGCGAAGACCAGGACGTCGGGCGTCTTGGCGGGGGCGGGTTTAGCTGGAGCCTGCGCAGAGACGAAAGGCCCTAAAGCAAAGACTGAGAGGAAGATAGAAAGATATTTTTGCACGGTGATGTCCTCGTGAAGCGGGTCGGTGAACGATGTTAGCGTTCATGTCTTAATCTCAGGGACTTTCCTGTGACTAGGGTAAATCAGCAAGGGTTAGCCGCGAGATGACAAAAATCTTTGTGCGGTAGTCGGCTTGCTTCGCGCGAATGCTGCGACTAACCTGAAAGGGCCATGTATGAAGACTTTGTAGCGACTGATCGTTGGACCGCAGAGAAGCTGCACTGCGTGTGGAAGGGCACCGTGGTGGCGATTGCTACTCGGCATGCCGATGCTACCGATATACGCTTTGCTGTGAACGGACGGCCGCTTTGGATTGCCATGCCAAACGCCGCGTGGGTGGAACAAAAGCGGAGAAGCGGCAAGGTGATTACAGATTACCTGGCGGCGCAGGCGGCGGGACGCTTTCTTAAGCAGGCCATCGAGAGCGGTTACGATAACGGTCGCGAGATGTATACGATGAGCGTGGACGAGGTGCTGCGGGAGGTGTCCGCAGTGGTGGACGAGGCGGGGCATACGGCGAATCTGCCAAGCCTGCCCGTGATTGACCGGGATGCACATCCTGGGGAACTCGACTTCAAACTGCCCGGCGAGCCACAAACTGTCGCCGAGTCGATGTAAGGGCGAATGGAATTGCTGACAACTCGACGGAAGTTTTTAGCGGGCGCGGTTGCGTTTCCGTATGCACTGCGGGCGCTGGCGAGTCCTGTCTCTAAGAATCCCAAGTGGGTGTTGCTGGGGACAGGGACGGACAAGGGAATTTTTCGCGCGGCGTGGGACGCTGAGCGCGGTGAGTTGAGCGGCTTCGAGGTGGCGGCGGCGACGGTGCATCCGAGCTACCTGGCGATGCACCCCAAGCTTCCGATTTTGTATGCGGTGAATGAAGCTCCTGAGGGCAATGGAACGCTTTCGAGCTTTCTGTTGGACAGGGAGACCGCGGGCTTGACTCCGGCGGCGCGGGTAGATAGCGGCGGCAACGGACCTTGTTATGTTTCGGTGGACGCGACGGGGCAGGATGCGTTTGCAGCGAATTATGGTGGCGGGAGCTTTGCTGCATTTTCACTGGGCGCGGGTGGCTCGGTGACAGCGGCAGGGTTGTTTGATTGCCGGAACAATCCAGCGTGCGGCGTTCCGGGACCGAACACGGTGCGGCAGGACTCGGCGCACATTCATTGCGCGGTGATTTCTCCGGACAACCGGTTTGTGCTGGCCTGCAATCTGGGCGAGGATGCGATTGAGATCTTCCGGATCCATCCGGGAGCGGCGCATCCGATGGAGGCGCCGGTGCGCATTGCGGCACGGGCTGGTTCGGGGCCGCGGCATCTTGCGTTCCATCCCAATGGGCTGTGGCTGTATTGCATTCATGAGCTGGATTGCACGATTGATTTGTATGACTGGAATGTGAGCAATGGGGTGCCTGCGCCAGTGCTGCGCAAGGACAGTGTGATCTCGACGCTGCCGCCGGGCGGGACGCATTCTGGAAGTACGGGGTGTGAGATTGTCATCAGCCCGGACGGCAAGTTTGTGTATGGAAACACGCGAGGCGCGAATTCAGTTTTGGTGTATGGGGTGAATGCGTCGAGTGGTTTGTTGACCGAGCAGCAACGCGTGTTTAGCGGAGGAGGCGTGACGCGGTATATCGCGTTTGATCCGTCGCGGCGATGGTTGTTGTGCGCAAACCAGGGGACGTCTACGGTGACGGTGTTTTCGCATGATCCTGCGACCGGGCGGCTGGGAGACACTTCAAAGGCGTTTGCGATTGATACGCCGATGTTTGTGCAGTTCGTTTAGGAAGACGCTATGTTTCAGCGCAAGGTGATGGTGGAGTACAGCGATGGCGGGGGGATGCTTCCCTGCCCAATTAAATGGCTGGATAACTTTGCTATGCGAAACTTCACGAATGATGCGGTCTTCGACGACACCCTGCCGGTGGAGGATGGGGTGCTGGAGATTGGGAACCGGGTCCCGCTGGATCGGCTCAGCGCAGCGATGGAGGACTGGTTTCGGCGCAAGGGCTACCTGGGGAAAAGCGAAGGGCTTCGCATCACGTTGAAGTGAGACGAAGCCCCTGGGATCGATGTAGGTTAGGCTTTGAGGGTTTTGCCGTCGAGAACGAAGCGGTACTTGACGTCACCTTTGACTACACGAGTGTAGGCCTCTTCGAGTCGATCGTAACCAATCAACTCGATCTCCGAGACGATGTTCTTTTCGGCGCAGTAATCGAGCATCTCCTGGGTCTCCTTCATGCCACCGATCATGGAACCTGAGAGGGAGCGGCGGTTGGTGACAAGGGCGAAGGGCGAGGTGGAGAGCGGCTGATCTGGAAGCCCGACGAGGCAGATGGCACCATCGAGGCGGAGCAGGCCGAGGTAGGCGTTGATGTCGTGGGGTGCGGCTACGCAATCGAGGATGAAGTCAAAGCTGCTGGCGTGTTTCGCCATGGCTGCTGCGTCCTTGCTGATGACCACTTCGTCGGCGCCTAGTTTCTTTGCGTCGTCGATCTTGTTTTCGGATGTGGTGAACTGGACGACGTGGGCTCCCATGGAGTGAGCGAACTTGAGGCCCATGTGGCCGAGGCCGCCGAGACCTACGACTCCTACCTTTTTGTTGGGGCCAACCTTCCAGTGGCGAAGAGGTGAGTAGGTGGTGATGCCAGCGCAGAGGAGGGGCGCTACGGCGGCGAGGTCGAGCTTGGGAGAGATGGAGTAGACGTAGTGCTCGGGCGAGACGATGGTGTCGGAGTAGCCGCCGTAGGTCATTTCGCCTTCGTAGGTTTTGGCGTTGTAGGTGCCGACCATGCCTTTGACGCAGTAGGGTTCGGCACCGGCCTTGCAGTTGTCGCAGGCCATGCAGGTTTCTACGGTCACGCCGACGCCGGCGAGATCGCCCGGCTTGAATTTAGTGACGGCGCTGCCGACGGCGGTGACGCGGCCAACGATCTCATGGCCGGGAACCATGGGGTACATGGAACCGCCCCATTCGTCGCGAACCTGATGGATGTCCGAGTGGCAGATGCCGCAAAAGTCGATGGCCACGACGACATCTTTAGGGCCGGGCTCGCGGCGGTCGAAGTGAAATGGAGTGAGGGGGGAAGACTTGCTCTGAGCGGCGTAGCCAAATGACTTCATAGGTAACGGTTCTCCTCTGGTCGATGAGACGGTCACGCTGCGCTTGCAATCGTTGCTGCAGTAGACCCCAGAGAATGTTGTATCAGACGAACGATGTGGGAACATAAACGCGAAGAGGTTGGCGGATGAAGGTTCGGGGACGGCGGATGTATGCGGGGCTTTTGGTGGCGACGATTCTCGCGGGCCTGGCTTGGCGCATGCTGCCGCTGGGGCTTTCGCCTTTCTTCTTCAAGTATGGTGGCTCGGCGCTTTGGGCGATGACGCTGTATTGGCTTGTGGCACTACTTATGCCGAGGGTGGGGAGTGGACGTTTGGCGGCGATCGCTGCAGTCACAGCGGGGGCTTTGGAGTTCAGCAGACTTTGGCACCTGGCCGCCTTGGATGCCTTTCGGGTGACGTTGGCGGGACGCCTTTTGCTGGGTCGTTACTTTGCGTACAAGAATATTGCAGCTTACTGGATTGCGATTGGGTTTGCGGCGTTGGTGGACGCGTGGCTGGTTCGACGTGACAGACGACGAAACTTGCGGAACGACGGTGTGTGACTATGGGCCCAGCGCTCAGCATGGCGGGAGATGCTGATGGGCGAGTGGCGCGCGGCACCTTTTATTGCAGTCCGCGGAGGTACGCTACGAGGGCTCGAAGCTGTGGGCCGCTGTACTGGCGGATGGCGGGCATCTTGCAGTCGGGCTTGAGCGATTGCGCGTCTGTGACCCAGCCTTCCAGATAGCCGTTGTTGTTGGGAAATGAATTCGCGCCAATCAGTTTGCGGCTGCCGATGTGGGTGAGATCCGGACCCGCGCGTCCGCTGGCGAAGGTTCCACGGACGGTATGGCATTGGGAACAGGGACCAGAAAGAAACGCCTGCTCGCCCATCTGCGTCTCTGGTGTGGCGGGTTGGGCTGCGGGTTGGCGCTGTTTTGCGAGCCACGCATCGAATGCCGCGGGCTCCTGAGCGACAACGAGGATGCGCATCCTGGCGTGCTCTTCTCCGCAGTATTCCGCACACTGGCCGACGAAGTTCCCTGCCTGACTGGCCTCGACGCGAAGGAAGTTGGGATGGTTTGGGATTACATCGACCTTGCCGTGCAGGCTTGGGACCCAGAAGGAGTGCAACACATCTGCGGACTCGAGCTCGATGTTGACGTATTGATGAGCTGGGATGTGAATTTCATTTGCGGTGGTGAACTCCTGTTGCGTACCGCCGTAGAGGTAGTGGACCTCCCACCACCATTGATGGCCGATGATGAGGATGTCGGGCTTAGGCATCACGGCACCCGCATGCATGCCGCCTTTCACGCCGTGAATTGGAAAGTCGGCGAGCAGCTCGAGACCGAGGAAGAAGAAGACGGTGAGGACAAGCAGTGGAACTCCGAGACCACCGATGGCGACCCACTTCTGCCCGCCTCCGGCGTCGACCGGCATGTGCTCGTTGAGGCTGCCGCCATTCTTCTTCGCCGCAATCCAGATGAGGAGCCACATGACGAGCGTGACGAGGACGAAGGTGACTGAGAGAGCGGTGGAGAGTTCACCGATGCGCTGCGCGGCCGGTCCGTGGACGTTGGTTGTTGACTGCAGGGTGGCGCAGCCTGTCAGCATGATTGCCGGCAGGGTGAAGAGAAAGCTGCGGAGGCGCATGAATCGTGGCTCCTTACGCTGCGCTGTTGGAACCCTGGAGGAACGTGAGGCGAGGGCGTCTGTCGGTCGAGTTTGTTTGTTGATGTCTGTGGTCATATCGCTTCCCTCCCTCCGTTATCGCAGCGTGTACAGATATGCGGCCATGTCTTTTGCATTGCCTTGGGAGACGCCGAGGTCGGGCATGGCGGTTCCAGGTTCGATCGCCGGCGCATTCTGAATCCAGCGGATCAGGTTGTCGGGCGTGTTGGGAAGCTCACCGGCAATCAGGGTGCGGCGGCTGAAGTAAAACAAGGGAGGGCCCACCATGCCGTGGGCTGTTGCGATGCCGGGAATGGTGTGGCAAGAGCCGCACCCATAGCTCTGAAGAAGGACTTTTCCCTGCGCGGGGTCGGCGTTGAGCCGGGGCTCATAGCCTCCGGTGGCTTGAGCGCCGGTGCATCCAGAGAGCATGAAGCAGCTTCCTACCATGCATTCAGCGACCAGCACGAAGATCGAGGCGCGGAGGTTGTATCTCATCTCGCCCTCGCGCACATTTGAAAGATGAACAGCGGAATGGACAACCAGAAGATGCCAAACCCAAGCGTTACGCTGATGAAGAAGCCTGCCAGCGACATGAACTCTTTACGCTCTCTGCCTTCGGCCTGGATCAGGTCGCTGGCTCGCGAGAGGTCGCGCCAACTGCGGTAGGACATATAACCGGTGAGGAGTGCGAGGCCGAACAGCAGGACGGCGAAGATAAAGAAGAGGGCGCGCGCGAAGGGATGATAGCTGGGACCGCCGTACTGTTCCTGGTGAACACAGGCGAGCCAGGAGATGAACATGTCGGCCATTCCAAGGCCGATCCAGGCGACCGCGGAGCCCGCGACCTGAAGCCACAGACGACGGTTGGGTATTGCGGCAGAGTGGTCCGGACCTTCGGGTGACAAGTTGTTGATGGTTAGATTGGTCATGTCAGAAGCCATAGAACTGAAAGTGTGGAATCACGTACAAGAGGAGAACGACAAAGAGCCAGATGATATCGACGAAATGCCAGTAGAGAGACACGACTCGATACGCTCGATGAGGAGAGAGCGTTGTTGGTCCGTAGTTGGGCAGGATGGCGAGATAGCTGAGCAGAAGGAGACCGACGATTACGTGCGCCGCGTGGAAGGTTGTGATGGTGTAGAAGATGGAACCGTAGGAGTCGGTTTGTGGCGTCAACGTCTTCCAATGGTCCTTGTATTCGAAGGCCTGAACGCCGAGGAAGATGAGACCCATGAAGATGGTTGCGCAGACGGCGGCTCGGGCAAGCCCGAAACGGGCTTGCTTGACCATGCGCTCTCCCCACATGATGACGAGGCTGCTGCTCATCAGGATTGCCAGCATGACGAAGGCGAGCATCAACTTGGGAGGGTGGTCGATTGCCCAGCGGTTCTTATTGTTGCCGAGGAAGTAATAGCTTGCGAAGAGGCAGATGAAGAGTGTGCCCTCGGTCGCGATCACGCTCCATACAGCGTAGACACCGCGGTTGGTTTCGATGGGCCAGTCCCCGGTGTGGGGCTGGCCTTCTGAGACAAGAGGCGGAGGCGCCTGCGGAGGTAGCGGTGGACACGTTGTTGCGCTCATAGATTCCCCCGGATTGGACGCGGCCACACCCAATAGCAGCCGAGCAGGAAGGTGACGATCACGGCTGCAAGACAGACCCACAGCAGCTTGAGAACCATGGCCAGGAAGAAGCAGAAGAGTGCGAGGGCGACGAACATCGGCACGAGGCTTCCGGTAGGAATCGTGGCGACTGAAACGGGAACGGCGTCCAGGAGAGTGGTCGTGGTTGTAAGCCGCGCTTGTGAAAGCACACGATCATTGCCCGGGTCGGCATCTTCATCGTAGTCATCCCAGAGAGGACTTCTGGTCGAAACGGTTGGGATGTGGACGATTTCATACGCGGGGGGTGGCGAAGATATGGCCCACTCGAGACCATCCGCGTTCCAGGGATTGTTACCGGCGATCTCACCGTGGCGCATGCTGTAGAAGAAGTTGATGATGCCGAGGAGAATGCCCATACCGAAGACGAAGGAGCCGAAGGTGATCAACTCATTCATCGGCTGCCAGCCGAGTCCGGCGGCGTAGGTATAGATTCTCCGCGGCATGCCTTCCAGACCGATGATGTGCATTGGGAAAAAGCCAACGTTGAAGCCGAGGAACATGACCCAGAAGCTCCACTTGCCGAGCCGCTCGTTCATCATCCGGCCCGTCATCTTCGGAAGCCAGAAATAAAGACCAGCGAAGACGGGAAAGACGTTTGCTCCGATGAGCACGTAGTGAATGTGGGCGAGGACGTAGTAGGTGTTGTGCAACTGCCAGTCGACCGGGATGATGCCTGTCACGACGCCGTTGAGGCCGCCGATGACCAGTAGCGCGACTGATCCGAGCGCGTACATCATCGACGTCGTGAGGACAGGCCGGCCCTTCCACACCGTTGCTACCCAGGCGAACACGGTGACCGTTGTGAAGATGGAGATCATCATGCTTCCGGCACTGAAGAAGCTCATTACGAGATCCGACATGCCGACGGTGAACATGTGATGGAGCCAGACAGAGAAGCCGACCAGACCGGTGAGCACGGTGGAGAGAGCAACGTAGGTGTAGCCAACGATAGGGCGCCGCGAGAATACCGGGATGATGATGGATATCATGCCTGTGGCAGGCAGGAAGATGACGTAGACCCAAGGGTGACCGAAGAACCAGAAGAGTTGCTGCCAGAGCAGCGGATTGCCGCCGCTGGCGACTCCGAAGAAGTGCATGCCCCAGCGCCGTTCCAACTCCATGAAGATGCATGCGAGCGTCAGAGCGGGCATGGCAAAGATGATGGTGCAGGAGATGGTCAGCGTGCTGTAAAGGAACAGGGGCATCTTGCTGATCGCCATTCCCGGCGCTCGGAAGCGGAGGATGGTGACGATGAAGTTAATTGCCGCTCCTGTGGTTGAGATGCCGAGGAAGATGAGAGCGAGCCCGTAGAAGTCCATGCCGAGCGAGGGGGAATAGATGATGTTGGTGTAAGGCATGTACGAGAACCAGCCCGCGTGAGGACCCTGGCCAATCACGGGGCCGATGTAAACGAGGATTCCGGAGAAGAGATACGCCCAGTACGTGAATGAGTTCAATCGCGGGTATGCGAGGTCGCGCGCTCCGGCCATCAGCGGCACCAGGTACACGGAAAATCCGGTAAGGATTGGCGAGGCGTACCAGAAGATCATGGTGATGCCGTGCATGGAGAAGAGCTGGTCGTACATCTCGGGCTTGAGAAAAGTTTCGTTCGGCCGCGTGAGTTGCAGGCGCAGAAGAAGTGCCTCCACGCCGCCGATCATAAGAAAGATGAAGGCGGTGACGAGATACCGCATTCCAAGTTCCTTGTGGTCGACCGACCCAATCCAGCCGAGGATACCCTTCGGCCTCTCCCACATCGTTGTTAGTTGCGCTTCGGCAGCCTGCATACTCATTCGGTCTCCAGAGATTGACGAGCGAGTGCCCGCGGTCGTCCCACGTCTGCGGGACTTTCAGGGGATGCTTCAGAGGACATGAGGACGTTTGATTCCTCGAGGAAACCGGATGCGCGCGAAGGCAGCAGGAGCTCCGTATCGGCAACGCAGGCAGGATCTTCTTCTTGCGTCGGCGGAGCTTGAATTTCGAGAGCTGCGGTTTGCGCAGCTTTACGGCTTTGCATCCTGATGCAGATGAGGTAGGCCAAAACGGCAGCCATCGGGGGGACGAGGAGAACGGCGAAGCGCAGGATGGTTCTCAGCTCCACGACGGACCAGCCCGTCGCCACGGCGATGATGTCGTCTCCACCGGCGGTAAGAAGCACGAACATGAAGACGACGAGCCCAACTCCAAGGGCGGTCCTCACGGGTTGTTCATATGGAAGGAGGAGGACATTGTGCTCCTCCTTGTCGCCGGTGATAAACCTCTCGATGAAGGGAACCATGTAGAGGAGGACGAACACGGCGGAGGGCAGCAGTATGGCGGGGAAAAAGAGCTCTGGGACCAGCCAGTGTCCGAGGCGCAGATTAATTCCTGGGAAGAGGCGCATGGCTCCTTCTACCCAGCCTAGATACCAGTCGGGCTGCGCGCCCGCCATCACGGCGCCAGGCTCGTAGGGACCGTAGAGCCACACAGGATCAATCTGGACCAAGCCGCCGAGCGCGGCGACTACCGAGGTCACGAGCAGCAGCAAGCCAACGGATTTCGCGGTGTAGGAAGGCCAGAGGCGGGAGCCAACGATCGTGGTGTCGGTGCGCTTTGGCCCGGGATAGTTGGTGTGCAACTGTCGCCAGATCATGCCGAGGTGAAGCGCGAGCAGAGCCGCAATCAGGGCCGGCACAACGAAGATGTGCATGGCGTAGATGCGTGGGATCATCTCCGGGTTGGGGATGACTCCGCCCATAAAGAGGAAGGTTAGCCAGGGGCCTAGTACTGGAACTGAGAGCAGAATTCCGTAGCCGATCCGAAGCCCGGTTCCGGAGAGGAGGTCGTCGAGCATGGAGTAACCCATGAAACCGTTGACCAGCGCGAGCACCAGCAGCGTGAGACCGATGAGCCAGTTCATCTCGCGCGGCTTGCGATAGGCGCCGGTGAAGTAGATGCGCGCCAGGTGCGCCAGAATTGCCCAGAGAAAGATCAGCGCTGCCCAATGGTGCATCTGCCGGATAAGGAGTCCGGCGCGGACGTCCATGCTGATATGCAGCACCGACTGATAGGCGACGGAGACTTTCTCTCCGACCAGCGGCTGGTACGAGCCGTGATAGATCACCTTCTGAGAGCTCGCGTGGAAGAAGAACACGAGATAGATTCCGGTGGCCACCAGAATCATGAAGGAGTACAGCGCGATCTCACCAAGCATGAATGACCAGTGATCAGGGAAGACATGATTAAGCGCCTTCCGCACGAACTTAGCGGCATGCACTCGCGAGTCCACCCATCGACTGATTCGCTTGGTGATCATGAGGAGATTCCCCAAAAGCCTGGGCCGGGCGGAGCGGTGAAACCACCACCGGCGCGTAGAGTGCCATCCGCATCTGCATAGAGAGGCAGCTGGGGCAGTGGGCGCGCGGCTGGGCCGCCGGTTGGAGCAGCGGCGCGCAGAACGTCAAACGTCGATTGGTGGCACGGGCACAGGAGAAGTGATTGTTCGGCTTCGAACTCTCCGACAGGGCAGCCGGCGTGCGTGCACACGCGCGAATAGGCGACATATCCGTCTGGGGCCCAGGTGGTTCGGGCCTGCGGCATATGCAGACGATCTGCTTGCACACGGATGAGGACCGTCTGTGCCCGCTCGGAACCGATCTGGTCTTCGGGGTATACCGTGACCGTGCTTCCGGGCTGCAGCGAATTCAGAAGCATTGGGGTTCCGTCGGCAGTGACGAGGCGCTGTCCGCCCTTCCAGATGCGCGTATGCAATTCTGCATAGGGAGAGATGCCGAGCGAACGGAAGAGGGAGAGGGCCATTGCGCCGAACACGCCGGCACCCGCCCAACCCATCCACTGAAGCATCCGCCGGCGGCGCACATCGCGCACTCCGCAGCAGAAGGCTTCCGCCGCATCGTCTTGCTCGGCAGGGGTCGACTGCAACGGATGACGCGGTTCGACGGCCTCCTTTTTCAGCATCAGCCAGCGAGCCCACACTACTAAAGTGAATCCCATTCCACCGAGAAACAGCGCGAGGCTTCCACCCAGAAGCGCTGTGTTGTTCGTTCCCTTCCAGTAGCCAACTAGAAAGACAACTCCACCGAGCACGCCGACGAGAAACGTGAAGGCAACGAAGAGGGTTCCCCAGCGTTCCCGCCGATCGGCCTCGTGCTCATTTTCCAGCTCACGATCTTCGGCGCGACCGCTCTCTGGGATTCGCTCCGGAGGTGATGGAGGCGGCAGAAGCCGCACGACCATATCGTCCACAAGGCCTGCGACTTCGCCTAAAAACTTGAACACGGCTGTTCCACATCTCAGCACTTCCGTGATGAGGCCTGGGGGGGTTCCGGGGCCGTCCTGCCTTTGACCGTCGTTGCTGCTCATCCCTTGCCTCCCCATTCAATCCACGCAGCGACGCCGATGAGAATCAGCAGAGCCGCGGCACCCGCGCCGCCTTCTGAAACGGGACCGAAGTACTTCATTGGGTTACCGCCCGGATCAGGTGGGTGCTGAACAACCTGGACATACCGCACGACGGACCACAGTTCGCGATCGCTCAGAATCGTCGGCGGAAATGCCGGCATCGTTCCCGGACCCCAGCGAATCGCACCGGCGATGAGCGCGGGTGATTTCTGCGCAAGGGAGGGAGCATTTCTTCCGGCGAAGGCGAGAGCACCTCCGCGGACGGCTGTACGGTGGCAGGTCGCGCAATACGCACGGAATAATTTGCCGCCTTCGCCGACATCGCCTTGCTCCTGCGGAATTACCGCAAGTTGCGTTGTCACATACTGCGAGACAGCCGTGATCTGCGGTACGGACAACATCTTCGAAAAGGCCGGCATATGACTCGGGCCGGTCTCGACCGCTATCATCACGCGGCCTGTTTCGTGCTCCGCCTGCAGTGATGGTCCTGCAATGGTGACAGCCGCGGCTATGCCCTGCCCTTGGTCTCCGTGGCAGGTCGAGCATTTGTGCGAAAAAATTGCTGCGCCGTCCGGGACTGTGTCGCTCGCGAGAGACTGCCCGGTCGCGACCTGCGCAAACATTGAGAAAAAAAGGATTTGGATGAGGGCAGATGAACGCGTCGCACATCTACGCGAAACGCACATAGCCCAACTGTCCACGAATCGTTCGATGCGGCGCTCGTTTTTGTAGTTTGCTTCAGCCCGGAAAAAAATCGCAGAGTTTTGAATCTGCGAATGACGTTGAGCCGTCCCAAGCGCATCTATCCCGATATACGCGGTCTCGACAAACGCGGACCCTATACAGACGCGATCGATTTCGCGGGATGTTCGTTCACCTTGAAGCGCGGTGGCGAGCCGTCTTCGCATGGATGCAGTCTGCGCTTCAGATCGAGTGGAAAGGATGTTTTAGCATGCGAGCTTGCGGCCTGAGGTTCAACATTGCACTCTGCGGTGCGGCCATTCTGCTTGTCGGATGCAAGGGCGGCCAGGAGCTTCGCATGGCTTCTACTATGCACACCGGCGGATCGGCGGAGCGCGGCAAGGCTACGATTGCGGCGTACCAATGCGGAAAGTGCCATACCATTCCAGGCATTCGGGGCGCGAGCGGTGTGGTTGGGCCGCCGCTGGCTGGCGTCTCTGAGCGCACTTATATTGGCGGCAACTTTCCGAACACACCGAACAATCTCATCCACTGGATTATGGATCCCCAGAAGATGAAGCCGCGCACGGGTATGCCTGACCTCGGTCTTTCCGAAACGCAGGCTCGCGATGCCGCTGCCTATCTCTCGACTTTGAAGTAGAGCGTCCTCACGAACTCGCGGGGAGTCGCTATCGGCGGGGCTCGGCAGATGCTTCGCGCCTAGTCGAGATTGAGAAGGCGCGTGGGTGTTCCGAGTTCCAGCCCTAGCGCCGCGTTGATCAGACCAATGTGTGAAAACGCCTGGGGGAAATTGCCGACCAAGCCATGCTTCCTGTCATACTCCTCGGAGAACAAACCGAGATCGTTGCCCAGCTTCAGCAACGCTTCGAAGTGCGCTCGGGCTTCGGCGGTGCGGCCCTGGGAGGTGTACACATCGACGAGCCAGAAGTTACATGCGAGGAACGCGCCTTCACCTGCCGGAAGCCCGTCCTTCACGCGTTCCGTATCGTAGCGCAGCAATAGGCCTTCCCTCATTAAGTGCTTTTCGATTGCCTTCACTGTTCCCTTGATCTGCGGATCATTTGGAGGCAAGAAGCCTACCAGCGGTAGAAGCAAGAGGCTGGCGTCCATGTGATTTGAGCTGTAGGTCTGCGTAAAGCTGTTCATGCGCTTGTTGAATCCGTGCCGGCAGACCTGAGCATGAATCTTCGACCTTATCTTGCGCCATCGCTCCACCGGGCCGCTCAAGCCGAACTTCTCTGCCATGCGGATGCCGCGGTCGAAGGCCACCCAGGCCATGACCTTCGACTGGGTAAATTGCTGCGCGCCTGAGCGGAACTCCCAAATGCCGGCATCCGGGTCTGCCCAAATCTTTTCCAAGTGCTCAAGCAGAGGCAGCTCCAGCCCAGCTCCACTCTTGTCATCGAGCGGATAAAGGTTCTTGCAGCGCGCGCGATACAGCGTGTCGAGGATCTCGCCAAAGACGCCCAACTGCAATTGGTCGGAGGCTTTGTTCCCGATGTGCACGGGCTTCGATCCGTCATATCCCTCCAGCCATTTCGCTGTCCATTCGCTGTGTTCGCGCTTACCACTCACGCCGTACAAAATCTTCAATGCATTCGGATTTCCTTGAACGGATCGGCCAAGCCAGTCCAGCCACTTCTTCGCCTCTTCCTCAAAGCCGCAGTGCAATAAGCCGAGGAGGCTGAAGGTGGTGTCGCGGAGCCAGCAGAACCGGTAGTCCCAGTTGCGAATGCCTCCAACCTTTTCTGGAAGCGACGTCGTTGGCGCAGCGACAAACCCGCCGGAGGCTGCGCTCGTTAGCGCATTCAAGGTGATGAGACTGCGTTCGACTTCCTTGCGGTACGCGCCCTGGTACTGGCTGCGAGCGATCCATTGAGACCAGTATCCAGCGGTGTCTTGCTCTGCCAGTTCCGCCTGGACCGGATGTGGGATTGGGTCCAGGTAGGATTGGCTGTGCTGCACGGTGAAGACGTGAGTCTCGCCCGCGTGAACGGTCCATTCGGCCTCGATGTCCCCGTTTGCGGAACGCAGCGGCACGTCGCTGCGCAGGACCAATCGATGGGGTCCCACGACGACGGTCCAAGCATCCTTCTCCAACGGCTCGAGGCGCGCTTGTGCATCGCCATAGTCGAAGCGGGGCGCGAAGCAAGAAAGCATACGCGTTCTGCCGGCAACACCGCGCACGATTCGAATCAGCGTGGAGTGGCCGTTGCGCAGAGGCATGAAGTCCGTGACTGTGACGCTGGATCCGAAGCGTTGTTCGTAACTGGTTTCAAGGACGAGCGTTCCTGGCAGGTAGCGGCGGCTTGAGCGACTCCATGATTTCGGAGCCAGGCTCCAACTGCCGTTGGCGTCGGTACCCAGGAGCGAGGCAAAGCACGCCTCGGAATCGAAGTCTGGCCAGCAGAGCCAATCCATGCGGCCGTTGGCGCTCACTAACGCGGCGGTGCCACGGTCTCCGATTAACCCGTACGCGTCGATGGTCTCGCTCAAGGCGCTCCCCTTCCGTGTGAACATCGCGAAGCGGCTGAGGGCGCATTGGACGAGGCTGTGTGAACACCCCAGTGCGTTCGGACCCGATCGCCCATTGCACTGCAGCATTTAGGAACTGATCCGCAGATCGCGCAGAAATCGCTGCTTGCCCAGACCGATGACCCTCCGGAGAGGGACGCTCTTCTAAACAGAGATTCTTTGCTCGAGGGTGGGGTTGCTACGGCTGGCTTGAAATCATTCTGGGGAATAGCTGCGACAAGGAGCCGACCGGCTCTGATCCCAGCGCCCATATTACCGACATGAGCGACTGTCGGTTACGTATCCCGAACAGAAGAAAATGATTGGTGGACCTGATCGGGATCGAACCGATGACCTCTTCCATGCCATGGAAGCGCGCTCCCAGCTGCGCCACAGGCCCACTCTTGGGGAAGGACTTCTCTATTTTCCCGGATGCGCGCTGGCAAGTCAAACGAAGGGCCGGAACAAAGCTGCCTGGCATGGTGTCTAACGGGGCAGAACGAGCCGAATCCTGTTACCCCGGGGTGAAAGGATTCTGGAACTGGGATCGGGCGATTTGGATAGGGCGCGCGCTTGCTGGACAGATGGCAGAGCGAGCGCCTACTTTAGTAAGCATCTGCGGAGGCCAGTGCGCCCACCGCAGGCGGAGACAACGTTGAGCGATCTAGCGAGCGCGATCGGAATCCGGGCGGACGAGCAGGAGCTCGTTGCAGAGCTGAAGGCCGGCTCTGAGCAGGCTTTCGCTTTGCTGCTGGCACAGTACAGCCACCCGATCTACTCCTTGATGGCTCGCAGCCTGCGCGATTCCGCCGATGCGGCGGATGTGACGCAGGAAGTTTTTGTGAAGGTCTTCCGCAATATCTCAAGCTTCCATGGTGAGGCGAGTCTTCGCACTTGGATCTATCGGATTGCGCTCCATGAGGCGAGTAATCAGCGCCGCTGGTGGAGTCGGCATAAGCAGCAAGAGTTGACCATCGACGCGCAGTTGGAGAACGAGGAAGGTGAGACGTTCTGCATGGCAGACGCTTTGGCCGCGAGAGACGCTTCGCCCTACGAATGCGCAGCCCATAAGCAGCTTGGGGAACGAGTTGTAGCCGCTTTGCGTACTCTTCCTGAGACGTTCCGCGAGGTGGTTGTGCTGCGAGAGATCGAAGGCTTTGGGTATGAAGAGATTGCCGAGATGCTGAACGTGAACCTCGGCACAGTGAAGAGCCGGCTGATGAGAGGACGAGCTGCGCTGCGCGAGGCATTGCGCGATGATGCTGACTCTATAAAGCAGAGTGGCTCGCGCAAGATATGTGCGAACGTGGTGACGCCATGAGATGGTTCGCACGTAAGTCTGATCAGCGGTCGCAGCAGGGTGCAGATGAATCGCACGTCGACGCGTGCGCAAGGGTGCGATCGGAGTTTTCGAGCTATTTAGATGGCGCGATCAGCGGTGTGGAGATGGCCGTAATCTCCGAGCATCTACAGCACTGTAGCGAGTGCGCAAAGGATTTCAAGGTGTGGCGCGATGTGCAGCGTTCGTTAGGCGAGCTCGGCCCGGAACAGCCGCCGGCGAGACTGCAGGCACGATTGCGCGCGGCGATCGCGGCGGAACGAGAACGCGGTGCACATCTTCCCTTGCCTGAACGAGCCATGCTGCTGTGGAGGCGTTCGGTTGCTCCGCTCGCATTGCGGCTGAGTGGGGGGCTGGCGGTGACCGTCGTGCTGGCGGGAGGTTTGAGCTGGATCTTTGGCGCTCCCGTCACGGTACAAGCGAATGACGACGCGATGACGCATATGGTGGCCCCGCGTTACATCTATTCTGAGGTGCCACCCGAGCCGATTGAGACGAAACGCGACGTGCCGATTGTGGTGGACGCGATGGTCGACGCGAATGGACGAGTGTACCGTTACACGATTCTTGAGGGGCCGACGGATGCGGGGGTGCAAGTTCGAGTGGAAAACAACCTGCTTAGCAGCGTTTTCCAGCCAGCTACGCTCTTTGGCGTCCCGGTGCGGGGTCATGTGGTGCTGACATATACGGGCGTCTCGGTCCGGGGTTAGCTGGTTCCGGCCCTTTGGGCGATTGCGCAGGCTGCACACGCTTCCATAGACTGTAGCAGTGCGTCGAATCAGAATTGTGAATCTATCTTCTTCGTCTATGTCTCGACAAGTTTCGCGATCCGCTCCGCGGCGGGTGGGACGGTCGGGAATGTATCTGTTGGGCGCGGCTGCGCTGGGCATGTTGGCCACTTTCAGCATGGCCGCTGGAGCCCAGAGTTCGTCGTCCTCGTCAGCCCCAACCACTCCTTCACCGGCGCCGACAACGATCCAGTCGCCGGCCAACCGCTCGTCGGACTCCCAGAATCCTGTCGACCGCCCGCAGGCGGCGAGGATCGAGCGCGGGGGCGCGGCGGTTACGCTTGAGACGAGCGAGCCGCTGTTTCAAGTGGCGTCGGGATTGAACGCGTGCGGGTACGACGCAGATTTGGATATATCGGCACCGGTGCGAGCCAAGGTTCGGGCTGATGTGAACGCTGCGCTCGCAGCATCCGAGGAGGCTCGCGACAGCCGCGACAAGCTGTGTGCGTACATCTCCAAGCATCACCTGAATGATGTTGGGCTGGACGTGGGACAGTATGTTTCGCTGGCGCTGTATCTTTCACCGCCGCCGGAACTGACGCCTAATGTTGACCTGACGCAGCTCCCGCCGCAGGCGGCGGCTGTGGTGAATGTGCTGCCGCTGCTGCGCACGTTCGCCGAAGATATTGACCTGCACTATATCTGGATCAAGCATCGACCCGACTACGAGGCGCTGACAACGCGCGTTCATGATCCGATGACGGACATGATTCTGGAGACCAATCTCTATCTGCACCAGCCGGTGAGCACGTTTGATGGACGGAGATTCCTGGTGTTGCTGGAGCCGATGCTATCGCCCAACCTCACGAATGCGCGCGTGTACGGTTCCGATTACATCATTGTGATGTCGCCGAACAATAGCACGACAGGCGACCCGGTGAGCCTGGCCCAGATTCGGCATATTTATCTCCACTACGTCGTCGAGCCGATGGTTTATAGCCGAGGTGCGGCGATGGAGCGCATGCAGCCTTTGCTGGAGACCGTACAAGACGCGCCGCTCGAGTTCTTTTATAAGAGCGACATTGTGGCTTTGATGACTGAATGCGTTATCAAAGCGATCGAAGCGCACCTTTATTTGATTCCGGATCCAGCCCCGAAACGGCTGCGTGGAACGAGATCCCGCGAAGAAGAAGCGACCTACCAGGTAGAGAAAGCAGCATACGACGCGAAGACGAACGTGGCGCGCGACAATTTGGTTACGCTGGACGAGCGGCAGGGGTGGGTGCTCACCAGATATTTCTACAATGGCCTGACATTGATGCAGCACAATGGCGATGGTCTGCATGATGAGATGGCGCCTTTGATCTACGGCATGGACGTGCAGCGTGAGAAGCGTGCCGCGCAGCAGATTTTGTTCGTACGCAGTGTTCCTCCCGACCCGCTCCGGCCGACGGTGCAGCCGCACAAGATTGAGGGATTGGAGTTGGCTGAACTGGACTTGATGAAGGGCGATAAAGACGATGCAGCGGACATTGCAGAGCAGGCTCTGAGCGATCCACGAGGAGACCATGCGAGCGCAACCTACCTGCTGGCGAGGATCGACCTGATGGACGGAGATCCAGATAAAGCGTCGAAGGGCTTTGAACAAACTTTGCAGATGAGCAAAGATCCGCGCACGCTGGCATGGAGCCACATCTACCTGGGGCGGCTTTACGACACCATGGAACCGCCTGAGCGCGCCAAAGCTGTTTCTGAGTACAAGGAAGCGTTGGTCGTGCGCGACAGCAGACCTGATACGAGGCAAGCCGCGGAGAGCGGAATTGCGCGTCCCTTCATGCTGCCTCAGCGAGATACGCCCCCGGAGGACAATCAACCGTTCGACCCGACGGGCAAGGCGCAGAAGGAAGCGTATAAACCGCCGGCTCCGCACTAGGACGACGAGGTAGATGAAGTTCCGGGCTAGATTCGTCCGAGGAGTTGAAGGCTCAGTTGTCGGGGTGCGCCGCGTAGAGTAGATATCAGGATCAGAGGACTGGGGATCCTGAGACTAGGTCTGGGGAACAAGGGTCAATGACCACGGCGCGCAGACGACAAGGCACGGGACGGCGGAAGGCCAGCGGAGCAGAGCTGGTCCGGGCTGAGTGGCGCGAACTGGAAGACAAGCTCGGATACCGATTTCAGCAACCAAAGCTATTGACGCTGGCGCTGACGCACCGCTCGTTTACGTATGAGGCGCGTCACGGTGTTCCTGCCGTAATTCTGCCGGCTCATCCGGAACAACGCGACCAGCGAAATTCGCCGGGGACGGACAATGAGCAGTTGGAGTTTCTGGGAGATGCGGTGCTGGAGCTGGTAGTGACCGAGGCTCTTTTTCGTGAGTTTCCACACTGCAGCGAAGGGGAGCTGACGCGGTTGCGATCAAACCTGGTAAGCCGCAAGCGGATGTCGGAGATGGGCGTTGCCTTGGGGCTTGGCGAGGCGCTGTTGATGGGGAAAAGCGCTGAGCAGAATGGCGGCCGGCGCAAGCCGGCGCTTCTCGCCAATGCATCGGAGGCCGTGCTGGCTGCGGTGTACCTGGATGCCGGCGACGAAGGGCTCGCGGTGATGCGCCGGATTGCCGAGCGCTACCTGGTCCAACCGGAGATGGAGGCCATGCGCGCAGCCGTTGCGGAGGGCGCGGGGCGTGGGGCCATGCGCGATCACAAGACGTTGCTCCAGGAGCGAGTGCAGGCGGAGGGCGCAGGAAAACTGCGATACATCGATACGTCTCAGAGCGGGCCGCCGCACGATCGTGTGTTCGTTGTGGAAGCGCGCATAGAGAATGAAACCGGGGAGCGGGTGCTGGCCGCAGCCGAGGGCTCGAGCAAGAAAGAGGCGCAACAGAAGGCGGCCGAGATTGCGCTGATGCGCTGGAACGGTTTGGGGACGGGCGCGGGGCGGAGTAAGCCTTGAGCGGAGCGCGCCATCCATCGGCGAATCATGAGGGTGCACTGACGACCCTGAAATCGGTACTCGAGATAGTGATCTTCGCGGTGTTCGTTGTGACGTTCATCGTGCAACCGTTTCGGATTCCGTCAGGATCGATGGAACCGACGCTTCGCATCGGCGATTTTTTACTGGTGGACAAGCAATCGTATAGCCCGGCTGGCGAGATGGATCGGTTACTGCTGCCGCCAACGGCGGTGAGGCGCGGAGACCTGGTGGTGTTCCACTACCCGGTCGAGCCCAAATTGCATCTGGTAAAACGCGTGGTCGGCACGCCTGGAGACCTCATTCGGATGCGCGACGGCCGTCTGATGGTCAATGGAAATTTGTTGGCGGAGCCCTACGCATACTATTCACCCACGCGACCGAATGGATTTCGCGACGACTTCCCGTCCCTACTGGAGGCAGATCCGAATGTGGATCTGAGGTGGTGGATCCAGTTACGGAACTCGGTGAAGGACGGAGCGATCACGGTGCCTGCTGGCGAATACTTTGTTCTGGGCGACAACCGCAATGATAGTGAGGACAGTCGCTACTGGGGATTTGTTCCGCAGAGCGCGATCGTGGGACGGCCGCTGCTGGTGTACTTTACGCTGCCGATGGCCGAGGACTTTCACGGCGGCTCCGCGATGTCGCGCATTCGCGATACGCTACGGGCTGGAGTAAGAAGCTGGCGCATCTTGCGCTGATGAAGGTCCGGCGGTGAGAACGGTACACTGTCAGAGCCCTCATCCAGGATGGGCAGGCTTTGATCAGACGAGGGTTTGGGGAGGCATGGTTCGGTGAACACGGATACATCGTCGAAGACGAGAGATGGCCAAGGGCTGGAGACGACTAACCTGCAAGCCAAAGAGGAGCGTTCGGAGACGACGCTGGAAGCGCTGGCTTCCCTGTGCGTGATCCTGGCTGTGTATCTGTTTGTGATTGTGTTCATGTTTCAGAACTTCGACATTCCAACGGGTTCGATGGAGAAGACGCTGCTGGTGGGTGACCACCTGATGGTGGATCGGATCACGCTGGCGCCGGCGACTAAATGGGCTCCGTTTGTGCACTACCGGCCGGTGCAGCGGGGCGACATCATCGTGTTTATGAAGCCGCATACCGAAGTACCCGACATGATTCTTGTAAAGCGGGCGATTGGAGTGGCTGGCGACAGAATCCATCTCCGCCAGGGAGTGGTGTATGTGAACGGCGTGGCACAAACCGAACCGTACGCGGTGCAGCCGAGCCCGGCCAATCTGATTTCTTATCGCGACGACTTCCCTGGGGACATTCCAGGATTGCGCCAATGGGCCAGCAGCGATCTAGCGATGCGCGGGATGTGCCAGGACAAGGCGTGCGCAGAACAGGCCGCCATCGACGAGCGGACGCTAAATTGGGCGGATGAGCTGCAAGGGCTCATAAAGGGAGAAGACCTGGTGGTCCCGCAGGGTGATGTGTTTGCAATGGGCGATAACCGAGCCGACAGTCTCGACAGTCGTTTCTGGGGGTTCGTTCCGGAAGGAAACATTCTAGGGCGGCCGCTTTTCGTGTACTGGTCGTTCAAAACACCTGACAGCCAAGCGGACAAGACGAGTATTGCTGACCGCATCCAATTCATGGCCCATGAGACGATGCACTTCTTCAGTGGGACACGGTGGAGCAGGACATTCCATGTGGTGCGGTGAGGGGGAGTTGAGGGCCATCGGCTGCGTGGATGAGGGCGGCAAGGTACACTGACTGTGCTGCAAAACGGCGATGGAAGTGGTTTCGGCGAGCCTGCTGCGGCATTCAGGAGATGCGTTCTTTGAGCACGGAGAGACCATTGCAAGCAGAGACGGCGGCGGCGACTAAGCCGGCAGGGGGTGCGCCCAGCAAGGACGAAGTGGCGGAGACTCCGCTGGAGGCGCTGGCTTCGATTTGCACGATCCTGGCGGTGGGCCTGTTCATGTTCGGGTTCATCTGCCAGAACTTTGAGATTCCTTCGGGGTCGATGCTGAACACGCTGCTGATTGGCGACCATGTGATTGTGGACCGGATTACGCTGGCGCCGCCAACCAAGTGGGCTCCGTTTGTACATTACCGGCCGGTGCGGCGTGGCGACGTGATTGTGTTTATGAAGCCGAATCCTGAGTCGCCCGATTTAATCCTGGTGAAGCGCGCGATTGGAATTCCGGGAGACCACATTCACCTGCGGCACGGGGTGGTGTTCATCAATGGTGTGGCGCAGAAGGAGCCGCATGCGCTGCAGCCGACCGATGCTGATTATCAGCCGTTCCGGGATGATTTTCCGTCTGTGACACCCGCACCCGATGAGCAGGTGACCGAGCTCTGGCGAGAAGAGCTGCCGACGCATATACAAGGGGACGATCTTGTGGTGCCGCCGGGGGATGTGTTTGCAATGGGTGACAATCGCGTGGAAAGCCTGGATGGACGCTATTGGGGATTCGTCCCAGAGAAGAACATCCTGGGACGTCCGCTGTTTGTTTATTGGTCATTCAAGACTCCGGCAGATGAAGAGAATAAGACTTCGATCGGCGACCGGATCAGCTTCATGTTCCACATTGTGACCCATCTGCCTACAGGCACGCGTTGGACCCGGACGTTCCACATTATTCGTTAGAGACAACGGTCACACACAACGAGTAGAGAGCAAAGGGTAAGACTTGCCGGAACGAGATATGGAGACAGACACGGAGGCCGCGGCAACGCCGCGGCGACGACGGTGGTGGCTGTGGGTAAGCGCGGTCGTCTTGATTCTTCTCCTGTTCCTTACGCCTCCCTTGCTGAATGTGAACCGGTTGCAGCGACGGATCGCAGCGAGCATTAGCGCGAGCCTGGGGCGACCGGTGCATTTGGACAGCGTCACGCTGCACCTCCTGCCGATGCCGGGATTTACGTTGCAGAACCTGGTGGTGAGCGAGGATCCGGCGTTTGGGTCGGAGCCGATCATTCGCGCGAACTCGGTGGATGTGACGCTGCGGCCTAGTTCGTTGTGGAGGCGGCATGTGGAGTTCTCTTCGATGTCGTTTGATGGGCCAAGCCTGAACCTGGTGAGGAATGCGGCGGGCGAGTGGAATGTGCAGAGCCTGCTGATGCATGCGGCGCAGGTGAATACGGCTCCGACTGCCCAGCGAAAAGCAGGACCAGAGCCGCGGTTTCCGTATATTGAGGCGAGCGGCGCGAGGGTCAACTTAAAGCTGGGTGAAGAGAAGACGCCGTACTCACTCACAGACGCGGACTTCGCTCTTTGGCTTACATCGCCGCAGGAGTGGAGGGTTCGGCTGAAGGGCACGCCGACTCGGACTGACACGAATATCTCGGATCCTGGGACCGTGGCGCTGGAAGGCTCTCTGAAGCGAGCGGCGACGATGGCTGAGGTTCCTATTGACCTGACGGCGAGTTGGAACGGAGCTCCGATGGGTCAGGCCAGCAAGCTGCTGACCGGCCAGGATGCCGGTTGGCGGGGAGGATTGAGCGTTGAGGCTACGCTCGTCGGCACACTGGGCGCAGCCAAACTTCGGACGGCGATCCATCTCGAGGACCTTCGGCGTGCGGCATTCGTTCCTGTGCAGACGGTGGATGTGCAGGCTGAGTGCCAAGGAATGCTGAATGTGACGACAGCGGTGGCGCAAGATGCGAACTGCTCGGTGGAAACGCCCCAGGCGGACGGAGCGAAGGCGCCGGGCCGAGTGGTCGCAGTTGCCGACACGATCGATTTGTCCAGCGACGATGCGACGGGGCTGCGGGTGGGCATGAACAGCGTTCCCGATGCATGGTTACTGGATTGGGCGCGTCTTTTCTCGCAGAGAATCCCCGGAGGGGAGCGACCCGGGGGAACGATTGCTGGAAGCGTGTCTTTCGCCAGCGCGAAGAAGGGCGAACCGGCAGTGTGGCAGGGCGACTTGCAAGGTGAGATTGACGGACCGATGCCCTGGAAGTCGGCAGATGGCGAGTCTACGGTGCATCCTGTTTCGGTGTCGGCGAGTGCGCCGGGAACGACTGGATCTGCGGAGTTGGTTCTGGCACCGATGCGCTTGACGCCTCCCGGTAAGACACCAGGCTTGACGCTAAGCGGGACGGCGACACGGCTGGGGTATACGCTGACGCTCACGGGAGATTCGACTCCAGCACAACTTTCGGAGCTGCGGACAGTGGCTCCGCCTTTGGGTGATGACCTGGACAATGCGGTGAAGATGGATGGGCCTGCAAAGTCCGTTCAGGGGGATGCTGTGCCAAGTGCTGCGGCGAAGACGACAGCGGTCAACATCACATGTTCCCGTCCATGGGGCGGCTCGCAGACATGCACGGAGGCCGCGCCGGCGGCACCGAAGCGCAGACACCGGCACCTCCGAAGACGCTTCTAGAAAGCCGCAGCAGCGGGTTGCAGAACTACCTCGCGGGTGTGCGTGGAGGCCCGGACTTCAGGGGTACTCCCATCGTTGAGGATTACCTCGGTTGGCGGGGAGGCCACGACGACGCGGGTGGTTGCGTTGGAGAAGCCGGCGATGTGGATGCGCGTGGTAGTCGTGAAGGTGCCGGAGAGAAGAGTGAGCGGAACATCGACCGCTGGGGCTGCGTCGTTGTGGACCGTAATTGAGACAAGCCAACCAGAGTCGTGACCTTTGCCTGCAGGGAGAAGGCGGGGCTCGACATCGACGATCGACAGGTCGGGGAGGCCGCGGTCGCGGAGAACCCAGTCGGCGAAGAACCAGCCGAGGTCTTTGCCGCTGGTCTTTTCGAGGAGCTTTTCGAAGGCTACAGCCTGGACGGTCGGGTCGTCACTCGCGAAGGGCTGAGTTCGCCACTCAATGAGGGCTTGCTGGAGCGGTTTATCGCCAGTGATGCCGCGGAGCATCCACCAGACGGCGGCGGCTTTGCGACGGTAATAGAGTTCATCGGTGGCTGAGACCAGAGGTTGGCCGACGGAAGCGGAGGCGGCGTCCGCAGCTTGCTGCGAGTCGAAACCGATTTCGGCGATGTTGAGGGGTTGGATCAGATTGTTGAGGGCGAGGATGGCCGCCGGGCGACCTTCGGTCTGCTCGATCCAGAGGAGGCTGGCGAACTGGGCAAGGCCTTCGT
Organism: Acidobacteriaceae bacterium; assembly: GCA_049578265.1. Lineage (GTDB taxonomy): Bacteria > Acidobacteriota > Terriglobia > Terriglobales > Acidobacteriaceae > Granulicella. Next base: position 28,124 of record JBAULP010000135.1, read on the forward strand.
CAAACCAGGGCTGGCCGGTGTGGATCCAGGCGTGAGTGAGGGAGTGGGCGAAGGCCGGACTGGAGGCGGTTGATGCTAATTTGTCGATGGGAGCGACAAGGAAGGCATCGTCCTCAAACGGTTCGCCGGGATGATCGAGGATTGTGAGCGGACCAAGAGGCTGAGGACCGAACCACTGCTGCAGGAGTGGAGCGATGCGCTCGGCTGAGGAGGTGAGATGCGGCAGAGCTGCGGGGTCTGCGGTCTCGACGGAGAGCATGTCGGGGCCTTCGGTGTCGGCGCTGACGGGTGAGGAGTTGGAGGATTGGGTTTCCGCAGAGGTCGAGGCCACCATTGGCAGGGGCGCTGCCGGGGTTGTTGGAAGTTGAACTACAAAGAGGCTGGGCTGACGGAAGCCTAGTGGCTGCATCGGAAAATCCGCTGTGGCTATGCCGGTTCCGGTGCCGGCAGGCGCTGTGGGATCGTCGGGTAAAGCGGCTAAAGGCTGGCGACGACCGCAAAAGTAGGCTGCCACGGGAGGGACTCCGCGATATTCGACTGCGAGACGGAGGCGCACTGTTGCAGAACGTTCGGTGAGGCGCTGCTGGCCAATGGCCAGGAAGAGCTTTGCGCCGTCACCCAGGAAGAGCTGGGGAGATGCGACCGGATACCAGAGGATGTTTCCAAAACCGCGCAGAGCTACTAGCACGGGGGAAGAAGAAGACGGCTCGGCTGGCTGGTCGGAGCTGCTGGAGCTGGGATTGGGGACGCCGTTGCCGATCTCGTCCCAGTCGGTGGCGAGGGCCTGATCCGTCGATGCGCCGAGACGCTGGAGACGCGCGGCGCTCGGGGACAAGGCTCCGGAGTAGACCAAGTCCAGGGTGACCGTCGCTCCCGGAGCAAGCGGTGCGGGAAGGTCCATGATCGCCTCGGAGCACTTGCCGGTGTAGTCCGCATCGGTCTCGACGATGTGCTGCACGAGCGGAAGTTGCGTCACGCCGGTAGGAGCCAGCAGGCTTGCGCTGGCCCAGGTGAGGCGCGAGGAGATCTGCAAAGCAATGCGGGCGAGCGGCTGCGCGCCGATGTTCCGCAACGTGACTTGCGCGCGCATAGTGAGATGCGCCGTCGCGGGCGCAACGCGAGCGTCAAGATCGTAGGCGGTAAAGAGGATAGAGGAGCGCTGGGCGTCGGTCAGGACGGGCCCGGTGGGCTCGTGGGCCGGACGAACTGCGTCAGGCTCGGGCGGAGCGTCATCATCCGGGGTGGAGGGCGGAGCGCCGTGACTTTGGAAGAGCACCTCGCCGTGAGGAGTCGCCGGCGCGGTTGGGACTGCTGGGGACGGTGGTGTTGTTTGGGCGAGCGCGGTCACGCTTGCGAAAAATAAGGCAAGCGGGAGGATGCGCCGATACGACTGCGGTGATTCCAATGCGAAAGACTCCAGGATATTGATACGGAAGATGTTCACTGCGGAGAACGGCGGAAAGGGTATGGTCGGCGGTCAGGAGCCCAAGCCTTTGCGCGGCTTTTGAGGTTTAGACTCTGGCGCCGCGGGAACGACTCTGCCCGTGAGACGGCGCTGGCGCATGGCTTCGTACATGACAACCGCACCGGCGACCGAGACATTAAGGGATGTGACGCTGCCGGCCATCGGAATACGCAGGAGATGGTCGCAGGTGCGCTTAACCAGTTCGTGCAGGCCGGAGCCTTCGCTGCCCAGGACGAGACAGACGTCCTGGCGGAAGTCGAAGTCGGTGTAGTCCGGGGTGCCACGCTCGTCGAGGCCGACGATCCAGATGTTTTGCTTCTTCATGGATTCGAGGGCACGCGTGATATTGATGACTTGGGCGACCCGAACGTGCTCGCTGGCGCCAGCGGAGGATTTGGCAGCGACGCCTGAGAGTGGGGCCGAGCGACGCTCGGGAAGGATTACGCCGTCGACACCGGAGCCGTCAGCGGAACGAAGGAGAGCGCCTAGATTGTGAGGATCTTCAACGCCATCAAGTGCAAGAAAGAACTTGTTGCCAGAGGGGCCGGGTGCAGACTGGAGAAGATCTTCGAGGGCTAAGAGTTTGCGTTCGCGCAGGAAGGCAACCACGCCCTGGTGCGTGTCGGTGCGACAGTGGCGTGAGAGTTGGTCGCGAGGTTCGGTCGCGACGCGGACACCTTTGGAGCGAGCGAGCGCAAGGATCGCGTCGAGGCGGGGATCGCGGCGCGCTTCGCGTTCGCGGGCAACACTGATGTGGTCCAACGGGCGCGTACCCGCTCGGAGGGCCTCCTCGACGGGGTGCAGGCCGTACAGAACATCCATCGTTTCAGTTTACTTTGAAGTACGGGGGATGGAAGTGCAGGGGATAGGGGATAGGGGATAGGGGATAGGGGATAGGGGATAGAGGATAGAGGAGAAAGGCAAAGGCAAGAGCAAAGGCAAGAGCAAAGGCAAGAGCAAAGGCAAGAGCAAAGGCGAGAGCAAAGGCAGAGCGACCGCCTCCGCCAGGCCAAATGTCGACCCGCAAGCCCTTCCCTTCGGCACAACAAGCTTGTCTTCCCTATCCTCTATCCTCTATCCCCTATCCTCTATCCCCTGCATTAGCACTCGCGGACGAGACGGGAGGCGCGGCTATAGGAGCCGAGATTGAAGGTGTTCACATAGCCCTGGCTTTTTAGGCGCTTGGTCGCGAGACCGCTGCGCATGCCACTCTGACAGTGGAGCAGAATTACCTGCTGCTTGTCGCGCGTGTGGCGAGGGAGCAAGGACTCTAACTCGTTGAGGGGAAGGTTGATGGCTCGCGGAAGATGGCCGGCGCGGAACTCGGAGGGGCTGCGAACGTCAACCAGGAGCGCTCCCCGGCGGAGGTATTCACACGCATGTTCCAACGAAGCCTGATTGGAGCGGCGGAACGTAACATAAAGAGCTACGAGTGTGATTGCCAGAATTACAAAAGGAACTAAGCTCATGGAACTCGACCTTGGTGGCCTTACAGGGCCCTGATGGAGGGCTATGTGACGTGGGATGCGCCAGAGCCCTGAAAGTTTGGATGCTGGAACTATTCTCCGCTTCCATACCATTCCCTTGCGAGCAATTAAGTGGGGGAAGCCGGGGCCGGAATCAAGGCCGGAAACATCTAGCCACTGGTCCGGTGGTCCGGAGAACAATTCCAGGAGAACCGGAATTCGGACGTAGAATATAGAGGTACCTACCGAGACTTTCTGACGCAAAATGGCGTCCATATGAACGTGAGATCCCCGATTGCACTAACGGCCGAGGCGGCGAAGCAGGTAGAGCGCGAAAACGCTGCGATTGCCCGCGGCCTGAAACGCCAGGATCCCGAGTTGTTGGACCAACTGATCGAGACGTATCAGCATCGGCTTATGCGCTATCTGATGTTTCTCACGAGCAAGCGTGAGGTGGCGGAGGACTTGTTTCAGGAGGTCTGGATCCGGGTACTGCGAAGGGGATCGCAGTACAACGGGAAGGCCCGCTTCGATACGTGGATTTTTACGATTGCGCGCAACCTGGTGATTGATCTATCGCGGAAGCGCACGATGGCATCGCTGGACGAGATGCGCGAAGGCAGCGAGGACACCGACGCGCGGCCATTCGAGATCGTGCAGGAAGGACCTTCTCCGCTGGAGCAGTTTCAGTACCGCGAGAATGTGTTTGAAGTGGCTGCGGTGCTGCTGACCTTGGAACCAGCCTATCGTGAAGTGCTGACGCTTCGCTTTCATGAAGAGATGTCGCTGGAGGAGATTGCGACGGTGACCCGCGCGCCGTTGTCGACGGTGAAGTCGCGGCTGTATCGTGGGCTGGCGGCGTTGAAGCCGGAGTTGCTGAAGATGCGGGCCGGTGCAACTTCGGGTGGCGATCGCAAACATTCAGTCGACCGGGGCAAGGCGGAGGTGAGAGCTTGAACTCGCTTCGTCCAGAGGATCAGGAGACCGTACGGCAGGCGCTTCGTGGTGCGGTGATGGCCGCCAGCGCGCGCGGCGTGGTGGTGAACCGCACGCATCGTGTTGTGCGCGAACAGGCGATGAGCTTGCGAGAGCAGCGGCAGAAGTCGCGCAGCTTGTGGGTGCCGCTGACGATTTTTTCGATGCTGATGATTGCGGTTTGTTATGCGATCTGGGGAATGCTGGATGGGTACGACCTGACGCCGAATGGGGTGCCGGATGCGAGCGACCAGTTGATGCTTCTGCTATTGTGGTCGCTGCCAGTGACGGCCGCTGTGCTGGGGCTGGTCTGGTTTCGGCGGGCGCGATTGCGTTCCAGCGGCGATAGCGAGATATAGCCATGATGCCAACGTGGATGGGAACAGCTTCAAACGGAAAAGAGGCGGCTTCGGCAGGCGATGAAGAGCTGCGGATGATTCCGCGGTGGTCGATGGCGCTGGCCGTCGTATTGTTTGCGGGGATGCAGTACATCTTCCACGTGGTGATGCCGCACCACAAGCATGAGCTGCTGCCGCTACGCCTGATGATGGGCTATGCGTGGGGCTCACTGTTCGCAAGCTACGCGCTACTGCTGGGGTATGTGAGCAGCGATGTGAAACGGCGAGGCATGTCGGCGGGGCTTTGGATGCTGGTGTGCGTGCTGCTGCCGGGCGGCATTGGCGCGGTCGTTTACTTCCTGCTGCGACAGCCAGTGCTGTCGCGTTGTCCGAACTGCTCGACTACGCTGGCGGCGAGTTACCATTACTGCCCACAATGCCAGTTTCAGATGGCACCGGTCTGCGGTGAGTGTCATCGCGGTGTGAAGATTACGGACATGTTCTGCACTTGTTGCGGGCACGATCTTGCCGAGGATGGGGCTCCGGCACGGTTGCGGGTTTATAGCGACTGACGTGTAGTGGGTAGTGGTTGCTGCGCGAGGGTGGTGGGCCGAGTGGGTTACTGAGGTTTTGTCGACTTGCTTCCCTGCTGCTGCGAATAGAATTACTTGATGGCTATGCCACTTACTGCGCTGATTATTGACGACGAGCCGCTGGCACGGCAGGAGCTGCAATATCTGCTCGACGCTGCTGGGGATGTGTCGGTGCTGGCGCAGGGGACAAACGGCATTGAGGCGGTGGAGCTGATTCGCAGTCACAAGCCTGATGTGATCTTTCTGGATGTGCGCATGCCCGGACTGGATGGGTTTGCCGTACTGAAGAAGGTGATGGCGATGGACCGCAAGATGAAGCTGCCGCAGGTGGTGTTTGCTACGGCGTTCGATCAGTATGCGGTGAAGGCGTTCGAAGTGAATGCGGTGGACTATTTGCTGAAGCCGTTTGACAGCAAGCGTGTGAACCGGACGCTGGAGAAGGTGCGGGAGCGAGCCGCAAATTTAGCTGAGTCCAACGTGGAGTTGACGCCGAGCGGAACTGCTGCAGGAGATGCAACAGGTGGGCGCGTGGCGAGCCGAGTTGCAGGAGCTGAGGCCAAGTTGGATGCGCTGCTGCGCATGGTGGAAGAGCGCACTGGGATGTCGCAGGCGGCGGCTGCGGGAGCGGCCGGGTTGGGACGGTCTGGCAAAGTGGTGGTGCGGGCGCAGAGCCGGCTGCTGCTGGTGGATCAGAAGGACCTTTGCTTTGCCACGATCGAGGAGGGGCGGATCTCGGTGGTGACCAAGGCGGTGGAGGGCGAGTCGAATTGCAGAACGCTGGAGGAGCTGACCGACCAGTTGGATCCCGAGCAGTTCTGGAGAGTGCATCGCTCGTTCGTGGTGAACATTCAGCACATACGCGAGGTGGTGCCTTGGTTCAAGTCGAGCTACCAGTTGCGGATGGATGATCGCAAACAGACAGAGGTGCCGGTGAGCCGGTCGCAGACCAAGCGGCTGCGCGAGTTGTTTAACTTGTAAGGCTCGATGGTAACGATCTAGGGCTGAGGCGTTGGCCTGGGAGCGGGTGGGATGGGCGTGAAGCCCTGAGCGGCTGAATCGGCTGCGGCCTCTCGGGCTCGGTGGGTTTTGTATTTCTGGACGATGTCTGGGTAGAACTCCTGCAACAGGCCGCCGAGGGTGCCCTGGTAGGTGATGCTGAGGGCGCGCCGGAGAGTCGGATAGAGACCGCGATCACCGTCTGGGTAGTAGAGGTTGGAGAGAGAGGCGCCGATGAGGTTGCCCGTGAGGTTGGAGTAGGCGGGCTGCCACTTGCCATCGTCACCATAGGTGCGGAAGGTGGTGGAGATGCAGTAGAAGGCGCGATGCATGATGCTGCCGTGGCCGAGGCGGAAGTAGCGCGGGTCCTGGTGGAGGAGCGAAGGAAGGACAGCGTTGCCGAAGAAGTTGCCGCTGAAGTTATCGCCGTAGTTGGCGCCGTAGCGGCGGCCATAGCCCTTGAGGCCCTGGTAGTAGCCAGGGTTCGAGTTTTCAGCCTGGCCGATGCCGGCATCGAGACCGGCGAGAGCGAACTGGTAGGGATCAAACGCGCCCTTGAAGAAGAGGTGGAATTTTTGGCCGGGGGTGATAGCTTCGGCCTTGCCGTTGTTCACGGTGTTGAAGTTGGGGATCACGCCGGCGATGCGCTGCTTCTCTTCCTGCTTGAGTTCGGCGGCAGCTCGCGCGTGGCGGGCTTCCTCGGTCTCGGGAGCCTGGGGATTGGGCGCGGGCGTTGTCGTCTGCTGATCGGTCGATGGATTCTGCGAGGACGAGCTTTGATCGGCGGAGAGCTGGGGGGTTGGGGCGTTGGGAAGGGTCAGAGGATCGGACGCTGAGGCAACCACTTGTTGCGCGGCGAGCGGAGCAGAAAGAGCCAGAGCTAAAAAGATCGCCAGAACGGCAACGAGTGAAGCGGTTTGTTTCGACACGATTGTGGATTACCTACTTCTATTTTCCCATGGGTGGAGAGAATCGATAGGAGGGGGACAGAAGTAGTACTGTGCGGGCGTGGGTGCGCGGTAGACGGGGGTGCGGTCGTGCAGGTCAGCGCAGACGCCGCGGAGTTGTAGACTTGGCTGAGTGCGGGGAGCGTATGGCGGAAGACTTCGTCATTGAGAAGTTTGTGTTCAAGATGATGTTGCGGGGCGTGGGCATCGTGCTGCTGATTGCGGCGCTGGTGTATCCGCTGGACTGGGCGGTTTGGAGAGTTCGCGTTGCGCGCGGCGGAGGAATGGGGTCGGTCCTGGTGGATCAGTATGGGGTCGCCGATCTAAAGGGCGGGAAGGAGGACTACTTCCCGAATGGGACCGTTGCGGAGGTTTGCAGCAAGACACTCTACCCGCAGGCGGGAAATAACCCGTGCTGGTGGGTGGAGCGGCATCGTGAACAGGTGGAGCATTACTAGGGTTTGAGGGGCTAGGGTTTGAGCGGCGGAGATCCGAAACGGTAGACCACGCCTACGGAAATGGGCTCGGAGTAGATGGAGCCGCTGGTGGTGACCGGCACCGCGTAGTGCTGGAACTGCCCGTCAATCTTGAGCGCAAGATGATCGGTGAGGGTGAGGTTGACACCGCCGCCCACCCCGAACACATTGGATACGGAGTCGATGTAGAGCAGTGTCCCGGCAGGATTTGGCAGGCCGCCATTTTGGTAGTCGATGCGCGCGCGGCCGTAGAGGAAGTCGACGTAGGGCCGGAAGATTCCGTAGTAGCGCTCGATTCTTGGGCCGAAGAGAACGTTCCTTTCGGCGGCGACCTGGCCGTCGTCGATGGGGTAGGTTCCGCGAACTTCAGCCGATGGGTAGAAGAGGTGGTATGGCTTGAAGTTCATGTCGACACCGGCGGTGATGCCTAGATTTTTGCCGCCGTCGAGTCCCGTGTATGTGCCGGTGGCGGCCCCAAACGCCGAGAATGTGAATAGTCTTGTCGCAGCCGGGAAGGCCTGAGCGTGAAGGACGCCACAGGCGACGAAGGAAACGCATAGCAGCGCGAGAGCACGGAAACCGGTCTTCAAACTGACTCCTTGAGGGCTAGTCACACTCGAAGACTATCCTAGCCGAATTCAAGAGTTTAGACGGGGAAAGTTGAGAAGGAGTGGCATAGGGTATGCCGAAGCCATGACCCGTGCGGCGGTGTTGGCTCGTTCGGCGCGATAACCTGTTTTTCTGCAATAGATACCAGTTCGACAATCGATCCTTTTCGTGCGGTTTTATGCCTCGCAGCTTGTATTTAGACGGAGGTAGCGTCTGCGCTGGTGCGATGTTGAAGCCAGTGGAATATAGTAGCGTCTGATCTCGCGACACGATATGCACGGTTGAGGTGAGGGTATGCGACGGTTGCTTCTGCTTTTGTCCATTGTGGCTGCGACGGCGATGCCGGCTGCGGCGGCTCCGCTAAAGGTGGGGATTGTGGGGTTGGTGCATGAGCATGTTGCGGCGTTTCTGCATGGCGGTGCGATGGTGCCCGCTGGGCCGCTGCTGAATCGGCCGGATGTGGAGCTGGTGGGGGTGGTGGAGCCGGACCAGGCGTTATTTGATCGCTATGCGAAGAGGTATCACTTGTCGGAAAGTATTCACTTCAAGAGCATTGCGGAGATGGTCGCGCGGACCCATCCGGGAGCGGTGCTGGTGTTTACGCCGCCGAGTGAGCATCGGCGGGTGGTGGAAGCGTGCGCTGGCCTGGGGGTGAGCGTGATGATGGAGAAGCCTTTAGCGTTCAGCTATGAGGACGCCCTTGCGATCAAGCGGGCCGCGGAGCGTGGGAAGATTCATGTGCTGGTGGACTACGAGACGAGCTGGTATGGCAGCAATGCGGAGGCCGCTTCCCTGCTGGCGGATGGATCTTTGGGGGCGCTGGTGAAGGTTGTGGCTCGGGATGGGCACGAGGGGCCGCAGAAGATTGGGGTTTCGCCGGAGTTTTTGAAGTGGCTGGAGGATCCGAAGCAGGATGGAGATGGTGCATTGACGGACTTTGGGTGCTATGGTCCCGACCTGGTGACGGCCATGCTGCATGGGGAGGCGCCGATTTCGGTGACGGCGGTGACGCAACATTTGCAGCCGGAGCTCTATCCCAACGTGGATGACGATGCTGATATCTTATTGAAATATAAGGGGTCTGTGGCGATCATTGAGGCTTCGTGGGATTGGCCGTTCGCGGTGAAACAGATGGATGTGTATGGACGAACGGGGTATGCGAAGACGCTCAATGGGAGTGGGATTGAAGTGCGGCGCAAGGGAGATAGCACTGAAACGAAAGAAGATGCGGCCGCACCAAAGGCGCCGTATGATGATCCGTTGCATTATCTGGAGGCAGTGCTGGATGGGCGGGTGGTGGACAAGAACCAGCTAAGTTCTTTAGATACAAACGTTACGGTGACGGAGATTCTGGACGCGGCGCGCAGATCGGCGCAGACAGGCAGGACGATCGTCCTGCCGCTGGCGCGGCAGGACTAAAGTCTTTGGACGGCTAGTTTTTTACGGTGGCTACGGTGAGGGTATCGCCGACGAGCTTGCCGTTGACGGTGACCACCTTGCCAGCGAAAGCATTGAGCATGCTGGGGTTAGAGACGTTGTAGATCTTCTCGCCGACGATTAAAACGGCGGGGGAACCCATCTTAATGCATTTTTCGGCGCAGGCGGCGTGGGCTGGGGTGGAGGCCTTGGCGAGGTTGTTGTGGGCGCACATGGAGTCGGACACAACGCCCCGGAAGGTTTGGGCCATCGCGCTAACTGAAAGGAATGAGAGACTTACGATGGAAACTGCCAGAAACTTTTTCATGGGGAGACCTCTGGGATTCACTTCGTGGTGCGAAAGAAAGTATAGCGCGCGGAGGGGATTGTGGGCCAAATTTCTGTACATCGTGTTGATTTGGTGCTGGTCTTAGCTGGGTTTTGTGTTGCGCGATGGCATTTATAGCGGGGTTATCGGCGCAGGGGTGTTGGAGGGGCAAAAAAGTCGCCCCCTCCCGACCAGACCGCCGGTTTTAACGCCGGCGGGGGAGGGGGCGGAGGAAGCACGAATGCATTAGCGGACTGAGATGCCGCCATTGGTGGTTTCAAAGTCGAGGGTGGGGCCGCCGTGACCGATGTTGGTATCGATGGAGTGGTGGCGGGAGCCGGATTGACCGGCTACGTCAATGCCACCGTTGACGGTGCTGGCGACGACGTGAGCGGAGTAGGTGGGGGAGGCGTCGACGTTGATGCCGCCGTTGGTGGTTTTGGCGGTGAGGCCACTTCCCTGCCAGGTATTGCCGGAAAGGCTGGCGTGGATGCCGCCGTTGGTGGTGGTGAGGTGGACGTCGCCGCCGAGGTTATCGAAGTGGAGGCCGCCGTTGGTGGTTTCGCCGTGGATGTCGCCGCTGAGGGCGGTGAGGGAGAGGCCGCCGTTCATGGTGTGGAAGTCGCCGGCGATGCGGTGGGGGACGAGGAGCTTGTAGCTGACAGACCAGCCGTGGCCCATGGCGTTGCTGGGGCCGTGCGCTTCGACGGTGGCGCCGGTGGAGATCTCGATCTGGTGGAGGAGGGACTGGGCGTCGGATTGGCTGCCGGCGTGGGCGACGACGCGGGCTTCCAGGGCGACGTCGTTACGGTCTTCACCGATGACTTCGATGCCGCCGTTCATGCCGTTGACGTTGAGGTGTCCGTTGACGAGGGGGAAGGTGGTGGAGCGGACTTCGCAGACCTGCTCGTTGCCGCCGAAGAAGTGGGAGAGGAAGCCGTTGTCGCTGCCGCCGTTGTTGTCGGTGCAGGGGTGGGTGGAGAAGGACTGGGCGGCGAGGGGGAGGGTTGCGAGCGGGAGGGCTGTCAGCAGGACGGTGGCGCAGGTTAAGGCGATGCGGCGCATGGGAGCTCCTTCGGTATCGAGAAGGGATACGGTTGGGGCGGGGTGGTGGTTCCGTGGAAAGCAGGGATTAGGCAACAGGGATTAGGGATTAAGGTGCTGGGCGGCCGGTCAGGCGCGCTTGGGGGTGCGGTCCGCGATCTTCTTCAGGCTGCGCAGGGCTTCGTTGACCGCGTCGGAATCAGGGAAGGTGTCCATGAGCTCGGGGGCTATGAGGACGACGTTGGTTCCCTCCTGCATGCGCTTGTGGAATTTGCCGCGTACGGCTTTGCTGAAGTCGAGGGAGGGGCGCTCGGCGAGGGGATCCAGTTCACGAGACTTCTTCATATTGTCGAATCTCGGCTGCGGTGGCAGCGCGGGCGCCAATGAGGCGGACGCCGGAGTTGGTTTCAGTGTAAACGACAAACAGGATGCGCTGGCGTGAGGACCTTCCAACGACGATCCAGCGGGATTCGTCTGTGGAGTGCTGGTCGTCAGGGAGGGTCGCGGACAGAGGATCTTCGAAGACTGTCATCGCTTCGGGAAAGGAGACGCCATGCTTCCTGAGATTGCTGGCCGCTTTGCGTGGGTCGTATTCGAAAGCCACCCGCATGGGTCCAGGTTACTGGAATTCCGAGACGGGTGGCGTTTGAGATGTATGGCCCGCCCACTCGTGCCCCGAGTGCTGGTCATGAATGGGGCACCCGGCGTTCCCGGCGATCGCAGGGAGGGTTGTGTCGTATCACGCTGATAACTTTATGGTTGCGGGAGGGTGGGGGTTTGGGAAATTCGTTGACAGGGCTGCTGGGTGGGGCTAGTTTCCATTCCAAGTACGCCTCCCTTTCTTCCTCTATTGATAGACAGCCGTCGAATCTTTCCCAGGATTGCTTCAAGTTTTAGCAGGAACGCGAAACGTTCCCGACTTGTAAAGAATCCGGGCCCTATCTGTGCGCTTGAACGATTCACGGTAGGAGAACGACGATGCCATTACCCGCACCCATGAGTATCCTTGCTGAATTTCAGCAGCAGTTAGTGGGGACCTGGTCAAACCAGGACTTCGGAACCGACAGCAAAGGCAAGCCAGCAGGAGGGCCGGAGAATCCGCTGTCGTACAACATTATGCCGATACCGCAGACGTCCGATCCGGATGGATATATTTTGAAGAACTTCAAGTACCACGAGCGCTTGAAGTTCAACGGAACGGATGCGACGACGACACTGGCCATTGCCGCGGACGCACCGAATCGTGGAGGACTGGTTTCGCAGAATTGCAGGGCGTTGTTCTACGAGCAGCAGGTGATGTTCGCGGAAGGGCCGGGCGTGAATACCGTGGTGCATGTGGAGAATGGCGCATGGCTGTGGGTGCCGCGGTTTGTTCAGCAGGACGGACCTTACGCCGCCAATGTGAATGCGGAGCAGGTACAGGATTCTCTTCAGCAACCATCGGATGTTTCGATTGCGAAGCAGATCTCGATACCGCATGGAAATTCGATTTTGGCGTTGGGAGGATTTGATACGCAAGCGGAGCCGGGAGGAGAGGGGGTGTGCCGGAGACAGCCGATGATCAAAGGCAGCCCCGTGGTGCCGGATGCACCGTCACCTTATCCGACGCCGTCGATTGCGATAGAGAATCCGGCGGCACCGCCGCCTCCAACGTTGATTTCCAACCTGAACGTGGGAGCACGGTACACGACGAAGTTGATCAACAGTCCTGGAAATCCGACGAACTTCCAAAATCCGCATCCGCTATTGACGCAATGTCCGAACCGGCCGCTGCAAGAGGCGGTGAAGATCATTGCGCCGGAATCCTATATGCACTGGAGCGTGACAACGGAGGCGGGGCAGCACGGCAAAGGGGTTGTCACCAACATTCCGTTTGAACGCGCGGTCTCGAATGTGACGGCGTATTTTGCGGACTACTGGATGCTTTTCAAGGGCAAGAAACGCTATCTGGCCTATACGCAGACGATCCTGATGGTGCTGACGATCTATAACAGGGCGACCAAGCGGAACGAGACGTACACGTTCCCCCATGTGACATGCAATACGGTTACATTCGACTGAACCGCATGGGGCCGGCGATACGATTCGAGAGGGGCTCGGAGGTTCGGGCCTCTCTTGATTTGGTTAACGGAAGGCGTAGACGGCTGTCGCTTCGGACGGGGTCGCTTACAATGGCGGCGTGCGTTGGAGAGGAATTTCTGGTTGATGAATCGTCGCGAGTTTGTGGAAGGGGTGGGGGCGGCGGTTTCGTTGATGGCGGCGTCGCCGGTTTGGGCGCAGACGCATGCGCCGGTGAAGACGGTGATGGGCGTGAGGGTTTGGAGTCCGCTGCGGTTTGGGGCGCGGGGTGATGGGCGCACGGATGATACGCATGCGCTGCAACGGACGATGGATGCGTGTGCGGCGGCGGGCGGAGGCGTGGTCGTGCTGCCGGCGGGGCGGACGTTTGTGAGTGGGACGCTGGTGCTGCGATCGCATGTGGAGCTGCACCTGGCGGGAGGGAGCGTGCTGAGGGCGAGTGCGAACCGGGACAAGTTCCGGGCACTTGGGTCCCTGCTGTTCGCGAAGGATGCGACGGATATTCATGTGAGCGGGACAGGGACGATCGATGGGAACTTTGCGGCGTTTTTCTTGCCGAAGGGGCCGGAGGGGTATGCGGTGCCGCAACCGTTCCTTGGACCGTATGACCCGTTGTATGGGCCGGAGATGCGGAACCCGGCGGACGGACGGCCGCGGATGATTCTGCTGGTGAACTGCAAGGGAGTGGTGCTGGAGCGGTTCACGATTCGCGATAGCCCGACGTGGACGATTCACCCGGTGGGGTGCGAGGGGGTGCTGATCTCGGGGATATCGATCTTGAATAACCTGGAGGTGCCGAACTGCGATGGGATCGACGTGGATCACTGCAGAGAGGTGCGGGTGGAGGGGTGCAACATTGTGGCGGGCGATGATTGCCTGGTGCTGAAAGCTTCGCGGAATTTTGGGGAGTATGGTCCGTGCGAGGGGGTGACGATCAGCAATTGCACGCTGGAGAGCTCGTCGGCTGGAATCAAGATTGAGACAGAGGGGCCGTTTCCGCTGCGGTCGGCGGTGATCAACAACTGCACGATTGCGCGGAGCAACCGCGGGATCAGTTTTCTGAATCGCGATGGAGCGACGGTGGAGGATCTGATCTTCTCCGATATGACGATTGAGACGGTGATGCGAACGATGATGTGGTGGGGGTCGGGAGAGCCGGTGGCGATGTCGAGTGTGCCGAGGGTGAAGGGAGGGCCGGCGGGGATGGTGCGGGGAATTCAGTTTGTGAACATGGAGTGCAGAGGTGAGAGTGGAATTTATTTGCGTGGGAGCGCGGGGGCTCCGCTGAAGGATGTGAGCTTTCGTGGTGTCGGTGTGACGGTGGCGAAGACGACGAAGATCGAAGGCGGGTTCTATGACATGCGGCCGGGCGATGCGTTTGGAGCCGCGGGGCTGGATCGGCGAGCGACGGCGGGGTTCTTTGCGGCGGAGGTGGACGGACTGCAGATGGAGGGCGTGCAGGTGCGTTGGGATGGAGTGGCACCAGCGTACTTTGGCGCGGCCGTGGAGCTGCATGACTGCGATGAGGTGTCGATGGTGGACGTGACGGGGAGCGCGGCGCATGCGGGCGATGCGGCGATCGTTATGGAAGACGTGACGATGGCGAAGATGCTTAGGCCGAGCGTCGGGACCGAGGAGGATCGTTAGCGTTGGTGCGAGGGATTGGGGACTAGTTGCTCAGGTGTTGGTCGTACCAATTGAGGATGCGGGTTAGGGAGTCGATTTGGTGGGCTTGTTCGTGGAAGATGTGCTGCTCGCGGGGGTAGCGGACCATTTGCACGTCTTTGTTTAAGAAGCGGAGGGAGTTGTAGAACTCTTCGCCTTGCGAGATGGGGACGCGGGGGTCGGCTTCGCCCTGGAGGATGAGAACGGGGGTGTGGCAGTTGTTGACGTAGCGGACGGGGGAGTCGCGGTCGTAGAGGGCCATGTTGGGTTGGAGGGGGCCCATGTAGCTTTGCTCGAAGCTGGGGGAGATGTCGGTGGTGGTGGCCATGGAGAAGAGGTCGGTGACGCCGGCGCCGACCATGGCGGCTTTGAAGCGATTGGTGTGGGTGGCGGCCCAGGAGGTCATGAAGCCGCCGTAGCTCCAGCCGCCGATGGCCAGGCGGGCGGGGTCGGCGATGTGCTGGGCGATGAGGTAGTCGACGCCGGCCATGATGTCGGCGAAGTCTCCGCCGCCCCAGTCCTGGTAGTTGGCTTCGGTGAAGGCTGGGCCCTGGCCTTCGGAGCCGCGAGGGTCGGGGAGGAGGACGACGTAGCCGTGCGAGGCTAGCATGGTGGCGTAGTTGTACCAATTGCCGTTGAAGCCTAGGGTCCAGGCCTCTTCGGGGCCTCCGTGGATGTGGACGATGGTGGGGTAGAGGGTGCCGGGGTGGTAGTTGGGCGGGAGGACGGCGACTCCGTAGATGGTGCGATGGTCTTTGGGGTTCTGCCAGGAGATGGCGCGCTGAGTGCCGATGTTCCAGGTGGCTACTTGCGGGTTGGTGGTGGCGGCGGGGGCGGCGCGGTGGTCTGCGAAGTTGTAGGCGTAGGGGTCGGGGGCTTCGGTGAGGGTGTCGCCGAGGAAGGCGAAGGAGCGGCCGTCGGGAGTGGGGGAGACGGATTCGATGGTGTCGGGGAAGTTGGCGGTGGGGAGGGTGATCTGCTTCAGGGTGAAGTTGGAGGTGTCGACGTCGTAGAGCTCGTAGTGGGTGGCTACGATTTCGGTGACGAGGAGATGGGGGCCGTTGCCTAGCCAGTCCATCTCGCGGATGGTGCCGTGGAGCTTGGTTTCGAGCTTGATGTCGGTGTTGGTGGAGAGGGTTTTGACGTAGTGCTCGTCAGTGATGTGGAGAGGAGTGAAGCGGGAGTAGGCGAGGCGGAGGCCGTCATGCGAGAGGGTGGGCCGGGCGTAGCCGGAGATGGGTTCTAGCGTGCGGAGGAGGGCGCCGGTGTTGGCGTCGATGAGGACTACTTTGGAGACGCGCCAGTAGTCGTCGATGCGGGGGGTGGGGGAGACGCGGGAGATGATTTGCGTGTCGTCGGGGGAGAAGGCGATGGTGTCGATGTTGTTGGGGGTGGTGGTGAGGAGGCGGGCAGTGTGGGCGGCGAGGTCGTAGAGCCAGAGGCGGTCGTACTTGTAGTCGCGGTCGACGAGGATGTAGTCGTCTTTGGATTTGATACGGGCGGTCTCGGCGGGAGTGTCGGTGTCGGTGCGGATGAAGGCGATGGTTTTGCCGTCGTGGGAGAACTTGAAGGCCTTGATGCCGCCGGGGAGGTTGGTGAGGGGCTGGGCTTCGCCGCCGGTGAGGGAGATGAGCCAGAGTTGCATGGCGTCGGGGTCAGGTGTGGGCTTGGTAGGGATGTCGGGGCGAGGGGTGGTGATGGTGAAGGGGTAGGGCGAGGTTTCGGGATTGGCGAGAGGGTTGGGACGGTTGGAGAGGAAGGCGAGGTGCGTGCCGTCGGGCGAGAAGGCGGGGGAGTCTTCGGCTGCTCCGCTGAGGACGAAGGGGTGCGCGGTGGTGGGCGCGCCGACGGTGGCTAGCCAGATGTGGGCGTCGCGATGCTGGCCGGCGGGGACGGGGGTGTCGACGGTGTAGGCGATGAGTTTGCCGTCGGGCGAAAGGACGGGAGCGGAGACGCGCTTGAGGTTGACGATGTCGGAGGGAGTGATGGTGTGCTTTTGCGCGTGGACGGGTGCGGCGAAGAGGAGCGCGGCGAAGGCCAGAACGAGAGGGGCGCGGGCGAGGGGGGCGCGGAGAGGTTGGGGAGTGGGGAGGGTCATCGGAGTGGAACTATTGTATGACCGGGAATTGGACTCATCGGCGCGGGTTGGCGATGGTGCCAGATGAACGGCGGGTTTGCAGTTGAGGAGAGACTGCGAGCCGGAGAGAGCTAGCGGGCGATCGAAAGGTGGAAAAGTGAACGACCGATACCATGCTTTTTCTTGCACATTTTGGAGCCAACGAGACGTGTCGCTACCTAGCTTGCGGAGCGGAGAGCTGCGTAAGTAGTTGCTTTAGGGCGGCTTAGGCGGAGCGCGCGCAGATCGCACACAGCCTCCTGTCATGGCCCGTCACTTGCGGATTAACCACTGCTAGTCCTCCCTATCCACTTGGCCCGTTCTCGTTGCAGGCTTCCTGACCGAGCTATAAGTTGTCGTCGTGTGACCGTCCGGCGGTATCCACGGCCACCCAACCAGATTAAAGGAATAGACCATGAAGATCTCGCGGTTGCTCATGCTATTTGCCTTACCTATTACGGCGGTTCTGGCTTCTCCGCTGGCGCGTGCCGACAGCACTTACGGAACTTTAACCATCACTGTCTGGAATGGAAGCTACAGCAGCGGTGTCAGCGATCTAGCGGAGCTTTCGACGATGCCGACTGGAACACCTACGGCCACCTTCACCTACACCGGCCCGCTGGACTTCGTAAACAATAACGGCAACGGAGATTCGAACACGTTTGCGGACTTCCTCAACAGTAATGGAACGACGTCGTTTACCAGCGACATCTCCAATTTTTCGTCGTCGACGTTGAGTGAGTCGCAGTTTCTCGCTTTGACGATGAGCACGCTAGGCGAGACTGGAAGCGCCTCCAACACCTACATGGAAATTACCGGCGACTATACCGGCAGTGGCGCTGTGACGGTGTCTTCGGATGATGGCTCCAGCTTGTATGCGGATGGCGGGACGATTCTGTCGAACCCGAACCCGCAGGATGATACCCCGGCCAATGGCGTGTTAGCCGCAGGCACGGATTCACCGTTTACGCTGGTTTACGTGGAGTCAAATGGAGCACCGGCTGATCTGACGGTGACCGGTCTGTCGCCTGCACCTACGCCTGAGCCTGGATCACTGTTGCTGCTTGGGACTGGACTGGTGGGACTGGCTGGATTGGTTGGAAGCAAGTACATGCATACCAGCTAGCTGGTAGTGATTGGATAACGACTGCGGTCGTGATCGTCTTATGCAGAGCAAACGAAGGTGGAGTGCGAGGCACGCACTCCACCATTTTTTTTGCGCGGATCAATAGGTGGGAGGGGGTGGGGGCTCCCTGGTGGAGGAACTGCGTGTAGCCCTGGCGGAAGCCGCTGCGGTAGTCGCCCCAGGGTTCCGGGGCGATTGCGAAGGCAAACCTCAGGGCTAAAGCCCATTTCATTCCATGGCCTATGAGACCCGAGGCTGAAGCCTCGGGGTACCTTCGAGCAAGGGCAAGAGCAAGGGCAAGAGCGACCGCAAGGGCAACGGCAAGGGCAAGGGCAACTGCAAGAGCAAGGGCAACCGCAAGAGCAACAGCAACAGCAAGAGCAAGAGCAAGAGCAACTGCAGATCCCTGCGGCATGACAAACAAAACGGCAACGGCAACGACAAGAGCAAGGGCAAGGGCAAGGGCAACTGCAGATCCCTGCGGGATGACAAATAAAAAGGCGCCGCCCCGTGTGGAAGTAGACACAGGTGTGGATGGAGAGTTGTGGGCGGGGCGCGAATGGAGGTGAAATTGTGTGGCTAGAGGGGCCTGGTGCGACGGCCTGTGAAGAGGTGGATCAGGAGGGTGAGGATGACGGCTCCGATGGTGGAGATGATGATGCTGACGATGAGGCCGTGAGAGCCGGGACCGCCGTAACCGAGGGCTCGGAAGATGGCGCCGCCGATGATGGCGCCGATGAGGCCGATGACCATGTCCATGAGCCAGCCGAAGCCGGAGCCCTTCATGATGAGGCCGGTGAGCCAGCCTGCGACGATGCCGATGACGATCCAGCCGAGGATGCTGTGAGCCATTGAGGATTCTCCTGGAATTTTTGCTTCAGGAGATCAGATGCTGGGAATGAGGAGGGGTTGTACTCGGGAGTTTGGGCCCCCCCTACAGGACTTTTGCAGGTAAGGTATTCGCGGGGTGTGGGTTGGGGGCGGACGTTGGGAGGTCTGGTGGTGCACCAAAGATGGGCGTGGGGTTTTGTCCTGCGCGGACGGCGGCTCCACTCCGGCAGTACTGCCCTGACACGTAAAGGCGACTTGAATTCGTCCTGTTCAAGAACCAACGGCGTCCGCCGAAGCGAACGCCGTTGGTTGTTGCGATGAGCCCGGACGCTAGAACTCGTACTTCAGCGAGTACTGGAGCTGACGAGCCGGAGACAGGGTTGAGGTAATTTGACCGAAGGTCGAAAGCGTGGAAGCCGTCGATCCCGGGGCCGCGTAGGAAGCGATGTTGCCAACGTTGAACGCATCGATGCGAAGCTGGACGTATTGCTCTTTGTAGGTGCGGAACTGCTTGAACATTGAGGTATCGACAACGCGGTATCCGGGCGAGCGCTCCGTACCGACACTTGCCGTTCCGAAGGAGTTGGGCAGTTCGGCACCGTAGGCGCATAGTCCGTTGTCCGCCGAAGCGCAGGGAGTCGCACTTGGATCTGTACCGAACCAGTGTGCAAGCGAGCGATTCTTGACGATGAGGTGGCGGTACTGATTCGCGCGTGCACCACCTCCGTTGTTCGAGGCAGAAGCATTGCTGCTGCCGATGGTGATTGGGAAGCCGGAGTAGAGAACAGCCTCCGCGGAGACCTTCCAGCCACCAATGGCCCAATCGACGAAGCGGTTGACGTGGTCACCGTATTGGCGTCCGTGGCCGAACGGAAGAGCATACGTACCGACGAAGCTGGCATTGTTCCGGGTATCAAAGGCCGCGACACCGTATTCACCGTGCGGATCGTAGATGTTCTGCGGATAGGTGCCTGGACCGTCGACGCCACCGGTACCGAAGTAGCCGGGGTTGTTCGTCATGTTCTTGGAGAAGGTGTAGTTGAAGGTGTACTCCAGGCCGTGCCACTGGCGCTGGCGCAGTTGAATCTGCATGGCGTTGTAGTTGGAGTAGCCTTCCGCCAAGGTGAGGTAGACCTGACCACCGATGCCGACGAGGGCGGCAAACGGCTGCGTTGCTGTGTGAGTCGACCCTGGAATCGTCTGCTGGTTGTACGGCTCAGGAATGACGAGATGCTGGGCAACGTTCCCGACATACCCGACCTGGAAGGTGAAGTGAGATCCCACGAGGGTCTGGAGGGTGAGGTTGTACTGCTGAATCAGCTCGGGCTTGATGTTCGGGTCCCAGGCCTCGTACTTGTTGGAAGCGCCAGGAGTAAGGCCGCCAACGCTGAAGCCCTGGCTGACACGGATCGGTGTGCCGCCGCTCGCCGCCGAAGGCGCCGTGCTGCTGTAGGAATACTGCGGGATGAAGGGAGGGTTCTGCGTGAGACGCTGCGCCGCACCCATGCCTTCGAAGTCGTCCGTGATGCCGTAGCCTCCACGGATCACCATCTGCGGATTCATCTGATAGGCGAAGGAGACGCGCGGCATGAACTGCGTATGGTACGCGTTGTACAGCGCGCGGCTTGCGCCGTTCTTGCCGGCAACAAGAAGACAGTTGGGGCAGTTCTGCGGATTCTTGACGTCGACGTTCACTTCTTTGTTGTTGACTTCGTACATCGGCTGGTCATAGCCATAGCGCAGGCCGATGTTGAGCGTGAGTTTCGGCTTTACCTTCCACTCATCTTCGACGAAGTATGCCGTCCGATACTGGCGTTGGCCGTCACGTCCTGCCGTGCCGGAGACAGCCTGGAGCTCGGAAGCATCGATGACAAAGTCGGCAAAGCCGTAGCCTTTACCGTTTGTGGGATTTACGGTCAGATCCTTGGTGAAGATACCGTTGTACGCGAATTGGCCCATGTTGCCGTTGTTGCTGGCGTAGTAGTAGTTCTCCTGGTAGCGCAGGACCTGTGCGCCGGCCTTGACGATGTGCTTGCCGTGCAGCCACGTGACGGTGTCGCCGTAGTCAAAGATGTTGTCGATGGTGTTCTGCACGACACCCAGGGTGCCGATGTTCTTTTCAGCGGTGGAGATGTTGGTCTCGGTGAAACCAGGGTACGGGCTGGCATAGGGGTAGCCAACCTTCGGATCGCTGCCTGCGGGGAAGTTACCGGTGCTATCGACTGGAATGCCGCTGAGATCACGGATACGCGAGTAGCCGGCGCGGAACTCATTCTGGAGGCTCGAGTTGAAGGTGTGCACTTCATTGAGGACGCCGTTCCAGAACGGATAGTCGTTGCCACCGGGGAACTGGAACGAAAGGACGGAGACGATGGGTTTATCGTAGGAACCACCATGCGTGAATCGGGCCCACATGTTGTCTTTGGAAGAGACCGTGTAATCCACTCGTACATCGCCCTGGTTGTTCACGGCTGCAGACTTGTTATATCCGCCGTAGTTATTGGTATCGGGCGAATTTGCATTCGTGCTGGGACGGTTTGGGGCCGGATAGAACTCCGGATGTGCGAAGACATACTGCGCAACCGGGTTGTTGACGGGAATTTGATTGTTCAGATACGGCGCGGCTGAGGCGAGGCCGCTGGTGGTGTTGTAGAGCTGGATATATTGTGACGCGGGAATGGACTGACCGAATTGGTTCGCTGCGCCCAGGAGTTCGGAGAAATCGCCGGTGCGCATCCTGGCCGAAGGCACCGAGATCACGCTGGTTCCAGCCGAGGTTTCGCGAAAGCCCTCGTAGTCCATGAAGAAGAACAGTTTGTTCTTGAACACAGGACCACCGAAGGTCGCGCCAAATAGATTCTGGTGGAAGACGCCCTTGGCAATCTTGTTGTAGTCGTTGCTCCAGGTGTTTGCCGTGCCGTCCTGGTTCTCGTAGAACTCGTAGAGGCTGCCATGGAATTTGTTGGTTCCGGCCTTGGTGACGGCGAGAATTTCTCCGCCGTTCACGTTGCCGTATTCGGCATCGGGATTTCCGGTGATGACTCGAATCTGGCCAAGGGCGTCCGGAGCGGGGTTGTAGGCGATGGTGTTCTGCAACGGTTCGTTGATGTCGGTTCCATCAAAGATGTAGTTGTTGGTCTGCATGCGGTTGCCGTTGAAGGACGGCTGGGTGGACGACGCAAACGATGTGTCGCGCTCTGTACCCTGCGTGCTGCCGAGGGAACCGTAGGTCGGCAGAACCGCGCCGGGGACGAAGACGGTTGCCGCGGAGAAGTTCTGGCCAGGGAGAGGCATGCTCTCGAGCGTGTTCGAGGTGATCGTGGTGGCCAGGGCCGCGTCTTGTGTCTGCAGAATGGAGCCTGAGTCTGCGGCTACGCTGATCGTGGTGCTGACTTCGCCAACTTGCAGCTTCAGATCGATCTTTGCGATCTGGTCAATCTCGAGCGTGAACGGAAGGTCGGACGTGGTGTCGAAGCCGGTCTTTTTCGCGGAGACAACGTAGGTGCCGATGGGAAGAGATTGGATGTTATATGCGCCGCCAGGGTCTGACAGCTTGGTGGTGACAACACCCGTGTTCACGTTGCGGGCTGACACCTGGGCCCCGGGAACCACTGCGCCCGTCTGGTCTATCACGCTGCCGCGGATGGTGCCGGTTACGGTCTGGGCCTGGGTTGCAATACAGATAAAAGCAGTCACGAAAAACAGGGTCGCGAATCGAACGGAGATTCGACGTAACGGTGCAAACATAGATTGCCTCCTTGAATAAGTCGCAAAGGGATCTTTGCGAGAAGTGCTGCGTGGATCTCCCGAGCCTGACGGCTACGTTCCAGTCCGCCGGCTACTTTGGAGAGTTGAATTCAATGCTGGCCCGATTTCATGAAGCGCTTGTTCCGCATTGCTATTAATTTCCGAGTAGATGCGACGTTATTTGAACGGCGACCTTGTGTCAAGTTGGTTTCTTTATAACCGCCCCATAATCAGCGACATAGCTAATGTTCGAGGGTTGCTGAAATTGGTTTGTGCCTGGTCGAGTGGGGGGAGGAATTGATCGTCTCAAGATGGGTTGTGGTGGGTTGGGGGGAGCAGGTTGGTCGTTGCGCCTGCGGCTTCACTCCGGCGTTACCACCCTGACATGAAAAGAACGCATGTCAGGGGCCCGGTTCTTCGGCAGAGCGGTGGCGTCTGCGACGCGGCGGCTTTATGGCACGGCTGAAGCAGTGCCCCTTCGAGGGCGGATTGGGTCGAGTTTGCGTCTCCACTCACACCATTGCCTTTGCGAGTGCTGGGCGAGGCAATGTTCGCGTCGGCGCGCCAACGGTGTTAGCTTTCTACTACACACATCGTGGTCAGTTGTGCCACACAACGGGCACACGTGAAGCACACAATGTGGGTATCGATGCGAAGGGGGTGCCATGACAGAAGAGCTGGCAAAACTGGTTGAGGCGGCGCGGATGCGACCGTTCCCGGAGGAAGAGCGCGAAGCTCAGCGGCGCAGCTTTGCGTATGGGAATGCAAAGATCGAGAACGACCGCGTGACGTGGGAGATGATCGTCGAGGCAGACGAGAAGATTAAGGTGGCGTTGGCTGCAAAGGGAGTTAGATATGGCAGACCGTAAGCAGTTTCTAAATGTGGAGCCGGCGGACCCAGAGTTGTTGCGACTACTCGATGATGCGAAGAACGCTCCCGTGACCGAGGAGCAGCTCCGTGAGCAGCGCATCAGCTTCGCGTTTGGGAATGCAATGGGTTCGGACACGACGACCAAGGAGAGTGTGCGGATGGCTTCGCAGTATTTGAGCTTCTCCAACCGCCAAGCGGCTGAAGGGCGAGGCTAAGCCCTGGCATGTCCGTTCGAGAGAAAGACGATCCCGAACTCTTCCAGATGGTGCAGGACAACAACCTTCTGCGGCAGTATGACTTACTGCTCGACTGCATTCAAATTGGACTGCGCAAGGGCATTGAGGCTTTCGACAAGTACACCCTGTGGAACTTGAATGCTGCGGCTGTCTCCAATATCGCCCAGTTTGGCGGGCGCTATCGCAAAGGGCCCATCTATGTGGGGAGGCGTGGGCTGCTGGGAAGATTGATCTGACCGCGATGAAGCAGTTGTTGGCTTCCATGCTTGCGAAGCAGCCCCATCCTATCTATGAGGATTCGGAGTTTCGCGGGGAGTAGCGGTGCTGGAGAAGAAGGCAATTTAGTCGTTGCGGCTTCGCCTTCACTCCGGCCTTCGGCAGAGTGGTGGCGTCTGCGACGCGGCGGGTTTATGGCACGGCTGAAGCCGTGCCCCTTCGAGCGGTTTGGTGGGTTGGGGTGGTTGGCTGGTGTGGATTGGGTGTTCGCGCCCCACTGATGATGGTGAGTGGGCCCGCTTGAGAACGGTGGCTCAATCGCCCACATCTCAAAAGCGAGATGTGGGGCACCCAGATTTGAGGTAAGGCAGACGTGGGCCACCCGCCGGGGGAGGAAGAGTAGTTCCGGTGGTCGGGGCGTTGCGCCTTCGGGCCCGTCCCTAATCGATTTCTTCGCCATCTGTATTGGCTTGGAGTGGCATCCTCAGTTGCTCGGGTGCCGCTGTTGTTAGCTCCAGAAACGCGTGAAGCGCATTGTGGATTTTGTAGCGTCTCTTCGCTTTGTTTGGAGCCAGCCGATTAGCCTTATTGAGGACTCTCGCCTGTTCTGAGCTGTCGTATATGAACTCGAAACTGTTGTCTTCGACTTCGTACCCAATGAAGCTGAGTTCGCCCAGAAATTTGATGAAGTCTTCAGGGCTATAGTTTCTGTCGGCTTCGTTCACAAGAGCACGGAGTCGCGAATCCATGATGATTGCTGGACCGCCCATCAGTTCCATGACGATGTCTTCGAACTTGTGGAATCTTGGTACGCCCTCCACGACGAGCGTACTAAACGCGAAGCCGGAATATTTTTCGATGGCCGTGCGGACATCTTTCTCGTTCACTTTGTCGTGGCCTCGGTCCACGGCAGTGTCAATCATAGCTTTCATTAAAACGATCAGGTCGCGCGGACGCGGAAAGATATTACGAAGTATGAAGTCTTTAATATCTTCCTGGCCGACGGTTCTTGTGAAGTATTTGGACCACGTCTGTTCCGGTGTGACTTGGCGGTCAACATTTAGAAACCTCTCGTCGATGACTCTCATCAGAAGCTCCGCGTCGCTCCAGATGATCTTTCTCGCGGGGATTTTGTCCTTCTCTCGTGCGAGTTGGGAAATTACCGAAAACATGTCGGTTCGGATGAAGATGACCATCCGGATATGCATGGGTTTTCTGCCCGAAGCGCTGCGTTGAAATTCTTCGGAAATGCGTGAACCCACACTCAATAGTCCCAGCAGCAGCTCGCTTACCAACAAGAGATCGGCGCTGGACGTCCAGCTTTTGTCGAGGTTGTCTGCGAGTATCGCGACAAGATTGCAATCGGAAAGTGCGTCGCCCAATAGATGCCGGAGGTTTCCCAGCATCGCGGAATGTAGCTGCTCGCTGATTTTTTCCTTCCGCTTTTCCTCGGAGACGCTATCGATTCCTTCTAGGCGGCCGATAGCAGTTTCCAAACGGGTCGAGAACTCTGGCAAGATCAACCGTTCATTAACTTCAATAAATTCGAGCAGTTTTTGCTCACCTGCTGATTTGGAGTAGAACGGCGGTCTCGCCGACACCTTCTCGTAGACGCTCTTGGCCAATTCGGTATATACGAGAAGCTTCCAGAAACTATCTACTAGGTAACCCTTGTCGGAGCGGCTGGATTCCTTTCTGAGCATGTTCGCCACGCCAGCAAGCTCGTAATCGGCAGGCTTAAGGATGCAGACATGATTCCGTGGATCGCTGGATATATCGGCGGCTATCTTGTATAGGGTCGCGGTCTTCCCCGTTCCTTTTCTCCCGACGAAGATCGAATAGTTTGAGCGCATCGCTTCGTTGTAAGCCGCCGTTGGTACGAAATAATCCTCCAGCCGGTTAGCCTCGTGTTCTGCGACAGGTTCGCCTAAGTAAAGGTCTAGGAGTCTCGCCTTCTTGGCACGAAGGACGTGATAAGCTGCTCGATTTTCCTTATCGGTTTCGTAAGTTTCGACAAGGGGTTTCGCCCATTGCTCAAAGAAACTGACCGCCATAGTGGCGTCCTTATGAACGCGGAGCAAATCTCTGTAGTCGATCGGCGACGTGTAAGGTTTGTGGGCCATCATCAGCAGCGGCTTGTCTAGACCGTATGCGAGGCCGGCTACGAAAGCGCTCTTTGCGTTGCTGATCTTAGAGGCGGCGTGGTCCTCGGAGAGAAAATGGCACAGCACGGCATAGGCATCTGAGACGTGTTGGGCGTACCAACTGGGACTTTGGACTCGTATTTCTTCAGGGTCGTCAATTAGATAGGGCAGTGGGCTTGCCGTGATTCGCCTTGTTACACGTGTCACAGCCTCGGTGATCAATTCCGGCTTTATGTAAAGGAGCACCGGATCAGAATTGACCGTCGGTGCTGTCTTCATAAGTTGATCAAAGAGCGGCTCCCGCTCGGAGTTCTGTGGGTTGTCCGTGTAAAACTTGTTCACAATGTCGTTGCTGTTGCTGAACTTGGCATAGCCGATGGTTGTGAACATTTGGAATTGGTCGAAGTCTGCTCTTGCCCCTGCTACTGCTGGGTCGAATAGTGGCCATATTCGCTTCCCTAGCGCAATTGCGAAGCCAAGTTCAAAAAGCACATTTGCGTTTAGTGTTGTGACGTCCGCAATGAATAGATCGCACTGTCGAATTTCATTGCAAATCGTATCAATTATTAGAGATCCGCCGATCGACAGTGACTTCCATCCCTTGACTGTGACTTGGTCGGATGCATTTAGTAGTTCGATCGCGTGCTCGATCGCGTCGCCCCCACCGGGTATCTGCGATGTGTAGGCCACGAAACACTTAGGGGCGTCGCTCACCTGTCAAGGGATACATCAAGTTTGTGTGGTATGCAAGGAATTAGTCTTATTCCACCGTAACGCTCTTCGCTAGGTTTCTGGGTTGGTCTACGTCGCAGCCTCGGCGGACGGCTATGTGGTAGGCGAGGAGTTGTAGGGGGACTACTTCTAAGATTGGTAGTAAGAGCTCGTGGGATTGGGGGATGTGGATTACGTGGGCTACTGGATCTCCGCCTCCGCCCTCGATTACTTGGCTGATGTGGGTGTCGCCTTCTATGGCTATGGCTATTACTCGGCCGGAGCGGGCGGTTACTTCCTGGATGTTGCTTAGCGTTTTTTCGTACTTCAGGACGCTGCTGGGGTCGTTGGGGTCCTGGGTGGCGATGCAGACTACGGGGAGGGTTTCGTCGATGAGGGCGTTGGGGCCGTGCTTCATCTCGCCGGCGGGGTAGCCTTCGGCGTGGATGTAGGAGATCTCCTTGAGCTTGAGGGCGCCTTCGAGGGCGATGGGGTAGTGGATGCCGCGGCCGAGGAAGAGGAAGTCGCGGGCGGTGGAGAAGGACTTCGCCAGCTCGTGGCATTGGTCATCAACAGTCCGCAAAACTGTTTCGAGTTTTGCGGGGATCTTGCTGAGCTCGTTGGCGAGGTAGAGGGAGTGCTCGAAGGTGATGGTGTTGCGGACCTGCGCGAGGTAGAGGGCGAGGGTGAAGAGCGCGG
The DNA here is from genome assembly GCA_049578265.1 of Acidobacteriaceae bacterium. GTDB lineage: Bacteria > Acidobacteriota > Terriglobia > Terriglobales > Acidobacteriaceae > Granulicella. The sequence goes on from JBAULP010000135.1 coordinate 55,218, forward strand.
TGAGCTGGGCGGTGAAGGCCTTGGTGCTGGCTACGCCGATCTCGGGGCCGGCGTTGGTGGTAATGACCCCAGCCGCGAGGCGCGTGACGGCGCTGCCGACTACGTTGCAGATGGCGAGGGTCTTGGAGCCTTTGGCGATTAATTCATGCTGCGCGGCGATGGTGTCGGCCGTTTCGCCGGATTGGGTGATGAGGAGGCCGAGGCCGGTGGCGTCGGGGATGGGATCGCGGTAGCGGTACTCGGACGCATAATCCACGTCGACCGGAAGTCTCGCCAGGCGCTCGATCATGAATTTCCCGGCGAGGCCGGCGTGCCAGCTGGTGCCGCAGGCGGCGATGGTGATGCCGGTGGCGGACTTGAATTCGGCCGGGGTGATGGTCATGTCGGGGAGGAAGACGCGGCCGGTGTCGAGGGAGACGCGACCGAGGGTGGTGTCGCGGACGGCGCGGGGCTGCTCGTTGATCTCCTTGAGCATGAAGTGCTTGTAGCCGGCCTTTTCGGCCTGGATGGGGTCCCAGGTGATGCGCTGGGGGTGGAGGGTGCGGGGGGCGCCGTGGAAGTCGGTGAGGGAGATGCCGGTGGGGGTTAGGGTGGCGACTTCGCCGTCCTGGAGGAAGTGGATGGAGCGGGTGTGGTGGAGGATGCCGGGGACGTCGGAGGCGAGGAAGAACTCGCCGTCGCCGATGCCGAGGACCGCGGGTGGGCCCATGCGCGCGGCGACTAGCTTGTCGGGCTCGTGTGCGGAGAGAACGCCGATGGCGAAGGCTCCGGTGAGGCGGGCTACCGCGCGGCGCACTGCCTCTTCGAGAGGGAGGGAAGGTGGTGCGGGGTTTGAGGTTTCGAGGACGGCTTGGGAGTCGGTGGTGTTGGTGGGGTCGGTTCGGGCTTGGGTGGTGGAAAAGGTTTCGGCGGTGGTGGCGGGGTCAGCACCTTCGGGGTCCTTCGACTGCGCGCTGCGCGCTTCGCTCAGGATGACAGAATTTTTCTGGGGTTCGCTTTGCTGGGCTGCGTTGTGCTGGGCGGCGCTTTGCTGGGCGGCGAGGGCTAGTTCGTCCTGGATGACGTGGGCGATGATTTCGGTGTCGGTTTCGGAGAGGAAGGTGTGGCCCTTGGCGGTGAGGGCGTTCTTTAGCTGGAGATAGTTTTCTACGATACCGTTGTGGACTACGACTAGCGTGCCGGTGCCGTCGCGGTGGGGGTGGGCGTTTTCTTCCGTTGGGCGGCCGTGCGTGGCCCAGCGGGTGTGGCCGATGCCGTAGGTGCCGTGGACTGGGTCCTTGGCGAGGATGTCGGAGAGGTTGCGGAGCTTGCCGGGTGCTCGGCGAAGCTGGAGAGGGTGGCCGCCACCGGCGACGGCGATGCCGGCGGAGTCATATCCGCGGTATTCGAGGCGGGCGAGGCCCTCCATGATCACTGGAACGCATGCTTTTGGACCGATGTAACCGACGATTCCGCACATAGTGAACAGTGTAGCTGGGCGCTGTGCGGACGGCGAGAGTTGTAGGGCCCTGGGGTTTAGGAGTGGGGTACGGGTACTGCGCGGATTGGGCTCGCGCTTGCGGGGGCTAAAGCCCCAATCTTCAGGGCTATTGGTTGAGGCAGACCTGGCAGGCTTGCTCTGTGGTGTGGTTGGTGCAAATGCCCATTAGTTGTTCTTTCGGAACCTGGCTTTTAAGTTTTCGGAGATCTTTGCAGAGGCCTGTGCTCTCGGGGTGCTCTACGGCGGGCTCGTGAAAGACTACGTGCTTATCGCGAACCATGTGCAGTGCTGGGCCGTCTTCGTCTACGGTCATTTCGAGGATGCTGTTGCCGTAGTGCTGGCGGAAGACCGATCCGGAGTCTGGACCGGCCAGGAATTCGGCGGTTTGTCCGTCGCGATTGTCTAACGTTAGGCCGACGTGTCCGGAAGCGAAGGTGATGTATCCGCTTCGCTCCTGGCCTGTGGTGTCGTAGAGCAAGACGCCTGCTGCAGCCTGGCCTCGGGGGTGGACTTTGCCCTGGATCACCGCATCGGGAAGATCGCCTCCAATTCTGGCTCGGACGACTCCGTTGCTATCGACCACGGTCAGCTCCGAGACGGTGAGCTTGGCGGGAGGTTGATTCGCGGCGGCTCTTACCTGCTGAGTGGATCGGTACTGGTTGATGAGACAGGCCACTACCAGGAGTGCCAGGACGAGGTTGAATTGGAAGAGTCTGCGGTTCTGAGTTTGCAGTTGCTGCAGGGAGACACTCATGGCTGCACCATCCTTGTTGGTTTGGAGTTCGTGGGACTGTTGCGGGCCAGACGTTTCGCTGGTTCTTAAGGGCGGGAGTCGTAGAGTAGGACGGCGGTGGATGGGGGGAGGGTGGAGAGTTCGTGGTCGCCGGTGGGGGTGGCTAGTTGGACGTGGGTGGAGTCTAGCGCGGGTGCGGTTAGCGTGGGGCCCTGGCGGTAGCCGGGTAGGTTGATGTTGAGGGATTGGTGGGCGTCTTTGTTGATGATGGCTACGATACGCTGGCCGGTGGGGAGGGTGGCGGCGTAGGCGGTGGCGTTGACGGAGCCGGGGTTGAAGTCGATGGGGAAGGTGGTGGCTCCGGCGAAGTGGCCGGCGAAGAGCATGCCGTAGGCGACGGGTTCGATGACGTACGCGTCGCCGATGCGGGCGATGGGAGTGTAGAAGGGGTGCGGGTGGGTGGAGGGGTCGACGTGTTCGGCGGCTAAGATTTCGTCGCCGGGGAGATGGCCGCCGAGGGAGTTGCCGACGTATTTGCCGGTGCCTCCGTGGAGGTTGGCGCCGGCGTAGCCGCTGCAGGCGAGGTCGAGGAGATAGTCGGCGGCCCAGAGGCTGGCGGCGAAGACGTCGGAGACGCCGGGCTTGCCGCCGCGATAGCAGGTGTTGCCTTCGGTCATTCTGTAGGGGACGGTTTTGTGCGCGCCATCCGAAGATCTGGCTTCGCCGGCGCTGAGACGCGCTGCGGCTGCGCGGATGTCGTGGGCTAGCTGCGGGACGCGGGGGTTGGGCTCGAGGATGTAATCGATGGTCATCTTCGGGTTGGAGGGTGGGCCACCGATGTAGTAGTGGTGGGTGAGCGCGGCGACTTCGGGAGGCGATTGGAGGGTGAGGAGACGCGAGACTACGGCGGCGTACCAGTCGGGATTGCCGGCGGTGTCGGGAAGGCCGAAGCGGGCGGAGGGGACGAGCGCGCGGATGGCGTTGGCTTCGTCGAGCCACTCGTCCATGTAGCGCTCGGGGGACCAGGTTTTGGGATCGCGGAGATGGGTTTTGAAGAGGTCGGGCTCGTTGCCGAGTTGGAAGTATTCGAGCTTGCCGTGCTGGTGGGCGTGGCCGAGGGTGCGGGCTACGTAGTCGGCTTCGATGGAGGCACGCATGGGGGTGTTGGTGCCGAGGTTGATGCCGTAGATGCAGGTCCAGCCGGTGGCGTGGAGGAAGCCTTGGAGGTTGTGAATGGCCTCGGGTGTGATGGAGTAGGCGAGCTGCGACGTGGGTTCGCCAGTGCCGGTGTTGCGCACCTGGATGTTGGGCGCGGGGGTATTGGGCGTGGGCTTCCAGTAGCCGATGTCGGAGGTGTTGCCGCCGATGCGGAGGACTCCGTTGCGAGAGAGCGCGCGGAACTGCTCGATGAGGCCAGTGTTGTCGGGAGAGAAGAAGGCCGGGTTGGTGAGCTCGTTGGTCTCGTAGGAGAGACCGATGAAGTTTTCAGGGACGCGCGGGCCGAGTTCGCGGGAGTGGAGCTTGAGCGTTGCGGTCGTGGTGGTCGCCTGGGCGAGCGCGCGGAGGCTGGGAAGTGCTGCGGTGGCTGCGGTGGCGAGGAGGAAGCGGCGACGATCCATTTTGCGGGCAGGTAGCTTCATGCTTGCAAGGGTACGAGCGTGGGTGCGGTGCTGGCAAACGGTGGGGTTCTCGGTTGTCGGTTCTCAGTTCTCAGTTCTCAGTTCTCAGTTGTCGGTTGTCGAGTTTATGGGGAGGGGACTACCGTGGCGCCCCAGTCGGCGGGGTTGATGTCGTGAGCGTGTTGGGAGAAGAGCCAGTGGTGGCCTTCGAGGTCCTGGGCTACGTACTGGCGTTCGCCGTAGATGGTCTCGTGGAGTTCTTCGAGGATGTTGGCGCCGGTGGATTGGGTGTGGGCGTAGTGGGCGTCTACGTTGGGGAGAAAAATGGAGAGGGATTGGGTGCGGTAGCCGAGCTGCGCGGGGCTCATGAAGCCTTGCTTGGGTCCGTGGAGCATGATGTAGGCGGCGCCGGCGCGCATTTGAATGCCGCTGACGGGGTCGCCGTAGCGATAGTGCTCGGTGAAGCCGAAGACGCGGGTGAGCCACTCGCAGGCGGAGAGGAGGTCGTGATAGACGAGGTGAGGAAGGACGGTGTCGGTGGGGACAGAGCGGTTTCTCATGGCGGCAGGCGCTTACACAATCCGCGGAGCGGAGGTGCTGCAGATGAGATGCGGCTTAGGGTACGAAGTGGTGCAGGGGGGGCGCGGAGGTCGAGCGTTGGCTGACGGGAACCATGACCGGGCGGGGAGTTCGGCGAAGAGCGATGGCGGGCTGCGCGGCTGGTTGCGGATTGAGCTGGGTTGGCGCGACTTGCTGCGCGGCTGGTGGTGCTGAGCTTAGGGGCGCGGATTCTGGCGCGATGAAGGCGGACTGCGGAGTGGTGGTTGTGGTCGTCGAAGGTTTGACGAATGGAACCTGGGGGGTGGGTTGGGCGAGCGACTGGGTTGGCGGCTCGGCGGTTGCGGGTTGTTCGGCAGTGGGTTGCGTCGCCGCCTGAGGGATGAGTTGTGCGGCGGGTTGGGCCGCGGGTTGGGCGGCGGGTTGAACGATGGTCGCGGTGGTGGAGACGCCGACGGGCGAGAGGGTGAGGTCGACGGGGTGCATGGCGGAGACGCCGACGAAGATCATGGAGGCGAGAAGGATGATGCCGCCGGGAGCGAGGCGGCGAACGCTGGTGGAGTAGTCGCGGATCTGGCCGGTGGCGTCGGTGGTGCCTTGAATGCCGACAAGGAAGAGCGCGAGGCCGAGGCAAGCGAAGAAGATGCCGGTGACCATGCCGCAGGACTGAAGGAACATGCGGTTCTGGGCCATGTGGAGGCCGAGCACGGTGGAGAGATTGCCGGTGTTGCCGGAGGTGAGGTAGGCGTCGAAGTGACGTTCGAAGGAGAGTGTGGAGTCGAGGGAGTAGCTAAAGATATAGAGGACGGTGAAGATCATGCACGCGGCCGCGCAACCCAGGGCGGCAAAGACGCTGTAGCGAATCAGCGGATCGCGAACGGGCTGGGAAGGAGTGACAGGCTTCGGGGGATCCGTTGATCGGGAGTCGTTCTCCATAGCGCCTTAGGACAATGCTAAAGCATAGGAACGGTTTGCCGATAAGTAAAGGCGCGAATGTGCGCTTGTAGAAACGTACACAGTGGTAACGCTGTTCGCGGTGACCTTATGCGGTGGTGCAAGAGTTTGCGCATTTATGCGAGGTGACGTGCGGTCGGCATGTTGCAAAGCAGCTTGCAGAGACGGATGGTGAACGGCGCACAGCGTGGAGGTATTGGCTATTGAAGGGTGATGGTTGCGGAGGAGATCTTTGTAGGATCCGCTTGAGACACGACGGTGATGGTGACGGTGCTGCCGGTCATCGGCATGGTTGCGGGAGCGGTGTAGGTGTACTGCCCGGGGACGTTGGCGGTGAGCGCGATGGTGCCGGTGGCGGTGGCGCCTCCGGTGACGCCGGCTACCTGCATGGTGATGGCGTTGTTCACGGCTCCGACGGCGTAGGCATAGACGGGGAGCGTGGAGCCTAGCGGGACCGTAGCGGTGGCGGGCGAGATGCCGGTGGTGATGGAGGGCGCGGTGATGACGAAGGAGAATTCGTCGACCGCAGAGTTGAAGGTGCCGGGATCGGGAACGGAGGCCTCGATGGTGACTACGCCCTGCGTGATGCCGGAGTTTGCGGTGTAGATGGGTGGGGTGGCGGGAGCGGTATAGACGACGGTATTGCCGGAGGGAGTGGCGAGGGTGCCGAGGTCTGCGCTGGCGGTTACGTAGCCGTTGTTGCCGAAGGTCCAGGAGGCGTCGGATTTGGCGTTGGAGGAGACGGTTGCGGTGAAGGTGACGGAGGTGCCCACGGGGATGGAAGCTGGGGTGGGTGAGACGGAGATGGTAGCGGGCGTGCCGGATCCGGCGCTGGTGTTGATTTGTACGCCGCAGCCGGTGATGGTGGCGGCGGAGATGGCGGTAAGGAGCATAACCGATGCTCGCGATGTCTTCATGATGGCAGCCTCGTGCAATGAGAGTTGCGCGAAGCGTATCAGATGGAGCGGGTGTTGTGGGGTCGATTGCTCTGACAACTTCTGCCAGTTTGTGACAACGGAGAGTCGGGGCGCTGGGTGGGCGCGATGCCGACGCGGGCAAGAGAGATTATTGGCCGCGTGGACTTCAGACGTCGTGAGTGCTACGCCGAAGACGCTAGCCGTGGCGGAGATGCTTGATGAGCTGCGTGGGGTGAAGGGGTTTGGCTAAGAGCTCGAAATGATAGCCGCGCTTGCGGGCGCGGGCGAGGATTTCTACCGTGGCTGCTTGTCCGCTGAAGAGGACGATGCGCGTGTCGGGGAGAAACTTCTGGATGGAGATGGCGGCTTCGACGCCATCGATGTGAGGCATGAGGACGTCGGAGAGAACGAGCTCGGGGTTGAGACGACGCGCGGCGTCGATGGCTTCCCTGCCGCCGTAGACGGCTTCGGCGATGAAGCCGTTGCGGTTCAATATTTGAACGATGGTGTCCGCAATGAGAGGCTCGTCGTCGACGACGAGGATTCGAGTGGGAGTTGCTTCACGCGTTCGATCACCGTCTGCGTGAGACGCAGTGGCTTGCGAATCGAAGCGCGAGTCGCTGGGGGAGAAGATCGTGTGCATAGGGGCCCTGTACTCATGGTGAGTGTTGCCATGAGTTTAGCGGAAGTAGATGAGGCAAAGCCAGAAAGGGCGAGGGAATTTATCGGTCGGGGGACGATGGAATGGAGATTGCGTCAGGCGGTCAGGTGCTGTGGAGAGAGTTCAGCGTGAGGATCGGAGGAGGGTGCACCGATGGGGAGAACGACACGGAAGATGGTGCCGGAGGGGTCTGTGGTGCGGGTGCGGAAGCGGATGCTGCCGCCTTGCTTTTCGATGAAGCCGCGGGTGACCCAGAGACCGAGGCCGGTGCCGACGGAGAGCTTAGTGGTGAAGAAGGGAGAGAAGATACGCTGACGGACCGAGGAGGGGATGCCTGAACCTTCGTCGCAGATAAGGATGGAGACGGAGGAAGGGCTGTGCGCTTGGGGATCGCTGTGCAGATGACGGCCGCGGATGTGAATGCGTCCGGGCTTGAGGACGGGCGCGAAGGTGAAGGCGTCGATGGCGTTGACGATGAGGTTGGAGAAGACCTGACGGATCTCGCCCTGGAGGCCGTTGATGCAGAGATTCGGTTCGAGGTCGAGGGTGCAGGTTATCTTGCGAGAGACCATCTTGCGGGCGAAGAGCTCGACGACACTTTGCAGGAGATCGTTGAGATTGATCTCGACGGGACGGGTGGTGTCGCGGTAGAAGCCGAGAGTCTGCTGAGCGATCTGAGCGACGCGAGCAAGTTCGGAGTCGGCGGTTTCGAGCAGGAGTTGGACGGAGGATGGAACGTCGGGGTCGGTGCGGGAGAGATAGATGAGGTTGGTGACGGCCTCGAGGGGATTATTGATCTCGTGGGCGATGGTGGCGGCGAGGCGGCCGGTGGCGGCTAGCTTTTCGCTCTGGCGGAGGGCGTTCTCCTGAGACTTGCGCGAGGTGATGTCCTGCACGGTGCCGACCATGCCGTTGATTTCGGACGAGCCGGCGGCGAAGGTGGCGATGCCACGGGCGGAGACCCAGGTTTGAACGCCTTCGCCGGAGTCGACGCGGTACTCGGCGGAGTAGATGCCACCCGATTCGAGGAACTTCTCGAGGCTCTCGTAGGTGTAACGGCGGTCTTCGGTGGCGACGATGCGTTCGCGAAGGCTGGTGCGGGTGACGGGGGCGTGGGGTTGGGCATGGAGGAGTTCGGCGGCGCGCTCGTCGAGGTCGAGGAGATCGGAGGCGCGATCCCAGGTCCAGGTGCCGAGCTGGGCTGCGTCGAGGGCCTGACGGAGGCGGTCGGCAGTCTCGCGCTGGAGGGCGCGGGCGGTGTCGACGTGGGAGATCTCGTGGTTGAGGCTGTCGGAGAGACGAAGGTTGTCGATGGAGACGGCGGCCTGGGAGGCGACGGTGGCTACCAGGTCTTCGCTGGTGGAGGTGAAGACGCCGGGAGCGGAGTGGCCGTAGATGAGGCAGCCGAGGAGGTCGCCGGTGCGGTTGCGGACGGGGACACAGAGATAACTGCGGACAGGAGGGTGACCGGGGGTGTTGCCGGAGAAGGGTAGCTGGGTTAAACGGCGGTCATTGGTGATGTCCGACGAGCGCAGGATGGCCTGGCAGAGAAAACTGTTGCGGGGGATCTCGGGGATGTTGGTCGCCAGGGCGGAGAGGAAGCTGGGGTTGGACGCGGAGACCTTGAAGAGAGCGCAGGTGTCGCCGTCCTGACCTATCTTGTTATAGAAAAAGGCGCCTAGCTGGGCTCCTGCGAGGCGCAAACCGGCATCGGCTGCGGCCTGGGCGAGAACGTCCAGCGATCGCTCGGACGCGAAAAGAAGACCCGTCTCGATGAGGAGGCGCAGTTGCCGTTCGGTTTGTGAGCTGGCGGACGTGACCGCCCCCGGTGACTCGAATCCCATCGCTCTGTTTGGATGCAAGGGGACGGGCTTTGCGTCGTATGGGGTGGCGGTAATCGGCGGGCGGAGGTGCCCGGATTTTGGGCCAGATTGAGAGGATAAAGCTGGGATTTGCCCTGCTGAACGTGGGCTGGAGCGGTGTTGAGAGGAGTTAGTTGCCGAAGTGCCAGTTGACGCCGGCGCTGACCCGGATGTTTTCCTGCTTTTTCGTGCCGGCGTTGGGGAGTTCGGAGACGAAGTAGTGGGACATCACGCGGAGCTCGAAGCGGTGATAGATGTTGTAGTTGATGCCGCCGCCGAAGGAGTAGGTGAAGCCGGAGGCGGTACTGCTGAGGGTGTTGCCGGAGGGGTAGTAGCCGTCGGTGGCGTGGGTGAGGCCGACGAGGCCTTCGCCGAAGATGCTGCCGCGGCGGGTCCAGACGGTGGGAGAGATGTGGCCGAGGCTCCAGGTGTAGCGACCGCCGCCGAGGAAGGTGGCCTGGTGGATGTCGATTTGCGTGCGGAGGTTGGTGACGGCGAGGCCGTTGAGGGAGACGACGGGGCCGAAGCCGTGGAAGGGGGTGTAGGCAAAGTCGACGGTGGCGCCACGCATGTAGAAGTAGTCGGTGGAAGAGGCGCCGACGAACTTGGAGCGCTGCTGGGTGAAGGTCATGCCTAGATCCATGGGGGCCTGGGCGTGGGCGCTGGGAGCGAACGCGGCGAGGGGCAGAAGGAAGAGGCAGAGGGCGGCGGACTGGAGCAGGCGTCGGTAGAGGCGTTTCCCGGAGTTTGCACCCTGGGTGCACCCGCGGCTTCCGCGGATGATTGCGCGCGGGAGCGATACTGCGAGCCGGGACGACGGTGCGGCTGGGCAGTTGGTAGCGGTCCGGGTTGGTGAAGCGGTCTGACGCATGCCGAGATTCACTCCTGGTTACTGGACGGTGAGCGTGAGGTACTGGGACCGGGAGAGATTGCCGGATGTAGCGGTCACCGTAAGGTTATACGTCTGCGGAGTCTGGCCATAGTAGCCGTCGGCGGCATTGGACATGCAGCCGGAGAGACCCGCGGTGACGCCGAAGAGAATGATGATGGCGGCAAGCAGTGAGGCGAAGCTCTTGCGGCGACGGAACCAGAACAGCGGCAGGCCGAGAAGGGCGAAGGCGGCAGGAGCGTAGGCGAGAGGCGAATGATGCCGAGGGGACTGCGGTCGTTGCAGGCGCGAGGTCTGCAGAGCGGCGGCGGCCAGCGCGAAGGAGACGGGCGTGGCGCTGGAACCGGTTGCGATGGTGGTGGGGGTGAGGGTTCCGGTGACCGTGCTGGGCAGACCCGAGAAGGTAAGGGTGATGGGGCCAGGGAAGGTGCTGGTGATGATGGGAGTGACGACCAGGTTGTAGGTGGTGGTGCCGCCGGCGATGGTGGAACCGGAGTTGGAGCCGCCGGATGCGAGGGTGAGCGAGAAGTCAGCGACGGTCTGAATGAAGACGGCTGAGGTATTGGGAGCGTCGACCGTGTCACCGGAGTAGACGGCGGTGATGTTGTGGGCGCCGGCATAGACGAAGCTGGCGTTGATGGCGGCGATGCCGTTGACGACGGCCACAGTGCCGATGGGGGTGGTGCCGTCTAGGAAGCTAACCGTGCCGGTGGGCATGGTGCCGGCGGCTGCGGTGGTGAGGGTCGCGGTGAGGACGGTTGGGTTATCGAGGAAGACTGGGTTGACCGTGCTGGTGAGCGAGATGTTGACGACGTTGATGACGGTCTCGAGGACGGTGTTGGAGTTGGCGGTCTGGTCGTTGGCGTCGCCGCCATAGACTGCGATGAGGGTGTAGACGCCGGGCAGCGAGAAGCTGGTGTTGAGGGTGGCGACTCCGCCGACCATGGGGGCGGTGCCGATGATGACGCCGTTGCTCTTGAAGGTGACCATGCCGGTGGGGGTTCCGGTGCTGGACTTCACGGTTGCGGTGAGGAGCGTGTTGGCGTTGACGTTGACCGGGTTGACCGAGCTGGTGAGCGTGACCGTGGAGGTATAGAGGACGACCTGGGTGAGCGGAGGCGAGGTCGCCGTCTCGGTGAGATTGTCACCGGAGTAGACGGCGGTGAGGATGTGGTCGCCGGTCGTGCTGAAGCTGACGCTCACGCTGGCGGTGTTGGCGTTGAGATTCGTGGAGCCGATGAGGGTGTTGCCGTCGTAGAAGTTGACGGTGCCGGTGGGAGTGCCGAGCGCGGTGAGGGTCGCCTTAAGGGTGGTGAGCTGGCCGGGCAGCGAGGGATTGACCGAGCTGGTGAGGCTGAGAGCGGAGATGTTGAGTACTTTCTGGGGATACTGCGCGGAGTTGGCTCCGAGGATGTTCGGGTTGGTGCTGGTGTAGTCGGCCGTGAGTTCGTGGGTGCCGGCGGTGGAGAAGCTGACGCTCAGGCTGGCGGCGTTGCCGTTGACGGGGATGGAGACGATGCCGAGCGAGGTGGTGACACCGCCAAACGTGTCAAAGAACTGGATGGTGCCGCTGGTGGCGCCGAAGGCGGGAAGCGAAGTGATGGTCGCAGTGAGAAGGGTGGTCTGGCCGACCAGCGACGGATTGACGCTGCTGGTGAGGGTGATCCCAGTCTGGTTGCCGACAAGCTGGGTGAGAGAAGCGGTTCCACCCTGGGTGTTGCTGGAGCTGGTGTACGTGGCGGTGATGGGATACGAGCCGGCCGCGGTGAAGGCATACGGAGGCAGGCTGGCGGTGCTGACGAGCGGGTTGGCGGTAGGAGTGAGGTTCTGCGTCCCGATGGATATGCCGTTGCTATAGAAGACGACGCTGCCCGTTGGAGTGATGGTTCCGCCATTGGTTGCGGTGACCGTAAGGGTGAAGACGGTCGTTTGATTTACCAGCGATGGATTGACCGAGCTGGTGAGCAAAAGGGTTGAAGGCTCAACGACGTAGATGGGGTTGCTGGTGGCAGAGCCGGTTGCGCCGGGGGGGACGGTTGCGGGATCTGCGTTGGCATAGGCGTACCAGACGCCGTATTGGTTGAGCGTGAGACCGGCCGGGACGGGGATGGTGAGAACGCCATTATCGGCGGCGGTCATGGTGTAGACACTGGTACCGGTGCCGACCGCGGAGCCGCCGTTGTAGACGCCGTTGGGATCGCTGGTGGTGAAGGTGACGTCGCCGGTGTAGTCGGTGGCGACGGTGTTGTCGGCTTTGTAGGCGGTGAGGATCAGTTCTACAGAGCCGTTGAGATTGACGGTGGTGGGCGAGGTGGGAGGAACCGATACGGCGGTCAGCGTGAAGTACTTGAGCTGGTTGAGGCCGATGCCGTAGAGGGAGGCCGAGTTTGAGGTGGTGAGGCCGCCCAGCGCGGTGGTGCTGAGTACGAGGTTGGCGGTATTGGGGCCGACGACGGTTGGTTGGAAGTTGAGGTTGTAGGTGCAGACTTCGCCGACGGTGAAGGTGTCGGTACCGGAGGGTGCGCCGCCGGTGAGGGACGGGCAACTGCCGCCGGTGGCCATCAGGAAGGCGGTGGGATTGGTTCCGGTGAGGGCGGGGTCGGTGCCGGCGTTCAGAATACTGTTGATGTTGCCGGTTTCCTGGACGGTGAGGGACTCGGGATCTTCGCCGGGGGTGGTGTCGAGTGTGCCGACCTCGGTGGGGGTGGGGAAATCGATGGTGTCGGTGGTGCGGACGACGGTGATGAGGCCGAGGGTGGTGTCGCTGATGAGGAGGTTGCCGGTGGCTTCGATGTAGACGCTCTGGGGGGCATCGAGGGTGAACGGTGGCGCGGCGGTGAGAACGAACTGTTCGTTCTGGACGGTGGCTTCGAGGATGCGCTGATTGCCGTTGTCTGCAATGTAGACGGTGCCGGCGGGATCCACCGCTACGCCTGTGGGGTCGTTGAGCGTGTAGCTGTTGAGGTTGAGGACGGTGGCGGCGCCGGTGGTGACGGGGGCTTCGACGATGCGGTTGTTGCCGGTGTCCGCGATGTAGAGATTGTTGTTGGAGTCGATGGCGAGGCCGGTTGGACCGCTGAGAGGGGTGGGAAGACCGGTGAGCGTGAAGGCCCGGGTGACGTCGTCGCCGAGAATGTCCTGATAGATGATGCCGGTGGCAGCGTCGGCTATGTAGAGATCGCCGGCGGTGTCGAGGGCAAGGCCCGTCGGCTTGGTGAAGGTGATGCCGGGAGTGGATAGTACGGTGAGCGTGGAGGCGCCGGGCGCCAGGACGTAGACCGAGGTTCCGGAGGAGACGTAGAGGTTGCCCGTGCCGTCGATGGCGAGAGCAGACGTGGCCGTGAGGGCGAGGGGCGCACCAGAGACGACTGGGGTCGACGCATCCGCGAGCGAAATGAAGACGCCTGTGGAGCTTTCCTCGAGGATGCGGTTGTTCTCGACGTCGGTAAAGATGGTGTCGCCATTGGAGTCCTGAATGGCGTTTCCGGCGTTGAAGGCGCTGGGGGTGAGGCCGGTGGCAACGTTAAGGGCGCTGAAGGTTGCCGGTTGGAAGACAAACTGCGGGCCGATGCCGATACCCGAGAGATTGATCAGGTTGACGACCACGCCGCTGGTATTGGTGATGATGAGTGCGCCCAGGCGGATGCCAATCTGCTCCGGGGTGAAGTTGACGACGATGGTGCAACCGTCGACGTCGGGGTAAGGAAGGTTGCCGACGCAACCCGACTGGGACCCGAGCGTGAAGTCCTTGGAGTTGGCCCCTTGGGTCACAACTGTAACGGATTCAATGTCAACGCCACTGGAAGGCGTGGAAAACTGAAGCTGCTTGGAGTTGGATTGCTGGACGTCGATGTTACCGAAGCTGACGGGATTGGCGGGGGTAAGGCCCTGGCCGAAGGCGGAGACGCCGAAGGTGCCGAGCAGGAGCAGGAGGAGCCAGGAACGCAGTGCCGCGAGCGAAGATCGTTGCTGGCCCGAGTGAGCTTCGCGCAGCGAGACAGTCATCATTCCTCCAACTAGGGCCGATAATGCACTGAACAAGCTGGTACCCCGAATCGACAGAAGGTTATGGTCCGGTGGATCGGATCTCCGGACCCCGTACCAGACGAAGGGAAATCTCCTCCTCATCATAGATTCAGCGGGACTGGACAACTTCCGCTGATGTGAGGAACGGGGAAAAACTTGAGGTAACGCGCCAAGAATAGCATCACCAAACTAGTAACTAAAAAATAATCCTTTGGTTACCACCGCTGATCGAACAACAGGTGGGGGTCACAAAAAAGAACCGGCCTCTCCACGATGCATGAGGAGGAGGCTAACCGGAAAGAACCACAGTGGATACGTGCGGAGGAGAAGCGGGAAAGGCCTGGGTTCGGGGCCTGCGGGGAGGGGAGATTCGGGGGGGCGGGAGACTGGTGCTATTCTTCCTCCCATCGGTACAGATAGGTAGGCGACGGGGGTCGAGGCCGGAGTTTGCCCCCTGCGGAGGAGATGGGGAGATGACGCCACAGGACTGGGAGTCACCGGGGACGATTCAGGCGCCGGCGGGAGTTGCGGGGTACGGGAGCGGCGAGGCTGTGGGGATTTACACGCTGCGGCCGCTGAGCACGGGTGAGGTGCTGGATCGGACGTTTGCGATCTATCGGGCGAACTTCTGGCTGTTTGCGGGGCTGGCGTCGCTGTCGGGGGCGTTCAGCCTGGTGGTGAGCGCGGTGCAGATGATGGTGCACCATGTGGTGCTGCTGCACCATGGGATACGGGCGGCGCTGCTTGAGATGCAGGGGGCGAACGGGGTGACGGTGCTGCTGATGCTGCCGGTGACGGCGGTGGTGTATGCGGCATCGGTGTATGCGCTGGGCGAGGTGTACTTAGGCAGAGGGACGACGGCGAAGGCGGCGCTGAACGCCACGATGGGAAATTGGCTGCGGTACGTGGGGATTGGGGTGTGGCAGGGTTGGAGCGCGATCTGGCTGTTTCTGCTGGTGGCGATTCCGGGAGGGATTCTGCTGGCGGCAGCGGCTGCGGCAACGGGGTTGGCGGTGATGGGCGTGCTGCTGGTGGTGGTGGCGACTATCGGCGGCGGTGTGTATGGGGTCATTGCGTATATCCGGAACTCGCTGGGGATTCCGGCGGCGCTGATGGAGGGGACCGGGGTAAGGGCGTCGATGCGGAGGAGCAAGACGCTGGCGGCGGGTACGAAGGGGCGCATCTTTGTGGTGCTGCTGATTGCGCTGGCGCTGTATCTGGTGTTTGGGGCGATTGAGTCGCCGATGCTGTTCTTTATTGGGCGTGCGCCGTTTGAGGAGCATGTGGTGGCGCAGGCGGCGGTGCTGCTGATTGGGTTTGTGGCGCATATCCTGGTGTCGCCGGTGGCGCTGATTGGGCTGACGCTGGTGTACTTTGACCAACGGGTACGGATGGAGGCGTTTGATTTGGTGATGATGATGGGAGATTCCGCGCCAGTGGCGGCGGAGGCGTGGACGCCGGCTCCGGTGGTGACTGCGGCTGCGCCGGAGGTTGCTGCGACGGCGGAGGTTGCTGCGGCGGAGGAGGTTGAGACGCCAGGGGTTGTGGGGAGTTCGGAGCCGGGTGGAGAAGTGGGCCGCACGGTGGATAGGATCGATGGGGAGTGATGGGCAGGTTTGAGGCGCAGAACGGGAGTCGGATGGTCGGGCGTCGGCGGCCGTGGCTGGTGTTGGTCGCGCTGGGGCTTGCGGTGTTGGGGCCTGCTCGGGGATGGGCTGCGGGGATAAAGGATGTGTCGGGGGATGGGTTTCGCGCGGATGTGACGCGGCTGCAGGGAGTGGTGGAGCAGTGTGCGGCGGCGGCTGGCGGGTGTGCGGTGGAGTCGGTGGGTGAGGACGTGCGGGTGGGCGATGTGGCTAAGGGCGGCTACGAGGAGCATTGGGATTGGCTGCGTCGTGCGCTTAAGGATGCGAAGACGGCGAAGGGTGGTGGGCGTGCGACGCTGATGCGCGAGGCGGGAGCTCGGCTGCAGATGATGGCGGAGGAGAGTGGCGCAGCCGGAGAGAAGCCCGCGGAGATTGCGCGGGAGCAGGCGATGGCCCATTCGGTGCTGGCGCAGCCACAGTTTCAGGGGGTGGCGGGGTTGACGTGGTGGGACCGATTGAAGATGACGGTTGAACAATGGCTGCAACGGTTCTTTGACGGGCTGGTGGATGTGGGAGCTGCTGCGCCGTGGATGGGGCCGGTGCTGGAGTGGCTTTGCTATGTGGGAGCGGCGGTGGGGGTGCTGTTTTTTCTGCTGCGGAACCTGGCGCGGCGGCGGCTGAAGGTGGTGCTGGGCGGAGAGGCGCTGCGAGGGTCGGGGTGGGAGAACGAGTCGAATGAGTGGGCGGAGTGGGCGGCGCAGCACGCGGAGGCGGGTGAATGGCGCGAGGCGGTGCACTGCTTGTATTGGGGGGCGATTGTGTTGCTGGAGTCGCGAAGGGCTTGGCGGCATAATCCTACGCGCACGCCGAGGGAGTATGTGCGGTTGTTAAAGGCGGGGTCGGCACAGCAGACGGGGCTGCGGAGGCTGACGCAGATCTTTGAGCGGGTTTGGTATGGGCTGCGCGAGGCCGATGAGCAGGAGTATGCGGAGGCTCGTGGGCTGTATGAGCGGCTGGCGGCGAATGCGGGTGAGGCTGGTGGAGCGCTGGCGGCTGGAGGTGCGGCTTGAGCGCGGGCGCGGGGGCGGGCGATCGGAAGAGGCTGCTGATCTTGTGCGTCGTGATGACGGTGATGATTGGGGTGGTGAGCGTGATTGCGCCGCAGGGAGCGTGGAATGATCCGCGGCCGACGGTGGACAACATTGGGCCGAAGGGAGCGAAGGCGGCGTATCTGATTTTGCAGGGGCTGGGGGTGAAGACGTCGCGGTGGGACGGCTCCCTGGCGGCGTTGAATGCTGATCGGAGTGATGCGGAGATTGCGGGAACGACGCTGATCCTGGCGGCTCCGGAGTATGACGCTACGGAAGAGGAGTCGTTGGCGGCGGATGTGAAGAGGTTTCTGGAGCGTGGGGGGCGCGTGGTGGCGACGGGGCCTTCGGGTGCGGAGTTGCTGCCTGAGGGGGATGTTGATCCGGCGGGGTTGATTGCGAGCGGGAATTGCTACACGACGCCGGAGGGGCCTGGGGCGCTGGCTCGCGCTGGCAGCGTGCAGATGATTGATAGTGCGGCGTGGTCGAAGGTTGGGCCGGCGTACACGGTGGAGCAGCGGTGCGGCAAGGATGCGGTGGTGGTGACGTATGCGGTGGGCAAGGGCGAGGCGGTGTGGTGGAGCTCGGCTACTCCGCTGGAGAATACGGGACTGAAGAACGATGCGGATTTGAAGCTGTTGATGGCGAGTGTTGGGACGGGGCGCCAGGTGGTGTTTGCGGAGTCGTTGTATGGGGTGGTGAAGACGCTGTGGGATGAGGCGAAGGGGTTGCCGCTGCATTGGCTGGCGCTGCAGGCGGCGCTGCTGTTTGCGCTGCTGGTGGTGAGCTTCAGCAGAAGGCGCGGTCCGGTGAGGGCTCCGGTGCGGTTGCCGCGGAGTTCGCCGGTGGAGTTTGCTGTGTCGATGGGAGATTTGTATGAGAAGGCGGCGGCCAGCAGCGCGGCGACGGAGGCTGCGAGACGGCGGCTGTTGCGCGTGCTGACGCGCGAGGCGGGATTGGCGCAGACGACCATTGAGGAAGGGCCGGAGGCGATTGCCGAGGCGTTGGGTGAGAGGCTGGGTGGGGATTGGTCGAGGGTGCGGGCGCATTTGGATGAGGCGAAGCGAGTGCAGCATGAGGCGATTGCGATGGGGAGTGCGCTGGCGCTGGTGCGTGGGTTGAGCGAGGATGCGAAGAGAGTGAAACAGAGTGTAGAGCGTAGAGGATAGAGTGTAGAGAAAACGGCTGCGGTTGCGCCGCAAGACGCTTTCGACTCTGCTGTGCGGTCGGATTAGAAGAGGAGAGATTGTGAACGAAGAGAGTTTGGGAGTGGCGGCGGCTGGCGAGTTGTTTCGGCGAGGGCAGGAGCAGATTGGGCGCGTGATTGCGGGGCAGCAGGAGGTGATCGCGCAGGCGCTGCTGACGATGCTGTGCGGTGGGCATGCGCTGATTGAGGGCGTGCCGGGCGTGGCGAAGACGCTGGCGGTGAAGACGCTGGCACGGTTTCTGGGGTTGGAGTTTCGGCGCGTGTCGGGAACGCCGGACATGATGCCCGCAGATATTTTGGGGACAAGTGTGTTCTCGCCGAAGACGGGGGAGTTCAGTTTTTATCGGGGGCCGGTGTTTACGCAGTTTCTGCTGACGGATGAGATTAACCGGATGCCGCCGCGGACCCAGGCGGCGCTGCTGGAGTCGATGGAAGAGCGGCAGGTGACGGCCGATGGCGAGCGGCATGTGCTGGATGATTTTTTTACGGTGTTTGCTACGCAGAATCCGGTGGAGTTTGAGGGGACGTATCCGCTACCGGAGGCGCAGCTGGATCGGTTTCTGCTGAAGATCAAGATGGAGTATCCGGAGCTGGCGGAGGAGCGGGTGGTGCTGGAGCGGCATCATGCGGCGCTTGACGCTGCGGGGCTGGCGGAGACGGCGATTGAGGCGGTGCCGTTTGAGTTGCTGGCGGCTGCTCGGCGGGAGGTGAGGGCGGTGCGGGTGGAGCCTGCTATTTTCGACTACCTGCTGGCGGTGGTGCGGAGGACGCGGGCGTGGCCTTCGATTGCGCTGGGGGCTAGCCCGAGGGCTAGCACGGGGTTGTTGCTGGTGGCGAAGGCGTTTGCGGCGAGGGAGCAGCGGGACTTTGTGATTCCCGATGATGTGAAGGAGGCTGCGCTGCCGGTGCTGCGGCATCGGCTGGTGTTGCGGCCGGAGGCGGAGTTGGAGGGGTTGGATACGGATCGCGTGGTGCGGGATGTGCTCGCGGCTACGCCGGTGCCGAAGTAGGCGCTCGTGGCAGCACCAATGCGGGGGGCCTTCGCTCCGCTCAGGATGACGGCGAAAAACAAACACCGGCGAGTTCGCTCCAAATGCAGACATTGATTCCACAATCCGCAACGGGTCGGGCTAAGCCTTTGGGGAAGGTTGGGCGGGTGCTGGGGTTTGGGCTTACGCCACTGGCGATTGGGTTGTTTGCGGCGGGGTTGGTGATGGCCGTGCCTGCGTTCTTCCATGCTCGGCAGATTTATTTCATGCTGGGGTGGGATGGGTTGATTGCGGTGCTGGTGCTGGTGGATGCTGTGCTGCTTCCCCGCCCTGAACAGTTTCTGGTGACGCGGACGTTTCTGGATTCGCCGCAGTTGGGGCAGGCTACGCGGGTGGAGCTTGCGGTGCGCATGGAGGCGGATGCGGTGCGTCCTTCGGTGATCGATGTGCGGTTGGTGGATGATCTGCATCCGGCGCTGGTGGCTGTGCCGGTAGAACAACGGGTGGAGGCGTTTCCGCGCGAGGATGCGGTTTGTGTGAGCACGGTGTATCCGCGGGAGCGTGGGGACTTCAAGTTGCGGCAGGTGTATCTGCGGTATCGCGGGGCGCTAAGGCTGGTGGAGCGGTGGGCTTCGGCGGAGTTGGTGGTGGAGGTGAATGATGAGGACACGGCGCAGGCGCAAAGGGTGCGGGTGTTTCCGGCGCATGAGGATAGTCGGGAGAGCACGCAGTTTTATTTGTTGCGGGCGCGGCAGATTGAGTTGGAGAAACGGAAGCTGCAGTTGAGGGGGGTGGGGCGGGAGTTTGAGAGCCTGCGGGATTATCAGCCGGGGGATGAGCTGCGGAAGATCTCGTGGACGGCTACGGCGCGGCGGGGGAGGCTGGTGACGCGGCAGTTTACGGTGGAGCGGTCACAGCAGGTTTGGATGATGCTGGATGCGGGGCGGCTTTCGCGGACGGCGTTTGAGCTTAGGCGTGGGGGCGCAGAGAGTTTTGCGGAGACTGGTGCGGAGCGGGAGGCGGACCATCTGCTGACGGTGACGCAGCTCGACCAGGCGGCTACCGCGGCTACGATGCTGGCGCAGGTCATTCAAGGCTCCGGCGATAAGTTTGCGATGATGGCGTATGGGCGCGAGGTGCAGCAGTTGCTGCCTCCGGGCGCGGGTGCGGCGCATGTGCGGCTGCTGATTGATCTGCTGAGCCAGACGCGGTCGGAGGCGGCGGAGGCGGACCATCTGAATGCTGTCGCGCGGTTGAAGACGGCGCAGCGGCGGCGGGGGTTGATCGTCTGGATTACGGAGCTGGTGGATAGCGTGGGTAAGCCGGAGCTGGTGGTCGCGGCTAGTGAGCTTGTCCGGCGGCACCTTGTTGTCTTGGTGGTGTTGCGGCATCCGGAGCTGGAGGAACTTGCGGCTAGGGAGCCTAAGACTAAGGATGAGATGTTCCACTCGGCGGCGGCGCAGGAGATGCTGGAGCGGCGGCGAGAGACGATTGCGCAGTTGGAACGGCAGGGGGTTTTGATTGTGGAGACTACCGCGCAGGAGGTGGGGATGCGGGCGGTGAGTAAGTATCTTGAGGTGAAGGCTGAGGGGCTGTTGTAGGGGTTGTAAGTTGTAGCGTTGTACGTTGTAAGTGAAAAGCTCTCTTGCAACTTAGAACTTACAACCCTACAACTTACAACCCGACCCCAGTCGCTTCTGGCGATTCGACGGTCTTGCGGCCGCCTTCGGTTAGCCATAGGGTCAGGGCGGTGAAGAGGATGGCGCCTACGGCGAACTTCATGGCTATGGGGGCGTGGGTGGGGGAGAGGAAGGCTTCCAGGGTGCCCGCGATGATTAGCAGGGGGATGGTGCCGGAGACTAGTTGAACGGCATCGAGGCCGGCCTGGGCTAGCGCGGCTCGGCGGGTTAGCATGCCTGGGAAGAGGATGCCGGAGGCGAGGCGCAGGCCGGCGGCTCCGGAGATCATGATGCTGGGGATTTCGAGGGCGCCGTGCGCGGCTACGAAGCTCCAGAGGCTGAGGGCCATGTGGTGCTGGCGGCAGACTACGGCGATGGCGCCCAGCATGAGGCCGTTGTTGAAGAGCGAGTAGAGGGTGAAGAGGCCTGCGGTGATGCCGCCGGCGAAGGTTAGGAAGCAGACGGTGATGTTGTTGGTCATGATGCCGGAGGCAGCCTGGGGCTTCATGCTGAGGACGCTGTCGGTCCACATCTTGTGGTGGTCGAGGTCGGCGACGCGCTGGGCGCCGAGGAACATGACGCCGAAGTTGGGGCGGATCATGACGATGAGGGCTCCGAGAAGGCCGGCGGAGACGCTGATGAGGATGGCGGCGAGGAGATAGCCGGACATGCGGCGGAGGAGGCGTGGGTAGCCGTGGGCGAAGAATCGCCAGAGGGTGGAGAGAGAGACGCGGGGGCCGGAGTAGACGTAGTTGTGTGCGCGGCTGACGAGGCGGTTGAGGTATTGGGCCAGGGATTGGGAGGAGCGGTCGGCGCGGACGGCGGAGAGGTCGGCGGCGGCCTGGCGGTAGAGGATGCCGAGCTCGCGGAGTTCGGAGGGTGGGAGGGATTTGACGCCGCTGGATTCGACCTGGTGGACGAGCGCTTCGAGGCGGTTCCAGTTATTCTTGCGGGAGTCGATCCAGAGGTTAGAGAGCATAGAGATTCGAGAAGGTATAGTTGCGGTCTGAGAGGATTGCGAGGGATTGGACGATGTCGAGTTTCGAACAGCGCGAGTTTGGTAACGGTGGTTACACGGGGCAGACTGAGACGCATAGTAGCGACACGCACTATATTGACACACCGGAGCAGGTGGGGCTGGAGTTTGCCGTCGCGGGGCTGGGGAGCCGGTTTGTCGCGGCGCTGCTGGATGGGCTGATCGTGTCGGCGTTCTTTTTTCTGGAGGTGTTGGCGCTGATCATGATTGGCGCGGCGGTGAAGAATACTCCGACACCCAATGTGAGTGATGCCGCAGAGAAGTGGTTTGCGGCGTTTGCGATCTTTGTGAACTTCCTGGTGGTGTGGGGCTATTTTGCGCTGTTTGAGGCGTACTGGCATGGACAGACGCCGGGCAAGCGGGCGATGAAGCTGCGGGTGATCAAGGATTCGGGGCGGCAGATTACGATGTTTGAGTCGATGGCTCGGAACCTGATGCGGGTGGTGGACTACCTGCCGAGTATGTACCTGGTGGGCGCAATTACGATGCTGTGCAACAAGCGAAGCCAGCGGTTGGGGGACCTGGTGGCGGGGACGATTGTGGTGCATGAGCGGCTGGATGAGCCGTCGTTGCTGTACCGGACGAGCGCAACGCAGGTAGCTCCGGAGGTGTTTACGGGGCGGACGCCGCCGCAGGAGATGGGGTTGACATGGGGACCGAAGCCGACGGCGATCTTTCCGGCGGATGCAGTGGCCAAGCTGGGCACGCAGGACCTGGTGGTGATTGAGACGTTCTTTGCGCGGATGCTGGACCTGCCGATGGAGACGCGGGCGACGGTGGCGTACCAGATGGCGGCGCAGATGTGCGCGAAGATGGGGGTGGGGGTGCCGGAGGGGAATCCGGAGCGGACGCTGGAGTCGATTGCGTACCAGATGAGGAGCGGCGGGCGGCGGAGTTGACGGTGGGGTGAGCAGCGGGGGAAGGCGTGAGACGCATCAGAGTGAGCTGAAGCAGGGGCCACTCGGGTGCGCACAACGGACCACAGGTTAACGGACGTCGATCCACTGGCTCAGCAGATCTGGGACTACGTGGGGCGATCTCCGCTGCATAATCTTTGGGACTTCCAGGGAGCGAGTGCGACGCTGGTTTGGAAGCGAACGTTTCGGGCGATGCTGAGCGACAACCTGCTCTCGCGCGCGGCGGAGATGGGCTACTACTTTTTGTTCGCGCTGTTTCCGACGCTGGTGACGGCGAGTACGATCCTGGGACTGGCGGCGCAGCAGGCTTCGCACATCTACGACCGGCTGCTGCACTATTTGGCGCTGGTGGTGCCGGGCGGCGCGTACACGATGGTGATCCAGACGTTCAACCAGACGTCAGCTGCTGCCACGAGCGGGAAGCTGACGATTGGCTTGGTGGCGGCGCTGTGGTCGGCGTCGGTGGGGTTTGCGGCGATTCAGGATGGGATGAATACAGTGTATAAGGTGCGGGAGTCGCGACCGTACTGGAAGGCGCGGGGAGCGGCAATTTTGGTGACGATACTGCTGTCGGTGATGGTGACGGTGAACCTGGCGGTGCTGCTGGGCGGAGACTTGATTGCGCGGCTTGTGTACCTGTCGATCTGGCACCATCGGGTGGCGCTTGGTGCGGCATTGATGATTCATTTGGTGCAGTGGACGATTGCGAGTGCGTGCCTGATGCTGCAGTTCAGCACGATTTACTACTACGCGCCGGACTTGAAGGTGAAGCGGTGGCACTGGGTGACGCCGGGAGCGGTGATTGGGATCTTTGGATGGGTGGTGAGCTCGCTGGGGCTGCGAATTTATCTGCACTTCTTCAATAGCTTTACGCTTACGTATGGGTCGCTGGGCGGGGTGATTATTCTGCTGACATGGTTTTACATTACGGGGCTGATGCTGCTGCTGGGCGCTGAGGTGAACAGCGAGATTCAGGCGGCAGTGGCGGAGAAGAAGCTGAAGGAGAGTGGCGTGATTCCGGCTACGGTGGATGCGGAGCCGCAGATTGCGGCGGGGTGAGGCGCTATCGCTGGGGGCAAGAACAGGGCTCGGGGGTTTATTGGGTTAGTGGGTCGAGGATGGTGTCGAGGCGGTCGGGTGTGCCGTCGATGCGATCGAGCTGCGGGTAGCGTTCGCCACCGTGGTAATCGATAGAGATGACCTTGAAGTAGCCGGTGTTCTCCACGATGAGGTTGATGGCGGGGCCGGTGCCCTTGGCGGCGTCGATGGCTGCGCGAAGGATGCTTGAAGTGTAGGCGCGACCGTTGACGGCGATGATCTGGAAGCCGGGAGCGAGGCCGTCGTTATAGCCGATGCTGCCGACGATGACGTCGCCAACGGTGCCGGTGGCGCCGACGGTGAAACCGAGGGAGTAGGTTGCGCTGAGGCCGCCGTCACTCTCGATTAGCTGCGACCAGTAGTTGGGCTTGTCGGTGAAGACGAGTTGATAGCCAGAGAGTTTGTTGATGCCGGCGATCTCGGGGGCGTGGAGTTCGTTGGAGTCGAGGCGAGTGCGAAGGAAGGTGGCCCAGTCGTTGGGGACGACGGCGTTGAGGCCGTTGACGATGTCGTCAAAGTCGTAAGGCACAACCTTGGGCGGGGTGTTTCCGCCGAGGCCTTCGAAGGCGGCGAGGAAGTCGTTGAGGGATTTTTTGCCGTGGGTTTTCTCGCGGATGGTCTCGTCGATCTCAAGCCAGAGGAGGTCGCCTTCGCTGTAGTAGTCGGTGTCGCGACGCCAGTTATCGTAAGGGCCGCCGGCGTTATAGAGGATCTGCGCGTCGGTGGCGGTGTCCTGAAGATCGCGCCAGGTGCGGCCGGGGCGGGCATCGTTGAACTGAGCGGCGATAGTGGCGAGGCGATCGCGGAAGACTTCGGGGCTCCAGATGTTGCAGCGGGTGGCGAGAACGTCGCCGAGGTAGTTGGTGAGGCCCTCATAGACCCAGAGGAGATTGCCCTTCATGGGCTCCTGGTAGTTGGCTGTGGCGAGGCCGGCGGGGCGGCGATACTTGCCGTTCCAGGAGTGCGTGAACTCGTGCGGAAGTAGATCGCCTTCTTCGGTGAACATGCCCTCGTCGACGAAGGTCTTCTCGGGAACGCGGTCGTCGGAGGACTGGTGGTGCTCGAGGCCGAAGTGGGCTACCTGATCAGAGAGCGTGACCAGGAAGTGGTAGGAGTTGTAGTGGCGCGACTTGTAGAGCGCGCCGGTTTCGCGGACGAGCTTGGAGAACTGCTCGATGTGCTGCTGCGAGAGAGCGATGTCTTCGGGGCCGTCGCCAGCGAGGTCTAGATAGTGCTTCGGGGTGACGTCAGGAGCGAGATCGATCTCGCGGAACCAGCGGCCGGCCAGGACGGGCGAGTCGATGAGTTGGTAGAGAGAGACGGTCTGGAAGGTGGCGTGGGAGGAGGCTTTCACCCCATCGGGCAAAGAACGCCCGTCGGGGACCCCGGCTTCTGTTGCGCCGCCGGTAGGATCGAGCGCGGTGCCGAAGTGCCAGCCGGCGGGGATGGTGATGCTGGGAGTGACCATGATGTTGTCGACGTTGGTGGCCGCGAGGTTGCCGGGGGGCGGGCCGCTGAGCGGGTAGACGAGAACCGTGTTCCAGCTTAGGAGCGCGAGGTTGGCGCTGGTGGATCCGCCTTCGGTGAAGTTGGCGCCGCCGGTGGCGAGGAAGTCCATCTTGATGTTGAGCTGCGTGGTGCCGGCGGGGACGGTGATGTGGTAGCTGTACATGTCGACGAGGTCACGCTCCCACTTCACTCTTTGGCCGGAGGGAGTGGTGATGATGAAGCCGGCCTGGTTGATGATGGGGCCGGTGGGGCCGTGCTCGCCGGGGATCCACTCGGGATAGACGAGGGTCATGGGGCCAGGCTCAACGGGGATGGTTTCGGTGGCGTGAAGGATTTTGCGGGGAGCGTCGGTGAGGTCTACGGAGAGAGTGATGGGAGAAGTTTGAGCGCTGGCGGCGAGGGTGGCTGCGCAGAGTGCGGCCAGGGGGATGAGACGGAACAACGACATGAAGGGAGCTCCTCGGGGAGGTTCGTGATGGGATAAGTTTACGCGCGCGGGGCGGACGGCTGTGCGCTCCGATAGAATTGGCGAACGCATGATCTTATACGCCGTTGTACTTGGCCTTATCGTTTGTACGCTGCTGGGTGTGTCGCTGGCCAGGTTGGGCAGCGTGAAGACCAAGGCAGATTACCTGGTCGCCGGGCGATCGCTCTCGGCGTTCGTGCTGGTGTTTACGCTGCTCTCGAGCTGGATTGGATCGGGCTCGCTGCTGGGCGGCGCGGAGAACGCTTATAAGCATGGGTTCGCTGCGCTGTGGCAGGCGGGCGGCGGATGGGCAGGTCTGCTGCTGATCTACTTTATAGCTCCGCGAGCGCGGAAGTTTGCGCGGTTTACGATTCCGGATTTGCTGGAGTCTCGTTATAACCAGACGGCGCGCGTGCTGGGTGTGATTGCGGTGCTGTTTACGTATACCGCGATTACGAGCTACCAGTTTATTGGCGGCGGCGACATTGTGCACATGGTCTTTCCGCAGGTGACGGCGCACTGGGGGCAGATTATTCTGGCGGGCTTTGTGATTGTGTTTACAGCGATTGCTGGGATGGCGTCGGTGGCGTACATGGACGTGGTGATTGGGCTGCTGGCTACGTTCACGATGATTGCGGCGCTGCCAGTTTTGATTCATCTGGCGGGAGGATGGGGCGGCATTCGCGCTGCAGTTCCGGCTTCGCACTTTAAATGGTTTGGGGACATACGTCCGTTCACGAGCTACTACGTTGGGCCGGTGCTGGCGGATGGATCGCGCGAGAAGGTGCAGTCGGCGTTTGAGATTTTTCTGCCGACTTGCTTGCTGATGCTGGGCAACCAGTCGATGTATCAGAAGTTTTTTTCAGCGAAGAGCGAGAAGGCTGCGACACGCGCTACGGTTGGCTGGATTGTTGGGACGGTGATCTTGGAGTCGATCATTGTGGCGATTGCGGTGGTGGGGTCGGCGATGTACCGCACGGGCGAAGTTGCTGCGCGGCCGCGGGAGGTTCTGGCGTACACGGCGATTCACAGTTTTGGCGGATGGAGCGGGTCGAAGCCGTTGGCGATTTTGGGAGCGCTGCTGGTGGGAGCAATCTTCGCGAAGGTGGTTTCGACGGCGAATAACTATTTGTTCTCGCCAGCGACGAACCTGGTGAATGATATTTTTGTGCGGTACTTGAAACCAGAGGCGGGCAACAAGCAGATTCTGCTGGTGAGCCGGTTGATGGTGGTGGGGCTGGGGCTTTGGGCGCTGTATCAGTCGATTGGGACAACGTCGGTGCTGAAGAAGTCACTGTATGCGTATACGATTTATTCGGCAGCGCTGACACCGGTGATCCTGGCAGCGTTTTTCTGGAGGCGCGCGACGGCGAAGGGGGCAGTGGCCAGCATTGCGGCCGGCACTTTGATTACTGTGAGCTGGGACTGGCTTACGCCGCACCTTCCCGCAGCGGTAGCAGCGATGGATGCGATTTTGCCGGCGCTGATTGCTTCGCTGATTTGCCTGTTTGCGGTGAGCCTGGCGACGGCTCCGCCGAGCGAGAGCCAACTGCGGCCTTTTGAGGAGACGTAGGTAAGACGGTCGGGGCGATTGACGGAAGGAAAGGGCTATGCGGGAGAGCGCGAGCACCGGTTCTCCGCATCTAATTTTGCAACGACTCACTCGTAATTGAAGCGAGCGAGCTTAGGAGATATCCGCATGATGGCGACTGGAAGCCCCGAGGTGACAGGTATGAATAGCGGGGAGTGGTTGCGCGGGTTTCGCGCGGCGATGGCGTTGGATTGGGATTCTAACAACGCTGTGAGAGCGCTAGTGCTTCGGGATACAGACGATACCGAGGACAGCGACGAGGAAGAAGATGAGGCGGTGGAGGAAGACGCAGAGATAGAGGAGCCGGATTCGGATGTGCTTTGGACCGCGGAACCGAATGCCGTGCATGGACATGGAAAGCCGTCTCGTCGCGAGATTGAGGATGAACTGGAGGAGACGGAAGGCGATGAAGCGGTGGAGGAGTCGGATGGAACTGAGAGAGAAAAGGCAGAAGAGAATGATCGAAAGGACGCCGAGGTCGACCGGGCGATTGATTCGGCACTGGGGATGAGCGCGCTGGCGGCTGTAAGGAGCGATTTTGCCGCTCACACGAGAGGCCTGAACGAGCATCTAAATTTGGAATGCGCTCGAAGTGATTCTGAGTGGACGAGGAGAGATACGGCGTGAGCGAGATGCATCAAGAGCGATCACTGATGAAGGGTTTGGCGGCGGGATTGGTGGCGGGCCTGGTTGCTACGGCGGCGAAGTCTCTGGTGGAGACGTTGTATCCGCCGAGGATTCATGGCGAGCCGGAGCCGCCGGAGTTGCTGGCGGAAAAGGTGGCGGGACATTCGCTGGATGAAGAGACAAAGGCGAACGCGGGTAAGTTGATCCACTGGGGGTTTGGCGCGGCGGTTGGGGCGGCGTATGGCGCGCTGGCGGAGTACTATCCGGCTGCAACCGCGAAGGAGGGTGCGACGTTTGGGCTGGCGCTGATGACACTTACTCACGAGACCGCACTGCCGATGATGGGGGTTAGTGAGGTGGCGGAGGAGCAGACGCCGCGAGAACGTACAAGCGAAGCTTCAAGCCACCTGGTATATGGGCTCGTGGCAGAGCGGGTGCGGAGTTTCGTACGGAACTTCCTGTCCAAGGTGTGAGGGAGCGGTTTCGTGTTGTGAAAGGATCAGCTGCAATCCTTGATGCAATGAGAGGGCCTAAGCTTTTGGCTGGGATGGATTGAGATAGGTCACTAGACTCCTACTTACCCGAGTGCGTCTTAGTCGGGTAAGGACGGGGCTTCTTTGAAGACGAACCGCAGTTCCAGTAAAGAAAATGAAGCGAAGCGTGTTGTGATTGTGGGTGCAGGGCCGGGTGGGCTGGCGACGGCGATGTTGCTGGCAGGCTCAGGCGTTGACGTTACCGTGGTGGAGAAGAGCGCGCGCGTCGGTGGCCGCACGGCAACACTCGAACAGGATGGGTTCAAGTTCGACATTGGGCCAACATTTTTTCTCTACCCGCAGGTGCTGCGGGCGATCTTTGCGGACGCGGGATACGACCTTGATCGCGAGGTGCCGATGAAGCGGCTCGACCCGCAGTATCGGTTGGTGTTTGGCGACGGGGGACAGTTGGATGCAACGCCGAACGTGGAGCGAATGGAGCAGCAGATCGCGGCGATTTCGCCCGGCGATGCCGTTGAGTTCAAGAACTTTCTGGAGAGGAACCGCAGGAAGCTGGAGAGCTTTATGCCGGTGCTGGAGACACCGTACGAGAGATGGCGTGACCTACTGCGGCCAGAGATGCTGAAGCTGCTTCCACTGATGAAGCCATGGTTATCGTTGGATGGGGATCTGCGGACGCACTTTAAAGATGAGCGCATTCGGCTGGGATTCAGCTTCCAGTCGAAGTACCTGGGGATGAGTCCGTTTCGGTGCCCTTCCCTATTTTCAATTCTGTCGTTTCTGGAGTATGAGCACGGAGTGTTTCATCCAACGGGCGGTTGCGGCGCGGTGACACAGGCGATGGCGCGGATCGCGAAGGAGATGGGCGTTGAGGTGCTGACGGAGGAGCCGGTCGAAGAGATTTTGATTGACCGAGAAGAGGGCGGGCGCGGGAAGGCGCGGGGCGTGCGGACGGCGAAGCGTCGGCTGCTGGCGGACGCGGTGGTGGTGAATGCGGATTTTGCGGAGGCGATGCGCAGGCTGGTTCCGAACAAGTACCGGCGCAAGTGGAGCGACAAGAAGATTGCCAGCAAGGCCTACTCGTGTTCGACGTTCATGATGTACCTGGGGATTGAAGGGCGCTATGACCATGTGGCGCACCACACGATTTATCTAGCGGAGAACTATCGGCAAAATCTGCGCGATATTGAGGAGTTGCATGCGCTGTCGGAGAATCCGTCGTTCTACGTGCAGAATGCTTCGGTGACGGATGCGACGCTGGCGCCGAAGGGGCAATCGACGCTATATGTGCTGCTGCCGGTGACGCATGAGAGCGCGAAGGTGGATTGGGCGCGCGAGCGGGAGAGGTTTCGGGCGCTGGCGATTCGGCAGATGGAGCGCATTGGAATTTACGACGTGGAACGACGCATTCGCACGGAGCGGATTATGACGCCGGAGGGTTGGCGCGACGATTTTGGGCTGCTAAAGGGCGCTACGTTTTCCATGAAGCATTCGCTGAATCAGATGTTGCATCTGCGTCCGCACAACCGTTTCGAGGACGTGAACGGCATATACTTGACCGGCGGAGGTACACACCCGGGTTCGGGGTTGCCGGTTATCTTCCAGTCCGCGCGAATCAGTGCGAAGCTGCTGCTGGAAGATCTTGATATTGAGCCGCGTTGGTCGACTTCTTCGGAGCTTGCGATGACGAATGATTTGATGCAGGTTGCGTCGTGAGAACAGCGACTGAGGAACTGCAGGAGGCGCGGGTGAATCGTGCGTCTTGCTCCTTGCTTTCAGGTGCCTGCGGGGTGACGGAGCCATTCGGTGATGCGGCAACGTATGCGCGTTGGGCGAGCCTTCCCGTGCGAGCGCGACTGCAGGTGCTGCGCGCAGCGCGGCAGAAGATGGCAGCGCGTGCGGAGGAGTTTGCTGACGCGATTTCGCCGCACCTGGCGCGGACGAAGGCGGATACGCTGGCGACGGAGTTGCTTCCACTGCTGGCTGGATGCAAGTTTCTGGAGCGCAATGCCGGGCGTATCCTTGCGACGCGACGATTGGGAAGCAGCGGACGGCCGCTGTGGTTGACGGGCGTGGCGTCGGAGATTCAGCGGGTGCCGCTCGGGCATGTGCTGGTGATTGGGCCGGCGAATTTTCCGCTATTCATTCCTGGATCACATGTGCTGCAGGCGCTGGCGGCGGGCAATCGGGTGACGTGGAAGCCGGGGCTTGGAGGAGAGGCCGTCGCGCAACTGTTTGCGCGTGTGTTGATAGAGGCTGGGTTGCCGGCGGGCACACTCACGATTACCGATGAGAGCGTGGAGGCGGCGCAGCAGGCGCTGGCGGCGAGACCCGACAAGGTGATCTTTACGGGGTCGTCGAAGACAGGGCACCGATTGTTGGGGGAGTTGGCGAAGACGTCGACGCCTGCGGTGGTGGAACTGTCGGGTTCGGATGCGATTGTGGTGACGCCTTCGGCGGATCTGAAGATGGTGGCGAGAGCGGTGGCGTTTGGGCTGCGACTGAATGGCGGCGAAGTGTGCATGTCGCCGCGGCGTCTGTTTGCTACACCGACGACGATGGCCTCGTTGCGGCCGCTGCTGTATGCGGAGTTGGAAAAGGTGCCGGGGGTGATGGTGAACGTGGCGACCGCGGGGAAGCTGCGCGTGATGCTGGAGGAGGCGAGCGCGGCGGGTGCGGAGGTTCGTGGCCTGGTGGATGAGGGGGCGCAACCACCGGTGCTGGTGAATCGCGCGACGGTGGATATGGCCATTACGCGCAGCGATGTGTTTGCGCCTGTGCTGTCGCTGATTGAAGCGGAGTCGATGGTGCATGTGCCGGAGCTGTATGCGCAGTGTCCGTATGGGCTGACGGTTGCGATCTTCTGCGATCGTGGCAGTGAGAAGAAGGCGCGAGCGCTGGGGAATATGTTGTGTGCGGGGACAGTTTTGATCAACGACATCATCGCGCCGACGGCAGATCCTCGCGTGCCGTTTGGCGGACGCGGGGAGAGCGGGTACGGGCTTACGCGCGGAGCGGAAGGGCTGCTGGAGATGACGGCGGTGAAGGCTGTGTTCGTCCGGCGTGGTGGCGTGATGCTGCATTTGAATGCGACACGCGATGAAGATGCAGCGATGTTTGCGGGGATGATTCGAGCGACGCACGGCAAGGGCTTGGCCACGCGTTTGATTGCGCTGAAGCAGTTGATCACGGCGCCTCGACGGTAGGTTCGACTTCCAGAATTCGGCAATAGGAGTGAGGGATATCCATGCGTGTTGGTGTGATTGGATCGGGGTTGGCGGGACTGGCTGCGGCATGCACGCTGGCGGCGCGGGGACATGAGGTGGACGTCTTCGAGAAAAACGCGTGGCTGGGTGGGAAGGCTGCGCAGCTGGTGGGCGATGGATTTCGGTTTGATATGGGACCGACGATTTTGATTCAGCCGTCGGTGCTGCGAAAGGTGTTTGCGGAGGCGGGAAAAAAGCTCGAGGATTATGTCGAGATGGTGCGGCTCGATCCGCAGTGGCGATGCTTCTTTGATGATGGAGCGACGATCGATCTGCTGGATGACCGGGCTGCGATGAGTGCGAGTTTGGAGCAACGGTTTCCGGGTATGGGTGCGGGCTATGGAAGGCTGATGGAGCTGTCGGAAGAGTTGCATACGATCAGCGAGAAGTTTTTCTTCTGGAAGTCGGTGGGATCGATTAAGGACACGCTGGATGTGGGTGGAGCGTTCGATCTGAAGGTGCTGCGCGATGTGATGAAGATGCGCATGGGGAAGACCGTGGCGGGGACGGTGCGGGAGTTTATCGCTGAGCCGAATGCGGCGCAGATGCTGGACCACATGGTGCAGTATGTAGGGTCGTCGCCGGATGCTTCGCCGGCGATTCTTACGGCGATTGGGCATATGCAGGCGCAGGAGGGGATCTGGTATCCGATGGGCGGAACGCGCGCGGTGCCAGAGGCGATGGTGAAGTTGGGGACGGAGCTGGGGGTGCGCTTCCATACGAATGCGGACGTGGCGAAGATTTTGTTGAGCGATGGCGCGCACGCAGCGGTGAGAGGGCTCGTGACGACGGATGGTGAGGCGTATGCGTTCGATGCGATTGTGAGCAATGAGGACGCGGTGCGGACGCATCGGGAGCTGCTGGCGCATACGGCGGCGGCGCGGGAGTTTGAGCATAAGCGGAAGTATGAGCCTGCTTGCTCGGGCGTGGTGCTGTATCTCGGATTGAAGAAGCGGTATGAGCATCTGGCGCACCATGATTTTGTTTTCTCGCGCGACCCGGAGGAGGAGTTTCACGCCATCTACGATCTGGGTGAGCCGGCACCCGATCCGACGTGCTACTTGGCGTGCACGGCAGCGACAGATCCGGCGAGTGCGCCTGCGGGTGGGGAGGCGATGTATGTGCTGGTGCACACGCCGTATCTGCGGCCGCATCATGATTGGACGAAGATGCTGCCGGCGTATCGGCAGGTGATTCTGGACAAGCTGAAGCGGACGGCGGGTTGCGAGGACATTGAGGAGCGGATTGTGTTTGAGCGGGCGCTGACGCCGCAGGATATTCATGATCGGTATCGCGTGCTGAATGGGGCGATCTATGGACTGTCGTCGCATGGAAGATTTCTGGGGGCATTCAAGCCAGCGAACCGGAGCAGCGAGGTTCCAGGGCTTTATCTGGCGGGGGGAGCGGCGCATCCGGGGCCAGGGATGCCGATGGTGATGATGTCGGGGTGGATTGCGGCGGACTCGCTGGATGCCGATGCGAAGGATGGGAAGGTGCGGGCTGCGGCGGCGAAGTCGGCGGGGCGCGCCGCGTAAGGACGTGGGTGGTGCCACAATGAGCTATGCCTGCAGCGTCGAGTGTGCGTGATCTTCCGAGGGTGTCTGAGATCACGCTGCGATTTTTTCGGCGCGTGGTGCGGACATATTTTCGGCGGCACTTTCGATCGGTGATGGTGCAGTATGGGGAGCGGCTGGCGAGTGCGCAGGGGCCGTTGATTGTGTATGCGAATCACTCGTCGTGGTGGGACCCGATGGTGTCGGTGCTGCTGGCGGAGGTGCTGCTGCCGGGGCGTAAACACTATGCGCCGATGGATGCGGCAGCGCTGAAGCGGTATCCGATTCTTGGGAGGATTGGGATCTTTCCGGTGGAGATGGCTACGGCGCGCGGAGCAGGACAGTTTCTGCGGGCATCGCAGGCGATTCTGGCTAGCGGCGGTGTGCTTTGGATTACGCCGCAGGGACGGTTTGCGGATTCGCGTGAGGAGAAGCTGGCGTTCAAGCCGGGGTTGGGCGCGCTGGCGGTGCGCGCGCCGGAGGCGGTGCTTTTGCCGCTGGCGATTGAGTATGCGTTCTGGGACGAGAGATTGCCGGAGACGCTGTTGCGGTTCGGTGAGCCGGTGCGCGTTGGTGAGGGTGTGAGCGCGGAGGAGGCCACGCGGGAGTTGGAGGATGCGCTGGCGCGGACGATGGCGGAGTTGAAGGGGGCGTCAATGGCGCGGGATGCCGGTGCGTTTGACGAGTTGGTGCGTGGAGGGCGCGGAACGGGTGGGGTGTATGGGTGGGGGCGTTGGTTGCACGCGCGGTTTGGTGGGCGGGTTGCGGTGATGGATCATACGGAGCGGCATGCTGGCTCGCGGGATGAGCGATGAGCTCGGCATCGGCGGTGCTGGTGGGCATTGCGGCGGTGCTGCTGGTGTTTGCGGCGGTGCCTGCGGTGATGTTTATGGTGAATCTGCGGAGGTATGTTGCGCCTCGGGCTGCGAAGAGTGTTGAGCCTGAGCGGGTTGCAGTGTTGATTCCGGCGCGGGATGAGGAGCGGAATATTGGGGCTTGCTTGCGGAGTGTGCTGGCAAGTCGTGGGGTGGAGCTTGAGGTGGTGGTGTTGGATGATGGGTCGACGGATGGGACGGCGCAGGTGGTGCGGGCGATTGCGTTGGAAGACGCGCGGGTTCGATTGGTGAGTGGGCGCGGATTGCCGGCGGGATGGAATGGGAAGCAGCATGCTTGCTGGCTGCTGGCGCAGGAGGCTGGCGCGGCGGTGATGGTGTTTCTGGATGCGGATGTAAGGTTGGTGCCGGACGCGTTGGCTCGGTGTGTGGCGGAGATGAAGGTGCGTGAGGTGGTGTTGCTGTCGGGGTTTCCGCGGTTGGTTTTGGTTGGGTGGATGGAGCG
The DNA here is from genome assembly GCA_049578265.1 of Acidobacteriaceae bacterium. Lineage (GTDB taxonomy): Bacteria > Acidobacteriota > Terriglobia > Terriglobales > Acidobacteriaceae > Granulicella. The sequence goes on from JBAULP010000135.1 coordinate 89,361, forward strand.
GATGCTGTTGCCGCTGATTCATTTTGTGCTGCTGGGGCTGCTGCCGATGGGGCGGATGCGGAAGACTACAAAGCCGGGGTATGCGGCGGGGTGCGGGCAGTTTTTTGTGGCGGAGCGCGAGGCTTACTTTGCTTGCGGAGGACATGCGGCGATCAGGGAGACGCGGCATGATGGGCTACGGCTGCCGAGATTGTTTAGGGAGCATGGATTGCGCACGGACATTGTGGATGTGACGGAGTTGGCTGAAGTGCGGATGTATGAGTCTGCGGGGGCGGTTTGGATGGGGTTGGCGAAGAATGCTACGGAGGGGTTGGGGGCGCCGTCGCGGATTGTTCCGGTGTCGTTGCTGCTGGGGGTAGGGCAGGTGTTGCCGATGGTTGCGGCGTTGTTGTGGGTAGGGTTTTTGGTGAGCAGTGTTGTGGTCGGGGCTACGATGGATGATCCTGGCGCGGCGGTGGTGGTGAGTCTGCTGCTGGGGCTTGCGGTGGTAGCTGGTTATCTTCCGCGGTTGCTGGCGGTGCGTCGGTTTAAGCAGCCGTTGGGTTCGGCGTTGCTGCATCCCGTAGGGGTTGTGATGTTGCTCGCGGTGCAATGGTATGCGCTGGTGCTTCAGGTGTTGGGACGGCCGGTGGCTTGGCGGGCGCGGCGATATGCCAGTGGATCGGGTGAGGAGATTTCGTAACGCGAGAGGCTAGACGCCCTTCTTGCGGGGTTCCCAGATGTACTTGTGGATTTGGAGGCTTAGGCGGGCGGGGAGGCCGTCGGCTAGCATCCACTCGACGAGGAGGCGCGGGTCGAGGGCGGCGTTGTCGGTGGAGCGTTGGTCTGTGGGGGTCTTGAGGAAGGCTGGCGAGAGGAGGACTTCTCCGCAGCGAACATCAGGGCTGTGGGTGCGGATGAAGTCGCGGGCGAACTCGTAGTCGGCGCGGTTGGAGAGAACGAACTTTAGTTCGTCGTTGGGGGTGAGGGCGTCGAGGTTTTCGATGCGGAAGGAGTTGGCTGCGGAGCCGGCCCCGGGGCACTTTACGTCGACGATTTTGTGGACGGCGCGCGGGACTTGCGCTAGGGGTTGCTCGCCGCTGGTCTCGATCATTAGCGTGTAGTTGCTGGCGAGGAGGCGGTCCATGAGTGGGAGGAGTTCACGGGATTGCAGCATGGGTTCGCCGCCGGTGAACTCGATGAGGCGGCAGGGGGCGAGGGCTTCAATCTGCGCGATGATCTCGTCGGCGGTGAAGGGCTTGCCGCCGGTGAAGGTGTACTCGGAGTCGCACCAGGAGCAGCGGAGATTGCAGCCGGCGAGGCGGACGAAGATGCAGGGGAGGCCGGCGAAGGAGCTTTCGCCCTGAACGGATTTGTAGAGCTCGATGAGGTGCATCGCTTCCCTGCTCTACTTTCCGGCTTCGGGCTCGTAGTAGCGCGCGAAGCTGGTGTCGGTCTCGTAGAGGGTGCAGTCCTTGACGCGCACGCGGCCGGAGGTCATCTCGTGAAGCTGCGTGGCGGTCTGCTCGTAGAAGTAGCGCGCCAGGTTTTCGGCCGAGGGGTTGAGCGTGATGAAGGGCTCGAGGTCGTTGATCATCTGGTGATCGAGGTAGTCGACGGTGGGGCGCAGGACCTGCTTGAGGAGTTTGAAGTCGAGCAGGAGGCCGGCTTCGTCGAGGTCTTCACCGACGAGCGTGACGAGCACGCGGTAGTTGTGGCCGTGCGGGTTTTCGCACTTGCCGCGATAGTTGCGGAGGTAGTGGCCTGAGGAGAATCCGGCCTGTACCGTGACTTCGAACATGTTGGGTGGGGCTCCAGTCGGCGTGGGTTGAACGCCATCTACCATTCTACCGGCTTGGGCTACTGCTGGCGGTTGCGGCGCTTCTCCTGGCGCTCGGCTTCGTGGCGGCGCTCGGTCTGCTCGAAGAGTGAGCTGAAGACGCCGAGGAGCGTGATGATGAGCGCGAGGCTGATGAGGGCGATGCTGGTCATGCGCCAGAGAGCGGCGTCGCCGGGCGAGCCGGGCTGCTGGGCGATGTTGGTGAAGGACAGGATGATCGATAGGAGCGCGAGCGCTGCGAGTGTTCCGGCGAGGATGTAGAGGTTGCGTCCCATGGTGCTACGTCAAGGATACAGTTTGCCTCTGCATAAATTGGAGTACCTCATCCCTTTGGCTCGACACGTGGATCAAATCCAACGATTGGGCAGCCGTTGTCCGAGCGCGTTCGCTGGAATTCCCAGAGGATTTTCTTAGTCGGCATCAGATGGTCATAGCTTGCGAATTCGTCGCACATGAGAGTGATGCGGACACGATCTATCGATGTCCCGTGCGATGACGTGATGGTTATCTGAGCTTCGTCCTGGGGATCTATCATGTCGCGTCGTAGGCTTTCTTCCTTGTTGGTTTCACTCCAGGAGTCGTCCGAACGCGACAGTTGGACGATGATGCGTTCCATTTCAGCTAATGAGATGTATGCAATTGCGTAGGGTGTCTCGCGCGCTTTCCACCTGGTTTCGGTCTTATGGAACCTGGGGTCAGAGGCGGCTACAACGTAGAAGTTCATGGGCAAGCGAAAGTGGCTGTCCATATCGCCAAACCAATAAAACTGCACGGCTGTTGTGTTATCGGCATGCGCATTCCGAACCAACGGGCTGTCACTTCGCTGAGCGCAAATCTGAACAGAACACAGGCAGAGCGCGAAGCATAGGTAGCTGGCGCGTGGGAGCTTGCGGCGACTCATCTTGATTCGAGCTCCTTTCGCTTCGCAAGAATCAGGCTTCGAAGAAGCGTTCTACTTCGGTGATGTCGTTGGTGCGGGCGTAGGGGGGTAGGGAGTCTAAGAAGATGGCGCCGTAGCGGGTGGTGCGGATGCGGGGGTCGAGGAGCATGAGGACGCCGCGGTCGTTGAGGGAGCGGATGAGGCGGCCGAAGCCTTGTTTCAGGGCGATGACGGCTTGGGGGATCTGGAGGTCGTTGAAGGGGTTGCCGCCGGCCGCGGAGATGGCGTCGGTGCGGGCTTTCATGATGGGGTCGGTGGGGACGGCGAAGGGGAGCTTGTCGATGATGACGCAGCTTAGTTGCTCGCCCTGGACGTCGATGCCCTGCCAGAAGGAACTGGTGCCGAAGAGAACGGCGTTGGGGGTTTCGCGGAATTGTTGCAGGAGGATGTGGCGTGGGGCGGAGCCCTGGAGGAGGAGTGGGTAGGGGAGTTCGGAGAGCAGGCGGTCGTGGAGGTCGCGCATCTGGGCGTGGCTGGTGAAGAGGCAGAAGGCGCGGCCGCGGGTGATCTCGAGGACGCGGCGGATGCGCTCGGCGGCTTGCGGGAGAAAGCTGGGGTCGCGGGGGGCGGGCATGCCGGGAGGGAGATAGAGGAGGGCCTGGCGGGCGTAGTCGAAGTGGCTGGGGACGACGAGCTCTTTGGGGAACGGGACGCCTAGGCGCTTGCGGAGGTGGTCGAAGGTGAGGGTGCCGTCCTGCGCGGCTACGGCGAGGGTGGCGGAGGTGAGGATGACGCTGGGGTAGTGCGTGAAGAGGGTGTCGGCGAGGAGGGTGGAGACGTCGATGGGGGTTGCGAGGAGGTGGGTGCTGAAGGCGAAGGTGTTGGCGAATACATCCCGGGTCCGAGAATCCGGACCCGGGGCACCCGGATTTGTGGCTGTGCGGGCGGCGTTGCGGAGACCGCTGGTGGCGCGGCGTTCGATCCAGAAGACGGTGTTGGGGTCGGTGGATTCGAGGAGGAACTTGAGATGGTTGCGGATGTCGGCGGCGCGTTTTCGTAGGCCGGCGGCTTCGTCGACTTCGCGGAGGCGTTCGAGTTCGCCTTCGAGCCTTTGGAGGGCGTTGAGCGCGCCGAGGTAGGCGTCGCCGCGGGCTTCGAGGAAGTCTGGGCGGTCGATGAATTCGAGACGCCCGAGGTCGGAGGGGCCGGCCGGGAGCGATGCGAAGAAGAGCTTGGAGCGCTCGCGGATGGATTGCGTGGCGCTCTCGATGGCAGAGGTGCTGACGGCCTTGGCGCGGAGAAGGGATTCGGTGTCGCGGGCGAGTTCGTCGAAGCGGGCGTTGGAGAGCGCGACGCCGAAGTACTGGCTGGCGATGTCTTCGAGCTCGTGGGCTTCGTCGAAGATGACGGCGGCGGCTTCGGGGAGGATGCCGGCGTCGGGAGCTCCGGCGGCCTGCTGCTTGATGTTGAGGTCGGCGAAGAAGAGGTGGTGGTTGACGATGACGATGTCGGATTCGAGCGCCTTGCGGCGCATGGAGGTGATGTAGCACTGCTCCCAGTTAGGGCAGGTTTGGCCGAGGCAGACTTCGCTGCGTGCGTCGAGCTTGTGCCAGAGCGCGGAGCTTTCGGGGAGGTCGTCGACTTCGGCGCGGTCGCCGGTTTCGGTGGTGCGCTCCCACTGGAGGATGGAGTGGAAGTGCGAGATTTCGTCGAGGCCGGTGAGGAGCGGGTTGTCGCGGAGGGCGTAGAGCTTCTGCTTGCAGATGTAGTTGGCGCGGCCTTTCATGTAGCAGACGCGGAGGGGGCCGAGAAGGGATTCGAGGAAGGGGACGTCCTTGAAGAAGAGCTGTTCCTGGAGGTTTTTGGTGCCGGTGGAGATGATGATGCGCTGCTTGTGCTCGCGGGCGCGGCGGAGCGCGGGGAGCAGGTAGGCGAGGGTTTTGCCGGTGCCGGTGCCGGCTTCGACGATGAGGTGGCGGCGGTCGGCGAAGGCCTGCTCGATGGTTTTGGCCATGAGGTACTGGCCGGAACGGTGCTCGAATGCGAGAGAGGAGTTGGCGAGGAGGCCGCCGGGGTGGAAGAAGTCGTGGAGCGTAGGCAGCTTCTGGTCAGATTGGGCGTCGTCGAGGGTGATGGACGTGAGTGGGGTGAAGGGGGCCATGCTCTAGGGTGATGATATCGCCCTTTGTTCGCCGGGGTTTGAGTGACGGTGAAAGTGGAGGTGGATCGGCGCTGAGGGCGTGTGGTTCCTATAATGAAAGAGGCGCCTTGGCTGCGCAGGAGACGAGCGATCATGGCACCCAAGCGTGGAACGGCGAAGAGGTTAGGCAAGAAGCACCGGCAGGCTAGCACTCGGCCGAAGATGGGTAGGAACGCGCCGCGGGCTACGGCTACGACAGGCGCGGTTTCGCCGAAGAAGCGTAAGGAGCTGGCGGCGAAGAAGGCTGCGGCGCTGATTGCGGCGAAGAAGCCGACGAAGAGCCCGGAGCGCGAGCGCAAGGTGGTGGTGCGGAATCGCGATGAGGCGGGGACGCGTGGGTATGGTGGAGATTTCGATGACGAGCGCGAGGCGCGGGATACGCGGACGCTGGGCAAGCGGAATCGGAGCTCGGTGGCGGGTGGGGCTGGGAGCGGGCACGACGAGCGCGACTGGAAGGAAGCGGAGAAGATTGCCGCGGCGCTGACGCTGGCGACGGATGATGGGAGCTATCGCGCGGGCGGGGCTCGGCATGAGGTGACGCGGTTGCCGCTGGTGGCGATCTGCGGGCGGCCGAATGTTGGGAAGTCGACGCTGTTCAACCGGCTGACGCAGACGCGGCGATCGATTGTGGGGGATGAGCCGGGGATCACGCGGGACCGGATCTATGGTGAGGTGGAGTGGGCTGGGCGCGATGTGCGGCTGGTGGATACGGGCGGGGTGGTGCCTGATGATGAGGCGCTGATTCCGGCGGAGATCTTTCGGCAGGCGAAGGTGGGGCTGGAAGAGGCCGACGCGATCATCATGGTGGTGGATGGACGGACGGAGCTTGCGGCGCCGGATGTGGAGCTGGCTCGGCTGTTGCTGCGCGGGGGCAAGCCGGTGTTTCTTGCGGTGAACAAGATGGATTCGGCGGAGATGTTTGCCGCGGCGGAGAACTTTCGGCGGTTGGGGTTCAAGAATGTTTGCCCGATCTCGGCGGAGCATGGGAACGGGATTGGCGATCTGCTGGATGAGGTTTGGGCCGCGCTGCCACCAGAGTTTGTGGCGGAGGAGCCGAGCGAGAACATGCTCGGGATTGACGAAGAGATTGAAGAGGACATGGACGGTCCTTATGGCGAGGACGGCGAACCGGCAACGGAAGAAGGCACCGGGCGGCGGCTGCGGTCTCATGGGGAGCATGTTTCGCGCGAGACGAAGATTGCGATCATTGGGCGACCGAACGTGGGTAAGAGCACACTGCTGAATGCGCTGACGGGAAGCGATCGCGCGATTGTTTCTCCGATTGCAGGGACGACGCGCGATGCGGTGGACGAGGTGGTGGAGAAGGACGGGCATCGCTTCCGGTTTATCGATACGGCGGGCATTCGGCGCAAGGGTAAGACGAAGCTGATGGCGGAGAAGCTGTCGGTGATTATGAGCCGGAAACATCTGGAGGCAGCGGATGTGTCGCTGCTGGTGATTGATGCGGTCGAGGGCGTGGCGGCGGCGGACGCGAACATCGGCGGCTATGCGCACGAGAGCGGACGCAGCGTGATTATCGTGGTGAACAAGTGGGACCTGGTCACTAAGGTTGGGTCGGATGGAAAAACGCTGTTTGACGGTAGCGCACCGGCGGATAAGAAGCTGTATGAGCAGCAGGTGCGGGACTCGTTGAAGTATCTGGACTATGCGCCGTTGTTGTTTGTGTCGGCTGCGGAGTCAAAGGGGATTGAAGAGGTATTCAAGAAGGTGGAGTTGGTGGCGCGGGAGCGTCGGAAGAGGGTTTCAACCGGGGCGATGAATCGGTTCCTGGATAAGATCGACTTTCAGCGCGCCAGCGTTCCGATGAATCGGCGCGTGAAGATTTATTACATGACGCAGGCGGCTGTTGCTCCGCCTACGTTTGTGTTGTTTACCGATCGCGATGTGAAACTGCACTTCAGCTACGAGCGGTTTCTGGCCAATGAGATTCGGGATACGTTCAAGTTTATTGGCAGCCCGATCTGGTTTAAGGTGAAGGCTCGGAATAAGAAGAAAGACAAGGAGTAGGCGCGGGGGCCGAGAGGCGCTGCGCTATTGCGCTGGCGGTGGGGGTGGAGCGGCGTAGTAGGAAGCCGGAAGCGGTGGCGCCGGCGGCGCGGGTGTAGATCGGTCGAGCAGATCGCCGAGCATGGGATAACGGCCGCCCAGGAAGTAGAGCGCGTAGGACTCGAGGAAGGTGAAGAGAGTTCCGTTCGCGACAAACATGCCGTAGAAAGATACCCCGAAATAAAGGGCGATGCCGACGATCATCGCGAGGCTCGTGAGCACGGCTGTGGGGACGTGGAGAAGGTGCAAGAGAAATCCAATAAGAAGGCCGACCATTGCGGCGACTAACGCGACGATGAGGAGAACCGCGTAGAAGGCGATCCCCACAGCCATGCCCCCAGCGAGAAAGAGGGCGCACTTGAGGATGACGTACAGCGTGAGCTGACCGGGCTCGCGCCGAAGCAGCAATCCGAAGCGGTGCAACGCCTGGGGGATGGTCACTTCTTCCAAAGCAAGCGACGGAACGACGAAGTCTGCGAGGACTGCACTGAGCAAGTAGAAGATGCCGATGACGAGATATATAAAGAAGAACGCCGCGTAGATTGTGAAGATGGCACGCAGGAACTCTGGCGACGGTGGCTGATTCGGTCCAAGGGGCAGCCTACTAAACGTGGTGAAAAGGCCGGGCACGAGACGCGCAATCGGAAGCGCGACTACGGCAGTAAAGAGGCTGCCAAGGAGAACCTCAAAGACGGTCCATTTGAAGGACTGGGAGCCGTATTTGCGCCAGGCGGGAGCGACGAACTCACCGCGATTTAGAACGATGTCAAAGTAAGCGAAGCGGAGACGTGCGAAGAGATAGAAGAAGACCAGATATACGAGCGTAGCCATCAGCACGCAAGTGACGTAGATCGACGTCCAGGTTGAGGCAAAACCAGCTTGCTGTCTCAAGATCGGGAGAAAGGCCAAGGCGATGATCGGGAATGGAAGAAAGGCGGCTCCGGCGAACGATAGGTACGCCGTAACGCAAAGCTTCCAGGTGCGGCCGACGCGATAGGGCGAGAATAGGACAAGCTTCGTTCGGGAGAACGCAGGAGAGATCGCGTCGAGTGCGCTCAGGATTCGCATGAGGAGTTACACGGGAGAGTAGCACAGAGGTTGGAGAACTGCTACGTCTTGGATGAAGCGGCCGCGAGCCACTGATCCCAGGCTTCGAGGGCGCGTTCGCACTGGATGCGGTGGCGCTCTTTTTTGTCGCGGATCTTTTTGCGTAGATCGTCTTCCAACGGTAGGAGTAGGTCGAAGGTGATGTTGGCGGGTTGGAAGCGCTTTTGGTCGGCGTGGGTGATGTAGTGAGTGAGTGAACCGTTGGCCGTGATGCGTGGGGCGGGTGTTGGTTGTGTGCCTTCGGCGAGCGCCGCGGCGTAGCGGCCGGCCAGGAGGCCGCTGGCGATGGATTCGGTGTAGCCCTCTACGCCTGAGAGTTGGCCGGCGATGAGGATGGTGGGGTGGGCGCGGAGCTGGAGGGTTTCGGTTAGCAGCGACGGGGCGTGGATGTAGGTGTTGCGATGGATCTGGCCGTAGCGCAGGAAGGCGGCGTGCTCGAGACCGGGGATCATGCGGAGGACGCGGGCTTGCTCGCCGAACTTGAGGTGGTTTTGAAAGCCGACGAGGTTGTAGCTGTCGGCGCGGAGGTTTTCCTGGCGAAGTTGGACGGCGGCGTAGGGCCAGCGGCCGGTCTTGGGGTTGGTGAGGCCGGCGGGCTTCATGGGGCCGAAGCGGAGGGTGTCGCGGCCGCGGCGGGCGGTCTCTTCGATGGGGAGACAGCCTTCGAAATACGAGGGTTCAGGGTCCAGGGCCCAGGGTCCAGAAGGCGCGCTGGCTGCGCCTCCGGCGGTTTGCGCAGAGCTTTCAGGGATTGCTTCCCAGGTTTTGGCTTCTACGATTTCGGCGGCGGTTAGGGCGTCGAGGAAGGCTTCGTACTCTTCTTTGGTGAAGGGGCAGTTGATGTAGTCGGCGGTGCCTTTGTCCCAGCGGGCGGCGAAGTAGACCTTGTCCATGTCGATGGTGCTGGCGTCGACGATGGGGGAGATGCTGTCGTAAAAGGCTAGCTGCTCGGTGCCGGTGAGGCGCTGGAGGTTGGCGGCTAATGGCGAGCTGGTGAGAGGGCCGCTGGCGAGGATGGTGATGGTGTCGGTGCTGGATTCGTCGAGGTTGGTTATTTCTTCGCGGCGGACTTCGATGTTGGGGCGAGCGGCGATGAGGTCGGCGACGCGGCGGGAGAACTCGATGCGGTCGACGGCGAGGGCGTGGCCGGCGGGGACGGCGCTGGCGTCGGCGGCTTGCAGGAGGAAGGAGTTGGCACGGCGCATCTCCTGTTTGAGCAGCCAGGGCGCGGTGTTTTCGCTCTCGCTCTTGAGGGAGTTGGAGCAGACGAGCTCGGCGAAGTCGGAGGTCTGATGGGCTTCGGTGGAGCGGAGCGGGCGCATCTCGGAGAGGATGACCTGGCAGCCGAGGCTGGCTGCTTGCAGGGCGGCTTCGGGGCCGGCGAGGCCGCCGCCTATTACGTGAATCTTCTTCATCTTAATCAGGATACGTGGTTGGGCGCTTCAGGAACGTTTGGCGGAGTCCGTTGCATTGCCTCAGCGGCTAAAGCCGCGTCATGTGTGCGGGCCTTATGGCGGGACTGAAGTCCCGCCCCTTCAAAGCGCGGACCTATAGAGCACGGACTTATAGTGCGCGGACTGATTCAGAGCTCCCTGTAGTGTTGGCGTCGAGCTTGGCGAGGTTGGCGAGGGGTTCGTCGGAGAGGCGCATGATGCGCCACTCGGTGAGGATGTGCGCGCCGATGCGGTGGTAGACGGCAATGGCGGGCTCGTTCCAGTGGAGGACGTCCCACTCGAGGCGCGGGCAGCCTTGGTCGACGGCGATGCGCGCGAGGCGTGCCAGGAGGGCTTTGCCGATGCCATGGCTGCGAAGCGACGGGGTGACGTAGAGGTCTTCGAGGCGGATGCCGTGGTGGCCGCGCCAGGTGGAGTAGGTGGTGAAGTAGAGGGCGAAGCCGGCGGGCGCGTGGTTGTAGTCGGCGATGAGGGCGGTGAAGCGGGGAGTGGCGCCCCAGCCGTCGCGGAGGAGATCGGCCTCGGTGGCGAGGACGGCGTTGGGTTCGCGCTCGTACTCGGCTAGCTCGCGGATGAAGGCGAGGATGGTGGGAATGTCGGCGGGCGTGGCGGGACGGATGTTCAGCATGCTGGGTTCACTGTGATGTTGGCTCGGTTCAATTATCCTCTTCAGGATGCTGCGAAAACAAAACCGTGCGGTGCGAGCGGCATGACGATGCTTGCGTACAGCTTGTTGCTGACACTGGGGCTGGTGCTCAGCTCGCCGTGGTGGCTGCTGCGGATGGCGACGACCGAGCGGTATCGCGAAGGATTGCGGCAACGGCTTGGGGGCGTGCCGAAGGAGCTCGGCACGGCGATTGCGGGCAGGCGCGCGGTGTGGGTTCATGCGGTGAGTGTGGGCGAGGTGCTGGCTGCGGCGCGGCTGGTGGGCGAGTTGGAGCGTGCGCTGGGCGATGGGTTTTGCGTGGTGATCTCTACTACGACGCGAACTGGGCAGGCGCTGGCGCGCGCGCGATTTGGGGCCGAGCGCGTGTTCTATATGCCGCTGGATTTTGCGTTCAGTGTGCGGGCTTACCTGCGTGTGATTCAACCTGCTGCGTTGGTGCTGATGGAGAGCGAGCTTTGGCCGCGGATGTTGCGCGAGTGTGAGCGGGGCGGTGTGCCGGTGGTGGTGGCGAATGCGCGGATGAGCGACCGGTCGTTTGCGCGGGCGATGCGGATGCAATGGATCTGGGGGAACGTGATGCGCAAGCCTGCGCTGTGGCTGGCGCAGAGCGAGGAGGACGCGCTGCGATTGGTGGTGGTGGGCGTGCGGACCGAGAATGTGGAGGTTCCCGGGAATATGAAGTACGACGTTCGTGCGCCGAAGGGGAGTGAGTGTGCGGCTTGGATTCGGGAGCTGGCGAAGGGTCGGCCTGTGTTTGTGGCGGGCAGTACGGTGGAGGGTGTGCCCGCGGAAGAAGAGTTGGTGTTGAGTGCGTGGAGGACGTGGATGCAGGAGCAGGCGGACGCGTTTTTAGTGTTGGCGCCGCGACATCCGGAGAGGTTTGCGGCAGTGGAAGCGATGCTTCGCGGCGTTCGTTTTGCGAAGGCTAGTGAGTGGTCAGCGGCGAATGCTGCGCTTGCGGGTTCGGATGTGGATGTTGTGCTGCTGGATACGATCGGTGATCTTGCGGCTGTTTATGGCGTTGCAGATGTGGCGTTTGTTGGGGGGAGCCTGGTGCGAAGGGGTGGTCATAACCCGCTGGAGCCTGCACAGTTTGGTGTGCCGGTGTTGATCGGGCCATCGTATGAGAATTTTCGCGATGTGGTGAAGAGGTTGCAGGAGGCGGGCGGGATTCGGATGGTGCGGGACGCGGATGAACTGGGGTTAGCTGCGACTGATTTGATTCTCGATCGACAGCAGGCGAAGGCGATGGGGGAGCGAGGCCGGCAGGTGTTTGAGCAGCAGCAAGGAGCCACGGAGCGATCGGTGAAGGCGATTGCGCGAGTGATTCGGGGAGCGGCATTGTGAGCGCGCGGAGAGGTTGGGGACGACCGTTGGTTCCTGTGTATGCTGCGGCGTTGCGGGCGAAGGATTGGCTGCGCGATGTGGGAGTGCTGCGGACGCAGAGCCTGGCATGGCCGGTGATCAGTGTTGGAAGTTTGTCCGCTGGTGGCGCGGGCAAGACGCCGGTGGTGATTGCGCTGGCGAAGTTGTTGCGTGATGCGGGATGGAATGTTGATGTGCTCTCACGCGGATACGGGAGAGAGGGTCGAGGCGTCGAGCGCGTGCATGTGGGGCTGAAGGATTCGGCGCGAAGGTTTGGGGATGAGCCGGTGTTGATCGCCGAGCAGACGGGCGTGCCGGTGTGGGTGGGAGCGGATCGATTTGCAGCCGGTGAACGCGCGGAGGCGGAGGCGCTGACGGCGGATGGGGATCGCAATGTGCATCTACTGGATGATGGGTTTCAACATCGACGGTTAGGTCGGAGTGTTGATGTGGTGCTGGTGACTTCGGAGGATTTGGACGATGCGTTGCTTCCGGGGGGAAATTTGCGCGAGAGCGTCTCGGCGCTGCAGCGAGCGGATGTGGTGGTGGTGCGGCAGGACGAAGTGGACGCGGATAAGGTTGAGGGTACGCAGTCTGTGAACCGGCGAGTGTGGGCGATGCTTCGGGAGCGCGGGCAGATGTGGACGGTGCGGCGATCGCTGGTCTTCCCTGCCCCGCTGCTGGTGTTTGGAGCGGGGCTGCGGCCGATTGCGTTCTGCGGGATTGCGCGGCCGGAGGGCTTTGCCGCGATGCTGCACGATGCGGGGTGTGGCGTAATCGAGACGGTCGCGTTCCCTGATCATCACCGGTATAACGAGGCCGACGTGGAGCGGCTGATCGGTGTGGCGAAGAGTGTGAGGGGTTCGGGGTTTGTGACTACGGAGAAGGATGCGGTGAAGCTAACGGGACCGCTGCGGGAGCAGCTTGAGGCGCATGCACCGGTGATGGTCGTGACGCTGGAGGCGGTGTTTGCTGATGGCATTGCGGTGCTGCGTTCGCTTGAGGCTAAGCTGTCGAGTACGGAGGCGAAGAGTTTATGAAGGTGCTCATCGTTCGGGTTGGAGCTATGGGCGATGTACTGCATGCGTTGCCTGCGGTGGCTGCTCTGCAAGAGGCGCGACCTGATTGGACGATCGATTGGGTGGTCGATCCGCGATGGGCGCCGCTGTTGGTGAATGGCGAGGGGAAGGGGCCAGTGGTTGATCGCGTGCATCTTGCGGAGACGAAGATGTGGAGCAAGGCTCCGGCTTCTGTTGCTACGCTACGCTCCGTGCTGGAGCTGCGAGAGGCGTTGCGGAGTGAGCAGTATGACCTGGCGGTCGATATGCAGGGGACGCTGCGGTCGGCGGTGATTGGCAGGATGGCGCGGACGAAGGAGTTTGCTGGGTATGCTGACCCGCGCGAGTCGCTGGCTGCGAGATTTTATGGGACGAGGTTGCAGCGCAACGGTCAGCATGTGGTCGAGCAGGGTGCGGCGCTGCTGGGCGAGGCTTGCGGAGTTGAGTTAACGGCTGGGAGCGTGGAGTTGCCGCATGAGGAGTGGGCGGATCATTGGGCTGCCGAGGTGGTGGGAGATCGGCCGACGTGTTTGCTGACGGCTGGTGGAGGATGGGCGGCGAAGCATTGGCCGGCAGAGCGATTTGGTGCGTTGGCGATGGAGTTGAACGCGACGGGAATGCAGGTTGTCGTAAATGCCCCGCGTGAGAATGATGCGCTGGCGGCCATGGTGGTGGGGGCCAGCGAGGGCGCGGCGCGGGTGGTGGTGTGCAATGTGACGGGGTTGATTGCGCTGATGCGAAGGATGACGCTGCTGGTGGGCGGCGACTCGGGGCCGATGCACATGGCGGCGGCGCTCGGAGTTCCGGTGGTGGCGTTGTTTGGGCCGACGGATCCGGCGAGGAACGGGCCGTGGGGTCCGGGAGCGTCCGCGGTGTTGCGCGATCCCGCGTCGGTGACCAGTTACAAGCATGTGGCGGAGATGGATCCAGGATTGGCCAGGATATCGGCGGAAGCGGTGATGGATGCGGTGCGCGCGGTGTTGAGCGAGGCTCGCGGCGCGTGATTTGAGAGAATGATCAGATGGGTTCGACGAGTGTGACGAAGACAGATGGCAAGACGCGCTGGCAGAAGATTGCGCGCAGGGTACGCGTGCCGCTGGGCTTCGTGGTGGCGGCGATTTTTTTGATCTTTGCGCGGCCCACGTGGCACACGCTGGGATGGAGCCTGCTGCTGGTGGCGCCAGGGGTTTGGCTGCGCGGATATGCGGCGGGTTATGTGAAAAAGAATGCCGAGCTGACGCGGACCGGGCCGTATGCCTATACGCGCAATCCGCTGTACCTGGGGTCGACGTGCATTGCGGCGGGGTTTGCGGTTGCTGCTGGACAGTTGTGGCTGGGACTTTTGCTGGTGGTGCTGTTCGTGGCTATCTATGTGCCGACGATTTTGTCGGAGGAGGCTTATCTGCGCGGAGTGTTCCCTTCCTTCGATGAGTATGCGCAGAAGGTGCCGCGATTGTTGCCTCGGTTGACGGCGGCGCGGTTTGCGGACGCGGATGCGGGCGGCGGTCGATTTTCGACGGAGCGATACCGGCATCATCGCGAGTACAATGCACTTATGGGCGCAGTCGCGATCTATGCGGCCTTGACCCTGCGGATGCTGGTGAGACACTGAAGGCTTGCAGGTGCGTCTAAACCCCGGGGAGATGCTGATTTGATGGCCGTTCGGATGGCCCCATTGCGGGTCTGGAAAGACTCGACGCCGGTGGTCATGTTCATGGCAACCGCGGTGATGGGCGCGTGTTTGGGACTGGTGTGCCCTGCGACCGCGAGAGCTCAACTGTTCAGCAAGGCGGAAACTCCAGTGGTACAGCGACCGATCCCGGTTCTGCAACCGCCGTTACCGACGTTTGATTATCCGCAACACGAGACGCTGAGATACACCGTAGATTGGCGGGTGTTTACTGCCGGCGTGGCGGTCTTCCACCTGGACCAGGTGGGCAATGCTTTGAAGATTTCTGCGACCGCGGATTCGGTGGGCGCGGTGAACCTGCTGTTTCCAGTGGTGGATGGTTTCCAGTCGGGGTTTGATTTGAAGACTGGCTGCTCGACAGGGTTTGACAAGCAGACACAAGAGGGCCGGCGGAAAATTGCCAGTGACCTGAGCTTCGACTACGAGCATGGCAAGCAAACCAGGAACGAGAGAAACCTGGTGAAGGGGACGGCGACGCATAGCGTGACGAATATTCCTGCTTGCGTGACCGATTCGCTTTCGGCGATGTTTTATACCCAGTCGCAGACGCTGACGCCGGGGCAGACGGTGTATTTTCCGCTGGCGGATGCGATGCGCACCGTGACCGTGGGAATGAAAGTTGAAGACCACGAGGAAATTAAGACACCCGCGGGGACGTTTCAGACCATCAAAGTGCAGGCGACCGCTGATGAAGGGATCGTGAAGAATCGGGGCAGCATATGGATCTGGTACACGGACGATGCGCGGCATCTGCCGGTACAGATGCAGGCAAGACTTTTTTGGGGAACGATCACCTTCCATTTGCAGTCTGTTGATTTCAAGTAGATGTCCGCCGAGAATAGAGACGGCCGCGCAAGCGGAGACAGTGAGACCAAGACTATGACCAGTGATACAGGCACCAACGACCAAGACGAGTTAGTGACGATCGCAGTATTTCCTGAACCGATGGAAGCGAACATGGCACGGTCCGCGCTGGAAGCAGCGGGCATCGAGGTCTTTCTGCTGGGAGAGATGGCGAACAGCATGATTCCGGTCGCTTTTGAGTCGCAACTGCAGGTCCACACGAAGGACGAGGCTGCGGCGCGGAATCTGCTGGAGGCGATGAACGACGACCCTGAATCGCTGGAGTCGGTGACGGCGGCAGAGATTGCAGCGGAGGAAGCGGAGAAGTGAGCCGCGCACGCGCTGTCGTCTGCCTTTCCGGCGGAATGGATTCGACTGTCTGCGCAACGCTGGCAGCGCGTGATTACGACAGCTTTGGTGTGCACTTCAGCTACGGACAGCGGACCCAGGCGCGCGAACTCAAGGCTGCGCGCGACGTGGCCAAGGCGGTCGGGTTGAAGGAGTTGATGGAGTTGGAGATGGACCTGTTCCGGCGGATCGGGGGGTCGGCGCTTACAGACCCGAATATCGACGTACCGGAGGCGGTTTCGGAGGGTGCTGGAAGTTCGGCTGATCGCGTTGGGAAGGATGTGCCGGTGACGTATGTTCCGTTCCGGAATGCGCATTTTCTGAGCGCGGCGGTGAGTTGGGCGGAGGTGCTGGGGGCGACTGCCGTGTTTATCGGGGCCGTCGAACAGGACAGCTCAGGCTATCCGGATTGCCGGCCCGCATATTACGAGGCGTTTAACGAACTGATCCGGATGGGCACAAAAGAGGGCGCTATCCGGGTGATTACGCCACTGATCACGTTGCGAAAGCATGAGATTGTGAAGCTGGGAGTTGAATTGGGCGCTCCATTGCATGTAAGTTGGTCGTGCTACTCAGGTGAAACTGAGGCCTGCGGCGTGTGCGAAAGCTGCGACCTCCGGTTGCGAGCGTTTTCGGCAGCCGGGATAACCGATCCAATCCTTTACGCACCAAAACGTACGGCACAAGACTATATGAATGCCCGCTAGCGGAGAGCGCTTCGGGCTGACCCTGAAAGAAGGACGAAGAAATGATGAATACCTCAAAAAGCTCTTTACTGGCGAAGTTCGCGGGCATCGTGGGAGTGGCAATCTTTGCGGTTGCACCGGCGCTTGCTCAACATCCTGGTGCGACCGTGCATGGGCACGTTTCGAATCCGGCTGGACAGCCACTGACCACTGGCACCGTGAAGTTTACGCAGGATGAGTCGGTTCCCTACAAGGACGCGAAGATCAGCAACACGGCGCCGCTTGACGGGTCTGGCAACTACAAGGTAACCGATGTCGTACCGGGAACGTACTTCGTGTACGTGGTGCAGGGCGACAAGATCCTCGACCGGCAAGAGTTGAAGGTGAAGCCAACCGATACAGACTTGACGTTGGACGATGACATGTCGCGGGCAGAGTACGTCAAGGGAATGACTCCCGAGCAACAGAAGGAACTTGAGGAATACAAGAAGAAGAATGCTGCGGTCGTAGACGCCAACAAGGTCATCTCGCAGTTGAATGCGACGTTGAAGACGGTGCGCGCGGATCTTGCAGCGGCCGCTCCGGACAAGGGCGATGTTAGCAAGGATATGGCTAGCATGAAGGAAGCCGTCGGCGTGAAGCCGAACGTGGGACTGCTGTGGTTGACCTACGGTGACACGATGCTGGCGCAGGGACGACACATGGCGGCTGAGGACAAGGCGCAGGGTAAGGTGGCGTCGACGGACACGGCGGTGACCCAGATGTACAGCGACGCTGTGGATGCGTACAAGAAGGCTGTTGCGTTGGATTCGGCGGAAACGAAGCCGAGCGTTTCAAGCCTGGCAGCCGACTACAACCAGCTCGGCAACGCGTTGACGGCTGAAGGCAAGACCGACGATGCTACCGCAGCGTTTGACAATGCTGCGAAGACTGATCCTTCCAAGGCCGGGATGTACTACAAGAACGCCGCTGCGGTGCTTTACAACGCTGGACAGATGGACGGCGCGTTGGACGCTGCAAACAAGGCGATCGCGGCTGATCCGAATTCGGCGGACGCTTACTTCATCAAGGGGCAGGCGTTGGTTACCAAGTCGACGGTTGATCCGAAGACGAATAAGCTGACGGCTCCGGAGGGATGCATCGAGGCGTACCAGAAGTTCCTGCAGATCGCTCCGAACGATCCGAAGGTTCCGCAGGTGAAGGCTGTGCTGGCGAGCCTGGGTCAGAGTATCGACACGTCGTATCGGGCACATAAGCATTAGAAGGAGCATCGCGTTTGGCCCCGGTCAGTGGTATGCGACCGGGGCTTTCGTGTCTGTGCCCATGGTTGAGCCGGAGTAGAATCTGCCGATGAGTGAGAGAGTGTTGGGGTTCGAAGACGCGCTGTGCGAGGTGCTTGCGCGGGCGCGGGCGTTGGAGCGAGTGCCTGCGGTGGAGACGGTGGAGCTGCTGCGCGGCGCTGCCAGGGTGCTTGCTGCGAGCGTTGTGGCGGATCGGGATCAGCCGGGGTTTGATCGGGCTACGCGGGATGGATATGCGGTTCGGGCTGCGGATGTTGCTGAGGCGCTTCGGGTTGTGGGTTCGGTTCGGGCTGGGGAGAGCTGGGCTAGTGAGGCGCTTGGTTTGGGTGGGGCGATCGAGATCATGACGGGAGCTCCGCTTCCTGCTGGAGCGGATGCTGTGGTGATGGTCGAGCATACGGCGCTTGCTGAGGGTGTGTTGCGCGTGGAAGCTGGGCGCTCGTTGCGGGTCGGGGAGAATGTGGTTCCGCGTGGAGCGGAGAGTCGGGCTGGCGATGTGGTGTTGCCTGTTGGGCGAGTGATGGGCGCGGCGGAGATTGGGGTTGCGGCTAGTTGTGGTGTGAGCGAGGTGAGGGTGTTTGCTCGGCCGAAGGTGGCGATTGTGGCTACTGGCGATGAGTTGGTGGAGCTGGATGAGCCGATGTCGGCTGCGCAGATACGGAACTCCAATAGCTATGCGCTCGCGGCGCTGGTCGAAGCTGCTGGAGGCGTTGCGGAGCGGTTGGCGATTGCTCGGGATAATGTGGGCGAGCTGCGGGCGCAGATTGCGGAGGGTCGCGAGGCGGATCTGCTAGTGCTTTCGGGTGGAGTTTCTATGGGAAAGTTCGATCTTGTGGAGCAGGTGCTCGGCGAGTTTGGCGCGGAGTTCTTCTTTACGGGCGCGCTGATTCAGCCGGGAAAGCCGATTGTGTTTGGCCGGTTGCGGAGCGAGAAGGGATGGACTTATTTTTTTGGGCTTCCCGGAAATCCGGTTTCGGCGCAGGTTTGTTTTTTGCTGTTTGTTGCTCCGATGTTGCGTGCGCTTGCGGGACGGAGCGAGATTGCGCCGGTGTTTGTGGAGGCTCGTTTGGCGGAGGATGTTCGCGGTGGGGCGAAGGTTACGCGGTTCCTTCCGGCTGAGGTTTCGGGCTCGTGGGAAGGAGTTGCGGTTAGGGTTGTTGGTTGGCAGGGGTCTGGGGATGTGGTGGCGAATGCTCGCGGGAATGGGTATGTGGTGCTTCCGGCGGGCGTCGAGGCGTTTGCTGCGGGAGAGACGGTGCGCGTGTTGCTGCGATAGGATTGCCGCATGACGGAGAAGCTGTCGCACTTTGATGAGAGCGGGCAGGCTCGGATGGTGGATGTTGGGGCTAAGGTTGAGTCTCGGCGGGAGGCTGTGGCTCGGGCGTTTGTGGAACTGAATGAGGCGGTGTTGGCTGCTTTGCCGCGGAATCCTAAGGGCGACCCGCTGGAGGTGGCTCGGATTGCTGGGATCCAGGCGGCTAAGCGGACCTGGGAGCTGATTCCGATGTGCCATCCGCTGATGCTTAGCTTTGTGGATGTGCAGGCGAAGGTGGTTGCTGGCGGGGTTGAGATTGTGGCTACGGCGGCGACCGTTGCTGGAACCGGGGTTGAGATGGAGGCTATGACTGCGGCTTCGGTGGCGGCGCTGACCGTTTATGACATGACCAAGGCGCTGGATAAGGGGATTCGGATTCGGGAGATTGTTTTGGTTTCGAAGACTGGTGGAAAGAGTGGCGATTATCGGCGGGTGTAGGGTACCCCCCTCCCCCCCACCCCCCTTGTGGTGTCTTCCGTTGTAAGTGGCTCAAACTGCTTGGGTTAAAGGTGACAGCTCAATGGATAGAGCTGATTCATGTAAGTGGCTTGTTATCAGCTTGTTACGGGATGAAATGTCTGTAAGTGGCTGCAGGGGCACTGGTTACGGGTATCAATAAGATTCGATTGGGGTTAAGGGTCGTTTTTTGGGGTGTCCCTGGAAATGGGTTGTCATCGGCTGTTGGAGTTTGGGGGATGATTTAATTATAGCGGATGGGGTGGGGTGATTGTGCCACGCGGATGTCGTTTGGTTTGTTGGGGTTGGGTGGTTTTGGGGGTTGACATGGTGGTTTTGGGCGGTTTTTGATGGAACTATTTGTCCTGCGCGGGCGACGGGGGTCGTTCCCCTTAAGCGAGTTCAGGGTCAGGATGACGGCGGGAGACGGGCGACGGCGGTGGCCGCCCACTCATGCCCCAAGTGCTTGGGCATGAATGGGGCACCCGGCAAAAAGCGAAAGACAGCGGCAAGGGCAACGGCAACTGCATACCTCTGGGCTAAAGCCCTTTTCCAGGTATGACCCTATGAGACCCGACGCTAAAGCGTCGGGCTACCCGTTCGCGGCGAACCTGATGTCGGGCTACCCGTTCGGAAGCTAGAGGGTGTGGGCCAGGGTCAGGGCGAAGGTTTGGTTGGGGTCGTGGAAGATTCTGGTGGGGGTGAAGCCGGAACGCGTCAGGAGGTTTTGGAGGGAGGCGTTGGTGAACTTGTAGCTGTTTTCGGTGTGGATGGTCTCGCCTTGCGCGAAGCGGATGCGCATGGGGCCACCTGCGGAGTCGGCGTCGGCGGGGGGGATGTGGACGGTTTGGGGGATGAGGCTTTCGAGGTGCATCTCGATGCGGCTTTGGGCGGCGTTCCAGCGGGCGCGGTGGGCGAAGGCGTCGAGGTTGAAGTCGGCGTCGAGCTCGCGGTTGAGGCGGTGGAGGATGTTGAGGTTGAAGGCGGCGGTGACACCGGCGGCGTCGTCGTAGGCGGCGCGGATGGTACGGATGGACTTCTGGGCACTGGGCGCGAGGTCGGCGCCGAGGAGGAGAGCGTCGCCGGGCTGGAGGTGCGAGCGCAGACGGCGGAGGATGGCGTGGGCGTCTTCAGGGGAGAAGTTGCCGATGCTGGAACCGATGTAGAGAGCGAGAACGCGGGTTCTGGGCTCGTAGCGGTCGGCGAAGGGGTACATCCTGGGGTGGCCGAGGGTGTAGGGCTCGGTGACGTAGTTGGCCACCTGGGAGTGGACGTGGAGGCCGGGGATGGTGGCGGCGAGATTCTCTGCGGCGTCGAGCGCGGAGGGGCTTACGTCGATGGGTTGATAGACGAGGCCGGGCTGGAGGCGAGTGGCGGCCTGGAGGAGGAGGCCGGTCTTGGACGCGGAGCCGGCGCCTAGTTCGGCGATGGTGAAGGGGTCGGGGGTGTAGCCGCGGGCGGGGTCGAGGGAGGGGGGCGCGCCGGGGGAGAGGAACTCGCGGAGAATGTCGTCGGAGTGGCGGTCGAAGAGAGAGCGCTCGGTGCGAGTGAGGTAGTACTCGGGGAGTTCGGTGATCTGTTCGAAGAGGCCGGAGCCGCGCTCGTCGTAGAAGAGCCAGGGGGAGAGGGTCTTTTGCGGCTGGGCGGTGAGTCCGGTGAGGGCTTCGGTGAGGACGGCCTCGCAGGGAGAGACGGGAGTCGCGGTAGTCAAGGGGAGGGCCTCACGAAGTGGCGATGGATGGAACGCTTCGAGTGCAGACGACAGACGCCGGCGTATGCAGTGAAGACTTGGATGCGCCGGATCACGATAAGTTACTACGGATTGAGACAGCCGTTCGGTATTTTGGGCAACAGCTCTTCTTGGACGTTGGGCAGGAGGGTTTGGATGTCTATAAGAAGGCTGGGCTAGGCTCCGTCGCGGGCGAGGCGCAGACCGCTGAATTGCCAGCGGGTGGAGGGGGAGAAGAAGTTGCGGTACGTAGCGCGGATGTGGGACTGGGGAGTGACGCAGGAGCCTCCGCGAAGGACGACCTGGGAACTCATGAATTTGCCGTTGTATTCGCCGAGGGCTCCGGGGAGGGGTTTGTAGCCGGGGTAGCCGGTGTAGGGGGATTGGGTCCACTCCCATACGTCGCCGAAGAGCTGTTGCGGGTGGGCGGGGTCGGCGGTGGTGGAGGCGGCGGTGGGGTGGAGGTGGTTGGCCTCGAGCATGTTGGTGGGCTCGCCGGGGCTAAAGCCCCCATTTTCGGGGGAGGTATTCCGCGGGCTAAAGCCCGCTGCTACTCCGGAGGCGGAGGCGGAGGCGGGTTCTTGTGGCAGGAGGTGGGAGGCTACGTGCTCCCATTCGAACTCGGTGGGAAGACGGTTGCCGGACCAACGGGCGTAGGCGTCGGCTTCGAAGAAGCTGAGGTGACAGACGGGGGTTTCGCTGAGGGCGCCGAGGGGTTGGAAGCCGTGGAGGGTGAAGATGCTCCAGCCGGAGGGGGTGGAGGGGTGGCGAACCCAATAGAGGGGGGCCTGCCAGCCCTGGGCCTGGAGGGTGTCCCAGCCTTCGGAGAGCCAGAGTTCGGGGCGGGAGTAGCCGTCGTCTTCGATGAAGGCGAGGTACTCGGCGCAGGTGACGGCGCGGGAGGCGAGCTGGAAGGGGGCGAGGTAGACGGGGTGGCGCGGGGTCTCGTTGTCGAAGGCGAAGGCGTGGAGGTCGTTGGGGTCGGGGGTAAGGCCGATTTCTACGATGCCGGGGCGGAGGGGCGAGCCGGGGGTGAAGGAGAGCCAGTTGAGCGGCGGGGCGATGGCGTCGGTGTCGGAGGCTGCGGGCTGGGTGGGGAGTGGGGCGTAGGCGGGGTGGAGGGGGTTGGTGAAGAAGGCGTGCTTGATGTCGGTGGCGGCGAGCTCGAGGTGCTGCTGCTCGTGCTCGAGGCCGAGGACGATGCGGCGCTGGGATTCGTCCTGGGGGACGGCGGAGAGAAGGCGCTCGATGGTGGCGTCGACGTGGCGGCGATAGGCGAGGATTTGGTCGAGGGGAGGGCGGGAGAAGGAGGCGCGAAGTTTCTTTTCGGGCATCTCGCCGAGGGCGCGGTAGTAGGAGTTGAAGAGCCAGCGGAAGTTGGGGTCGAAGGGTTGGTAGCCGGCGACGAACTCGGAGAGGACGAAGGTCTCGAAGAACCAGGAGGTGTGGGCGAGATGCCACTTGACGGGCGAGGCTTCGGCGCAGGATTGCACCATCATGTCTTCTGGAGTGAGCGGAGTACAGAATTGCATGGTGGCGGCGCGCACGGTGCGGAAGCGCTCGAGCAGGGAGGCGGTGCGAGAGGTGTGCGGGTGGGTCAACATGCGGGTGCGCTCCAGTTCAGATTCGATGCATCTGGCGCTTGGATGCTTCAGGAAGATGGTGTCGTTGCACTGGCGGGAGTTGCGGTGCGCCGTGGTTTGACGGTAAACGGACGGGCGGAGAAAGGCAATGGTTTCGCGGCGGAGTTTTGCGGGCAGGGGCGAGAATTTTTGATGGCTGGCCGAGTCTTCCGCGCGGCGATGCCGTCTTTGAGAGTGTAGAGAATGGATGGGTGGGACGAGGAGCACGAGATGCGACGTACGGCGATGATGGTTGGGCTGATGGCGGTGATGGTGAGTATGGCAGTCGTGGTGCGGGCGCAGGATATGGGGCCTGGCCAGGATCAGGGGCAGGGAGAACGGCACGGGCGTGGGGCGTTTGCGGGGATGGCTCGCGTGGCGGGTGAGGTGACGGGTGTGAGTGGGAGCTCGCTGATGGTGAAGACCGAGGATGGTGCGACAATGACGGTGGTGACGACCGACAACACGCGCGTGATGATGGGGCGCGGGAATACGGTGAAGGTTTCGGATTTGAAGGTGGGCGATGGGGTGATGGCGGCTGGGATCCTGGATGCTCCGAACAAGACGCTGCATGCGGCGTTTGTGATGGCGACCGACGCGGCGCAGGTGGCGGCGATGAAGGCGAATTTGGGGAAGACTTATATTGTGGGGCGGGTGGCGGCGATCGACATGGACAACGCGAAGATGACGGTGGAGCGGCCGGACCATGTGATGCAGACGATTGGGTTTGATGAGACGACGTCGTTCCGGAGGGGTGGGAGAGGGATGGGACGGATGGGCGCTGGTGGTGCGGCGGGTACTGGTGCGGCGGGCGCAGAGCCTACGGAGGCTCCTGAGGCTGGGGGGGAGAGTATTACGCTGGCGGATATTAAGGTGGGAGAGACGGTGCGCGGGCGTGGGTCGGTGAAGGGTGGGGTGTTTGTGCCGACGGAGTTGGTGGTGATGGAGCGCGGCGGTGGGCGGCGCGGCGGAGGCGATGCGGCTTCGGGTGGGAATGCGCGGCCGGGTGGGAATCCGAATCCGCAGTAGAGCCGTGGGGGAAGTAGAGAGAAACGAGTAAGGGTTTCAGGAAAGGTCTGATCCGGTTTGCAGCTGAGGTTTGTGATGAGGGATGAGAGTTCCCTCAGGGCTAAAGCCCCTTTTCAGCAGGAGGTTTAACGGCACGGCTAAAGCCGTGCCCCTTCGAAACAGAAGTTTGCTTTCCAGAGTTACTTATTCAGATGTTCACCAGGTGGAGGGAGAGGTGTACGTGGGCGGTCGAGGGATGAAGAGGATTGCGGTTGTGGCGGCGGTGGCGATGTGGGGTGTCGCGTTGGTGGCGCAGACGCCGGTGCAGCCTGCTGCGACGGGTGTTGCTGCGCAGACCCCGGCACCGGCGCCGAAGGTTACGGCTGTGGCGCAGGGTGGGACGATTGCTGGGCGCGTGGTTGCGGGTGCGGTGGGGAAGGCTGGCGGGGTTCCGCTGCCGGGGGTTGCGATTACGGCGATGAATTCGCTGACGGGGCGGAAGTATGCGACGACTACCGACATCGATGGCAAGTATGCGATGGCGATTCCTCGCAATGGACGCTACGTGGTGCGAGCGGAGCTGACGGGATTTGCGGAGGCGACGCAGGAGGTGGTGCTGAACGGCGTGGAGGCGCAGGCGGCGGCGCAGGGGATTCGGATTGTGCCGGGAGGGACGGACTTTGGATTGCAGTTGGCGAGTCGCGTGGCGGCGGAAGAGGCGAAGCAGGCTGGTGGCGGCGCGGGGGTTGCGGGGATTGGGATGTCGGGAGGAATGCAGGGGCTGAGTTTGAATGGTGGTGAAGAGGCGCTGGATGCTACGACGGGTGCGCGGAATGCGGGCGCGGCGATGCCTACGATGGCGGGGTTGGGTGAGGATGCTACCGAGTCGGTGAACGTGAATGGAGAGAGCGGCGAGACGAATGGGCTGGCGAATTTTAGCGAGGATGAGATTCGGCAGCGGGTGGAAGATGCGGTGGCGCGGGCGCGACAGAGTGGGATGCTGCGCGGAGGGGGTGATCCTACGAATGCGATTGTGGGTGCGCTGGGTGGGATGATGGGCGGGCGTGGCGGTGGAGGATTTGGCGGAGGACGCGGAGGGCGCGGAGGGTTTGGCGGGTTCCGGAATTTTAATCCGGCACAGCCGCATGGAAGCATTTTTTATCAGACGAGCAATGGGGCGCTGAATTCAGCGACGTGGTCGCCGGATTTGCAGCCGCAGACGAAGCCTTCGTCGTACTCGAATAGGTTTGGGATTACGCTGGCGGGGTCGCCGTATATTCCAGGGCTGGTGAAACCGAATACGAGCCAGTTCATGTTTTTGAATATCACGGGACAGAAGAATCTGAATGCGTTTCTGGGAGGGCCTTCGCGGGTGCCGACGGAACTCGAGCGCGAGGGGAATTTTTCGCAGTCGACGCAGGTGGTGAATGGAGCGACGCTGCCGGTGACGATCTATGATCCGGCGACGGGGCTGCCAGTCGCGGATAACAACCTGGCGAACGCGGTGACGCCAATCTCGGCGCAGGCGCTGGCGCTGCTGTCGTATTATCCAGCGCCGAATATTCCGCTGAATGCGCAGGGATATAACTACGAGACGATTTCAAATGCGGGCAACAACCAGATTGCGGTGAACACGCGGTATGTGCGGACGCTGGGTGGGAAGGGTGGATCGCCTTTTGCGTTCTTTCAGCGCAGGGAGTCGAATCTGCCCGCGTCGCTACGGCAGAACATCAACATTGGGTACAACTATTCGCACTCGGCCAGCGATATACGGAATATTTTTCTGCCGCTGGGTGGGGCGAGCGAGAACGATGGCAATGCGCTGAGCGCGGGCTACACGGCGTCGTATGGGCGGCTCTCCGAGCATGCGACGGTGACGTGGAACCGGATGAGCTCGGAGACGCGAAATTATTTTACGGACACGGCGAACGATCCGACGATGACGGCGGGGCTGACGATTCCCAATCAGAGTGGAGGGTTTGCTGATCCGCGGTTTTACAACGGACTGCCGACGTTGAACATTTCGAACTTTGCGGCGCTATCGAATACGACACCGAATGAGTTGATCAATCAGACGATCAGCTTCACGGATTTTGTGGCGTATCGACATAAGAAGCACAACGTGAGGTTGGGGCTGGATGTGCGGCGGGTGCAGGCGAATTCGATTGGCGGGAATGATCCGCTGGGGCAGTTTACGTTTACGGGGTATGCGACGGAGAGTCCGTCGGACCAGGCTGCGGGGAGTGCTGCAACGACTGGTTCCGGGTTTGCGGATTTTCTGCTGGGGCTGCCGCAGAGCACGGCGATCCAGGCGGGGCTGTACAAGATTTATCTGCGCGAGAACGTGGTGGACTGGTATGCGCAGGACGACTGGAGGCTGGCGTCGAACTGGACGCTGAACTTTGGGCTGCGCTATGAGTACTTCGCGCCGTATACGGAGAAGAATGATCGGCTGGTGAATTTGGATCACAACGCGGACTTTACTGCGGTGGATCCGGTGGAGCCGGGGGGGACGGGAACGTATGAGGGCAAGTATCCGGGTGGGTTGATTGAGCCGGACCGCACGATGTATGCGCCGCGGTTTGGGTTTGCGTGGCGGCCGAAGTTTACAGGGAAGATGATGCAGAGCGTGACGCGCAATATGGTGGTGCGCGGAGGGTATGGGATCAACTACAACACGGGACAGTTTGCGACGATGGCGAAGTCGCTCTCGTTCCAGCCGCCGTTTGCGGAGACGCAGACGAATGATATTCCGGTGGCGAGCGCGGCGAATCCTACGCCGGCGGCTACGGGATGCGTGACGACTACGCCGGCGGGTGGGGCGAATATGACGCTGGCGAAGGGGTTTGGTTGCTCGACGGCGGAGACGGTGCAGAATAACTACTCGGTGGATAAGAACTATCGGCTGGGGATGGTGCAGGCGTATGACTTGAACATCCAGAAGACACTGCCGCTGCAGATGGTGTTGAACATTGGATACAGCGGAGCGAAGGGCAGCGATCTGGATGTGGTGGGGTCTCCGAACAGCACAACGAGTGGGACGTCGACGCCGGGGGTTGCGCCGTTCTCGTATGAGACCTCGGTGGCAGGATCGCATGCGAACTCACTGGTGGTGAGCCTGCAGAAGAGGGAGCAGAAGGGGATCGAGCTGGGGATTACGTACACGTATGGGCACTCGATTGATAATGCGTCGTCGGTGGGCGGAGGGAGTGCGTCGAGTGTGCAGAATTTTCGGCGGCTGGATTTAGAAGAGGCGAACTCTTCGTTTGATGTGCGGCAGACGGCGTCGGGAAACTGGCTGCTGGAGCTGCCGTTTGGGCCGAATCGTGCGTACTTGAACAAGGGTGGGGTCTGGTCGCGGGCGTTGGATGGGTATTCGCTGAGTGGGACGTTTACGTTTGCAACGGGGAACTATTACACGCCGATGTACTCGGGGAACCAGGCGGAGGCGGCGTCGGGCAATTTGTTTACGCTGCGGCCGGATCGCGTGGTGGGTGAGTCGGTAGAGGGGCCGGGAACGGTGGATGAGTTCTTCAACAAGGCTGCGTTTGCGGCGCCGGCGGGTGAGTATGGGACGGCTTCGCGGAATTCGATTGAGGGGCCTGGAGTCGTGTTGGTGGATGCGTCGCTTTCGCGGGTGATTGCGTTTGCGGGGACGAAGTCGTTTGAGGCGCGGGTGACCGCTAGCAATGTGTTCAACACGGTGCAGTACAGCGGGATTAATACTACGGAGAACTCGGCGAACTTCGGCGAGGTGACTAGCGCGGCGTCGATGCGGACGTTGCTGGTGCAGGCGCGGTATCGGTTTTGAAGGCAGTGGTTAGTGAGTAGTGGTTAGTGGTTAGTGTGAGGACGGGTTGATGCGGCGATTGTTGGCGGTGGTGTTGGGGCTGATGATGAGTGTGGGTGCGGGCGCGCAGACTTCGGCGCCGGTGCAGAGCCGTGGGGCGCAGGGTGGGACGCAGGAGCTGCAGCAGACGGGGGAGGGGCAGTTCACGCTGCGGGTGAATGCGAATATTGTGCTGACCAATGTGATTGTGCGGGATAAGAAGACGGGCGCGGTGGTGACCGGGTTGAAGGCCAGTGACTTTAAGATTTATGAGGACAAGCGGGAACAGAAGATCATCAGCTTTGATTATCAGAATGTGGACCAGGCCGCGGTGCTGGAGGAGAAGACGACCGCTGCGGGGAAGGCTTCGATTGGGGATCTGCTGGAGAGGAACTTTGCGGCGAACCCGAAGGAGTTGAAGGACCATCGGCTGATTGTGATTTTTTTTGATTTGAGTTCGATGCAGGATGAGGACATCGATCGGGCGGTGGAGGCGGCGGAGACGTATGTGAAGACGGGGATGCAGCCGGCGGATTTGGTGGCGTTGGTGAGCATGTCGACGGGGTTGACGATGGACCAGGATTTTACTTCGGACAAAACGGCGCTGCTGCGCGGGCTGGCGAAGTATAACGGCGTGGATGAGACGGGATTTACGAATGGGACTACGGGATCGACCGATGGAACGGCGGATGATACGAGCGCGTTTGCGGCGGATGATTCGGAGTTCAACAGCTTGAATACGGATCGGGAGCTGCTGGCGATTCGGGCGATTGCGAAGTCGTTGGAGAGAGTGGATCAGCGGAAGTCGATGCTGTATTTTTCGGGCGGGCTGACGAAGAATGGGATTGAGAACGAGGCCAGTTTGCGCGCGGCTACGAATGAGGCGGCGAAGGCGAACATGGCGATTTACTCGGTGGATTCGCGCGGGCTGCAGGCGCTGCCTCCGGTGGGGGATGCGAGCACGGGGAGCTTGCGCGGGAACTCGGCTTACAGTGGCGCGGCGGCTACGAATCAGTTCAGCGCGAACTTTGGGTCGCAGGAGACGCTGAGCACGCTGAGTGTGGATACGGGCGGGAAGGCGTTCTTTGATTCGAATGATTTTGCGCCGGCGTTTCAGCAGATCCAGCATGACACGGAGGCGTATTACATTCTTGGGTTCAAGTCGACGAACCAGAGGATGGATGGTTCGTATCGGCATCTGACGATTAAGGTGGATCGCGAGGATGTGAAGATGGAGTATCGGCCGGGGTATTACGCGGGCGCGGACTTCCAGCACCAGAAGAGTGAAGACCGCGAGGAGGCGCTGACGGAGCAGATGCATAGTGATCTGCCTGCTACGGATGTGGCGGTGTATCTGCAGGCGCTGTACTTTATGGAGCAGCGGAATATGTATTCGATTCCGGTGAGTTTGATTGTGCCGGGATCGCAGATTCCGTTTGTGGCGGGCGGCGATAAGGACAAGGCTACGCTCGACATTATGGGGCAGGTGAAGGACGCGCAGGGGATCGTGGTGGGGAATGTAAGGCAGACGGTGAAGCTGGCGGTGGAGCAGTCGGAGCAGGTGAAGCGGAAGAATATTCAGTACTCGACGGGATTTTTGCTGGCGCCTGGGCACTATCACATGAAGTTTGTGGTGCGGGAGAATCAGACGGGCAACATGGGGAGCTTTGAGACGGATATCCAGGTGCCGGATTTGAGGAAGGCTCCGTTGAAGATGAGTTCGGTGGTGGTGGCTAGCCAGCGGACGCCGGATGCGCAGAAACATTCGACTAGCCCGCTGGTGCGGGATGGGTTGGAGTGGGTGCCGAATGTGGCGCATGTGTTTCGGCAGGGGCAGCATCTCTATTTCTTGTATGAGGTGTATGACCCGGGGCGGGAGAAGGGTGCGAAGGGTGCGCCTGTGAAGTTGCTAACGAGCATTGAGTTTATGGAGGGCGGGACGAAGGTGTATGAGACGCCAACGGTGACGGCGCAGGCGGTGAATGATCCCGAGAACGATGCGGTGGTGTTTCAGTTCGATGTGCCGGTAACGGAGTTGAAGCCAGGGACGTATATCTGCCAGGTGAATGTGATTGATGATGCGGCGGGGAGTTTTATGTTTCCGCGGCTGGCGTTGAAGGTGACGGCGCAGGCGGCGAGTGCTGTGGGCGCGGCGGCGAGTGCGGCACCGGCTGCGAGGTGAGGTTGGGTTACTTGTAGGGGCAGTGGCGGCAGTTGTTGTTGCAGCAGGCGCCTCGGCGAAGGTGGTACTGCGCGGTGAAGACGAGGTTGGGGCCTTCCATGTAGAAGTCGCCGGGCTGTAGGGGGCTTCTTCCTTCAGGGGCTAAAGCCCCAGTTCCCTGCTCGGGTTCAATGGACGGGCTGAAGCCCGTCCCCTTCAAAGCATTGTTGGCGTCACTCACGAGAGTTTGTCATCGCTCATGAGAAGAGGGTGGGGTTGGGTGCGGGTTGGGGGGCGCGGGCGGTGAGGGCTTCGGCGCGGAGGAGGTCGGGGATGCTGCGGGTGCGCCTGGCGGGGCGCTCGGGTTTGGGTGCGGTGTCGGGGTTTTGGGGGTTTCCGATTTCGTCTACGGTGACGCCGTTGAGGAAGGTTACGGTGCGGCCGGGGATCGCGGCGATGCGGTCGCCGGGGACGAGGATGCCGGCGAGGTTGAGGGGGTCGGCGGCAGAGAGGGTGATGGCAGGTTCTATATCGCCGGGGC
>JBAULP010000136.1:0-4059 GCA_049578265.1 Acidobacteriaceae bacterium
GCCGACGCCCTCCCCAAAGCTCCACCCATGCGCATGTGGATCGACGACCAGCGCGCCTACTCCCTCAACGAAATCGCCATCAACTGGAACGCCCCGCTGGTCTTCCTACTAGCCGCCGCCAACAGCAAAGCCTTAGCCTAACTAACGACAGCCTTCAACGCCTCGCGCGCAGCCTTCAACACCAGCTCCACCTCAGCCTCCCCATGCGCCGCGCTAACAAACGCCGCCTCATACTGGCTAGGCGGCAGCCAAACCCCATGCTCCAGCATCGCCCGATGAAACCGCGCAAACGCCGCCGTATCGCTGGTCGAAGCACTCGCAAAATCCTTCACCTTCTCGCCGGTAAAGAACCACGTAAACATGCTGCCCACGCAGTTCGTCGTCAGCGCAATGCCCTGCTCCGCCGCCAGCCGAGCCACACCCTGCGCAATCGCCGCAGTCGTCTTCTCCACCTTCGGATAGATCTCCGCGCGCCCCTCCCACAATCCATTCAGCATCGCAATTCCCGCAGCCATCGCCAGCGGATTCCCGCTCAGCGTTCCCGCCTGGTACACCGGCCCGAGCGGCGCCAGGCAATCCATCATCTCCGCGCGCCCGCCAAACACGCCCACCGGCAAACCACCGCCAACAATCTTTCCCAAGGTCGTCAAATCCGGCAGTCCACCAATCTCACCGGCAAATCGCTCCTGAGCTCCGCCAGCCGCCAGCCGAAACCCAACCATCACCTCATCAAAGATCAGCAGCGCTCCATGCTTCAGCGTGATCGCGCGCAGCCCAGCCAGATATCCAGGCTCCGGCAGAATCGTCCCTGCATTCCCCACCACCGGCTCCAGAATCACGCACGCAATCTGCTCCGGATGCGCCTCAAACGCCGTCTCCACCGCCGCCAGATCGTTGTACGGCAGCGCCAGCGTGTGCATCACCGTCTCCTCCGGCACGCCCGCCGACCCCGGAATCCCAAACGTCGCCACACCACTCCCCGCCTTCACCAGCAGCGCGTCCGCGTGCCCGTGGTAGCAGCCCTCAAACTTGATCACAAACGGCCGCCCCGTAAACCCACGCGCCAGCCGTATCGCCGACATGCAGGCCTCCGTCCCCGAGCTCACAAACCGCATCTTCTCCATCGACGGATAGCACCGCTGCACCAGCTCGGCCAGATCCGCCTCTGCCGCCGTGCTCGCTCCAAACGACGCACTCTTCCCCGCCGCCTCTCGAATCGCCTCTACCGCCGGCGGATACGCGTGTCCCAGCAACATCGGCCCCCACGAGCCAAACATGTCCACATAGCGATTCCCATCCGCATCAATGAGATACGCGCCCTCAGCCCGCTCCACAAACGGCGGATGCCCGCCCACTGCGCGAAACGCGCGCACCGGCGAATCTACGCCCCCCGGCAAAAATTTTTCCGCGCGCGCCTGGAGCTGCGCCGACCGTTCAAAAGAAAGTGACATACCCCAAGTATAGAAGTCGTGCCCCCATCGCGGTGTGTGCGCAGTCACTTCGAAAACCGCTCACGATCTCCCATCCACAAACTCATGCACAACGCAGTGCAAAAATCGGCTGGTAAACTTTTCCTGCACACTCATCCAGCAAGAAGGTGGCCTCATTGGCAAAATCAATCTCCGGCAACGAAGAGCACCATCCGCCGCGTGAAGGCCCTGCCGCCTCGTCGCAAAGCTCCAAACCCGCAGCAACCCACAACGAAGCCCGCGCCCCACGCAGCGACGATCACGCCGTCGTCCCCACCAACCGCCACGTCCTCGCCAACGAGCGCATCAAGGGCCTCGCCCGCCGCACCTTCAACAAGCACGTCCTCAGCGAAATCGGTGGCTTCGCCGGCCTCTTCGCACTCGACGCCGAGCGCTTCCCCGATCCCGTCCTGGTCGCCTCCACCGACGGCGTCGGCAACAAGCTCGAGCTCGCCATCCAGCTCGGCCTCCACTCCAGCATCGGCGCGGACCTCGTCAACCACTGCGTCAACGACGTCGCCGTTCAGGGCGCAACCCCGCTCTTCTTCCTCGACTACTTCAACGCCGGCGTCCTCGATCCCGACGTCGTACAGCAGGTCATCAGCGGCCTCGTCGACGCCTGTAAGGCCAACGCCTGCGCCCTCCTCGGCGGCGAAACCGCCGAAACCCCCTGGCTCTACGGCCCCAGCGACTACGACCTCGCTGGCTTCCTCACCGGCGTCGTCCCTCGCGCCCGCATGCTCACCGGCGAAGCCATTCGCGAGGGCGACTGCCTCCTCGGCCTGCCCTCCAACGGCCTCCACACCACCGGCTACTCGCTCGCCCTCAAGCTTCTCCTCGAAGTCGCCCAGTACCGCCCCGAGCAGTACGTCAACGAGCTAGGCGACAAGGTCGGCGCAGCCCTCATGCGCCCCCACCGCAGCTACCTCGCGCCCATCCGCAAGCTCATTCAGGCCGAAGTCGTGAACGGCTTCTCGCACATCACCGGCGGCGGCCTCACGGAGAACCTTCCCCGCATCCTTCCCCGCGGTCTCGCCGCGCAGATCGACCTCGCAGCCTGGGATCCACCACCCCTATTCACCCACCTTCAGCAACTCGGCGGTCTCGATCGCGATGAGATGTTCCGCACCTTTAACATGGGCATCGGCATGGTCGCAGTCGTCCCCGCAGACCTGCTCAAGAAGGCGCGCCTCACGCTCAGCCGCATGAACGAACGCTCCATCGTGCTGGGCCGCGTCATCCGCAAAACCACACCACGCATCCTCTACAGTTAGCGCTAGCGCCTTAAGGGCACGGCTTCAGCCGTGCCGTCAGAGCCCCCTATTGTGGATGGCGCTTTAGCCCCTGAGATATGGCTTTCCGATTTCTCAGCTTCTGCCACGAGCGCCTACTCGTCCTCCCAGGGATTGATCACCCGCACACCCGCCGCTACAAACGGCTCAACATCGCGTGTAGCAACCGCGAACCCATGCACCTTCGCAATCGCCGCAATCTGCCCGTCGGCAACCGGCAGCGTATACCGCTTCACCTTGGCATACGCCACCACATCCGCATACGCCAGTGCCGCCTCGCGATCGAACGGCAATATCGGCGTTACGATGCGTTTGGCTAGAAATTGATCCAGAGCACTGCGCAACGCTTGCCGGCGCCTTCCTTCGGGAAGCATAGCCACTCCCACCATCAACTCAGCTAGATTGATCGAAGTAACAAACAACGACCGGATCTCTTGACGATCGAGCCAAGCCGCAACACGCTCATCTCCGCTCGGCTTGGTGGGCTCAGAGAGGACATTCGTGTCGAGAAGGATCATTCGAAGATCGCGGGCTCAAGTGGCGTCTGATCTCGTTTGATCTCGGGCAATGGTCCATACTTCCGCCCAAGCTCACGCAGCGCGGTCCCCAACCCAACTTCCTTCTCCGGCCGCACCGCCTCTTCCAGGATCACCCGGATCTCAGCCTCTGTACTCTTCCCGTGCAGCTTCGCCCGCCGCTTCAACGCCTCATGCGTCTTCACCGGAATATTTCGTACCGTCACTGCAGGCATAGCTCCACCTCACATCGAAGATCAGGTATCTCTTAGGCCTGATATCACTTTCACCATGATGATATCACTCTACCGCGGCGGTGCAACCATGCCGGCAAACTGGGTCCGATACACAATCACGCCCAGGATCAGCACCAGCGCCTGGAAGTACAGGAACGTCCGCGTGCTTGGCTTCTCCGGCTCGTCGCGCGTAAGGCATCGCCAACCCATGCCCAGCCCGACAATCAGAAAGATCCAAAGCGTCGACGCCCCAAACAGATCACCGTTCGTAATCGACAACCCAAACAGCACAAAGCACGTCACCGCGATCAGCGCCCGCTGCAGCTTCGACAGCGCATACGTTGCCTGCGCCCCATCCAGCCCGAACGCCGGAAACAAATTGAGGAAGTTAATCCACGCGCCGACATACACCAGCACCATAAAAATCGGCGCATGCGTCACCAGGAACAGCCCATAGCAGGCAATCGCCGCAAACAACCCCCACAGCGGCCCCGCCAGCGAAATCGACGCCAGATCCTCCAGCGACACACCCTGCGAATACCACCGC
>JBAULP010000137.1:0-34271 GCA_049578265.1 Acidobacteriaceae bacterium
CTCAAACATAAGACGTGGATGTCCGGGACAAGCTCGGCCATGACGAAGAGACCGATACCCCCGGGGCCTTAGGTCCTTGGGGTGTCGCAAAAAGGATAGCGCCGTGGCCGTTTTCGGCCCGGGGCGAATCGTGAAACGGCGCGTATAAGCCCGGTCACGGCGAGTTGTGAAGAGTGCGGCGGTTCGGGCGCGGTCCGAATCAAATAGAAACGGGTAGCCCCGACGCTTGTCCTGATGGCCGCGATGGATTGCGGCCGTTCGGAGAGGCGCTGAGCGCTCACCTCGACCTTGAATCGAGAGAAAAACACGATGGCGCAGACGTTTACCGGTCGCAAGCGCGTAAGAAAATATTTCGGATCAATCAAGGAAGTGGCGGAGATGCCGAACCTCATTGAGGTTCAAAAGGCATCCTATGACCAGTTCCTGATGGTCAAAGAGCCGGATGGCGGCCGTCCCGACGAGGGATTGCAGGCGGTATTCCGGTCGGTGTTTCCGATTTCCGATTTTTCCAATTCGTCGATGCTGGAATTCGTCAAATACGAGTTCGAGCCGCCGAAATACGACGTCGACGAATGCCGCCAGCGCGGTATGACCTTCGCCGCGCCGCTGAAAGTGACGCTGCGGCTGATCGTGTTCGATATCGACGAAGAGACGGGCGCGCGTTCGGTCAAGGACATCAAGGAGCAGGATGTCTACATGGGCGACATTCCGCTCATGACCAATAACGGCACCTTCATCGTCAACGGCACCGAGCGCGTCATCGTCTCGCAGATGCACCGTTCGCCCGGCGTGTTTTTCGATCACGACAAGGGCAAGTCGCATTCGTCCGGCAAGCTGTTGTTTGCCGCCCGTATCATTCCCTATCGCGGTTCCTGGCTCGACATAGAGTTTGATGCCAAAGACATCGTCTATGCGCGTATCGACCGACGCCGCAAGATTCCGGTGACGTCGCTTTTGTATGCGCTCGGCCTCGATGGCGAAGAGATTCTCCGCACCTTCTACAAGCACGTCATCTACAAGCGCGCCAAAGAAGGCTGGCGCGTGCCGTTCGATGCCAACCGCTTGAAGGGCTACAAGGCGATCAACGATTTGATCGACGCCGACACCGGCAAGGTCGTTGTCGAAGCCGGCAAGAAGCTTTCAGTGCGTCAGGCCCGTCAGTTGCAGGAGAAGGGGCTCAAGCACCTTCGTATGGCCGACGAGGAATTGATCGGCCATTACATCGCGGAAGATCTCACCAATGCCAAGACCGGCGAGATCTATCTCGAAGCCGGTTCGGAAATCGACGAAAAGAACCTCAAGGTTCTGATCGAAGCCGGTTACAAAGAACTTCCGCTGCTCGACATCGACCACGTCAATGTCGGCGCCTATATCCGTAACACGCTGACCGTCGACAAGAATATGACGCGTGAAGACGCGCTGTTCGACATTTATCGCGTTATGCGCCCTGGCGAACCGCCGACCGTCGACACCGCCGAGGCGATGTTCCGTTCGCTGTTCTTTGATTCAGAACGCTACGACCTTTCGGCCGTCGGCCGCGTCAAGATGAACATGCGCCTCGAACTCGACGCTCCGGATACCATGCGCGTGTTGCGCAAGGATGACATCC
Organism: Acidobacteriaceae bacterium; assembly: GCA_049578265.1. Lineage (GTDB taxonomy): Bacteria > Acidobacteriota > Terriglobia > Terriglobales > Acidobacteriaceae > Granulicella. The sequence goes on from JBAULP010000137.1 coordinate 1,610, forward strand.
TGGCGGTGATCAAGACGCTGGTTGATCTGCGCGACGGCAAGGGCGAGATCGACGACATCGACAATCTCGGCAATCGCCGCGTGCGTTCGGTCGGCGAATTGATGGAAAACCAGTACCGCATCGGTCTGTTGCGCATGGAGCGCGCGATCAAGGAGCGTATGTCGTCGGTCGATATCGACACCGTCATGCCGCAGGATCTGATCAACGCGAAACCAGCCGCCGCCGCCGTGCGCGAGTTCTTCGGTTCCTCGCAGCTTTCGCAGTTCATGGACCAGACCAATCCACTGTCGGAGATTACCCACAAGCGCCGTCTCTCGGCGCTTGGCCCGGGCGGTCTGACCCGCGAGCGCGCTGGCTTCGAAGTGCGCGACGTGCATCCGACCCATTACGGCCGCATCTGCCCGATTGAGACGCCGGAAGGCCCGAACATCGGGCTGATCAACTCGCTCGCGACCTACGCGCGCGTCAACAAATACGGCTTCGTCGAAACGCCCTATCGCAAGGTAAAGGATGGTCGCGTCACCGACGAGGTCATCTATCTCTCGGCGATGGAAGAAAGCCGCCATGCGGTGGCGCAAGCCAACGCGCAGATGGATGCGCGCGGCAAGTTCATCGAAGACCTGATCATCTGCCGCCAGGCCGGCGACGTGCATCTGGTGCCGCGCGAGAAGGTCGACTTCATGGACGTGTCGCCGAAACAGCTCGTTTCGGTCGCCGCGGCTTTGATCCCATTCCTCGAGAACGACGACGCCAATCGCGCTCTGATGGGCTCGAACATGCAGCGCCAGGCGGTGCCGCTGGTTCGCGCCGAAGCACCCTTTGTCGGCACCGGCATGGAAGGCGTGGTCGCCCGCGATTCGGGCGCCTCGATTTCCGCGCGCCGCACCGGCATTGTAGATCAGGTTGACGCCACCCGTATCGTGGTGCGCGCCACCGGCGAAACCGATCCGACCAAGCCGGGCGTCGATATCTACCGGCTGATGAAGTACCAGCGCTCGAACCAGAACACCTGCATCAACCAGCGTCCGCTGGTGAAGGTGGGCGACAAGGTCGAAAAAGCCGACATCATCGCCGACGGTCCTTCGACCGATCTCGGCGAACTCGCGCTCGGCCGAAACGTGCTGGTCGCGTTCATGCCGTGGAACGGCTACAACTTCGAGGACTCGATCCTGCTCTCCGAGCGGATCGTGAAGGACGACGTGTTCACCTCCATTCACATCGAAGAATTCGAAGTGATGGCGCGCGACACCAAGCTCGGCCCCGAGGAAATCACGCGCGACATTCCGAACGTCTCGGAGGAGGCGCTCAAGAATCTCGACGAGGCGGGCATCGTCTATATCGGCGCGGAAGTGCACGCCGGTGATATCCTGTGCGGCAAGATCACGCCAAAGGGCGAAAGCCCGATGACGCCTGAAGAAAAGCTTCTTCGCGCCATCTTCGGCGAAAAAGCATCCGACGTTCGCGACACTTCTTTGCGGGTGCCGCCGGGCGTGCAGGGCACCGTTGTCGAAGTGCGCGTGTTCAACCGGCACGGCGTCGAAAAGGACGAGCGCGCGCTCGCCATCGAGCGCGAGGAAATCGAGCGCCTTGCCAAGGACCGCGACGACGAGCAGGCGATCCTCGACCGTAACGTCTACGGCCGTCTGGCCGAACTTCTCGAAGGCCGCACCGGTGTTGCCGGACCGAAGGGCTTCAAGAAGGATTCAAAGATCACCCGCGCGGTGCTGGACGAGTATCCGCGTTCGCAATGGTGGCTGTTCGCCTCGCCGAACGACAAGCTGATGACCGAGATCGAGGCCATCCGCAAGCAGTACGACGAGTCCAAGAAGCTTCTGGAACAGCGCTTCCTCGACAAGGTCGAGAAGCTCCAGCGCGGCGACGAATTGCCGCCCGGCGTGATGAAGATGGTCAAGGTCTTCGTCGCGGTGAAGCGCAAGATCCAGCCCGGCGACAAGATGGCCGGCCGTCACGGCAACAAGGGCGTCGTCTCGCGCATCGTTCCGATCGAGGACATGCCGTTCTTGGCGGATGGCACCCATGCCGACATCGTGCTCAATCCCTTGGGCGTACCGTCGCGCATGAACGTTGGCCAGATCCTCGAAACCCATCTTGGCTGGGCTTGCGCCGGCCTCGGTATCAAGATCGGGCAGGCGGTCGACACCTACAACCTCAAGCACGACTCCAAGCCGCTCAAGGAGATGCTCAAGAAGGTTTATGGCGACGATGAAACCATCAAATCCCTCGATGAAGATGGCTTGATCGAACTTGGCAACAACCTGCGGCACGGCGTTCCGATTGCGACGCCGGTGTTCGACGGCGCCAAAGAAGCCGACATCGAGAAGATGCTCGACCTCGCTGGCCTCGATCACTCCGGCCAGTCGACGGTCTATGACGGCCGCACCGGCGATCCCTTCGATCGGCAGGTGACCGTGGGCTATATCTATATGCTCAAGCTGCATCACTTGGTGGACGATAAGATCCACGCCCGTTCGATTGGCCCGTACTCGCTGGTCACCCAGCAGCCACTCGGCGGCAAGGCGCAGTTCGGCGGACAGCGTTTCGGCGAAATGGAAGTGTGGGCGCTCGAAGCTTACGGCGCCGCCTATACGCTCCAGGAAATGCTCACCGTGAAATCGGACGACGTCGCCGGCCGTACCAAGGTGTACGAGGCGATCGTGCGCGGCGACGACACGTTCGAGGCGGGCATTCCGGAAAGCTTCAACGTCCTGGTCAAGGAAATGCGCTCGCTCGGCCTCAACGTCGACCTGCACAATTCTAAGGCGCAGGGCCGCGGCCCTGAGACGGCGGAAGCCGCCGAATAACAAGCGTCCCGGCCGGGCTCACAAAGCCCGGCCGCTTACGCCTTTGTTTTTTGAATATGCGGCCGGTGGCATGCCGGCACAGCGGAGATGGCAATGAATCAAGAGATCATGAATCTTTTCAGCCCGACGGCGCCGGCTCAGGTCTTCGATCAGATCCGGATCTCGATCGCGAGCCCTGAGAAGATTTTGTCGTGGTCCTACGGCGAAATCAAAAAGCCGGAAACGATCAACTACCGTACCTTCAAGCCCGAGCGCGACGGCCTGTTCTGCGCGCGCATTTTCGGGCCGATCAAGGATTACGAGTGCTTGTGCGGCAAGTACAAGCGCATGAAGTACAAGGGCATCATCTGCGAGAAATGCTCGGTCGAGGTGACGCTTTCGCGCGTGCGGCGCGAGCGTATGGGCCATATCGAACTGGCGGCGCCGGTCGCCCACATCTGGTTCCTCAAGTCGCTGCCGAGCCGCATCGGCATGCTGCTCGACATGACGCTCAAGGACCTCGAGCGCATCCTCTATTTCGAATATTACGTCGTGCTGGAGCCGGGCCTGACCCCGCTCAAGGACCGCCAACTCCTGTCAGAAGACGAGTACCTCAAGGCGCAGGAAGAATACGGTCCCGACAGCTTCACCGCCACCATTGGCGCAGAAGCAATCCGCGAGATGCTGAAGGGCCTCGACCTCGACAAGATGCAGGCCGACCTGCGCGTCGAACTGGGCGAGACCGAAAGCGACATCAAGAAGAAGAAATACGCCAAGCGGCTGAAGCTGATCGAGGCCTTCATCGCCTCCGGCAACAAGCCGGAATGGATGATTCTGACCGTCGTGCCGGTGATACCGCCCGATCTGCGCCCGCTGGTGCCGCTCGATGGCGGCCGCTTCGCCACGTCGGACCTGAACGATCTCTATCGCCGCGTCATCAACCGCAACAACCGCTTGAAGCGGTTGATCGAACTGCGCGCGCCCGACATCATTATCCGCAACGAAAAGCGCATGTTGCAGGAAGCCGTCGACGCCTTGTTCGACAACGGCCGCCGCGGCCGCGTCATCACAGGCGCCAACAAGCGTCCGTTGAAGTCGCTCGCCGACATGCTGAAGGGCAAGCAGGGCCGTTTCCGCCAGAACTTGCTTGGCAAGCGCGTCGACTATTCCGGCCGTTCGGTGATCGTGGTCGGTCCCGAGCTGAAGCTGCACCAGTGCGGGTTGCCGAAGAAGATGGCGCTCGAGTTGTTCAAGCCGTTCATCTATCACCGTTTGGAACAGACGGGCCACTGCACGACCATCAAGCAGGCCAAGGAGATGGTGGAGCAGCAGGATTCGATCGTCTGGGACATCCTGGAAGAGGTCATCAAGGACCATCCGGTGCTGCTGAACCGCGCACCGACGCTGCATCGTCTGGGTATCCAGGCGTTTGAGCCGGTGCTCGTTGAAGGCAAGGCCATCAAGATTCATCCGCTGGTCTGCACGGCGTTCAACGCTGACTTCGACGGCGATCAGATGGCAGTGCACATTCCGCTGAGCCCTGAGGCGCAGATTGAAGCGTCGGTACTGATGCTGGCTTCGCACAACATTCTTTCGCCGGCGAGTGGTCACCCGATCACGGTGCCGACGCAGGATCTGGTGCTCGGTCTGTATTACCTGACGAAGTCGAAGATTGGCGCGAAGGGTGAAGGCCGCGTGTTCGCCAACATCGAGGAAGTGCTGATGGCGCTTGAGGCCAAGCAGGTAGAGACGCTGACTCCGATCCGTCTGCGTTACACCGGACCCGTGCTGGATATGACTGTTGCGTATGACGATCAGGACATCCTGCACACCGAGGGTGTGGAGTTCAACAAGCAGTTCATCAGCACGACGGTTGGCCGCGCGATCCTGAACGACGCGCTGCCCGCGGGGATGCCCTACGTGAATGGCCTGATGAAGAAGAAGGGGATTGGTCAATTGATCAACTACCTCTATTTGAATCTTGGGCTTGAAGTGACGGTGAAGGCTCTGGACAAGATCAAGGAGCTCGGCTTCAACTATGCGACCAAGTCCGGGCTTTCGGTTGGCTTGGATGACATGGTCATTCCGGACTCGAAGTACACCCTGGTGCATGAGGCTGAGAAGCAGGTGATCGCGATGCAGCAGCAGTACCTCGATGGCAGCATCACGAATCTGGAGCGGTCTAACAAAGTCACGCAGATGTGGTCTGGCGTTACGGAGCGCGTGGCTGACGAGATGTTCAACAACATGAAGCGCGCGGACAAGGAAGGAGCCATGAACCCGATTTACATCATGGCCGATTCTGGTGCGCGTGGATCGAAGCAGCAGATTCGTCAGCTAAGCGGCATGCGTGGTTTGATGGCGAAGCCGAGCGGCGAGATCATCGAGACACCGATCACGGCGAACTTCCGTGAGGGTCTGACGGTGCTGCAGTACTTCATCTCTACGCACGGTGCGCGTAAGGGCCTGGCGGATACTGCGTTGAAGACGGCGGACTCGGGTTACCTGACGCGCCGGCTTGTGGACGTGGCGCAGGACGTGATCATCTCGGAGCTGGACTGCGGCACGGTGGAAGGCATCTACGTGACGCCGATCATCGAAGCTGGTGAGACGATTGAGCCGTTGCGCGACCGTATCATTGGCCGCGTGAGCCTGGAGAAGTTGAAGGACTTCGAGGGCAAGGTGATCGTCGATATCAATGAAGAGATCGACGAAGAGAAGGCGAGCGCGGTGCAAGCTGCGGGTATTGAGCGGGTGAAGATTCGCTCGGTGCTGACGTGTGAGAGCAAGCGCGGATGCTGCATCCTTTGCTACGGCCGCAACCTGGGTTCGGGCAAGATGGTTGAGATGGGCGAGGCCGTGGGTGTGATCGCGGCGCAGTCGATCGGCGAGCCTGGAACGCAGCTCACGATGCGTACCTTCCACATCGGCGGAACAGCTTCGCGTGTGCAGGATGCTTCGCATCTTGAGGCGAAGAACGCGGGCAAGGTGCACTTCATCAACCTGGTCACGGTGCGCTCGAAGGAGGGCGGACTGGTGGCGTTCAACCGCAATGGTTCGATCGCGATTATTGATGCGAAGGGCCGCGAGAAGGAGCGTTACGCGATCGTCTACGGCGCGAAGCTGCGCGTGGAAGATGGACAGGACGTCAAGCTTGGCGACGTGATCGGCGAGTGGGATCCTTATACTTTCTCGATCCTGACGGAGATTGCGGGAACGGTCCAGTTCAAGGACCTGCAGGAAGGCGTCACGCTGAACGAGGAGATCGACGAGGTTACTGGCCTGTCGCGCCTGGTCGTTGGCGATTCACCGGATGAGAAGCGTCAGCCGGCGATCATCATCAAGAGCTCGAAGGGCGGAACGAAGCGGTACCTGATGCCCTCGCGCGCTCACTTGATGGTGCAGGATGGCGACGAGGTCTTCCCGGGCGATATTCTCGCGAAGATTCCGCGTGAGACGACGCGTACGAAGGACATCACGGGCGGTCTGCCGCGGGTGGTCGAGTTGTTTGAGGCGCGCAAGACGCGTGACCCGGCGATCATCTCGAAGATTGATGGCGTGGTGCGGTTTGGCGACGTCTCGAAGGGTCAGCGCAAGGTCTATGTGACCGCGGACAACGGCCAGGAAGAGGAGTACAGCGTTCCTCGTGGTGTGTACGTGAACGTGCAAGAAGGCGAGCGGTTGCGCGCCGGTGATGCACTGATCGACGGACCGCGGAACCCGCATGACATCCTGGAGGTGCTGGGCGAGCGTGAGCTGCAACAGTACCTGGTGAACGAGATCCAGGAGGTCTATCGTCTGCAGGGCGTGTCGATTTCTGACAAGCACATTGAGACGATTGTGCGGCAGATGCTGCGCTGGGTGAAGGTGGAAGAGGTCGGCGATACGAGCTTCCTGCTCGAGCAGCAGATCGACCGCTTCCGGTTCAACGCCGAGAACCAGCGGGTGCTGATGGAGGGTGGCCGTCCGGCCATCGGACGTCCGCTGCTGCTGGGGATCACGAAGGCGTCGCTCTCTACCGATAGCTTTATCTCGGCGGCGAGCTTCCAGGAGACCACGCGTGTGCTTACCGAAGCTTCGATCAACGGCTCGGTGGATACGCTGCGCGGACTCAAGGAGAACGTCATCGTTGGCCGCTTGATTCCGGCAGGTACAGGTATGGCCTACTACCGCAACGTTCAGCTCTCTCCGGAGCTGGAAGAGGCGGCAGCGCAGGTCCAGCAAGAGGTTACCGCGGCGATCGAGGCCGAGGAGCGCGAGCTGGAACAGATGCGCATGGAAGGCGAACAGGAAGAGATGGCCGCCGAGTAACTCCTGCGCGGAGGGCGAGAGGCGCTTCGCGCAAAGACAAGAGGGTGGACTCGAAAGAGTCCGCCCTCTTTTTTGCTGCGTGGACTTGGTGGACCTGGAGTGGCCTGCTAGTATTCGGTCACAGCAAAAAACTTGATGAACTGAACACCAGACACACCAGGGCCCCTTCGGAGACTCCCATGACGAGCAGGCCTGTGCAGTGGGCACAGAAGTATTTTTATTTCTTCATGTCGCTGGTCATTGCGGCTGTGGTGGTTTATGGCTTCAGCCAGACCATCGACCATAACCTGATCCATCCGTCGCCGTTGCCGCCGTTCGTTTTGTACTTTCATGCGGCGGCGTTTTCGGGGTGGGTGATTTTGTTCATCGTGCAGTCGGGGCTGGTGAGGACGCATCATGTGCGGGTGCATCGGACGCTGGGGTGGTTTGGCGTGGCGCTGGCGGCTGCGATGCTGGTGCTGGGAACGTGGACGTCGGTCAGCATGGATCGATTCGACGTGCGGAACACTCCTGCGGATGCAGTGTTCATTGCTGCATTCACGATCGTGCAGTGGGTCTATCTTTACGGCTTTGGAGTCTTGTTTGGGCTTGCGATTTATTGGCGGCGAGCGCCGGAGTTTCATCGCCGGCTGATGCTGATGGGGACGTGTGTGCTGACGGATGCGGCGTGGGGGCGGTTTCCGGAGCACATGATGCCGTTCAATGTGTATGGGGCGGTTGGCGTGGACGTGTTGATCCTGATGGGCGTCGCGAGGGATTTGATCGTAAACCGGCGGGTGCATAAGGCTTACTTGTACGGGCTACCTGCGGTGGTGGCTTGCGAGGTGCTTGCGGAGTATACGTTCATGCATGCGTCGCCGTGGTGGGTGCACATCGCGAAGGCGATTTTGTATTAGGTGGAGTGCGGCGATGCGGGGTTTGTTATGAGTGCAAACGAAAACGCCAGAGACTGGGTCTCTGGCGTTTCATCATTGATAATCTTGCAGTCCGGGCGGTGGTGATTTTCTGGCTGCTTCGGCGGTCGAACTCCCGACTTGCATCGGGTATCGTGTCCTCCGGCTCAGCCGTCGATCAACCTCCGGCCCTCCTCGTCCATCAATCCTCCGGCTGTTCCGGCGACCAACTCCCGACTTGCATCGGGTGCTGAATCCTTCGGCGCTTCCGGCGACCAACTTCTGACTTTGCCGCCAACTTATCCTCCGGCTGTGCTGATGGTCAACTCCCGATTCGCATCGGGTATTGCTCCTTCGGCGGTGCCAGCGATTCGTTACCGACTCACTGCGCGTTCATCAGTTGAAGAGACATTAGGAGTGTGATGGCTGTGCATGCAAGCGTAAAACTTGTCTTTTATGTGCATCGCGGGGATGCGGCGGCAGCGCCTCGGACGGGGCTGTCGGGGTCGGTTCGGAGTAGGCGCTTGTGAAGAGGGCGAGACGTTTGTTGGGCGAAGAGTTTATGCTCACGCAATGATTTCCTCCCGACGTGTTGCTGAACTCTCCCCTCTTCGCGCAACGATCGTTACTGGGCTGCTGGTTGCCTTCGCAGTCGCAAGCGCATTTGCCCAGACACACACGCAGAATCAGGGTGAGCGGCTGGTGTGGTCGGATGAGTTCAATGGGTCGAGCTCGGTGCCTGATCCGGAGAACTGGAAGTTTGAGACGGGTGGAGGCGGGTGGGGGAATCATGAGCTGGAGACGTACTGTGCGCCGGGTTCGAACGTGGCACCCTGCGTGGCGGCGAGGCCGAATGTGGTGGTGGCGGATGGGTATCTGCATCTTGTGGCGCGGAGGGATGCTGCGGGAGTGTGGACTTCCGCGCGGATGACGACGAAGGGGCTGCGGAGTTTTCAGTATGGAAGGATTGAGGCGCGGATGGAGATTCCGGCGGGGCCTGGGGTGTGGCCGGCCTTCTGGATGCTTGGGGATGACGTGAGCGAGAAGCCGTGGCCGGCTTGTGGCGAGTTGGACATTATGGAGAACATTGGGCGCGAGCCGGGGAAGATTCATGGATCGGTGCACGGGCCGGGGTTCACGGGCACACCGCTGACTACGGTGACGAGGCTGGCGACGGGAGAAGATTTTGCGGCGGGGTTTCATACGTATGGCATGATCTGGTCGCCGGGCAAGGTGCAGTATTACGTGGATGATCCGGCGCATCCGTATGCGACGTATACGCGGGCGGATCTGCCGGCGGGAGCGGTGTGGCCGTTTGATGATGGGAAGTATTTTTTTCTGCTGAACCTGGCGATGGGTGGGGATTGGCCGGGGCCTCCGGCGGCTACGACTCCGACGACGGAGGAGATGCTGGTGGATTATGTGCGGGTGTATCAGGACGCGGGGCCGAGTGGGGCGCGGTAAGGGGATTATGCTTTCGGTATGAGCGAACGAGTGGCGTTGGTGACGGGGGCTTCGCGGGGGTTGGGAGCGGCTATGGCGGTGGCGCTGGCTGAGGCTGGGCATCGGGTGGCGGTGAACTACTTTGAGCGCGCGGCGCGGGCGGAGGATTTGTGCGCGGGGCTGAGGGCGAGGGGATTGGTGGCGCAGGCGTTCCAGGCGGATGTTCGCTCGGAGGCGGATGTCGCGCGGTTGGTGGCGGAGGTGGAGGCGGCGTTGGGGGCGATTGAGGTGCTGGTGGTGAATGCTACGGGGCATCAGCCGCAGATGTCGATTGAGCAGCAGACGTGGCAGGCTTATCTGGATCAGATGGAGTTCTTTGTGAAGTCTCCGCTGTTGCTGCTGCAGGCGGTGTTGCCGGGGATGAAGGCGCGTGGGTTTGGGAGGGTGATCCAGATTGGGAGTGAGGTGGTGGAGCTGGGGAATGCGCGGTTTGCGAACTATGTGGCGGCGAAGGGAGCACAGTTGGGGCAGACGCGGTCGTGGGCGCGGGAGCTGGGGACTGCAGGGATTACTGTGAACCTGGTGGCGCCCGGATGGATTCCTACAGAGCGGGCGTTCGAGGCTACGCAGGCAGACAAGGATGCTTATGTGACGGGCGTGGCAATGAAGAGGATGGGTGTGGCCGAGGAGGTGGGGAAGGTGGTGGCGTTCCTGGCTGGTGAGGGGGCGTCGTTTGTGACGGGGCAGAAGATTGCGGTGAATGGTGGGAACACGCTGGGGTGAGGTACGTTCTCAGTTCTCAGTTGTCAGTTCTCAGTTGCTGATTTCGGCGGCCGATTCGGAGAAGTCTGACCCAACTGAGAACAGAGAACTGACAACTGAGAACTCCGTAGATCTACGGTTCTTGAGTGGCTAATAGGCTTTGGAGGTCGAGGGGGTGGGTGTACATGGTGAGGCTGCCGTTGGGGTCGCGGGGCCATTCGGACTCGGGGCGGTCCCAGTAGAGTTCTACGCCGTTGAGGTCGGGGTCGTGGAGGTAGAGGGCTTCGCTGACGCCGTGGTCGGCGGCGCCGTCGAGAGAGATGTTGGCGGCGATGAGGCGGCGGAGGGCGTCGGCTAAGGCGGCGCGCGTGGGATAGAGAACGGCGAGGTGGTAGAGGCCGGTGGTGCCGGGTGCGGGCGGCTTTCCACCGAGAGACTCCCAGGTGTTGAGGCCGATGTGGTGGTGGTAGCCGCCGGCGGAGAGGAAGGCGGCGGAGTTGCCGATGCGCTGCGTGATTTCGAAGCCGAGGATGCCGTGGTAGAAGGCGAGGGCGCGATCGAGATTGGAGACACGCAGGTGCACGTGGCCCATGCGGGTGTGGGGATGGATAGGTGGTGAGGCTTGCTGGCTCATGGTTTAGGGAGCCGGCGCGCCGCTGGCGGGCGGAGGTTCGTCGGCGCTGGCGTCGAGGGCTACCTTCCACTGGCCGTCCACCTTCTTCCAGAAGGTGATGTAGCGGCCGGTGGTGGTGGTGGCTTTGCCGTCTTTGGCGATGGTGGTGGCGTCGTAGTGGCCCCAGGTGAAGCCGGTGACGTTGGCGGGGCCCATCTGGGCGCCTTCGGCGTACCAGCTTAGTTTGTACTTGTCGGGGTCCCAGTTGGCGGCGGCAGCGATGGCGAGGCGGCCACGAACGGCGGGCTGGCCGTTGTTGAGGGTGACGCCATCTTCGGCGAACCAGGAGCTGAAGGCGCGGCCGCCGCCAGCGCTGACTGCGGCGGAGAATTCGCCTTCGAGCCTGAGGAGTTCGAGCACGCCGGGCGAGAGCGGCGAGCTGTGGAGGGGTGTGAAGCTGAAGAGGGATTTGGCGGGAGCGGGCCGCGTGCCGGGACTGGCGGGGGCGCCGACTGCGGGAGCCGTGGATGGGTTGGCCGGCGTAGGCGCTGGCATGCTGGGCGCAGTGGTTTGAGCGCGCAGGGCGGCGGGGGCTGTGAGGGAGATAGCACCGATTAGAAGGGCGGCGGCGAGTCGACTCATGAGAAGAATTGTACGTCGGCTGGGACGTGGCTGATATGCTTCGTGCCATGACGCAGGAAGAACGGAAGGGCGGGTTGCTGACGGCTGCGGCCGGGATTGCGCTGCTGGGATTGGGGATCGTGATGGAGGCGTTGCACGGGCCCCACGCGCCGGAGATGGCGGTGCGGTGGGCGGGCGTGGTGCTGCTGATGGTGTTTGCGTGGAGGCGGAAAAGCCTTACGCCGTGGATCTTTGTGGCGATGGTGGCGGGGGCCGAGTTCGGGTTCGATGCGCCGCATGCGGCGGTGCAGTTGCGAGTGCTGTCGGATATTTTTCTGAGGTTGATTCGGACGATTGTGGCGCCGTTGATCCTGGCAACGTTGATTGTGGGGATTGCGGGGCATGGAGATTTGAAGAGTGTTGGAAGGATGGGACTGAAGTCGCTGGTGTACTTCGAGGTGATTACGACGCTGGCGCTGGCGGTGGGGTTGGCGGCGATCAATCTGAGCCGCGCTGGGGTGGGGTTGGCGATGACGGGGATGGTGGGACCGGGGTCGGCGGCTGCGGTGCCGGTGGCGACGCGGTGGGATGAGGTGCTGCTGCATGTGTTTCCGGAGAACATTGCGAAGAGCATTGCCGACGGGCAGGTGTTGCAGGTGGTGGTGTTTGCGGTGTTGTTCGGGATTGCGCTGGCTACGGTGAGCGAAGCGAAACGCGCGCCGATCCTGAGGCTGTGCGAGAGTTTGAGCGAAGTGATGTTCCGGTTTACGAATGTGGTGATGTACTTTGCGCCGGTGGCCGTGGGCGCGGCGATGGCGTACACGGTGGGGAACATGGGGCTGGGGGTGCTGGTGAATCTTACCAAGCTTCTGGCGACGCTCTATGGGGCGCTGGTGGTGTTTGGGTTGTGCGTGCTGCTGCCCGTGGCGCTGCTGTTTCGTGTGCCGGTGCTGCGGTTTCTCCGAGCGGTTGCGGAGCCTGCGACGATTGCGTTTGCTACGGCGACGAGCGAGGCCGCACTGCCGAGTGCGATGGAGCAGATGGAGGCGCTGGGAGTTCCGCGACGGATTGTGGCGTTTGTGATTCCGGCGGGGTACAGCTTCAACCTGGATGGGTCGACGCTTTATCTGGCGGTGGCGAGCATCTTTGTGGCACAGGCTGCGGGGATGCACCTGACGCTGGGGCAGCAGTTGGTGATGATGTTCACGCTGATGCTGACGAGCAAGGGCGTGGCGGGAGTTCCGCGCGCGATGCTGGTGGTGCTGCTGGCGACGGCGTCGTCGTTCAAGCTGCCGGTGGAGCCGATCTTTGTGATCCTGGGGATTGATGCGCTGATGGATATGGCGCGGACAACGGTGAACGTGGTGGGGAATTGCCTGGCGAGCGTGGTGGTGGCGAAGTGGGAGGGCGAGTTTGGCACCGAGCCGGCCAGCGAGGTAGTGCTGGAGGGTGCGGAGGCGTAGGAGCTGCTAGTGCGGATCTCCTATAGGTGTAGAGGAGGCACAGGCGGAGCTGCAGGTCTCTCCACTGCGCATCACAAAGACAAGAGCGTGATGCTCCGGTCGAGATGACAACTCTATCTACCCCAGCGGGCAAAGAACGGCCGTTGGGGCCCCCCGGCTGCACAGGACGAAGAACTGTCCTGCTCCCAGTCGAGAGGACAACTCTATGCCAGAATCAGAAGTGAAATTGCTGTAGTGCGGCAGCTACGCCGAGGGTGCTATTGCTGCTGCGGCCAGCAGTTGGGGTTGGGCGATTGGTTTGCTGGCGGCGTGGTGGCGGAGGTTGTGGTGGAGTTGGCGGGGCGGCCGGCGTTGGGAGGTTGCGGCATCTCGCAGGGGGTTGGGGTTCCGCTGGGAGGGCCGTAGGTCCGGCGGTTGTCGGGCGGAAGGATGTTGATGGAGTGAAGCCATGTGGCTGCGAGCCTGGGCCAGTTCTCTTCGGGGGCGTTGGGAGGATGCATGCCGAAACCGTGGCCTCCGGTGGCGTAGTAGTGGAGCTCGGCGGGGATGTGCGCGTCCATGAGAGCGCGGTAGTAGACGAGAGCGTTCCTGCCGTAGCCGCGATCGTTTTCGGCCTGGATGAGGAAGGTGGCTGGGGTGAACTCGTTGGGGGTGTAGGCGGGGAAGAGTTGAGTTTCGTCGGGCGGAGCGGCGAGATAAGCGGGATAGGCGATGATGGCGAAGTCGGCGCGCGCGCTGATTTTCGTGTCGACTTCAGAGGCTGCGGGGGTGGACTCTACGTGGTCGTCGTTGGGATGCGTGCAGAGGAGGACGGCGAGGTTGGCGCCGGCGGAGAAGCCCATGACGCCGATGTGCGTTGGGTCGAGGTGCCACTCGACGGCGTGGGCACGGGTGATGCGCATGGCTTGCTGCGCGTCTTCTAGATCGGAGGGGTCGGCGGGATAGTGACCGGCTTCGCCGTCGGGTTGAGGGACGCGGTACTTGACCAGGACGCAGGTGATGCCGATGGAGTTGAGCCAGTGGCAGGGATCGAGGCCTTCGCCGTCCCACGCGAGGATGCGATAGCCGCCGCCGGGGAAGACGAGAGCAGCGGCGCCGGTGTTGTGGTCGTGCGGGAAGTAAACGGTGAGGGTGGGCTTGGTGATGTTGGTGAGGCGGGCGGTGCGGTGCCCGTCGATGAGGTGGTCTGTGGGCTTGGTGGCGTCGGTTTCGGGCTCGGTGGTTTGGGGAGGCTCGGGTGTGACGTGCGGCCAAAGAGGCAGAGTGAGCGGCTGCGTCTGCGCTTTGGCGAGAGGGATGAGCGCCGGGGTGAAGAGCGCGGTTCCGAGGAGGGCGAAGGTTGCCAGAGCGAGAGCGGGAGACGAATTCCTCATGCAGACCATAGTATGCGGATGTTGGAATGAGCAGGCGCGTTGTCCTGCGCAAAGAAATCCCGAGCGGATGGGCGAGTGGGCGCTTGTCGGGCGGAAGAGACGGTCATGAAAGGGGTAGTGCGGCGAGAGGAATGTTTGGAGCGGGCTTTGGGCTGGGATTTGAGTGCGGATTGGTACACTGGAGAGATATAGATTGCGTCCTACAGAGAAGGTTCAGGTGAGGTTTCGGTTCCGCGAGTTTTAAGTATGAGTGAGTATCTGGGCAGGATTAAATCGCCGGTAGATGTGAAGAGGCTGAGCCTGGTGGAGTTAGAGCGGCTGGCTGAGGAGATCCGCGAGCGATTGATCCAGGGCGTGGCGAAGACGGGCGGCCATATTGGGCCGAACCTGGGTGTGGTGGAACTGACGATCGCCATGCATTATGTGTTCGATACGCCTCGGGACAGCTTCGTGTTCGACGTAAGTCACCAGAGTTATGTGCACAAGCTGCTGACGGGGCGGGAGAACCAGTTTGAGACGATTCGGCAGCCGGGTGGGTTGAATGGTTTTATGCTGCGCACCGAGAGCGAGCATGACAGCTTTGGCGCTGGACATGCCGGCACGGCGTTGAGTGCGGCGCTGGGGATGGCTGTGGCTCGGGACATGAGCGGCGGCGATGAGCATGTGGTGGCGCTGGCGGGAGATGCGGCGTTTACCAATGGGATCAGCTTTGAGGCGCTGAATAATATGGCGTCGACGAAGCGAATGATCATTGTGCTCAATGACAATGAGTGGTCGATTGATAAGAACGTTGGAGCGATTGCGGAGTACTTCCACAAGATTGCTACGAATCCGACGTATGTGAATCTGCATGACCGTGCGGCGATGCTGGTGGAGAAGTTTGGCGGTAAAGCGGCTCGGCATATTGCACGCAAGGCGGAAGAGGCAGCTAAGGGGATCGTGGGACGCGGCATGATCTTTGAGGAGTTTGGGCTGAACTACTACGGGCCCGTGGATGGTCATAATCTGCCGATGCTGATTGAGACGTTCAAGTTTTTGAAGAAGCAGCAGCGGCCGGTGGTGCTGCACGCGCTGACGCAGAAGGGGCGCGGATTCCAGCCGGCCATGGAGCAGCAAAAGAAGTTTCATGGGTTGGGCGCGTTCGATCCGGAGACGGGAGCGACGAAGGCTTCGGGACAGAAGACGTACTCGGAGGTGTTTGCGGAGAGTTTGACGAAGCTGGCGGACGCGAACGATAAGGTGGTCGCGATTACGGCTGCGATGCCGAATGGGACGGCGCTGGATTTGTTTCGACCGCATCATCCTACGCGGTACTTCGACGTAGGGATTGCCGAGGAGCATGCGGTGCTGTTTGCTGCTGGGATGGCTACCAAGGGATATCGGCCGTTCTGCGCGATCTACTCGACGTTTTTGCAGCGCGCGTTTGACCAGGTGGTGCATGATGTTGCGCTGCAGAATCTGCCGGTGGTGTTCTGCATGGACCGCGGAGGGCTGAGCGGGGATGATGGGCCGACGCATCACGGGCTGTTCGACATCAGCTATCTGCGCGGCGTTCCGAATTTGGTCCACATGGATCCGAAGGACGAGGACGAGCTGCAGGACATGATGCAGACGGCGCTGGAATATGATGGGCCGAGTGCGATCCGGTATCCGCGAGGGACTGGGCCTGGTGCGACGGTGAAGGCGCAGCCGCGTGCGCTGGAGATTGGCAGGGCAGAGGTGTTGAAGGATGGTCGTGAGATTGCGATCTTTGCGTTAGGCAATATGGTTGCCGAGGCGGAGAGGCTGGCTGCGATGCTGGAGGCCGAAGGACATAGCGCGGCGGTGATCAATGGGCGGTTCGCGAAGCCGTTGGATGACGAGTGCGTTGTACGCTATGGTTCGCGGTGCGAGTTGCTGGTGACGATGGAGGACCATGTGCTCGCGGGGGGATTTGGATCCGCGGTGCTGGAGTGCTTGAATGCGCATGCGATCGACGTGCCGGTGGTGCGGGTGGGCTGGCCGGATGCGTTCATTGAACACGGCAAGGTGGAGGCGTTACGCGCGAAGTACGGGCTGACGGCTGAGGCTGCGATGGAGCGGGTGCGGCCGCAGTTGAAGCGAGCGGTTGGCGTGTAAACGGAGAGACGATGAAGAACGAAGCGGCCGGTGGCAGCAATGCTGACCGGCCGCTTTGTGTTGTTGAGGGTTACTGCTTGATGTAGACGGAGGTGGTCTTTTCGTTCATCTTGCCAGGGGCCCAGGAGGTGTCGTCGTAGGACTTGCCATCGGCGGCGAGGAGTTGATAGCCCTCGGAGATCTTCTTGCCGTTGAGGAAGACGGCGTAGTCGAGGCGATGGGATGAGGGAGCCTTATAGGCGACGGTGAGGCCGGAGATGGTCTGCGGGCCGGAGATAGGTACGGGTTTGTCGTCGGACTTGAACGAGACCGAATCCTTGGAGATGGGATAGCGCATGGTGATCACGCCGTCGGGGGCCGTGCTGATGTCGACGATGTCGTTCGTGGAGGACTTGGTTTTGGTGGAGACCCAGGTGCCGAAGAAGCCGGAGCCGGATCCGGAGCGGACGGCGGTGTCGGAGGTGGTGAAGGATGAGCCGTCGGGGTTGGTGCCGGTGGTGGTGCTGGAGAGCGTCTTGCCGTCAGCGGAGAGGACATCCCTTGAGGTACTGGTGGTCTTGCCCTTGAATTGGCCGGCCATGGCGAGGGTGTGATCGTTGATGAGGGTGAGGGTTACGGTGTGGTCGGCGTCGAGGACGGGATAAGGCTTGCCGTTGGGGGCGACATCGACTTTGAGGACGCCGGCAGCGAATTGCCACTTGCCGTCGGGGAGTTTGGTGTAGGTGAAGGAGTCGCCGGTGAGGTGGCTCTTGGCGGGGTCGAGCTTCCAGGTGCCGTCCCAGGGGCTGGCGGCGAAGGCAGGGAGTGCGACGGCAAAACAAACGATAGCAAGGAGCAGTTTCTTCATGAGATTCTCCTGTGATTTGTATTTGGCCGATTAGTGCACACAATTTGTACCACATACGTCTTCCCGCGATATATTCGCGTGGAACTAAAAACGCTTTCCTATGGGGTGGGGGTAATTCTCTGGCTTATTGAAGCGTTGGAATTTGGGCTTGCATCTGCGGCATCGAGAATGCGCCATGGGGGCGCTTAGGCATGGAGAGCCCCGGACGGGGTGTGGAGGAGGGCTGCGCTAGAGCGAGTGGAGGCTGGATTCGACAGCAAGGAGCTCGAGGGTGCGGCGGTGGCGGTAGTTGAAGGTGGCGACGATTTGGCGGTGGATGAATAGCTTGTCGGCGAGAGGGCTTAGGGGACCGAGAGGTAGTTCGTATTCCACTTCATCGTGGAGGAGTGTGCCGCTGCGGTGCGACTCTACTGTGTGGCAATGACGCCAGTAGCGGAAGGGGCCGCGAAGCTGGACATCGCAAAAGCTCTCGAGCCAGCGGAAGTCTTCGATGAGCGCTAGCCAGGTGATGCGAACGGGTGAGAGCGGAATTGGGCGGAAGCTGAGGGTGAGGCGGGTGCCGGAGCCGGCGGTGATGCGCTCGTAGCCAGGGAAGGGCTGTTTGGGTGGGAGCGGCGTGACGAGAGACCTGTTGTCGATGCGCGCGTGCTGCCATGGGGGCATGAGACGCGGCAGGTTGTTGGGATCGGCGAAAAAGGCGAAGACCATCTCTATGGGATAAGGAAGACGCTGCTCGATTTGGAAACGAAATCGCATACGTTAACCTTCGACGTGGAGACGAGCGGGAAGATGACAACTGCGAGGCGCTGTTTGAGGAGATCAAAAATCCAGCGAAAGAACAATGGCGCCCCGAAGGGCGCCATTGTTGGCCCGTGAAATTGCTTGGGAGGTTAGCTAGGCATCAACACAGCATTGATGACCTGGATGACTCCGTTGGACTGGTAGACGTTGGGGGTGGTGATCCACGCTGAACCACCCTTCTCATCGGTGATCTTGATCTTGCCCATGTGTTCGGTGAAGGTGAGTGTTCCGCCCTCTACGGTCTTTGCGGTGTAGCTGCCGTTACCCTTCTTGATCCACTCTTTGAGGTCCTTGGTGCTGATCTTGCCGGGGACGACGTGGTAGGTGAGGATCTTGACGAGGGTGGCGTGATTCTCTGGCTTGAGGAGGTTGTCGACGGTGCCTGCGGGGAGCTTGGCGAAGGCAGCGTCGGTGGGGGCGAAGACCGTGAACGGGCCAGGGCCCTCGAGCGTGTCGACAAGGCCCGCGGCCTTTACAGCGGCGACGAGTGTCTTGTGGATCGGCGAGTTGACTGCGTTCTCGACGATGTTTTTGGAGGGATACATGGCGGCGCCGCCTACCATGGGGTCCGACATCTGGGCGGTGGCTGCCAGGGACGTAATGGCAAGCGCAGCGCCGGCCATCAGAGTGATCAGAGACTTCTTCATTGTGGTTTTCCTTTTGTGAATTCTTGAACAGAAGAGGAGCGAACAAACCCGGTACTTCGTCTCGTTGTTCCTCTGCAGAGGCACACCTTATCTACGCGGGCAGTGTGCAAGTGGATTGGAGTTGTGAGGAAGATCTCTTGAAATGACGAGACCGCGATCGGAAGAACGAGGTTGATTTGAGGGGATGCACAAAGTGCATCCGACTGTTTTGCGGTGCGCGCGTGGACGCAAGAAAGAAGGAGTTGAGGAAGGGGAGCGTTTCAGAGTATGCAGGCGAGGTTCACCCGCATTGACAAAGCGCAAGGGCAACCGTCAACTGAAACGAGGTATGGAGATTCATAAGCCGAGAACAAGGAGAGGCGACGGAAAGGGCTCCCACGGGATTGTGGGCGGCGCACTGTCGAGGGTTGGACATCAGCGTGGGTTGCTGCTGGTGGGGTTGTTCAAGTTGAGTAAGGCAATCTTCTTTACCGCGATTGGACTCGGCGCACTTCACCTGGTGAATAAAGACGTGGGCAGCGTGGTGATGAGTATCGTCGATGCGCTGCGGATCGATCCGGAACGGCGCTTTGTCGGCATCCTGATGGACCATGTGAGCTTGATTGACCCGCACGAGCTGAAACGGGCGGGGATTTTGTCTGTCCTCTATGCGGGGGTTTGCATTGTGGAGGGAACTGGGCTGGTGCTGGAGAAGCGCTGGGCGGAGTACTTCACGGTGATCCTGACGACGATGGGGCTGCCGTGGGAGAGCTATGAACTGGTGGAGCGGTTCTCGCCTTATAAGGTTGCGCTGCTGGTGATCAATCTCCTGGTGTTGCTGTACCTGCTGTGGGTGCTGAAGAAGAAGCGGGAAGAGGTAGAAGAGGGCGCGGAAGCGTAGGGTGGGGAGGCAATTTTCGCTTTTACTTCGCCTAACTCAGCCGAAACGCGGTGGCAAGTGGCTAGGTGGGGGCGAATCAATCGAGGTAACACAATATGTAGGGGCGGTGATTCCAGTCACCGCTAGATGATGGATTTTCCACATTTCCAGCGGAAAACCGGGGACGGAACCCTGAGATTTCGCTTGCTATCCAGCGCTACACGCGACATTCTTAGTGGAACGAAGTGGAGCAAAGTGGTCAAAACGGGTAACGTGAGACCAACTCTGTGTCGATAGTACGTCAAAGGGACCCCAGAAAAGAGTCTTCGGGCGGGTACCCATCGGGCTTCGGATTGGTAAGTGGATTGAGGTTTTGGAATGTTTCGCGGAAATCACCCAACACGGATCGATGAAAAAGGCAGATTAAAAGTCCCTGCCGACTTCAAACGCCGTGTGGATGAGCTTTACGGACCGCAGTTTTTTATTACGAGCAAGGACGGGAAGCGGGCTGAGCTGTACCCGATGAAGGAATGGGAGCGGATTGAGGATGCGCTATCGAAGGCACCTTCGAGCGCGGCCAAGAAGAAGTTTCTGGATGTAACGAATTATTACGGCCAGGTTGTGGATATGGACTCGCAGGGGAGGTTGTTGATTCCCCAGTTGCTGCGCGAGGACGCGACACTGGCAGGCGATGTGGCTGTGCTGGGATTGCAGACGTACCTGGCGGTTGCCAACGACGCGAAACACCGGGCGATGCTGGCGGAGAGTCCGCTGACGGATGCCGATATGGATGCGTTGGGAGTGGCAGGAATCTAGGTTTTGGGTTTGGGTTTGACGGTCCCTCAGTGGGACGCATGAGGCGGAAGAAATGGCTGAACCGCAACATGTACCGGTTCTTTTGGAACAGAGTTTGAACTTTCTGAATGTGCGCGCGGGCGGCGTGGTGGTTGATTGCACGCTCGGGTTCGGCGGCCACTCGGCTGCGATCGCGAGAAGGCTCGGAGCGGGGGGCAAGCTGATCTGCTTCGATCGCGACGAGCAGGCGATGGAGTTGGCGAAGGCTCGGTTGGCGAAGTTGGCCGAGGAGCTGGGAGCCGGATCCGCAAATGGGATGCCGCAGGTTGAGTATGTGGCGCGGCCGTTCTCGGAGATCGCCGAAGTGGTTGAGCCGGGAACGCTGGATGGATTGCTTGCTGATTTTGGAGTGAGCAGCATGCAGCTGGACGAGGCGCACAGAGGATTTAGTTTCCGGTCGGATGGACCCCTTGATATGCGGATGGATACGCGCGGGGGTTTGACGGCCGAACAAGTGGTAAATCAGGCGGACGAAGAAGATCTCGCCAACCTGATTTACGAATTCGGAGAGGAAAGGAGGTCGCGGAGAATCGCCAGAGCTATTGTGCGGGCGCGGCCGGTAACGACAACAGCAGAACTTGCTCGAGTCATATCGGCCGTCGCCCCGCCAATAAAGAAATCTGACCGAGGTCATGGAAGTGGTGGCCAGATTCATCCGGCGACCAGGACTTTCCAGGCACTTCGAATTCGAGTGAATGATGAGCTGGGAGAGATTCAATCGCTGCTGAAAAGCGCGGGATCTCTGCTGAAGCCGGAAGGGCGAGTGGTGCTGATCAGCTTCCACTCGCTGGAGGACCGGCTGGTGAAAGACAGTTTTCGCGAGAGCGCGAGGCTGGGCGAGCTGGAGATTTTGACGAAGAAGCCAGTGACGGCAAGTGAAGAAGAATCACTGAGAAATCCGCGATCGAGAAGCGCAAAGCTCCGAGCGGCGGAGAAGGTTTAGAAGCTAAGGATTAGTGAGTAAAGAGTAAGGAGTAGAAGAAGCAAGATAGTTTTCTACTCGTTACTCACTACTCGTTACTCTCTGATTTTGAGATCGGGCCGGGGTTGTCCTGCCGTGCTTTCAGGCGAAAGACAACCAACGTACGAAAAAGTCCCTTCCCCCATCAGCAACCCCGGCCCGGGTTGCACTCGCAAGAGGCGAGGAGGGTGGAAGAGAAAAAGATCAGAGGCAAGGCGGAGGGTGCGATGGCGACGATGGCGATAGCAGGACAGGAGATGACGGAGATGCAGGCGAAGCCGAGCGCTCGGCGTGGTATGAGCGTGGCGGAGCGGAACCGCGAACTGTTCGAGCAGCAGCGTGCGCGGCGCCGTGGGCCGACTCCGGAGATGTTCTTCGCCAAGCACATCGACAACAGCAGAATTGTGAAGGAGGACGATCCGGAGCGGCGGCGCGAGATGCGCAGCTTCACGATCGCGATGACGCTCTTCTTCCTGTTGACGATGGTGTACGTGTGGCAACACTTCTCGGCGATTGAGGTGGGCTACCGGGTGGAGGCGCAGAAGACCCAGGTGGAGCAACTGCAGGAGAAGAATCGGCAGCTTGAATTGAGCGAAGCGCAGTTGAGCGATCCGGGACGGATTGACAAGATTGCGAAGCAGTTGGGACTTGAAGCTTCTCAGCCCGGACAAGTGGTGCGCGCGGACAGCATGGGTTCTACCGCGGTGATGGCACAGGCACATGTACCCGTACTTGCAGGAAACTAGTTGCAGCAGAGCCGTTGAAGCGTAGCAAGGAGCTTTGCACGGGAACAGGAATTTCAGGATGAATCAGACGTCTCGGCAGAAACTAACCGCACCCATCCGCCGGGTGCGGTTCGTTTATGTCGCCATGTTTTTCTGCTTCTGGGCGGTGGTGATTGCGGTGCGGTTGACCTGGTTGCAGGTGGTCCAGCACAGCGAGTGGGTGGAGCGCGCGAAACAACAACAGCAGAGGACGTTCGAGGTGGCTCCCCACCGGGGCGTGCTGTATGACCGCAACATGCGTGCGCTGGCGATGACGGTGCTGGTGGATAGCATCTATGCGGTGCCGAGCGAGTTAGGCGACAACAAGGCTGACGATGCTGCGCTGTTGGCGAAGATTGTGCACGTCGATCCGCTGGATGGCTTCACGAGGGAGAAAGATATTGATGCGCGGTTTAACGCATCGCGGCACTTTGCTTGGGTAGCGCGCAAGGTGACGCCGGATATTGCGAATCGCGTGCGGCAATTGAACCTGAAGGGGATTTATTTTTACAAGGAGTTCAAGCGGTTCTATCCGAGCGGGGACTTGGCGGCGCATGTGCTGGGGTACGTCGGGACAGACGATACCGGGCTCGGTGGACTAGAGGCGAAATTTGATGACGAACTGCATGGAGAGCCTGGGCACGAATTGACGGCGATCGATGCGAAGCGGCATGTGCTGGGTTCCGATGAGAGCGATCCGATTCCGGGAGAGAATCTGGAACTGACGATCGACTCGAATATTCAGTACATGGCGGAGCGCGCGCTAGATGCTCAGATGGCGAAGGTGAAGGCGGCGCACGGAACCATTGTGGTGCAGGATCCGAACACGGGACAGATTCTGGCTCTGGCGGTGAGCCCGCGATTCAACCCGAATGATCCGCTGCATGTGGATCCGCAGGATCTGACGGACCTCGCGGTGAGTGATGTGTATGAGCCGGGATCGACGTTCAAGTTGGTGACGTATTCGGCGGCACTCGATGCGGCGGGAGTGAAGCCGACGGATACGGTGGACACGCAGGGCGGCGAGATGACGATGTATGGCCGCACGTTGCACGACGATGCGGAGGATCGCGCGCATCATTACGGGGTGGTGACGATCGAGAAGGCGCTGGAGATCTCGAGCGATGTGGGCGCGGCGAAGATGGCATTGAAGATTGGGCCAGACACCTTTTACAAGTACATCAAAGCGTTTGGGTTTGGTGATCGCAGCGGGATTGAGCTGCCGAGCGAGACTCGCGGGCTGCTGCGGCCGCCGCGGAAGTGGGGATCGACGAGCATTTTGTCAATTGCGATTGGGCAAGAGATTGCAGTGACGCCGGTGCAGCTAGTGACGATGGTGTCTACGATTGCAAATGGGGGGTTGTATCTGCCACCGCATGTACTGCTGCAATCCACTGACGACCAGGGCGGAGGCGCGCACATGGTCGCAGACGCGTTTCATCCTGAAGATGGGCCGCCGGCGAAGCTTCCGGATGGGGCGCACCGGGTGATCAGCGAGAAGACGTCTGCAGAGATGCGCGAGATGATGCAGGGAGTGGTGCTGGATGGAACGGGTAAGCCGGCGCAGTTGAACGGGTACAGCTCGGCGGGCAAGACGGGAACGGCACAGAAGGTCGACCCGATCACGCACACGTACTCGCACACCAACGTTGTGGCGAGCTTCGCGGGATTTGCGCCGGTGAATCACCCGGCGATTTCGATCGCGGTGGTGATTGACAATCCGACGGTGGGAAGTCGATTCGGTACTGCGGTTTCGGCACCGGTATTCCGCGAGGTGGCTCAGGAGGTGCTGGAGTATCTCGGAGTGCCGCATGACCAGCCGCTGAAGACGCAGCAGCAGATGCTGGCAGTGCAAAATTCAGCCGAGCCCGACGATGAGCCGGACCAGCAGATCGGTGATCTGAATGCGGTGTATGACGAGGTGAACAGCTTGCCCTCGGATGACCCGCTACGGCAGCCGCAGACGGCCGCGGCGATGGAAGAGAATCGAGCGGCGGATGCAGAGTACGAGAAGGCGGAAAAACAAAAGCCGCAGGCGAGTGGGCTGGATGAGCTCCCGGACAAGGTGGCGGAGGCGTTCCATAAGAACGGGGACACCTCGTCGACGATGGGGGATGGCGCGGGTGCGCGCGTCGAGGGACCGGTGATTCGACCGCAGGTGCAGGCGCGTGGCAATGGAGCGGTGGTGATCGACGCAGGCAAGCGCGTGGCGGTGCCGGACTTCCATGGCAGCGATCTCAGGAGCGTGGTTGAGAAGGCTGGAAATCTTGGCTTGAGAGTTCAGACGCTGGGCAGCGGACTGGCGCAGGACCAGGCGCCGGCCGCAGGGACGATGGTTCCGGTGGGGACTGAGATTGTGGTGCGGTTCGTGCGGTAGAGCGTTGGGCGGCATAGGAAAACTGCGCCACTGGCGAGGCCTAGAATCAGAGCTATGCGATGGAGTGAAGCGGTTGCGGCAGTGCGCGTGGTGGAGATCGCCGGGCGCGGCGATATTGAGGTGCGCGGCGTGCAGTATGACTCGCGACGGGTGAGCGAGGGCGATGTGTTTGTGGCGATGCGCGGTGGGACGACGGACGGCAACAACTATATTGATGCGGCGATTCGCAAGGGAGCGGTGGCGATTGTTACCGATTCGCTGGAGAGGTTTGTGGACTTGCGATCGCAGCAGCCGGAGTTGGCGATCGCGCTGGTGGATGGTGATGCGAATGGAGGTCGGCGTGCGCTGGCGGAGTTGAGCTCAGTGGTGTTTGGGGCTCCGGAGAAGCAGCTGAAGGTTAGTGCGGTGACGGGGACAAATGGGAAGACGACGACGGCGTTTCTGCTGGAGCAGATGCTGCGGAGCGTGGGGCGGAAGTGTGTGCTGCTGGGGACGATCGAGACGCATGTGGGAGATGTGGTGCGGGAGAGCGAGCATACGACTCCGGAGAGCCGGGATGTGCTGGCGGTGTTTGCCGAGGGCGTGCGCGCGGGATGCACCGAGGCGGTGATGGAGATGAGCTCGCATGCGCTGGAGCAGGAGCGGGTGTGGGGGATTCCGGTGGACGTGGCGATCTTTACAAATCTTACACAGGACCATTTGGATTATCACGAGACGATGGAGGCGTATGCGCGCGCGAAGGCGCGGTTGTTTGAAGGGGTGGGTGCCGAGGCGCCGCGGGTTGCGGTGATTAACGCTGATGATGGGGAAGGTGCACGGCTCATTGCGAGTGGAATGAACCCTTCCGTCATGAGCTATGGGATCAAGGCTGGAGACTATCGTGCTGAGAATCTCAAGCTGGATGCCGGTAGAACGAGTTTCGACTGGTGCACGCCAGCAGGTAAGGTTTTCATGGAAACCTCGCTGACCGGGCGCGTCAATGTCTACAACGTTATGGCATCGTGTTGTGCCGCATTGGCGCGGGGTCTCTCGATGGAGCAGGTGGTGGAAGAAGCACACCATTTATCAGAGGTACCTGGTCGCTTCCAGGTCGTGAATGGGTCGTTCGGGGTTGGTTTTGCTGTCGTCGTCGATTACGCTCACACCGACGATGCGTTGCGAAACTTGATCGGTCTCGGTCGCGACCTTGTGGGTGAGCATAGAGTGATTACGATGTTTGGGTGCGGTGGTGATCGGGACAGGACAAAGCGGCCGAAGATGGGGCTTGTCGCTGCGCAGGGGAGTGATTTGGTGGTCGTGACAAGTGACAATCCGCGCAGCGAAGATCCGATGGCGATCATTGAAGAAGTGATGGCGGGCGTCCGGAAGACCGATACGGCTTGTGTGGTCGAGCGAGACCGACGGAAGGCGATTACGAGGGCCATCTGCGCTGCTCAGGAAGGAGACATTGTGCTGCTGGCTGGCAAGGGACATGAGAAGACCCAGACGTTCGCGGATGGTGCGGTGCCGTTCGATGATGTCGAAGAAGCGGCAGCGGTAATTCGTAGCCTACTGAGGGCGAAGCGCGCTGGGCTGCATGGGGTAACACAGTGAGGCTGACGCTGGGGCAGATTGCGGATTGGATTCATGCGGAGGGCGAGTTCGATACTAGCGCGGAGGCGCTGGGGTACTCGATTGACTCGCGGACGATTGGGGCGGGCGATTTGTTCTTTGCGGTACGCGGTGAGCGCGTGGATGGGCATGATTATGTTGAGACGGCGCTGAAGGACGGGGCGGTTGCGGCGGTCGTGAGTATGCGCTGGCTGAAGCCGGCGTTGGTGGACGAGGTTCGGCTGTTACGGGTGCCTGAGAGCGAATCGGATTGCGTGCTGCACTCGATGCAGACGTTGGCGAGGGAGGTGCGGCGAGCGTGGGGTGGTCGGGTGATCGGGGTGACGGGGTCGGCGGGAAAGACGACTACGAAGGAGTGCGTGGCGGCGGTGCTGGCCGCAAAATTCAAGGTGCTGAAGACGGAGGGGAATTTTAATAACCATTTTGGGCTGCCGCTGACGTTGCTTCGGCTGGAGACGGAGCACGAGGTGGCCGTCCTGGAGATGGGCATGAATCATGCGGGTGAGATTCGGGCGCTAGCGAAAATTGCGGAGCCGGACTGGGCGGTGGTAAGCAATGTTGGGCCAGTGCATCTGGAGTTTTTCGCGGATGGGTTGGAAGGGATTGCGCGCGCAAAGTATGAGCTGGTGGAAGCTCTGCCTAAGGATGGTGTTGCGTTTTTGAATGCGGATGATCCACGCGTGCGGAAGTTTGGCGAGAGGATGGGAGAGCGCGCGGTGTTGTTTGGGATGAGTGCTGACGCCGAGGTTCGCGCCGAGGAGTTTGTTGACCATGGACTGCGTGGTTCGGAGTTTCAGTTGGTGGAACGCGGTAAGGAACGCGGCCAGGTGAATCTGCATTTGCCGGGTAGGCATAACGTGATGAATGCGCTGGCGGCTGTTGCAGTTGGGCGCAGGAGCGGCGTGGACGCGCTGGATGCGATGGGTGCCTTGGAGCGGATGACGCCGACCGAGAAGCGTGGGAATCTGCTGGAGTGGCGCGGAGCGGAGATTGTGAATGATACGTATAACTCGAATCCGAAGGCGCTGGATGGGATGGTGGAGGCGCTCAGGAATACCGAGGCGGAGCGGCGGATTGTGGTTGCGGGAGAGATGCTGGAGCTGGGGCCGGAGGGTTCGCGGCTGCATCGCGAGTGCGGAGAGAAGATGGCGGGGATGGATGTGGTGGTGGGGGTGAGAGGGTTGGCGGAGGAGTTGGTCGGGGGAGCACGGGCGAAGGGCGTGATTGCGGAGTTTGTTGAGTCGCCGGAGCAGGCGGGCGCCTGGATGAGAGCGAATCTGCGGGACGGGGACGTGGTCTTGCTGAAGGCCTCGCGCGGTGTGAAGCTGGAGCGGGCGCTGGAGTCTTTAGGGACGGCGTGAGGACGGGAGATCGGAAACCGTACAGAGGCAGGTTCCCCGTGATGGGTTTGGCGCGGGAATCGCACAGAGAAACACACGCATGAGCGGTAAGATTAGCCGAGAACTCAGATGCGCTGCAGTTCGATGACACAGACGAGGCATGTTCGTTGCTCTATTGGTTGCTCTACCAAAAGCTGTTTCCGTACTTCCCGGTGTTCCGGGTCTTTCACTATGTCACGTTTCGCTGCGCGTTTGCGAGCATGACGGCGATGTTGATCGGGCTGCTGATTGGCCCGTTCGTGATCGAACGCTTGCGCCAGTTTCAGATAGAACAGTACATCCGCGAGGATGGGCCGCAGAGCCATCAGAAGAAGGGCGGCACGCCGACGATGGGTGGGGTGCTGATCTGCATTTCCATTCTTGTGCCGACATTGTTGTGGGCAAACCTCGAGAACCCATATGTCTGGCTGGCCATGTTTTCGACCGTGGCATTCGGTGGGATTGGGTTTGCGGACGATTACATTAAGGTGGTGAAGAAGCGGAACCTTGGGTTGACGTCGCGGCAGAAGCTGTTCTTCCAGTTTCTCGCGAGTGGAGCGATCGCGGTGGCGCTGCTGGTAATGCGGGGCGAGCACGCGTATTCGACGCGGTTGATGGTTCCCTTTGTGAAGCGATTTCGTCCGGACCTGATCATAGGGAGCTTGCTGAGTTATCCGCACCTTTGGCCGCTGGCGTTTCTGCCGTTCGTGCTGTTCGTGATCCTGGTGATTACGGGATCGAGCAACGCGGTGAATCTGACGGATGGGCTGGATGGGTTGGCGATTGGGTGCACGATCATTGCAGCGGGTGCGCTGACGGTGCTGACGTACGTGAGTGGACACGCGGTGTTCGCGGACTATCTTGAGCTGCAGCGGATGCCGATGGTGGGCGAGTTGACGATTTTCTGCGGAGCGATGGTGGGGGCCAGTATTGGGTTCCTTTGGTACAACGCGCACCCGGCCGAGGTGTTCATGGGCGACGTGGGATCGCTGGCGCTGGGCGGGGCGATTGGCACGGTGGCGGTGATTATCAAGCAAGAGCTGCTGCTGCCGTTTATTGGTGGAGTGTTTGTGCTGGAGGCGTTGAGCGTGATTCTGCAGGTGGGGAGTTATAAGCTGCGGAATGGGAAGAGGATATTTAAGATGGCGCCGCTGCATCATCATTTTGAGTTGATGGGGTGGTCGGAGTCGAAGGTGATTACGCGGTTCTGGATTGCGGCGCTGGTTTTTGCACTGTTCGCGCTGACCACGCTGAAGCTGAGATAGCTGGAAGCGTAGAGAATAGAGTTGAGAGCTGGAAGAGGCGAGTGAACATGTTGGAGTTGAAGAACAAGCGTGTGCTGGTGGTGGGGCTGGGTAAGAGCGGGCTGGCGGCTGCGCATTTTTTGAAGACGCAGGGAGCTCGCGTGACGGTGAGCGACGCGCGGCCGGCGATGCTGATTGCGGAGCTGTCCGAGCTGCTGGAGCAGGGATTCATGGTGGAGGCGGGAAGCCATGGGCTGTTGACGTTTCGGCGGCAGGACTTGATTGTGGTGAGTCCGGGTGTGCCGATGTCGACGCCAGAGCTGACGCAGGTGCGCGGAATGGGCGCGCACATTATTGGCGAGTTGGAGCTGGGTGCACGGTTTCTGAAGGGCGAGATGATTGCGGTTACGGGGTCGAATGGGAAGACGACGACGACCACGCTGCTTGGGGAGATTCTGAAGGCTGCGGGGAGGCCGACGCTGGTGGGCGGGAACATTGGCCGTCCAGTGACGTCGATGGTGGAAGAGAGCACCGAGAAGAGTTGGAGCGTGCTGGAGGTTTCGAGCTTTCAGTTGGAGACAGTGGAGACGTTCAAGCCGAAGATTGCGCTGGTGCTGAATATCACGCCAGACCATCTGGATCGGCATGGAACGTTTGAGGCGTATGCGGCGCTGAAGGCGAGGATTACGGAGTTCCAGACGGCGGAGGACTTCCTGGTGTTGAACGGGGAAGACAAGGATACGCAGATGGTGGCCGCCAAGACCAAGGCGCAAATTTATTGGTTCAGCACGCGGCGACCGATCAAGCAGGGAGCGTTTGTGCATGGGGAGTCGATCCTGTTTGTGCCGCGCGAGGGAGCGAAGCCGGAGCCGGTGATGCCGGTGGCGGAGATTCCGCTGGCGGGGGCGCACAACGTGGAGAACGTGCTGGCTGCGGTGTGTGCTGCGCGGTTGGCGGGCGTGGAGGCGGAGGCGATTCGCGCTGCGGTGAACGGGTTTAAGGCGGTGGAGCATCGGCTGGAGTTTGTGCGCGAGGTAGGAGGCGTGCGGTATTACAACGACTCCAAGGCTACGAATGTGGACGCGACGCTGAAGGCGGTGGAGGCGTTTGCGAGCGGGATTTATCTGATCCTGGGGGGCAAGGATAAGGGTTCGGACTATCGAGTGCTGGAACCGCTGCTGCGGGAGCGCGTAAAAACGGTAATCACGATTGGTTCAGCGGCAGAAAAGATTGAGCGTCAGCTCGATGGAGTCGCGAAGATGGAGAGAGCGGAGACGCTGGAGCGGGCTGTGGCGTTCGCGCATAAGACAGCGGTTGCGGGCGATACGGTGCTGCTGGCTCCGGCGTGTGCGAGCTTTGACCAGTTTGAGAATTACGAACAGCGTGGTCGTGTGTTCAAGGAGCTGGTCGCGGCGTTGCCGTAGCGGATGGGTGTAGAGGCGGATGGCAAAGCGGGTTGGCGTCGATAAGTGGTTGTTCGGAACGGTGCTGTTGCTGGTGCTGTTTGGATTGGTGTCGGTGTTTTCGGCGTCGGCGGTGCTGGCGAAGGCGACACTGGGTTCACCGTATGCGTATGTGACCAAGCAGGCGGGGTTCGCACTGGCGGGCATGATTGCGCTGTTTGTGCTGATGCGCGTGGACTATCGCAAGTACAACAACCCGAAGTTGATCTTTCCGCTGATGGGGATAACCGGGATGTTGCTGCTGGCGGTGTTTGCATGGGGCGGGATGAATGGAGCGCATCGGTGGGTGCGCCTTCCAGGGATTACGCTGGAACCCTCCGAGTTGGCTAAGCCGATGATTGTGCTTTTTTTGGCGTGGTTTTTGCAGACCCGGATCCATACCATCGACAACTTCAAGGATACGATTCTGCCGGCGTTGATTCCGCCGCTACTGTTCATCGCGTTGATCCTGTTGGAACCGGATCTTGGAACAGCGCTGGTGTGCGCCGGCGTGATGATCCTGATGATGTTCCTGGCGGGAATGCCGGTGAAGTGGGTGGTGCTGGGTGGGGCGGCCGCGTCGCCGGTGATGTATTACATGCTGTTCCATGTGGCGTGGAGAGCGAAGAGGATGTTCGTGTTTCTGCATCCGGAGGCTGATCCTCGGGGCGCAGGGTTTCATATTCTGCAGTCGCTGATTGCGGTGGGAACGGGCGGGATTCGCGGGCTGGGATTGATGGAGGGCCGGCAGAAGTTGTTTTATCTGCCGGAGCCGCACACGGATTTTATCTTTGCGAATATCAGCGAAGAGTTGGGGTTAATTGGCGCAATTTGCGTGCTATCGGCGTTTTGCATCCTGGGGTATCGCGGGCTGCGGGCTGCGTTTCTCTCGACGGATCCATTCGCACGGTTTCTGGCGTTTGGATTGACATCGATTGTGTTGGTGCAGGCGTTCTTCAATATGAGCGTCGTGCTGGCGCTGCTTCCGACCAAGGGGCTGCCGCTGCCGCTGATCTCGTCCGGGGGAACGAGCGTGTTTGTGACGCTGGCGTGTATGGGCGTGCTGCTGAATGTTACTCGCGAGATCGATTGAAGGCAGAGGATAGGCGAGAAGTGCAAGAGCAACAACGGCTGCGGGTGATGATCGCTGGTGGGGGAACTGGCGGGCATGTGATGCCGGCGCTGGCGATCGGGCGTGAGCTGCGCGATCAGCATGGGGCAGAGGTTCGGTTTGTTGGAACCGAGCGAGGGTTGGAGACGCGGCTGGTGCCTGAGGCGGGGTTTCGGTTGGAGCTGGTGCGGTCTGGGCAGTTGAAGAATGTGAGTCTGGGTACGCGGCTGCGCACGATGACCGATCTTCCGCTGGGCGTGATGCGGTGCGTAGGTTTATTGCGGGCGTTCAAGCCACAGGTGGTGGTCGGGGTGGGTGGATATGCGAGCGGGCCGGCGATGATTGCGGCGCTGCTGCTGCGAATTCCTACGCTGGCGTATGAACCGAATGCTGTGCCGGGGATGACGAATCGGTTGGTGGGGAAGCGTGTGAGCGCGGCGTCGGTCAACTTTGCGCAGACGGCGCAGTATTTTCGGAATGCCGAGGTGACTGGCGTGCCGGTGCGGCCGGAGATTTTTGCGTTGCCGGAGCGGCCGGCGGGGGCGACTCCGCGGTTGCTGGTGACTGCGGGTAGTAATGGGGCGTTGGTGTTCAACGAGACGATGCCACTGATTGTCGCGCGGTTGCTGGAGGAGGTGCCGGGGTTGACGATTGTGCATCAAGCAGGGCCTCGGCAACTTGAGGCTACTCGGGCAGCTTATGTTGCGAGTGGCGCCGATCCTGCGCGGTGGGTTGTTGAGGCGTTCCTGACGGACATGCCTGCGCAGTATGCGGCTGCGGATGTAGTGCTGGCGCGGGCAGGGAGCACGGTGGCGGAGTTGTGCGCGGCGGGCAAGCCGTCGTTGCTGGTGCCGTTGGCTACGGCTGCGGATGATCATCAGAGGAAGAATGCAGAGGTGTTAGTGGAGGCAGGCGCGGCTGAGATGTTGTTGCAGAGGGATGCGTCTGCGGAGACGTTGCGTGCTGCTTTGGTAGGGCTGCTGACCGACGCGCCTCGACGTGCGGTGATGGCGGAACGAGCGCGCGGGCTGGCTAAGCCGGGGGCGTTGGAACGAATTGCTGGCATGGTGCTGCGTCTGGCAGGGCGATGATTTTGAAGTGAAAAGAAGAAGGGCTGAGGAATGATCCTCAGCCCTTCTTGATTTGGTTTCAGACGCGCTGGTTAGCGATGTCCGCCGCCGCCGTGACCGCCGCCACCGCCGTGGAAGCCTCCGCCGCCACCGCTATGGAAGCCTCCGCCACCGCCGCCGTGGAAACCTCCGCCACCGCTGAAGTGACTACCGCCGCTGGATCCGCCGCGGCTCGCACCGCTGAATCCACCGCGGCTTGCGCCGGAGAAGCCGCCACGGTTCGCACCGCTAAAGCC